>NC_010995.1:0-600000 GCF_000019225.1 Cellvibrio japonicus Ueda107 | reverse complement strand
GACACCACCAGCAAACGCTCCCCATTCAGGCAAAACCGGTCTTGTGCCGACCAGGTAACAGGCAAGGCGTTTTTATCCTGGCTATCTGTTTGGCGACAGCGACTGATGGCACCACCTGCACTTAACGACCACCCGAGTCCCATGGGGCCATTGCCCGCCCCACTGCTGTAACCCACACTGACCTTGGGCACCAACCCGGCGGTACCCGGTGCGGTAAGAATGGGAAGGGTGTAACTCGCCTGGCCGCTGCTGGTGACATCAAATTCGCCCGGTGCAGGCCTGGCCATATCAATCCCGGCGCTGGGGCTCGGGGTGGACGCCAACACAGGCGCTTGCGGCTGGAGTATCACTCCATTATTCGGTGCTTGCGGCGTACCGGCTCCGGAACACGTACCCGCACTTAATCCTGTGCCATGCACAGTCAGTGAATCGATATTGGCAAATTCTGTCGCCACAGTGGTTTCCAGGCGAATTGTGTTATTGCCGGCTTTCAGCGCGAGTGTCAGCAAACCGGAATTGGTCCAGCTGTTCCAGGCCGTCGTCTTTGGAAACGGGAAACCATGGGATACCACAACACCATTTACCCGGATTGCGGCCTGGATTGCTGATTGGGTTCCCGCATTGGCATAGCGAAATTGAACGGTGTAATTGCCAGCCTGTGCGACTTGCACGGCCCAGGTAATACCTTTACCCGCCTCGTTGCTGAGATTGACATACTGGTTATTGGCGGCACCGGCGTGGGTGCTTTGCACCGCACCATCGTAACTGCAGAAACCCGAGGTATTTTCTTCGAGGGTTAAGGCCCAGGCCTGGTTAGCAAAAAGAAGGAAAAGAAAAACACTGAGTGAGCGAAATACTGAAAAAGACTGCATCCGGCAGGCTCCCTTTTTTTATCAATAACAATCCACCGCTGAGGCAGAATGCCCCTGCGTGATATCCGAGGTTATTGACAGAATAAGTGCCGGATAAATGTGCGCGATTATTCTTATGGTATCGCGTCAGTGAGAAGAACCGGGGATGCTATCAGAAAAAAATGAAAAATCCAGCGCCAAAGCCAAGAATAAAAAATGCCATTCCCTGCGCATCAACATAAACCTGTTTTGATATTACTCACGCGCAATGCGCGCCGCCGCCTCTGTAATAGCCTCCATAGCCGCTGCCGGTTTACCACTATCGTCAAAGGCGCCCAGGGTATACCCCTTCCAACCGTAATAGGATAAAGGTTCCCAATAAAACACCCCCAGGCCCATACCGTCTTTTACGGCAGCGGTTTTGTTAATCAGATCGGCCACTACCGTTTTGGCATTCACATGATCCCAGGGCAAGCCGATTTCGGTGAGCATGACGGGGACGCCATAGCGCGTCACCATATCGTTGAGGTTTACCAGGCAATTGGCAGTGGAGGTTTGCCAGGTCATGGGGGAGTTGGCGAGCGGGTAGGAGGATGCACCGATGACATCGAACCTGGCGTTGTTACTGGTCAGGCCATCAAAAATCCAGCGGAAATTGGCGTTATCGTGACAATTGGCCAAATGCACAATCACCAGGGCATCGGGAAAAACAGCCTTCACGGCATCGTAACCGGCACTGGTTAAGTCGGCGTAATTTTTCATATTGGTTGCGCGCGGCTCCACCGAGGGGCGCGCACTGTCCCACAAAAAACCATCATTGGTTTCATTGCCGACCTGCACCCATTCCGGGGTGACGCCTTCGTCTTTTAACGCCTGCAAGGTGCTGTGGGTATGTTCCACCAAAGCGTCCTGCAATTCCTCCAGGGTATAGTCAGCCCAGGCGGCAGGCTTGGTTTGCTTGCCCGGATCGGCCCAATTATCGCTGTAGTGGAAATCGATCATGATGCGCTGCCCCTGCTCCTTGGCGCGCCTGGCCTTGGCCACCACATCCTGGGGACTGTTGTACCAACCGTCTGCCGGATTGACCCACACGCGCAAGCGAATGGCATTAACACCCAGTGCCTGCATCAGCGCAAAAGCCTCGATCTCTTCGCCTGCGCGGTTGTAAAACCGGCGCCCGCTGGCCTCCATTTCAGACACCCAACTGATATCCGCGCCCAGGACGAAGTTACTGCTCAACACCGGCCCTTCGCTGGAACTGGTGCTTGCGTGAGAGCTGGACACAGAACTCGCTGAAGACGATGCCAGGCTGCTCGCCGGGGATGATGGGCTGGACGATGCTACACCGCCTCCAGCAGAACTTTCCGAACCACCACAAGCCGCCAATAACAAGGCTGTTACACATACCAGGGTTGCGCCATAGACTGCGTTCATAGGAGTACCTACATCGTTAAACAACTTCGCCAAACAACAAAAAACCGCACAGAGGCTATCCATGCGGTTTTTGTACAGGAAAAAACAGGAGCGGAATTACTTAAACGCATCCCACACAGCAGTGGCTTTGCCGTTGTTATCCATAGCCCCCAGGGTATAACCCTGCCAACCCGGACGCGCCTGGGGTTCCCAGTAGAAGATTCCCGCCCCCTTGCCACCGCTGACCTGGCCCACCTTGGTAACCATGTCTTTGACGATGGTGTAGGCCTGTGAGTGATCCCAGGGCACACCGATTTCGGTAATCATCACCGGGACGCCGTAGCGGCTGACCATGTCATTGAGGTTGTTCAAGCACGCGGTATTGGCGTTTTGCCAGGTGTAACCGCCGGCGTTGGTGGGATAGTTGGAAGCGCCGATGATATCGAACTGGGCACCGTTGTTGCGCAGGCCATCAAAAATCCAGCGGAAGTTGGCGTTATCGTGGCAGTTGGCCAGGTGCACAATCACTTTGGCACCGGAGTAGATACTTTTTACCGCGTTGTAGCCGGTGTTGGTCAACCAGGCGTAATTGCGCATATTGACCGAGGCCTTGCCATCATCCCACAACATACCGTTGTTGGTTTCATTGCCGACCTGCACCCAATCCACGGTCACACCGGCATCTTTAATCGCTTGCAGGGTGTAGCGGGTGGAGTTCCACACCGCATCCATCAATTGCTGGAAGGTGTAATTGCGCCAGGCGGCCGGTTTGGTTTGTTTGCCGGGGTCGGCCCAGGTATCGCTGTAGTGGAAATCCACCATCAATTTAAGGCCAGCTGCTTTGACGCGCCTGGCTTTGGCGACCACATCCTGGGTGCCGTTGTACCAGCCATCGGCCGGATTGACCCACACGCGCAGGCGCACAGCGGTCATCCCCTGCTCTTTCATGATGGCAAAAACGTCTTTTTGGACACCGCTGCGGTTGTAGTACTTGTAGCCATTGTCTTCGATCTGCGAAGTCCAGCTGACATCGGCACCTTTTACCGGGGCGGCAAGTGAGTGTTGGGCGAACAGCGGCGCCAGGAGCAAACCGGCACCCGCCAGCAAACGCTGAAGGTTAGATAGTTTCATGATGTATACCTGTTTTATTGTTATCAGGAAATTGGGCCTTATAGACGGGCCCGGAACTAGCAAGGCATAACGCTTGTATTGACCTGTTAAACACCAAAGGCAAACAAACGATAATATTTATAATATAAATATTGAAAAAAGACAACTCCATTTGTTTTTGCAAGGGGGATGATTGCTATAGCCGTCACCAAATATTCTTTTTAGCAATAAGAAAATAACTAAATGGAATTTGAGGATACTGCCCCCGACTGTTAGCCTGCGCGCCCTGTTGAAAAATCAACACTTGCCTGTTTTCAGCCCAGAGTCTTGCTTTATGGATTTTCACATCGGATACATCGTTGCCGGCCTGGTGGTTGGCTTTATTGTCGGTATGACCGGTGTGGGGGGCGGTTCGTTGATGACCCCGATACTGCTGTACTTCGGGGTAAGCCCGGCCAATGCGGTGGGAACGGATTTGCTCTATGCCGCCATTACCAAAGCCGGTGGTATCCATGTCCACCATAAAAAGAAGAATATTGATTGGCGTATCACTGGAGAGCTGGCGCTTGGCAGTTTGCCGGCGGCGGCCCTGACACTTCTGGTTCTGCACAGTATCAGCATCGATACCGATACCTTGAACAAAATCATCAAGCTCACCCTGGGCTATGCACTCATCCTGACCGCCATCGCGATCCTGTTCAAACGCAAAATATTTGATTACAGCCGCAAGAATGAATCCTGGATTACCCGTATGACCCGCCGCCAACAGTTCATCGCAACGGTGCTTACCGGTGTAATCCTGGGTGTGGTGGTGACCATTACCTCTATTGGTGCCGGAGCCTTGGGAACCGTTGCCCTGTTTATGCTCTACCCGTTACTGCCAACCGTGCGTTTGGTGGGAACAGAAATCGCCCACGCCGTCCCCCTGACCCTGGTCGCGGGCATGGGCCACGCCGGACTGGGCAATGTCGACTGGAGCCTGCTCGCCAACCTGCTCATGGGATCACTGCCCGGCATTTACATGGGCAGCCATCTCGCCAACCGCGTTGCTGACCACTACCTGCGCCCGGCACTGGCAATCATGCTGATGCTGGTGGGCTGCAAGCTGGTGTTCTAGCACCGCTGTCACGATTCCTTAATCCGCCCATGGCATGCTCGGACTGAAAAACCGAGTCTGGAGCGAGCCATGTTTGATCTGAGTTGGTCGGAATTATTGTTTCTCGCCGTATTGGCGCTGGTGGTCATAGGCCCGCAGGATTTGCCGCGCCTGGCGCGCATCCTCGGACAACTCTGGGGCAAGTTGCAGCGCATCTACCGCGACTCCCTGATGGGCATTCGCACCCTGGAGAACGAGATCAATCTCGCCTCCCAGCCAGACCAGCGCCAGCAGCCCTCCTATTACGATTTGCTGCCCGAGCATGTGCGCCAGGTGATGGAGCAAGCCGAACCCAGCCGCGATGCCACCCACAACCAGCAAGTGCAGGCAATGTACCAGCAAGCCATGGAAGACGTGCAGCGCCAGCACAGCGCGCCGTCGCCAACGACGGCATCACCCACCGCTAATTCCCCTGCCAACACCTGACGCCATGAACGATCACAGCTCCGTGGATTTAAGCCGCGCCCCCCTGCTTTCACACCTGGTTGAATTGCGCAAACGCCTGCTGCTTTGCCTGATGGCCTTTGTCCTGGCATTTATCGCCTGCTATCTGGTCGCGGAACAGATTTACCAGTTTTTGATGCAGCCCCTGGTGGATATTCTGGGTGAGGAACCAGGGCGGCGCATGATCTACACCGGCCTGCACGAAGCCTTTATCACCTATTTAAAATTAGCTTTTTTTGCCGCGCTGTTTATTACCCTGCCGCTGATACTGATCCAGCTATGGAAGTTTATCGCCCCCGGACTTTACCGGCACGAAAAGCGCGGCCTGAGCCTGCTCTTTGCCATGACGCCGGTGTTATTCGTCGCCGGTGCGGCACTTGCCTATTACCTTGTGTTCCCGCTGGCATGGAGCTTTTTTATCAGCTTTGAAACCACCGGCCTCGATGGCAACATGCCAGTGCAGCTGGAAGCGCGGGTAAGTGAATACCTGGGACTGGTGATTCAATTAATCCTGGCATTCGGATTAAGTTTTGAATTGCCGGTGATACTGCTGTTGCTCGCCCATACCGGCGCCCTGACGGCCGACAGCCTGGTAAAAGGCCGGCGCTATGCCATTGTGGGCATTTACGCGCTGGCCGCCCTGATCACCCCGCCGGACTTGATTTCACAAATCGCCCTGGGCACACCGATTTTATTGCTCTACGAAGTGAGCATCTGGCTGATTCGCTGGCAGGAAAAAACACGCACAAAACCTGCTGACAAAAAACCATCCGCCAATAAACCGGCAACACAAACCAGTTAAAAAAACAAAGGCGTCAATTGTCACTTGATTGACGCCTTACTTTCATATTCGGGTCGTAACCTCCCCGGTCGAGACATTGTGCTCATCGCCAAATGAACAATCCCTCAACCGTGGAGATTACGCTATGAATAATAGTCCGGAAGTACCCGTCCCCGACACTCTTTTTCCTGTCGAACCTGTTGTCAACCGCCGCGAATTTATGAAAGGCGGCGCTGCCGGTGCCGCCGCCATTTCTCTCGCCGCCATGGCCAACAGTGCCAATGCCGCCTTTACCAGTGATTACGGCCCGGTGATGCCGGTGGCCGATGAAAGCACCGGCCTGCCGCTGCTGCAATTGCCCGCCGGTTTTAAATACTGGTCCTACGGTTGGACCGGCATGATTATGAAAGACGGTGTTGCCACGCCCGGCGTACACGACGGCATGGGTGTCGTCGCCGCCCAGGGAAATACCATCGCCCTGGTGCGCAACCACGAAGTGCGCGGTGCGGGTACGGCGGTCAAATCGCCCGCTATTTACGACACCCGCGGCGGCGGCGGTTGCAGCAATTTATTGTTCGATGCGTTCAATGGCCAGTGGCTGGCTTCCTACATGAGCATCAGTGGCACTTCCACCAATTGCGCCGGCGGTATTACGCCCTGGGGCAGTTGGCTGACCTGCGAAGAAACAACCGATACCTACAGCGGCATTACCCACGGCTGGATTTTTGAAGTGCCCGGTTTCGGCAAAGCCAGCCCCACGCCGATCAAGGCCATGGGACGCCGCGCGCACGAAGCCACGGCGACAGACCCGGTGACCGGTTATGTGTATATCACCGAAGACGCCGGCACCTCCTCGGGCTTCTACCGCTATCGCCCCAATGTCTACGGCAAATTGCTCGAAGGCGGTGTGCTGGAAATGCTCGCGGTAACAAACCTGCCGCAGGCCAACCTGCTCGCCAGCTATCCCAACGGTACCACCTGGGACGTGGAGTGGGTCATCATCGACCAGCCGGAATCGATCAATCCGCGCAACTACACCCAGGGCTATAACAAGGGTGCCGCGCGTTTTGCCCGCCTCGAAGGTGCCTGGTACGACACCGGCCTGATTTATTTTGTCTCCACCAGTGGCGGCGGCATCGGTGGCGGCCAGGTATTCCACTACGACCCGCGCCGCGAAACCCTGACGCTGACCTTTGAAAGCCGCAACAACACCAGCCACCCGGTTGCACCGGACAATATGACCGTGTCTCCGCGCGGCGGACTGCTGCTGTGCGAAGACCGCGGTGGTATTTCGCGTTTGATGGGCCTGAACCAGGCCGGCGACGTGTTTGAGTTTGGTCGCAACAATATGAACCTGAACGCCGCCGATGTGGCCATTATCCACAGCCGTTTCCCCGGCACGGCCGGTCGCATCAACGCCGGCAATTACATAGGGGCAGAAACCTGCGGAGCCTGCTTCTACGACCGCTGGCTGTTCGTCAATATCCAGAGCCCCGGCGTCACCTTCGCCATCACCGGCCCCTGGAACGAAGGCATTCTTTAATTTTTTTATTCACAAGGAAATTCACTATGAAACCGTTATTAGCTGCATGTTTTTTACTGGTGCTCGCCGCCGGTGCCAAGGCCCTTCCCGTCCATTACTACGGTGAAATCCAGGGCTCAGGCAATTACACCGGCGCGGTGGATATCAACTTCGGCTGGAGCGATGCGCCCTTCGGTTTAAACAGTTGGGGCGAGCAGGTAAACCTCTGGGGTTTTAACGCTACCGAGGGGGAAACACTCGCGCTGGATTTAACCAGTAACGAATTGTCGCTGGGGTTCAGCCTTTACTTCGGAGAGGTGAGCGCCAGCGATTTGCTGTTTGGCCTGTTTGATAACAGCGGCGATATTGGCAGTGCGGTCTACCTCGCCGGCGCCAGCCTGTGGAGTTATGGCCAATCGCTGAGTGATTTTGCCATTGGACAAACCGGTTTCTATACCCTGATCGTCGGCGGCCGCGACTTCGGCGGTTACGATGGCTATCACTACAACCTCGCTGTCAGCCAGGTGCCTGAACCCGCCGGTTTGCTGCTGTTGGCCAGTGGATTGCTGGGGCTCGGTGTACTGCGCTACCGCGCCAGAGGTTAATCCGACCTGTGACAAGGACGTTGCCGATTTAAAAAATGGCTGGGAGCAATTTTTGACGCCGGAAGCGGCGGCCCCGCAGGGGTGGCTGCCATGGATGGCAGCCACAAAAAATGGCCGGGAGCAATTTTCGACAATAAAAGAGGCCGCTAAAAAATAGCGACCTCTTTTGTGAACAGACTTTTTAAGGCGTGTCTTTTCAACGCCGGATCAAAACAGGTTTATGCCTGTTTCTGCTCGTCAACCCGCTCGGTTTTTTGCTCCGCATTTGCCGTGTTCGGTGTGTCAGACACATCGCTCACACCCTTGCGGAAACTGCGAATCCCCTCCGCCAGGTCGCCCATTAATTGCGGAATCTTGCCGCGTCCAAACAGCAGCAAAAACAAGACAACCACCAACAATACCTGCCAAAAACTCAGTGCCATGATCACGACCTCGCTACAGATTCATTCCAGCCCAAGCATGGCAGGTGTTGGTGACCGAATGATGACGGCTAGGCGCTGCGATAGTCGGCCAGCAACCTGCCAGCGTCCAACGCCTCCTGTTCATGGGCCGATTCACGCCAGGGTTCTAACAAGGCAGCCTGATACCACTGTTGCATGGCCGCTAATTGCACAAGGGTTTCGCTGTAGGCCTGTGCAATCGCTGATAGCGGTAACCCATAGGTTTGCACGCGGAATGCCACAGGCGCGAAGAAGGCGTCTACCGCCGTGAATTGGCTTCCCGCCAGAAATGGCCCGCCAAAACGGGACACACCCTGGCTCCACAGTTCATCGATACGCGCCAGATCTTTTTGCACGGCGAGCGACAAACCAGGCAATTCAATGCGCAAGCCACAGTTCATACCACAGGTGGAACGCAGGGCCTGAAACCCGGAGTGCATTTCCGCCACGGCACTGCGCGCCCAGGCGCGCGCTGCTGTATCCCCAGGCCAAACACCGGCATGCTGTTCTGCCAGGTACTCCACAATCGCTAATGAATCCCAGATGGTCAGGTCGCCATCCTGCAGGCAGGGCACCTTGCCGTTGGGCGCAAACTGGCGATACTGGTCCCAGGCTCCCTGCTCGGGAAAAGGGTGCAGGATTTCGTCAAAGGGAATATCCAGGGCGCGCATCAATACCCAGGGACGCAATGACCATGACGAATAGTTTTTGTTGGCGATATGCAAACGGTACATAACAACTCCCTGATAGGTTCAAGTGGATACATCACTGCACAATCGGTTCGCTCCCCCAGCCACTGCCGGAGGACATGCAGACAATGATTAATTCGCCTTTTCCGGCGGTGGCGCTACACGCATAACCTCTTCCATAGTGGTTAACCCGGCGGCAATTTTTTGTGCGCCCGACAAGCGCAGGGTACGCATCCCCTCTTTCATCGCCTGGCGCCGCATATCCTGCAAATTACAGCTGGGGGTTACACGCTCCTTGAGGTTGTCGGACAGCACCAGGATTTCATAGATGCCCTGGCGCCCAAGGTATCCCGTGTTGCGACATTCAAGGCATCCCACCGGGTGATAGACCTTGGCGGGGACATTGACCTTCCAGGGAGAGACCAGCTCCTGCCAATCCTGCGCATGGATTGTGCCCTCCTCTTTACAGTGTGGACACAGGGTACGCACCAACCGCTGCGCCATCACCCCCAATAAGGTGGCATTGATTAAATAGGAGGGTACGCCCAGATCCAGCAGGCGCGCGATAGTCGAAGGCGCATCATTGGTGTGGACGGTCGAGAGTACCAGGTGGCCGGTGAGCGCAGCCTGCACAGCCATCTGTGCGGTTTCCAGGTCGCGGATCTCGCCCACCATGATAATGTCCGGGTCCTGGCGCATCAGGCTGCGGATACCCGCGGCAAAGTCCAGGCCGATTTTGTGGTGTACCTGGGTCTGGTTGAAGCTTTCTTCCACCATTTCAATCGGGTCTTCGATGGTGCTGACATTGACCTCGGAGGTCGCCAGTTGGCGAAGGGAAGAATAGAGGGTCGTCGTTTTACCGGAACCGGTTGGCCCGGTAACCAGCAGTATGCCGTTGGGTCGGGTGAGCATACCGTGCCAGCGCTGGTAGTCATCGCCGACCAAACCCAGGTCGGCAAAGCTGCGCAACAGCACTTCCGGGTCAAAAATCCGCATCACCAGCTTTTCGCCAAAGGCGGTGGGCAGGGTGGACATGCGCAGCTCCACCTCGCTGCCATCATTGCGCCGGGTTTTGATCCGGCCATCCTGGGGCTTGCGCTTCTCGGCGATATCCAGGCGCGCCAATACCTTCAGGCGACTGGTGACAGCGGTCGCCACATTGGCGGGCAGTTCATAGACGTAATGCAAAACGCCATCGATACGAAAGCGGATACGCCCGAATTCACGGCGCGGCTCTATATGGATATCGCTGGCGCGCTGGTCATAGGCGTATTGCAGCAGCCAGTCCACAATCTTAACGATATGCTGGTCGTTGGCATCCGGATCACTGGCCTTGCCCAGCTCCACCAATTGCTCAAAGTTGGTAATCGCCGAGGCCGCCGCTGCCCCGCTGGCACCGGAGATAGAGCGCGCCAGGGTGTAAAATTCCACCATATAGCGCTCGATATCCGCCGGATTGGCGACCACCTTTTTAATCTGGCGGCGCGCCACATGCTCAACCTGCGGCTCCCAGCCCCCCATAAAGGGTTGGAGGCAGGCGATCACCACATGATCCTGGTTTACCTGCACACAGAGGATGCCGTGGCGCTTGGCAAAGGCGTAACTGACAACCTCGGTACACTTGGCCACGTCGATTTTCATGGGATCGATATGAAACTGCGGCATACGGGCCATCTCTGCCAGCCAGGCCGTCAGGGTTTCCGCATCCAGGGTTTTACCGGGGCGCTGTTGATCCTCGATTGCCTGGGTAGCAATGTAGCTAAGGGGATGCATAATCGCTTGCTCGCGGGTGCGCGAGGCGCCCAGGAGCACGTTGGCATCCACCCGGCTCATATGCCCGGCGGCGACCAGGTCATCCACAATGCCACGTAAATCCAGGAAGCGATCCAAAATCGGCTGAACCATCATTAGGGGTATTCCATCGTTATTCATGGGGTCATAGCGGGATTGTAGCGGCTCCTGCACCAGGAATCTGCATGGCCTATCCCATACAGCCCACTCTACCGCGCGTCATGCTGTCATAAAAAGTTCACAGAGCAAGTGACCTTTGCTAACTAAGTTTTTATACTGCGCACACTTTTCACCAAAGGGGTATATCACATGCCGTTTGCTAACTTATCCAACCTCTTCGGCCGTTCGCCGATTAAGCCTATGCAGGAGCATATGGCTGTTGCGATCAAAGCTGCCGGCCAGTTGGTAGGGTTTTTCGAGGCGGTGACCGATGGTAATTGGGTACTTGCCGGGGAAATCCAGCAGCAGGTTGTCAAATATGAACACGAAGCTGATGACATCAAAAAGCAACTCCGCCTCCATCTCCCCAAAAGCCTTTTCCTCCCTGTACCCCGCACCGACCTACTTGAACTCCTGACCATGCAGGACCGCATCCCCAACCGGGCCAAAGACATTGCCGGCATTATCATGGGCCGCAAAATGACTATCCCGGCAAGCATGCAAGACCAGATGAATGAGTTTGTTCGCGCCAGCGTAGCCGCGGCGGAACAGGCGTTGACAGCGATCAACGAACTCGATGAGCTGCTCGAAACCGGCTTTAGCGGGCGCGAGCTGACTGTCGTTGAAAACATGATCAAGGAATTGGACAAACTCGAAGAGAAGGCCGACCACTTGGAAATTGGCGTCCGTACCTCCCTCTTTGCCCTGGAGGCCCAGTTACCCCCTGTGGATGTGATGTTTCTGTACAACATCATTGACTGGGTCGGCGATATCGCCAACCGCGCCCACGATGTAGGCGGGCGTTTGCAGCTGCTGCTGGCGCACTAATCGATCTTAATTTGGGGATTCCATAATGACTTTATTTGCTGAATACGGCCAGGTGCTGTTTGTTCTGGCGTGCGTTTTTGGCTTGTTTATGGCCTGGGGCATTGGCGCCAACGATGTGTCCAATGCAATGGGAACCTCGGTGGGCTCGCGTGCGCTCACCATGAAGCAGGCGATTATTATCGCCATGGTGTTCGAGTTTGCCGGTGCTTATCTCGCCGGTGGTGAAGTAACAGAAACTATCCGCAGCGGTATTGTTGAGCTGGATATCATGTCCAGCCACCCCGACCTGTTTGTCTACGGGATGCTCTCCTCACTGCTGGCGGCGGGCAGTTGGCTGCTAATCGCCAGTATCCTCGGCTGGCCGGTATCCACTACCCACTCGATTGTCGGGGCCATTATTGGCTTCGCCGCCGTGGGTATTTCAGTAGATGCGGTACAGTGGGGCCAGGTATGGGGCATTGTGGGCAGCTGGATAATTACCCCGGTGATTGCCGGCTTTATCTCCTTCTGGATTTTCCGCTCGGTGCAGCACCTTATCCTGGACACCGAAGATCCTTTCGGCAACGCCAAGCGCTACATTCCCTTTTACATGTTTGCAGTGGGCTTTTTCCTGTCCATGGTTACCCTGCTCAAAGGGCTCAAGTATGTGCTCAAGGAGCATCATATTGAGTTCGGTTTCATCCAGGCAGTGGTGATTGCCGCACTCATTGGCATTGCGGTTGCCGGTATAGGTATCTACCTGCTCAGCCGTATCAACCAGGATACGCATGCGGACAAAAGCAATCGGTTTTCCAGCGTGGAGCGTGTATTTGGCGTCCTCATGATTTTTACCGCCTGCTCCATGGCATTTGCCCACGGCTCCAACGATGTGGCCAATGCCGTAGGCCCGGTAGCAGCGGTAATCGCCGTGGTTCAGGCCGGAGCAGTTGAGACCAAAGCCCTGGTGCCGTCCTGGGTATTGCTGCTGGGTGCCACCGGCATTGTTATTGGCCTGGCCACCTACGGCTACAAAGTCATGGTGACCATCGGCAAGAAAATTACCGAACTGACCCCCAGCCGCGGTTTTGCCGCAGAAATGGCCGCCGCCGCCACGGTGGTTATCGCCTCGGGTATTGGCCTGCCCATTTCTACCACCCATACCTTGGTAGGCGCGGTATTGGGCGTCGGCCTGGCGCGCGGTATTGGCGCCCTGAACCTGGGGGTTATCGGCGGCATTTTCGCCTCCTGGGTAATCACCCTACCCGCCGGTGCCGGCCTATCCATTCTCTTCTTTTACTTCTTTAAAGGGCTATTCAGCTAAGGCGCTAGCCTTTGATTGCCCCCAAAGCCCGGCCCGGTTTTCCTCGCCGGGCTTTTTATTTGCCAGAACTTGCTTTTTAATGCCCGATCACCGATAACAACCCGATACAGGCTTTCGCCACAAGGGC
Source organism: Cellvibrio japonicus Ueda107 (assembly GCF_000019225.1). Lineage (NCBI taxonomy): Bacteria > Pseudomonadati > Pseudomonadota > Gammaproteobacteria > Cellvibrionales > Cellvibrionaceae > Cellvibrio > Cellvibrio japonicus. Next base: position 586,784 of record NC_010995.1, on the reverse strand, counting down.
ATATCACCCCATGACTTTCGATGCTAAGCACTACCGCCAACAACTACGGGATTTGGTAGCTATTCCCTCTGTAAGCTGCGCTGTACCCGAGTGGGACATGCCCAATCGCCCGGTTATCGACTACCTGGCCAACAGCTTTGCCGACATGAACTTCATCACCCGGGTGATGCCATTGGAGCAACCGGGGAAAGCCAACCTCATCGCCACCCTGGGTAAAGGTGAAGGAGGGTTACTACTTGCCGGCCATACAGACACTGTGCCCTATGATGCCAACCGCTGGCAGAGCGACCCGTTCACCCTCACGGAAAAAGACGGCAAACTTTATGGCCTGGGCGCAACAGACATGAAGGGGTTTTTCCCGGTCATTATCGAAGCAGTAAAGCCCTACCTGTATACACGTTTCCGCCACCCACTGATTGTACTGGCCACCGCTGACGAGGAGAGCAGCATGAGCGGTGCACGTGCCCTGGTGCGCGAGGGGATGCAGGGCTCAACACCAGGCTGCGCCATCATCGGTGAACCAACCGGGTTGGTGCCGGTGCGCGCCCACAAAGGCATCATGATGGAAGCTATTCGTGTGCGCGGTAAAAGCGGCCACTCGTCCAACCCGGCCCTGGGCAATAACGCACTGGAGGCCATGCACAATGTAATGGGAGAATTACTGGCCCTGCGCAGTGAATTGCAATTGAAATACCGGGACCCGGGTTTTGCCGTGCAAACACCAACACTCAACCTCGGTTGTATTCACGGCGGTGACGGCGCTAACCGGATCTGTGCTGATTGCGAGCTGCATTTCGATCTGCGCCTGCTACCCGGTATGGAAAATGAAGCCATACGCCAGGCTATCCAACAGCGCCTTACCCCTATTGCAGAGCGCACCGGGACAGATATAGTGCTCTCCTCCCTGTTTGAAGGCGTAGATCCCTTCGCACAGGACAGAACCAGCGACCTGGTGCAAGTTTGCGAGCAACTCACCGGCCACAGTGCCGAAAGCGTTGCCTTTGCCACGGAGGCTCCCTTTATGCAACAGTTGGGTATGCAAACATTGGTGCTAGGTCCCGGCTCTATCAACCAGGCGCACCAGCCCGATGAATTTATTCCGCTCGACCAAATAGAGCCAGCGGTGAAAATTTTGCGCGAACTGATTGAGCGTTACTGTCTATAAGCCATATTCACAACCAGAGAACAAACGTGCCCAATATTTCCCAAGACTACGTTAAATGGTTTCGCCATTCATCGCCCTATATCAATAAGCATCGGGGTAGAACCTTTGTGCTCATGTTGCCGGGCGAGGGAATCAAGCATCCCAACTTCCACAACATCATCCATGACGTAGCCCTGCTGTCCAGCCTCGGGGTACGTTTGGTACTGGTACATGGCGCACGTCCACAAATCGACGAACGCCTGCAGGTCGCAGACACTTACAGCAATTTCCACAAAAACCTGCGCATCACCGATAGCGAAAGCCTGAGCCTGGTTATTCAAGCCATTGGTGAGGCGCGCACAACGGTGGAGGCCGCACTATCCACCGGACTGCCCAATTCCCCCATGCACGGCGCCGACATGCAGGTCATCAGCGGCAACTTTGTGGTCGCCATGCCTTATGGTGTAATCGAAGGCATAGACCTGCAGCACACCGGCAAGGTGCGTCGCATCAACACCCGCGCCCTGCATACGGCGCTCGATTCCGGTGCGGTTGTGCTGTTATCCCCTTGCGGCTATTCACCAACGGGCGAAGTATTCAATCTTTCCTTTAGCGATGTGGCTACACATGTTGCCATTGCTATCAAAGCCGACAAGCTGCTGGCGTTTATAGAAGGTGACGGCGTACTGGACGACGACAGCCATTTAATTCGCCAGTTGTCACTGCAGGAATGCAAACACTATCTGGAAACCTACTACGAAAAACTGGGTGAACATGCCAATCCGGATTTGCAGCAAGCCGTCAGTGCCTGCTATCTGAGTTGCCTGCAAGGCGTACCGCGTGCGCAACTGGTGAGCTATACCACCGACGGTGCCCTGCTCACCGAGCTTTTCACACGCGATGGCCTGGGCACTATGATCTATTCGGGCCATTACGAGCAATTGCGCTCTGCCACTATTGACGATGTTGGCGGTATCCTTGAATTGATTCGTCCGCTGGAGGAGGAGGGCATCCTGGTACGCCGCTCGCGCGAAGTCCTCGAAACCGAGATCAGTAAATTCCATGTCATGGAAAAAGACGGTGCCATCATCGCCTGTGCAGCACTTTATCCCTATGGGGATACGGCTGAACTTTCCTGTGTTGCCACCCATCCGGACTATCGCAAAGGCGGTCGGGCTGCGCTGTTGCTCCAACAAGTTGAACACCAGGCACGCAAGCAAAAAATCAAACAGCTGTTTTTACTCACCACCCAAACAGCACACTGGTTTATTGAGCAGGGTTTTATGCAGGGAAAACTGGACGATTTACCGGTACAGCGGCAATTGCTCTACAACTATCAACGCAATTCAAAAATTTTTATTAAATCTCTTGTTTGACCATGGACATTATTGACCTGCGCAGCGCCCCCGAACACTTACCCACACTGGCGCGCTGGCATCATGAAGAGTGGGGCTATTTAAACCCCGGAGAAACCCTCGCCGATCGCATCGACAAAATGCGGGCCTATCTTGGTGAGGCCACCATCCCGACCCTGTTAATTGCCGTGGAAAACGATAAGGTCCTCGGCTCTGCCGCGTTAATTGCCGCAGACATGGATAACAAACCGGAACTCAGCCCCTGGCTTGCCAATGTCTTTGTGCGCAATGACCAGCGTGGTCGCGGCCTGGGCAGTGCGCTGGTAAAAGCAATTATGGCACTGGCAGCATCCAGCCAATGGCCACACCTTTATCTGTTCACTCCCGATCAAGAAGTCTTTTATAGCAAACTCGGCTGGAAACCCCTCAGCAAAGAGGTATATCGCGATACACCGATCACCATTATGCAACTGGACTGCCTATAGAAGTTCAACATCCAATAAATTCCCTGCTTATAGGTTAATTGCCCTGATCGCGAATCCTACTGCGGCTGCCGGAGGCCATCTGTTATTATAGAAGCCCTCTGTTAGCCGCTATTCCAAGAATCGAGGTCAGTTATGCCGGTTTACCGCTCCAAAACCACGACATCGGGCCGTAATATGGCCGGTGCCCGCGCCCTGTGGCGCGCGACAGGAATGAAGGATGAGGACTTCCAAAAGCCCATCATCGCTGTCGCCAACTCCTTTACCCAATTTGTCCCCGGCCATGTCCACCTGAAAGACCTCGGTCAGCTGGTTGCACGCGAAATTGAAAAAGCTGGCGGCGTCGCCAAAGAATTCAACACCATCGCCGTCGATGACGGTATCGCCATGGGTCACGACGGCATGCTCTACAGCCTGCCCAGCCGCGATATCATCGCCGACTCGGTGGAATACATGGTCAATGCCCACTGTGCCGATGCACTGGTGTGTATTTCCAACTGCGACAAGATCACCCCTGGGATGTTGATGGCCGCCATGCGCCTCAATATTCCAGTTATTTTTGTTTCCGGTGGTCCGATGGAAGCAGGCAAAACCCGTTTGGCAGAACACAAGCTCGATCTGGTTGATGCGATTGTGATTGGTACCGACAAAAATGCCAGTGATGAACAAGTGGAAGCCTATGAGCGTTCAGCCTGCCCTACCTGTGGCTCATGCTCCGGAATGTTCACCGCCAACTCCATGAACTGCCTGACCGAGGCCCTGGGGCTTTCCCTGCCCGGCAATGGTTCACTCCTGGCCACCCACGCCGACCGCGAACAGCTGTTCCTTGAAGCCGGTCGCCGCATCGTAGAAATCACCAAGCGTTATTACGAACAAGATGACGCGAGTGTGTTGCCTCGCGCTATTGCAACCTTCGAAGCCTTCGAAAACGCTATGGCCCTGGACATCGCCATGGGCGGCTCTACCAATACCATCCTGCACCTACTGGCAGCAGCCCAGGAAGGTGGCGTGCCCTTCACTATGACGGATATCGACCGCCTGAGCCGCAAAGTACCCCAGCTGTGCAAAGTTGCCCCCAATACCCAGAAATACCACATGGAAGATGTGCACCGCGCCGGCGGCGTTGTTGGCATTCTGGCAGAGCTAAACCGCGGCGGCCTGTTGCACAACCAGGTTCCCACTGTACACAGCAAAACCCTGCAGGAAGGGCTGGATCAATGGGACATCATCAGCACCGGCTCCGATGCTGTCGCCACCTTCTACCGCGCTGGCCCGGCAGGTATTCCCACCCAGGTTGCCTTTAGCCAGGCAACCCGCTGGCCAACACTGGATGCAGACCGAGTGGAAGGCTGTATCCGCTCGGTTGAACACGCCTATTCCAAAGAAGGTGGATTGGCGGTACTCCGGGGCAATATCGCTCTCGACGGCTGCGTTGTAAAAACCTCTGGTGTAGATGAGAGCATCTGGGTATTTGAAGGTCCCGCCTATGTCGTGGAAAGCCAGGACCAAGCCGTTAAAGATATTCTGGATGGCAAGGTCAAAGCAGGCGATGTGGTAGTGATTCGCTACGAAGGGCCCCGCGGTGGTCCAGGCATGCAGGAAATGCTCTATCCCACCAGCTACCTCAAATCCCAGGGTTTGGGTAAAGCCTGTGCCCTGCTGACAGACGGACGCTTCTCCGGTGGTACATCTGGCCTCTCAATTGGCCATGTATCTCCCGAAGCTGCTGCAGGCGGTGCTATTGGTCTGGTTGAGACAGGCGACATCATCCATATCGACATCCCCAATCGCAGCATTAATGTTAAGTTGAGCAACCAGGAACTGGCTGAGCGCCGTGACGCTATGGCAGCCAAGGGCAATAAAGCCTGGAAGCCGATAGAAGCTCGTCCACGCAAAGTCAGTGCATCGTTGAAAGCTTATGCCATGCTTGCCACCAGTGCGGACAAGGGTGCCGTGCGTGATCTGAGTAAATTGGATTAAGCCAGGCTTGAACTTATACAGCTCAAGGAAGGGCCCTATGATCAACATCCATTATTGATTAAATATGCAGCATTAAATATTTTAATCTTCTGACCAAAACAAAAGGCCGGTATTTCTACCGGCCTTTTGTTTTATAACATGCGATATCCCGTTAAATCAGATACCACGCTTGGCAAGTTCTGCCTTTTCTTTTTCTTTCTCGGCGTAGGTTGCCCATTGATTGGCAACCTTACTACTACGAGCATCTTTTCCCGCTTCTTTGAAGAACTTGATAGCTTCATCATAGTTCTTCATCTCAAGCTCAGCTTGTGCAACGGTAAAATTAGCAAGGTCAACGCGCTTGATACCACCTTTCCGCAGGGCATCACGTCCCCACTTGGATGCATCCTTATAATTATCGTTAGCAAGGTAAGCCCCCGCCAAACCGATAATTAATTCACCGTCAGTAGACTTGGCTGCCGCCTTTTCGTACTCAGTCAAAGAGTTTCTGACATTCTGCGCCAGGCGCCAGGAGTCCGCTAACAACTTCAAGTTCTTGGCGGATGGCTCAACTTTCTTGGTTTCATAAATACCGCGATTAAGCACTTTGGCGGCTTTGTAAGGAACCTCTGCCTCAAGGAACATGTACGCGAGGTTGAGCAAATCTTTCTCGCTCTCAAGTCCATTCAGCAGATAGCAAGCCTCCATCGCAGCAAGGGCATCCTTCTCGCGATTCATCATGCGATAAACCTGAGAAGCCTGTCGCCAGTACTGTGCTTTGGGATAGTGCTTGATCAACTTTTCAAGAACAACCAAACCACTCTTGTAGTCTTCTTTATCAAAATACAAACCGCGCTGCAGCAAATACCAGGATTCAATTGGCACTTTTCCAGTTGCTTCCTGATTTTTAACAGCCTCATTAATATTCAACAGAGAATTGCGGTTATCTTCCAGTTGATAGTAAAGACTGGCGAACATGTATTGCTGTTCAGGTCTTAAAGAGTCAACGTATTCTGTCCACTTTAACAAAAGCTCGAGCGCTTTCCTGGGATTATCCTGAGCAGAATAGAGTTGCCCCAGTGTCAAATAAGTCTGCGCTTCTGTCGCCACAGGCATATTGGGGACAAGAGTCAGCATCTTATTAAAGCTTTCTATTGCCTTGGGATAGTTCTCTGCACCCAAATGAGCATAGCCAGTGTACTGGTTAAGCAACACTTGCTCATAGGCATTCAGATTACCTTTAGCACTCAGTTCACCCAAAATTTGCAAGGCTTTGCGAGGGTCTGGCTGGGCCTTACTTTCCTCTGGTGGCTGTAATGCGTTAGCAGCTTCCTGAATACGCTTACCGAACGCCTCAGAGAGGTTAGGAAACTTGCGCTGCTCATTTGCATGCTTATTTTTAGCCGTTACTTGCGCTTGCACCGCGGATACACTTGCCAGAGCAGATTCAGGAGCGAAATGCTTGGCTACTGTAGATACCACCAAGGGGCTGGCAACCAATAACGCTGCCAGCAATGACTTGTTAAGGGCAAGAGAAACGGCAGGTATAACTTGTCTCATTTCTTTACTCCTTACTTAGCCAACTCATAAGTGAATCGGTTTTTAACACCGGGAACCTCTACTGGTTTGCCGTCAACCACTTTCGGCTTGTACTTGAACTTCAATGCAGCTCTTACAGACGCGCGATTGAATACAGTAGTAGGTTTGCCATCTTTTGTAACACATTCGCCGGGAATCGGCTCCGGATCACGTGTACTACCCGTTTCAGTTACGGTATATACCACCGTACAGAAACCTTCTATGCCACGTGAGAGCGCAGTACTGGGATATTCTGGCGGCACTTTTACAATCGGGAGGTATTCACCCTCACTGAAAGCCAAGGCACCTGCCCCCACTTCAATACCAGTATTCGCTATCGGAACCTGCATATTCAGGGACTCTGCACTAATCTCCGGAGTATCAAACTGAGGCTCCAATATTTCCGGCGGTGGGGCATCCGGCTCCTGGGGTTTCTCTGGCTTTGCGTCTTCGAAACGAGTTTCGATCTTGGTATCCGGCATACGAATATCCGGAATCTTCACAGCGGCCTTGGCTTCCTGAGGCTTCATTTCGTTATTAACCAATTGGTACATAACATAGAGAAGCAACAGAGTGGTTATCAAACCCAAAAGGCCGGACAAACTTACTTTTGCAAAGTTCATAGCTACTATTTCTTCGGCGTAGAGACTGACACATCGGTAACGCCGGCTTCACGCGCAGCGTCAGCAACTTCCAATACGAACTCAATACGTGATGCTGTATCCGCCTGGATAGAAACACCACCCTTGGGGTTGTCTGCGCGCATACGCTCAATTACCTGACGAACACCACGCGGATCAACCTTTTTCTTGTCAATCCAGATTTCATTATCGGCACCGACGGCGACGAGAATAGTCGCGTTCTTTTTGTCATCTGCGGTAGTCGCTTCAGGGCGAGTAACCTCTTTACCAGTTTCCTTAATAAAGGTAGCAGTGACGATGAAGAAGATCAGCATAATGAACACAACGTCCAACATGGGCGTCAAGTCAATTGCCTGAGCTTCTTCGTCTTGTTTAGCATTGTTCCTGCTCATGGGACATCTCTTTATTACAGGTTAAACATTAAGCGACGACTTAATTAATGATCCATGGTCAGATGGTCAGCAAACAGACGATCTTCGCGCTCTGCAACACGAGTCAGGTAAGTATTGGCAAACAGACCCGAAATGGCTGCCACCATGCCTGACATCGTGGGAATTGTTGCACGTGATACACCGCCAGCCATTTGCTTTGCGTCGCCACCGCCTGTTAGAGAAAGCACACTAAACACTTCAATCATACCAGTCACCGTTCCCAACAGCCCCATCAATGGACAGAGTGCGATAAGGGTGGTGATCATATCCATGTTCTGGTTGATCTTTGCTGACATACGGGAAACCATGGCAGCACGGATTTGGTGAGCATTCCAGGATTTGCGCTCTGGGCGCTTTTCCCATGAGGATAATGCTTGCTGAACATCGCCTTTTAGACCGCCTCTGAAATACCAAACTCTTTCAAAAACAAGAGCCCACATTACAAAGGTAAGGGCGGCAATGGCATACATTACCGGACCGCCCTGATCCATAAAGGCTCCAATGGCAGCAAATGCTTCCGTTAAAGCCTGCATGAGTTATCTCCTCTACGCCTTATGACTACGTTCAGAGTTCTCTGCAATGATGCCAGTAGTTTGCTCGTCGAGAACCTGGATAACCGCTTTGGCACGAGTATTTACCAAGGTATGCATCAGTACGACAGGAATAGCCACTACCAGACCTTGCACTGTGGTTACCAATGCCGCGGAGATACCGCCAGCCATGTTTTTGGGGTCGCCAGCACCGAAGATAGTGATTGCCTGGAAGGTTTCGATCATACCGGTTACGGTACCCAACAGACCCAGCAGAGGAGCTACTGCAGCGATAATTTTCAAGATAGCCAGACCGCTTTCGATGGCGGGACGCTCTTTAAGAACTGCCTCTTCCAACTTAAGCTCAAGAGTTTCTGTATCAACCTTGGCATTTTCTTCTGCAACTTTTAATACACGGCCCAATGGGTTATTGGTGCTGGGCTTCTGCGACTTGAGCTGTGCTTTAACTTTACCGGACACGGTAAAGAGTACCAGGATGCGCCAGAAACCAAGCAGCACACCAAAGATACCGATAACAACGATCACATAACCTACAGCACCGCCCTGATCAACACGCTCAAGGAAAGTAGGGGTATCGATCAATGCAGTAAGCAACTGACCACCCGCAGGACCTGTTGGATCCACACCGAAATCAACAGTACCTGATCCGGGAGCAGCGTTTTGCAGCGCTTGAGCACCAGCCAGATGGGCACTTGGCTGACGCGGCAGTTCCTGAACCTTGGAGCCATCAAATGTCAGGTATTTGCCATCAGAAACCAGGTTGTAGGTACCTACGCGAACCACTTCCTGAGAAGTTTGTTCACCACTGGGTTTAATAACATTGGCATTGAATTTTACAACACGACCACTCTCAACCATTTCGCGCTGGATTTCATACCAAAGGCGCTCGATTTCTTCGATGTCTGGCAGCTTGGTACTGCCATTCATTTTCTCAATCAACGCTTCCAGGAAGTCACCGCGATTCGGGTATTGAGCACTGACCAGAGAAGTATCCAATGTCGCGCGCAAATCCCCTGCTGTAGCAGTCAGGTGACCAAACAACTCACGCATAGAGCCAAGACGCTCATTCAGCTGAGCTCTCTTTTGACTCACCAGCAGTTGCTGCTCTGCGTATTTTTTCTCAAGCGCGGCAGAGCGAGCCTCTTCCGCCTGACGCGTTGCTTTGGCCTGAGCCAGCAAATTGGCTTGGTTAGCTTTATCACGAGCAAACTCAGCTTCGCGTTGCTTGTGCTCTGCGGACTCACTGACTTGTGACTTTTTTACCATGTCCAACAGCTGATCAAGCGTTGCTGCTTTTTCTTGCGCCATCGCAAAACTGGATGCCAGCAAACCAGCCGCTGCAGCAAACAGACAGCTTTTTACAAACTTCATTTTCATTGTGCTGCCTCCGGCGCTTGTACACGCATAACCATAATATCTTTTGATGCCTGGTCACGTGCAATACGCAACCCTTTCAGGATACGGCTATTGTATGAGCTATCCAGGGCGATCCACTCTTTGGCAGTCGGATCATAGGCACCGGACTCTTTTGCATCGGTAGTTTGATACATCAGAGAAATACGGCCAACACGCAGAACGTTAACTTCGCGCTCTTGTCCATTGACATTCAACGTATCTTTATAGGCTTCAATAGTCGAACCATATGCAGATTCGATTTTGTAGGCCTCAAGAACCTGGCGGAATTTCTCGGACACGGAGATATCCGCGCGATCCTGGTTGTTACGCAGAGACTGGATACGATCCTTACGCTCTTGTACATCGAAAGGCTTATCAAGGCTTACGAACTGATCCAGGCTATCCAGCATGCGGAAAATAAGCGGCTGAATCTGACGCTCGATGACAGTTACTTTTTCAATTGATTGCTCCAAATCGCTAACAACTTCCAATTGCTTGGCAACTTGTTTTTCCATTTGGGCATTGAATACACGCAGGTCTTCAATCAGCTTGTTTTGTTGTTTGAATTGTTGCGTCAGCTCATCAGTTTCCTGAGCCAAACGATCAATACGTTTTTGAGAATCCTGAGCCAGAGTAGTTTTTGCCTGACCCACCTGAAGCACTGCATCCAGGGTTTGATCTGCCATAGCAACGCTACCCATAAGCGCGCTGGCAGAAAGCACTGTGGACACAGCCACGGCTTTCAATCGCTGATTTTTCATAATCCCCCCAACTCGGGTATTCAATCAATTGAGTTTGTGACAGCAAGCTGCCACGGACACGTTATCCACGTAGCCTCAAGGAGGCAGCTAAGAACTGCGGCATTGTAATAAGCGACATAGCTCACTTCCAATGATTTATCCAAAAGCCTTGTACGTGTGTATTTTGGTATCAAACAGGTAACAAAATTTAAAAAGTAACACGCCTGCCAGTAACACAAATCTATTCTTCACCTAAAAATGAGAGATTTTTTCCCATTTTCAAGAATATTTGGTTATTGACGACTACTTATTAGCCAATCGGTCATAGACAAGAAAACGATGCGGAAGTGCCGCATTTTTTTCACCATCCCGAGAGCTGGCCAATTGCCACTCCCCCTCATCCAAAACCGGGAAGAATGCATCGCCATCCACCTGAACATCGACACGAGTCAGGTAGACACGACTCGCCAGCGGTAGAGCTGAGCGATAAATCTCTGCGCCACCGATAACCATTGCCTCTGGCAGCAAGTCCGGCGAATCTGCTATCAGTTCTTCGGCATGGGCCAATGCCTCTTCCAGGCTACCCGCCAGCTTTACGCCCTCAGTCGCACGCCATAACGGATTGCGCGTTACCACAATATTGGGTCGCCCAGGTAACGGCTTGCCAATGGACTCATAGGTTTTACGACCCATAATCACCGGCTTACCCATGGTGGTGGCTTTGAAGTACTTGAGATCCTGGGGAAGGTGCCATGGCAACTGATTATCACGACCTATAATGCCATTGGCAGCAGCAGCAACTATTAGAGCAACTTGCATGAAACCAGCCTCCGAAATTGCCTAGACTGCTATTGGGGCAGCAATTCGTGGATAAGGCTGGTAACCCTCAAACTCAAAATCTTCCAGTTCGTAATCAAATATCGACGACGGACGACGACGGATAATCAGTCTAGGCAAATTTCTCGGTTCCCGTGTTAATTGTTCGTAAACTATGTCATCGGTGATGTGATTGTTGTAAAGATGGCAATCACCAAAGGTGTGAACAAAATCTCCCACACCCAAATCACATTGTTGCGCAATCATGTGCGTTAGCAGAGCATAGCTGGCAATATTGAAAGGTACACCAAGAAATAAATCCGCACTGCGCTGATAAAGCTGGCAAGATAATTTTCCATCCGCCACATAAAACTGAAATAACGTATGGCAAGCTGCCAACGCCATACGCCCCTGTCGTACATTCTCTTGTGGGCTCAGGGCCTCATCCGGCAAGTCTGCAGGGTTCCAGGCGCTGACGATCAAACGGCGCGAATTGGGCTTGGCCTTAATCTGCTCAATAACCTGGCTGATCTGGTCAATCGTGGAGCCATCCGGACAAGCCCAGCTGCGCCACTGTTTCCCATACACCGGCCCAAGATCACCGCTCTCGGCGGCCCACTCATTCCAGATACTACATCCCCTTTCCTGCAGCCAGGTAACATCCGTGCGACCTTGCAAAAACCACAACAGCTCCACGATGACACTTTTAAGATGAACGGTTTTGGTTGTCACCAAAGGAAAACCACGCGCGAGATCAAAGCGTAACTGGCGCCCAAACACCGAGCGAGTACCTGTGCCTGTGCGGTCACCACGGGTCACACCGTTCTCTACCACATCGCGCATAAGATCCAGATATTGTTTCATTTGTTTCAAAACCTAAAGACGACAGACATTCACACAGGCGGTAATCAGTTTTTACCCGTGCCGGACACCACTTTATCAGGACTATATATATAGGCATAAACCAGCAGCCCTATACCCAGCAAGAACATGGGAATACAGAGCTCTTGCCCACGGGTCATCCACCCCAACAAAACAAACCCCACGCCTTCATCCGGCTCGCGTACGAACTCAACAGAAAAGCGGAAGATGGCATAAAACACCAGGAATACCCCGCACACGGCAGCCCGTGGGCGCGGACGGGAAGAAAACCAGAAAACAATCAAAAACAGCACCAGCCCTTCAAGGAAAGCCTGATAGAGCTGGCTCGGATGCCGCGCGATCCCCGCCGGATCCATCGCCTTGGGAAATACCATAGCCCAGGGTGCATCGCTGACTCGCCCCCAAAGTTCCTGACCAATAAAATTACCCAACCGACCAAACCCCAATCCCAAGGGGACAATAGGCGCAACAAAATCCATCAGCTTAAGGTAGGAAATCTTCAGGCGACGGGCGTAAATCAGCATAGCGACAATGACACCAATCAACCCGCCATGGAAGGACATACCACCTTCCCAAATACGCACTAACCACAAGGGGTCAGCAAGGAATTGATCAAACCCGTAGAAAAAGACATACCCGCAACGCCCCCCAATGATGACGCCGAAAGCACCGTAGGTAATCAGATTTTCAACCTGGGGGACAGTAATCACCGAACCGGGACGCCTTGCGCGATAAACTGCCAATGCCCATGCGCTGGCAAAGGCACACAGGTACATGATGCCATACCAGTGGACATTAAACGGACCAAAGTCCCTGCCCATAAGCTCAAAGCCGGGAATACTGAGGGCAATGGGATTGATATCCGGGTAGCTCAACATAAAACACAACCTATCTGGGGACGGGGTTACCGGCCCGGCACGATATAAAAGAAAGATGACAAATAGGTAACGGAGCTAGCTCGCCTCATCCGTTACTGCTGTGCGCATCAGGCGAGTGACTCCCGCCTCGCGCAAGGCTCGATTGACCCGCGCCTGAATCTGCTCTGCGTAGGCCATTTGCATAACCTCAGCCAATAGTTCCTTTGCCTGGACCAGGGTTATATTGCGAATCACGGATTTCACCTTGGGAAGATTGGTTGCACTCATGGACAACACATCATACCCCATTGCCATCAGCAATATGGCAGCGCCGGGATCGCCCGCCAGCTCGCCACAGATACTCACACTGACCTGCTCGGCATGACCGGCATCAACCACATGCTGAAGCGCCTGCAACACAGCGGGATGGTAAGCCTGGTAAAGTCCCGCCACCTGGACATTGTTGCGATCCACCGCCAATAAATACTGCGTTAGGTCATTACTACCTACCGACAGGAAATCTACTTTTTTGGATAGTTCACGCGCCTGATAAACCGCGGCAGGCACCTCAACCATAGCGCCAATCTGCGGCACTTTTACGCTATAACCCTCTTCGACGAGTTCGCTGTAAACACGATGAATGAGCGCTTTAGAAGCATCGACCTCATGCACATTGGTAATCATTGGCAGGAGTATACGCAGGTTATCAAGCCCCTCACTGGCTTTGATCATCGCACGTATTTGGGACAAGAATATCTCGGGGTGATCCAGGGTGACCCGGATACCCCGCCAACCAAGAAAGGGATTGTCCTCCTCAATTGGAAAATAGGGTAAGGCCTTATCCCCTCCGATATCCAGGGTGCGCATAGTCACCATGTGCGGCGCAAACGCCCCTAGCTGCTCGCGATAAATCGCGCGCTGCTCCTCTTCACTGGGGAAGCGATCGCGCAACAGGAAGGGAACTTCGGTGCGATAGAGGCCAACGCCCTCTGCACCGCGCTCTAGCGAACGAACGACATCCGCCATCAGTCCCGTATTGACAAACAGGGGTAAACGATAATGATCAAGGGTTTCACAAGGCAGATCCTTAAGCGCCTCCAGCCCTTTGACAATCGCTTGCTCTTCCAGCTCGATGGCTTCGTACTGCTTAAGCAGGTTGTCACTCGGGTCGCTATAAACATTGCCCTTATAGCCATCAACAATGACCTGGCGGCCTTCCAACTGGGTAAAGGGCAGGTCTACGGCCCCCATGACCGTAGGAATATCCATGGCACGCGCCAAAATTGCCACATGGGAGTTGCTGGAGCCCAGTACAGACACCAGGCCTACCAATTTTTCCTTGGGGACCTCACCCAACATGGATGCTGTCAGCTCTTCGCCGATCAATACCGTTTTATCCGGATAGATTCGCGTTTTTTGATTGGACTCTTGCAAATACGCCAGCACGCGTCGCCCAAGATCACGCAAGTCGGCAGCGCGCTCACGTAAATAGGGGTCGCTCATGCTGTTGAAGATAGATTCGTGCTCAAGAATCACCTCACTCCAGGCATAAGCAGCTACGGCACCTTTGCGGATACGTTCACTCACTTCTCCCCCTAGAGAGGCATCATCAAGCATCGCTAAATAGGCGTCGAACAGCGCCTGCTCCTCGCGGTTAATGCGCGACTTGAGCTGTGACCCCAAGGACTTGATATCTTCCCGTACAGCTGCCAGCGAACGGTGGAAGAATGCCAGTTCTTCATCAACATCTTTACAGGCCTGATAGGGAACAGAACGCAAATCAGCCAGCGGTGAAATAATCACTGCTTGACCAACAGCCACGCCAGGAGCCCCGGAAACACCGGCAAACTTGGCCTGGGTTGCTTTTTCGCCGGGCGCTACCACGACCCCGGTCGCCTCAGCATGGGCAATGACACCCGCCAGCTGTGCTGACATAGTCACCAGGAACGCTTCTTCACCTTCATCGAAGCGGCGCTGCTCTATCTGCTGTACAACCAGGACACCGAGAACCTTGCGGTGGTGAATGATGGGAACGCCCAGGAAAGAGCTATAGCGCTCTTCACCGGTTTCCGGAAAATATTGATAACTGGGGTGAGCCTCAGCATGTTCGAGGTTAATCGGCTCCTCGCGCACGACTACACGCCCGACAAGTCCTTCACCGGCCGCCAGGCGCACCTGCCCTACCGCGCTGGCGTTGAGGCCATCGGTAGCCATTAACACATAGTCGCCCTGGGCATCGCGCAGGTATACCGAACACACCTGGGTTTTCATCGCCTGTTTTACACGTGTAACAATAATCACCAGCGCGCTTTTCATATCGCGCGCGGCATTAACTTCCTGGACGATGGAACGCAGTGAGTTGAGCATGAATGAGTTCTTTGTTGTTGTCGTCAAATGGCTGTGGAATCAGCCCCTTGAAAGCTCCTTGCGATTACTATTTTCGAGTTGCGCATGTGCCAATGATAATTCCCTGAGCGCACGCCGATAGACATCACGTTTGAAAGCCACCACCTTACCCAGCGGATACCAGTAGCTTACCCAGCGCCAATCATCAAACTCTGCCCGTCCGCCGTTTTCCAGGCACACACGGGCATCATCACTTAATAGACGCAATAAAAACCATTTCTGTTTCTGTCCGACACACAAAGGCAATGAATTATGGCGCACTAACCTGTGAGGAAGCCGATAGCGCAGCCACCCCCGGGTACAGGCCAGGATTTCCACATCCTGCGGATATAACCCTACTTCTTCGTGCAGTTCGCGGTAAAGTGCCTGCTCTGGTGATTCGTGGGCATTAATCCCCCCCTGGGGAAATTGCCAGGCATCCTGACCACCGACTCGCCGCGCCCATAACAACTGCCCCTGATGGTTGGTCAGGATAATGCCCACATTGGGGCGAAAACCGTCAGCATCAATCACGGGACTTATTCCCTACAAATTCAGTAAGTTGTGAAGACATTATGACAATGTTCCACGACCGGGTATTGGCCGCACTATAACAGGATGAGCCAAAGCCGCAACTGCGAATGTACAGATGTTACGCCAACCTTACTCCTTCATTCCCGGCAATTGAGCCGCCCCGCCCATACCGCTATCCTAGCCACCTTTTAGCGAGAGGAGCCCCGCTGTGAACCTAGCCATTTTTGACCTGGACAATACGTTAATCGCCGGAGACAGTGACCACAGCTGGGGACAATTCCTGGTAGAGAGGGGCCTAGTAGACGCCGAACTCTACAAGCGCGCCAACGACCAGTTCTATCAGGACTACAAAAATGCCACCCTGGATATAGACGCTTATTTGAAGTTTTCCCTGAAACCGCTGACTGAGCATAGCCTTGAGCAACTGGCCCAATTGCATAGCGAGTTCATGGCAACCCATATTGCCCCTATGTTACTCCCCAAGGCACAAGCCCTGCTGGGTGAGCATCGCGCCAAGGGCGACTACCTATTGATCATCACCGCCACCAATGGCTTCGTGACTCGCCCGATTGCAACCTATTTAGGGGTGGACGATATTATCGCGACCGATCCGGAGCTGGTCGGGTCTCGCTACACCGGAAACTATGTGGGCACACCCAGCTTCCAGCATGGTAAGGTCCTGCGCCTGCAGGAGTGGTTACAAGCAAAGGATTTCGACTTGGGAGAGGCGTATTTTTACAGCGACTCCATCAACGACTTACCCCTGTTGGAGCAAGTGGGCCACCCTGTCGCCGTAGACCCGGACGAGCGTCTGATAAGTATTGCCCACCAGCGGGAATGGCCGATCATCAGCTTGCGCTGATGATTGCCGTGATTTCTGAGCAGGTTAAGCCAGATAAACCCGGGCAAACACTGCCTTCAGGTAGTCGGTCTCCGGGATAGCCGGGTGAATCGGGTGATCCGGCCCCTGGCCCCCCTGGCCGATAATTTGTACATGTCGATCCAGGTGACGCCCGGAAGCGCGGACAATGTCCAGCAAGGTATCCTTTGCCAGATGCATGGAACAGGATGCAGAAACCAGCAAGCCATCGCGCCCCAGCAAGCGCATTCCCAACTCGTTGATATGCCGGTAGGCGGCCTCACCGGCCTTTTGATCCTTGCGCTTTTTGATAAAGGCAGGCGGATCCAGCACCACCACATCAAAACGCTCCTGATCCGCAATTAACTGTTTGAGTACATCGATAGCCTTACCCTGGATAGCCGCCACTTTGTCGGCAACACCATTCACACTGGCATTCTCCAGGACGGCATCTGTTGCTGCCGTTGAAGCATCCACACAAAAAACTTCCTGTGCCCCTGCGACTGCCGCCTGGACACCCCAGCCGCCAATATAGGAAAAGACATCCAGTACTCGCTTACCCGCCACATACTGCTGCAATTGGGCACGGTTCACACGGTGATCGTAGAACCAACCGGTTTTTTGCCCTCCCTGTACGGGCGCCATAAAGCGCACGCCATTCTCCACCAGTGCTACAACCTCCGGCATCTCGCCATAAGCTACTTCGGTGTATTCTGGCAAATTTTCCAATACGCGCGCGCTGTGTTCATTGCTCAACAAAACACCCGCTGGCTTGATGACCTGTACCAGCGCCTCCACAATAGCGTCCTTTACCTGCTCCATCCCCGCCGAGGCAATCTGTACCACCAAGTAATCGCCAAAACGGTCCACGACCAATCCCGGCAGGAGGTCGGAATCGCCATAGATCAACCGGTAATACGGCTCAGCAAACGCCAACTCGCGCAAGGACAATGCCTGCTTAATACGATGAACCAGGAGGGATTTATCGAGGGGATGTGAAGGATCGCGATTTACCAGACGTCCGCAGATCAGTGCATTGGGGTTCATCAAGGCGATGCCGAGGGGCTTACCCGCATTTGATGTCACCACCACCTGCTGTCCCATCGCAAAGTTTTTTAAGGGTGAACGCTCTGTATCTACTTCGTTACTGTATATCCACAGGTGACCGAGCTTAAGGCGGCGATCCGCCTGGGGTTTCAAGATAAGCGAAGGAAGATTCATAGCCATGGCCTCATGCAAACAACAGGGGCGCGGATTATAGCGATTACAGGACGAGGTGGCTTGCAATGCCTGCCATACCACCGCAATTATCCCAACCGGAAATGCCAAAAGACGCACAAACAGGGTCGAATCACCCGCCAGGCGGTCGTTTTTTAACACCTTGAGGCTTTATCAATTGACGGAGATAGGCTAGCCTAAAACCTTAGGATAAATGCCCGAGACTCAAGACTTTAGGGCAGACTCTTGATCCGGTTTATCACAGTTGTCCACACCCTCTCTTAACAACAGTAGACGACGATGATTGCTTCCCGGTGCTAGCAGCCAGGCAACTTAGGAAATTACCATGCAAATTCAAACAACAACCAAATTGATAAGCGCAGCGCTCTTAAGCCTGCTGATTAGCGCGTGTGGCGGCGGGGATTCGTCGCCGCTGGATGGGTATAAATCCAGTACCGGCAACTCATCCACTGGAAGCGATACAAATACCAGCGGATCAAGCTCCTTCTCCAGTGTCGACTCGGTCACTGCAAGAAAAATAGGCTTTGGCTCAGGTACCAGTTTTGTGAACGGGCAAATCGGCATAGGGATACTTTCAGAAACGCTTTCCGCTGGTGGCTCTACTACGTTAACTGTAAATATTGTCAGCGACACCAATACCTTGGTCACCAGTAATATTGCCGTAAGATTTAACTCTAAATGTGTAGCAGCTGGAGAAGCTGTACTGACTGACCAATTGGGAGTTGCGGCTCAGACTGTCACATCTACCAGCGGTGAAGCAACGATTGTTTACACAGCTAAAGGCTGTGTTGGCCCAGACCTGATAACCGCCACCGCAACGATTGATCAAGTCACAAAAGAGGCACAGACAACCATTAATGTTGAACAGGGTACTGTGGGCAGCATTAAATTTGTTGATGCCACACCAAGCCTCGTAGGCATTGCGGGAACTGGTGGACAGGAGACCTCTGTTGTTCGCTTTCAGGTATTAAGTAACAACAACAATCAAGACCCAATCAAAGATGTAGATGTCGAATTCTCCCTCAGCAACACCACAGGTGGGATCACCCTCTCTACAGCAGCCTCAAAAACTGATCGCCAAGGCTATGCCACTACCACAGTAAAATCGGGAACAGTGCACACCTCCGTCAGGGTCACGGCAAGAACTGGCAGTATTTCAACTCAATCGGATCGACTGGTTATCTCGACAGGTATTCCTGATCAGGATAGTTTTTCATTAGGTGCAACAGTCACCAACCCTGTAGGTTTTGATATTCAGGGAGTTGAGTCCACTATCACCGCAAGACTTGGTGATGCATTTAATAACCCGCCCCCGGAAGGTACCACTATTGCCTTCACGGCAGAAGGTGGGTCTATTGATGACAGCTGCAACACGAATACAGCAGGCGCTTGTACTGTAGTATGGCGCAGTCAAAACCCACAAATTCAACGCGATAGTTCAGATTATTCAGTCAATCGCCTTCTTTGTGTCAACGACTCCGGATTCTCACTTCAAGGTACAGAACTGGCCATATGTCGTAAGGAGCGTGCAGGCAGAACTACTATTTTAGCCACTGCGGTTGGCAACGAGAGCTATATCGATGGTGATGGCAGCGGTCGCTTCGATAACACTCAGCGCGATATTTTCTCAAAAGAAAATAGCAATTGCTCGCTTAATGCCCCTCTCTCAACCTCTCAAATCCCAACTGGCTCAGATCTGGTTCCCTGCGACGACCTTGCCGAAGCTTATCTGGATAAAAATGAAAACGGTATTCGTGATGCCAACGAAGAGTTTATTGACTTTAATAATAATCAGGAATATGACCCCAGCAATGGCATGTATAATGGAATTCTGTGCAGTGAAGAATCAGCCGCGCAGGGTACCTGCAGCAAAGCACAGGTAACCATAAGGCAAGATTTGGTTCTTGTTGTGACTAGCCACAATCTGTTGTTTGACAACACAACTGGCCGCCTTCCTTTTATCGACCAGAATATTTTGGTGCCAGCAGGGGGCTCAGGAGCAACCTGGTTCTGGCTAGCAGATAAAAATGGTAATGGAGTCCCTCAAGGCACTGAGCTCAGCCTTGATACATCTGGCCTGAAAAACGCTACTGCAACCATTTCCCCCAAGGGGCCTTTTACAGCAATGGATGACCCTCAACAGATCAGCATTAGTGTTATAGCAAATGACGAAGGATCTCCCGCTGGCCAAATCGGCGTTAGGGTTTCTATTAAAGCTCCTCAACCTGTTGGTGATATAATTTATGAGCGTACTATTTCGGTAAATCAGCTTAATCTGCAATAATAACAAAGCCCACAAATGTGTATGCCCGCTTGTTAAAATGGCAGGCATACACATAGCAACCGAGTATCAGCTCAACACCAAATTATCCCGATGTATTAATTCATTATCATCGCGATAACCCAATATCTGCTCAATCTGGCTGCTGGGTTTGCCAATAATTTTGGCAGCCTCTTCAGCGTGGTAATTCACTAAGCCACGAGCAACTTCCCTGCCCTGCAGGTCTACGCAAATAACCATATCACCACGGGTAAAGTCACCGCGTACTTCTTTTACACCGACAGGCAATAAGCTTTTGCCCTGCTCACGCACGACACGTACAGCACCATCATCAAGCACCAAGGTGCCGCGGGTTTGCAATTGACCGGATAACCAACGCTTACGGGCAGCCTGGGGTTGTTGTTCAGCCCACAGGAAAGTCCCCAGACTTTCCCCTTCGGCGATGCGCAGTAACGCATTCTCAATCCGGCCACCCACAATAATGGTATCTGCACCAGAGCGAGCCGCCACACGCGCAGCGCGTACTTTGGTAATCATTCCCCCGCGCCCCAACACACCACCGCCACCCGCCATTTGTTCCAGTCGAGGATCAGCCGCAGCAATTTCGTTGAGCAGTTGTGCGCTGGGATTCGAGCGAGGATCGCTGTCGTACATGCCTTTCTGATCAGTGAGGATCACCAATAAATCCGCATCAATCAAATTAGCCACCAGGGCGCCAAGCGTATCGTTATCGCCAAAACGGATTTCATCCGTTACTACGGTGTCGTTTTCATTGATGACCGGCACTACCTGTAAATTCACCAGGGTTTTTAATGTAGAACGCGCATTGAGGTAACGTTGACGCGACGAAAGGTCATCATGGTCAAGCAGCACTTGTGCCGTGAGCAGACCATAGCGCTGGAACTCCACCTCATAGGTTTGCACCAAACTCATCTGCCCAACAGCTGCTGCCGCTTGCAATTGGTGGATTTCTGTCGGGCGAGAACTCCAACCCAAACGACGCATGCCCGCCGCCACCGCACCGGATGACACCAGCACCAGCTCAATACCCCGCTGGCGCAACTCAGCCATTTGCTTTACCCAACCGGCAATAGCGACGGCATCAAGACCTTTGCCATCGTCAGTCAGCAAGGCACTGCCAATTTTTACAACCCAGCGCTTTGCCTGGGGAATAATGTCACGTTTACTCATGAAGCCCTGAGCACTCATTATTTTGGAAAGGATTGTTAATTAATAATTAACGTAAATGACTTCAACATCGTAATCATCTTCGTTGAAGTCGTCATCTTCACCCGCAGCCAGTCGCGCCTGACGGCGAGCTTCGCGCAATTCTTCAATACGTTCACGCGCCTCTGCGGCCATTTGATTTTGCCGCTCCAGCTCCAGCGCGCGCGCATCCGGATTTTCACGCTCTTCTTCCCAGATAGCCTCCAGATGATCCATGATTTTGCCACTCAACTCCGCCGTGCCTTCGTGTTTCAAGGCTGACACACGAAATACCGGGCCGGTCCACTCCAGCTCCTTAACAACCGCCGCACAACGTGCCTCTACCTCATCAATGGGCAGCAGATCAATTTTGTTTAATAACAACCAGCGATCGCGATTGGACAGCGTTGGGCTGAACTTTTGTAACTCATTGGCAATAACGCGCACATTATCCACCGGATTACTGCCATCAACCGGCGCCATATCTACCATGTGTAACAGCAGGCGGCAGCGGGTCAAATGCTTGAGAAAGCGAACCCCCAAACCTGCCCCCTCCGATGCGCCCTCGATCAAGCCGGGGATATCCGCAATCACAAAGCTGCGATGCTGTTGTACTTTCACAACACCCAGGTTGGGTACCAGGGTAGTAAACGGATAATCCGCCACTTTAGGCTTGGCCGAGCTAACGGCACGAATGAAACTGGATTTACCGGCATTGGGCAAACCCAACATCCCCACATCGGCCAATACTTTTAATTCGAGCTTGAGATTGCGCTTTTCGCCTTCGGTACCCGGTGTGGTTTTACGCGGAACGCGATTGGTACTGGATTTAAAGCGGGTGTTACCCAGACCATGAAAGCCGCCCTGGGCGACTTTGAGCCGCTGGCCATGCTCGGTCAAATCACCAAACACCTCTTCGGTATCCATATCAATGACGGTGGTACCCACAGGTACAGGCAGGAGTAAATCGTCACCTTTGGCACCGGTGCAATTCTTGCTGGCCCCCTTCTCACCATCTTCCGCGCGATATTTGGGCTGAAAGCGGTAATCAATGAGAGTGTTGAGGTTTTCATCGGCAACCAGAAATACACTGCCGCCATCACCGCCATCACCGCCATCGGGGCCACCTTTGGCAACAAATTTTTCCTTGCGGAAACTCAGGGCACCATTGCCACCCTTGCCGGCCTCCACAGAAATCGGGGCTTCATCTACAAATTTCACAGCTATCTCCGCAGGGAAAATTTACCAGGATCAATTAAATCTATTTCGTAGAAAAACAAAAGCCCTGGCGCAAGACGACAGGGCTTTTATTGTTGTGTGGCAACTGAATCAGTCCGCCCGGAACTCCGGCGACAATATTAAGCAGGGATAATGCTTACGTATTGACGGCCGAAAGCGCCTTTCACTTCAAACTTAACGCGACCATCTACTTTAGCGTAGATAGTGTGGTCTTTACCCAGACCTGTGTTTTCACCCGCGTGGAACTTGGTACCGCGCTGACGAACGATGATGCTGCCGCCGGAAACCAGCTCGCCGCCGAAGGCTTTAACCCCCAGTCGTTTAGCTTCTGAATCGCGACCGTTACGGGAACTACCAACCCCTTTCTTGTGAGCCATGTTCTACTCCTCGATTAACCGTTGATGGCAGTGATTTTCACTTCGGTGAACCACTGACGATGACCTTGACGCTTCAAGTGATGCTTACGACGACGGAACTTGATGATTTTCACCTTGTCCGCACGACCGTGGCTAACCACTTCCGCAGTCACGGTAGCGCCATCCACAACAGGAGCACCGATCTTGATGTCGGCGCCATTGGCAACCAGGTAAACCTTGTTGAATTCAACAGTACCACCGGTGGCGAATTCGATTTTTTCGAGTTTGAGGGTTTCACCCACAACTACGCGATGCTGTTTGCCACCGCTTTCAAAAATTGCGTATGCGCTCATTTAGCGTTGCTCCAATACACACTTGGACGACACGAAGTAGCCCGGCGACATGCCTGGACGTTTGTGACTAGCGTCGTATACCCGATTTACAGGGGCGGCGATTGTATGCCAGGGCCCTGCAAAGTACAAGCCGACGATGATTAAAACCTGACCAGCGCACAGGCTCGGCCCCAAATAATCCAGGTGAAAGTTACAGTAACACAATCGATTCCAATGGTATCAAACCATTAAAATCCACGAAAATTAGCAAAATAAGCGATTAATAAGACGAATTCTGCACAAAAAATTCACTTGCAATCCACCAGCCAGAGGTTTACGAATAATACAAACGATACAAATAGTAACAAAAGAGCGGTAACAACCGCCCCACTATCAGCAGCGCCCTTAAACAAGATGTTAAGCACAACGCTTGTAGCGTCCGACCGCCATGGAGCATGGCTTTGTGGTGTCCGGACTCGAACAAGGACTTTTGACTCTTGGGGGGCCAAACCATGAACCTGACCAACCGCATTTTCATCCTGCTTGCCAGACTTTTCCCTGTTTTAACACCTGTCACCCACTATCACATCCTATGGCTGCTACTGGTCAGCCTGATGGGAAACTATAGCCTGGCCAAGGCACCGATTTACGGGCTTGAACACCCGGACCGCATCCCGGGCCAGTTTGTGGTTGTACTTAGGCCGGGAACACAAACAACCTCGGTCACACTGGCCAGCGCCCAAGTCCAATCCCATGGATTTGCAATAGAGCAGCAATTCACCCATACCTTCCCGGGATTCACAATCCGCAGCAATGGCAGCCCTTCGGCACAGGCGCTGGATACCGCTCTGGAGCAACTGGCCAATAACCCGCAAGTCGCTTTTATTGAAGCGGATCGCCGGGTCTACCTGAATCAACAACCCAGTCCCAGTCTGATACAGACACCCGCTACCTGGGGACTGGATCGCATTGACCAGCGCCGGCTACCGCTCAATAACCAATACAGTTACAAGACGACGGGCACCGGTGTGCACGCCTACGTCATCGACTCGGGTATTCGCGCCGACCATAGCGAATTTGGCGGGAGAGTCAGGGGCGGCGCCAGCTTTACCGGCAACCTGCCTGCGCTGGAGGATTGTACCGGTCACGGCACCCATGTGGCCGGCACCCTTGGTGGCAACCTTTATGGTGTAGCCAAGGCCGTTAACCTCTGGTCGGTGCGGGTATTCGACTGTTCTAACAGCGCGCCCTGGAGTTACGTTATTGCGGCGCTGGAATGGGTCATCGCCAACCACCAGCGTCCTGCGCTTATCAATATGAGCCTGAGTGGCTGGAGTTTTTACAGTGCAGATATCGCTGTGGATAACGCCGTCGCTGCCGGCATCACGGTCGTGGTTGCGGCGGGCAATAACAGTGACAATGCCTGCAATTATTCCCCTGCGGGTGCAACCAGTGCCATTACGGTTGGCGCCACCACTGCGACAGATATGCGTGCAGGCTTTTCCAACTGGGGGAGCTGCCTGGATCTCTTTGCTCCCGGTGAAAGTATTACCGCCGCCTGGAATAGCGGCCCCAATGACACCAATATCCTCAGCGGCACCTCCATGGCATCACCCCATGTCGCAGGGGCGGCAGCGCTCTACCTGCAGTCGCATCCCTCTGCTGCGCCAGCAGAAGTTGGGGAATTCCTGCGCAACCAGGCAAGCCTTAACCTGATTGGTGACGCAGGTAGCAACTCACCCAATCGCCTGCTCTACACCAACACCAGCGGTTATGCGGCAAACCTGCCGCAAGTCTACCTGCGTGGCGATGTGAACCAATGGGGTACCAGCAGTATGCAATTGGTCGCTGACAACTTATGGGAAATAGAGATTACCCAGGCTGCCAACAGCGATTACCGTTTCAAGTTTGATGTGTATGGCGACTGGTCAATCAACTACGGCGACAACCAGGGCGACGGCCTGGCGGATCTCTATGGCAGTGACATCAGCCTCCCCGCCCCTGGCAATTACCGTATTCGCTTTAATGACAACAGCCTGCAATATCAAATCCAACCACTCGACAACGGCACCCCACCCACCCCCTGGAAGCGAACCATTGTCTTTATTGAGGGGATCACCCAATCGGGACAGGATTTGTTTGTTCGCGGTGGCATAGATCACAACCATGCCCAATCCTTGGGAATCCAGTGCACACCGGAAAACAAACTCTGCGCTATCCCCATTCGCCACCTGAACCTGCGCAACAGCACAACAGTACCCTGGAAAGCCGGTGATAGCTTTCTGGACTGGTATGGCCCTGAAAATGACCAATCCGCTAACGCCCAGGGCTCACCACTGGACTGGACGACCAATCTCTGGCCGCAAAGCTGGGGAAATAAGCGCACAGTAGAAATCGATGGCTATGGGGAAACACCGCTGAATCTATGGGGGGACCATTATTGGATGCTGGACGTGGAAATGGATTGCTCGCGCACCCTGGATGGCTGGTTTGAACTGAAATCCTTTATCAGCGGCGGCCCCGGCTGGGAGGGCAATATCAGCCAGCCAGGTGCACCTTACATCAGCAACAACCATTTTGCGCGATGTGGGCATATCACGGCATTTCGCCGCAATCAGCATCAACCCCTGTGGGAGAGTGATATACCAAGTAATCTGTAACCTTCCCCTTCAATACTATGCTGTGGGGCCATAAATGCCCTACAGCATCACTGGTAGTCACCGCCATTGTTGCCAATCCCTACACAGCACCTTTTATGGGTAGAGAAAATTATTCTGTTTCAACCACAACTCCAGTGCCGTCGGCCAACTGGAAATTGTTCCCTGCCCTTGAATCATCCCGACACCGTGGATATTGGACTGGTAGACATGCAGTTCAGAACGTTTATTAAATTTCTGCACCTCGGTAAAAAATGCCAGGCTGTTGGTAACCGGCACAGACTGGTCTCCCGCACCGTGCAACATGAATACCGGGGGTACCTCTGCCGTAACCTGGTGTTGCAGGGAGTTCTCATGTACCAGTGCCGGATCAGGGTTTTCCCCCAGCAGCGCCTTGCGTGAACCGGCGTGGGCATCCGCTCCTTCGAGGGTAATCACGGGATACCCCAGGATTGAGAAATCCGGGCGGGCGCTGATAGCGGCCAGGGGATCGCCATCGTCAACGGTAAAGTCATGGCGTGTAGTGACACTGGCCGCCAGATGCCCACCGGCTGAAAAGCCGATCACACCCACCTTATCCAATGCAATACCCCAGTCAGATGCATTCTGGCGCACCAAACGAACAGCGCGTAAACCATCCAGCAACGGCGCCGGGAAACCGTATTCCACCATCCGGTACTTAACCACAAAGGCCGCCACACCGCGCTCAGCAAACCACTTGGCGACACCATGTCCCTCGTTATTAAGCGCCAAGCGCACATAGCCGCCACCGGGAAAGATCACCACAGCGGTGCCATTCGCCTTGTCCGGCTCAGGCCAATAGGGCGTCATACTCGGATTATCAACGGCGTAGACCCGCTGGTCTTTGACATGTTCGCGGTCGGGTGCCACCAGCGGCTTTTCTGCCCACAGGTAAATGGCACCTTGCGGACGGGATTGGGAATCGGGGGCGCTCATAGCATCGGGAACCACACTCAGGGAAAACAACAGGCAAAGCCAGCACCACGGCTGGCGATAATTCGCAGGCATAGGATGATCTCATTGTCAGAGGTTATAACAACAGGATTGACCGATGGGCGCTACCCCCCAGATCCCGGATACAAAAAGCCATCACCTTGGCCCTTGTCGGGACAATATAGTTATAAGGGCGCGGACATAACACTGCCGGTATGCAGGTTAGCGCATCCGGGTGTTATGGCGCGACGTTAATGCAAATGTACCTCGTCATCGCCCCACCAGTGGTTGAGTTGCCAATTGACTCGGCTGGGGTCGGCAGCACTGAGCAGCCATTCGCCAGCGACAACCTCCCAACGCTGCAAGCCTTCGCGCAAATCCGCCCAAACATGTTGGGAATCATCTTCAAGATAGGCTTTGGCCAGATCCACCTCTTCCACCAGCATCTGCTCAGCCGCCAACTCCAGCCGGACCAACTCATCAACCTCATGTTCCAGGGCCTGCTGGACCCCCGCCAGCGCACCGGTTTCCTCCGCGCTAAAGGGATAGTCCATGGGAGTTGAGTGATAGGGATTGTCGCGCTTCATGGTAAACCTCCTCGGCCTATGGCCGTTGGGTGAGCAGCATCGGGAGCCGCTCGAGATAGTGGTACCCAGTGGGCAGTACAGCCTCTATAATCACCGCCTTTGTCCGAACTCCATCTTCATTATAGGCCGTCCACGTCCATGCAAGAGCGCCCCATGCAAGAACAGTACAACCCCGCCGAAGTCGAGGCCCAGGCCCAGCAGTACTGGGAAGAACACCAGAGCTTTAACGTTATAGAAGACCCCGGCAAGGAAAAGTTCTACTGCCTGGCGATGTTCCCCTACCCCAGCGGCAAGCTGCACATGGGCCATGTGCGCAACTACACCATTACCGATGTGATCGCCCGCTACCAGCGCATGCAGGGCAAAAACGTACTGCACCCCATGGGTTGGGATGCCTTCGGCCTGCCGGCGGAAAACGCCGCCCTCAAGCACAACACCGCCCCCGCCAAATGGACCTACTCCAACACCGACCATATGCGCAACCAGCTCAAGCAGTTGGGCTTTGGCTTTGACTGGTCGCGCGAGCTCACCACCTGCAAACCCGAGTATTACCAGTGGGAGCAGTGGTTTTTTACTCGCTTGTATGAGAAGGGTCTGGTGTACAAAAAAATGTCCACCGTGAACTGGGACCCCATCGACCAAACCGTATTAGCCAATGAACAGGTGATCGATGGCCGCGGCTGGCGCTCCGGTGCGTTGGTAGAGCGCAAGGAGATTCCCCAGTGGTTTATCAAGATCACTGATTACGCTGAAGAATTGTTGAACGATCTGGACAAGCTGCCTAACTGGCCAGAACAAGTCAAAACCATGCAGCGCAACTGGATCGGCAAAAGCCGCGGCCTGGAAATGCGTTTCGATTTGCAATCGCCGGTGGGTGAGTTCACCAGCTTCGACATCTACACCACCCGCCCCGATACTTTAATGGGCGTGACCTATGTGAGCCTCGCCGCTGAGCACCCGATTGCCAAGTATCTGGCTGACAGCAACCCGGCGCTTGCACAATTCATTGCCGACTGCAAAGTGCAATCGGTCGCCGAAGCCGATATGGCGACCATGGAAAAGAAAGGCATGGATACCGGCATCAAAGCCTTGCACCCCATCACCGGTGAACCGGTTGCGGTCTGGGTCGCCAACTATGTGTTGATGGATTACGGTTCAGGTGCGGTGATGGCCGTACCGGCACACGACCAGCGCGATTACGAATTTGCGCAAAAATACCATCTGGGGATTACCCAGGTTATTGCACCACAGAACGGCGAAACGATTGATTTAAGCCAAGCCGCTTTCACCGACAAGGGTGTGCTGGTCAATTCCGGCGAATACGATGGCCTCGATTTTAACGCTGCCTTCGATGCCATTGCATCAACCCTGGAAATGGCCAACAAAGGCCGGGTAAAAACCAATTACCGTTTGCGCGATTGGGGGGTGTCACGTCAGCGCTACTGGGGTGCACCTATTCCCATGTTCAATTTACCCGAGGGTGGTGAAATTCCAGTGCCGGCGCACAAGCTGCCGATCCTGTTGCCGGAAGAGGTGGTGATGAACGGTGTTCAGTCGCCGATCAAAGCTGACCCGGAATGGAAAAAAGATGAGCTGGATGGTCAATACGTCGAGCGTGAAACGGATACCTTCGATACCTTTATGGAATCCAGTTGGTATTACGCGCGCTACACCTGCCCGAATTTTACCGATGGCATGATCAACAAAGCCGCCGCCGATTACTGGCTGCCCGTTGACCAATACGTGGGCGGCATCGAGCACGCCATTTTGCACCTGCTCTACTCACGCTTCTTCCACAAACTCATGCGCGACGAAGGCCTGGTCAGTGGCGACGAGCCTTTCGAGCGACTGCTCTGCCAGGGCATGGTAAATGCCGAATCCTTCTTCATTAAAAGTGAAGGCAAAGAGAACTGGATCGAACCGGAAAACGTGGTTATCGAGCGCGATGACAAAGGGCGCTTCATTGCAGCCAAGCATAAAATCACGGGTGATGCGGTGGAATTTGGCGGCGTAATTAAAATGTCCAAATCCAAAGCCAACGGTGTTGACCCGGAAAGTGTGATCAACCAATACGGCGCCGATACCGTGCGCCTGTTCACCATGTTCGCCGCACCGCCGGAGCAAAGCCTGGAGTGGAGTGATTCCGGTGTAGAAGGGGCGAGTCGTTTCCTGCGTCGGTTATGGAAGGCGGTGGAAGGGCATATCAACGCGGGCACACCGGGCAAGCTGGATGCAGCAAGCCTGCCACAACAGCAAAAAGATTTGCGCCGCAAAACCCACGAGACTATCCAGAAAGTCAGTGACGATTACGGTCGCCGCCAAACCTTTAACACGGCGATTGCTGCCGTCATGGAATTGCTCAACGAAACCAGCAAGCTCTCCGATCGCGCCAACCCGCAAGGTTTGGCGGTAGAGCGCGAAGCACTGGAAGCAGCCATACTGTTGCTCGCCCCCATTGTGCCGCACATCACCCAGGCACTGTGGATTGAGCTGGGCAATAGCGGTATTCCGCTTAACCAGCCCTGGCCGACACTCGATGAAAGTGCACTGGTGCGCTCCACCATCGAAGTGGTGGTACAGGTAAACGGCAAACTGCGCGGTAAAATCGATGCCGCCGTGGACGCACCTAAAGAGTTGTTGGAGCAGATAGCCGTACAACAGGAAAATGTGCAGAAATTCCTCGAAGGAGTAACTGTGCGCAAAGTGATTGTTGTACCTAACAAGCTAGTCAATATTGTGGCCAATTAATTGGCTGCACACACATAAAACGGCGGGCAGATGTCCGCCTTTGTATGGTTGTTGCTATGAAGAAAATTATCACCTGCCTGTTTCTGTTCACCCTGAGTGCATGTGGCTGGCATTTGCGCGGCTCAGAGACAACCGATAACTCCAGTGCGTATAACCAGCCACTTAAGCTGGTGATTACCAGCACGGACAACCATGGTCCGCTGATGAACGCTATACGCCAACAATTACCCACCTATAACCTCACCGAAGTGAAAAGTGACAGCAGCGCCTATTCACTGAATTTAAAAGACGTGAAAACCGATAAGCGCGCTGCCGGCGTTGGCAGTGATGCCCTGGTGAATGCCTATGAACTGATTTTGTCCGTGGATTACCAAATCCGCAGTCCCGCCAAAATTCTCACCAACCCCAATACACGCGGCAGCATATCGCGAACCTATAACTTTGAGGTTAACCAGGCCAACTACAGTGAACAGGAAGAAGCGTTGATTTTGCGCGAGATGTATCGCGACCTGGCCCAGCAAATCCTGCGCCGCCTCAAAGTGCTTGCCTATCAGGAAAAAACGGCCTCCAAGGCCAATTGACCATCATGCCCAAGCTGCGCCCGGAACAACTCGCTGCCGCACTGACCAAACAGCTGGCCCCGATTTACCTGGTATCTGGCGATGAGCCCCTGTTAATCCAGGAGGCTTGCGATAGCATTCGCGCAGCTGCGCGCAAACAGGGATTTGGCGAGCGCGAGCTCTATCATGCCGATAGCAATTTCGAGTGGGGGCAGTTATTAAGCGCCGCTAACAGCTTGTCACTTTTTGCGGAAAAAAAGATTATTGAATTGCGTATGCCCAGCGGCAAACCGGGAGACAAGGGAGGAAAAATCCTCCAGGAATATGCCCAATCTCCCGCTCCTGATAATTTACTGTTGATCGTTACCGAAAAACTTGACGGTGCCGCGCAAAAAAGCAAATGGTTTAAAGCCCTGGAAGATGCTGGACAGCATATCCAGGTTTGGCCGATTACCGCAGGCAATTTGCCGCGCTGGATTGGTCAGCGGTTGCAGCAAGCCGGATTGCAAGCCGACCCGGATGCGATTGAGCTACTGGCCTCCCGGATCGAAGGCAATTTGCTGGCAGCCGTACAGGAAATTGAAAAACTCAAGTTGCTCGCCAACCAGGGGCGCATCAACTATGAGCTGATGGCATCAGCCGTTGCAGACAGCGCCCGCTACGATGTGTTTGGCCTCACGGACAAGGCGTTACATGGCGATGCACGCGCTGCGGTAAAAACGCTACACGGCCTGAAAACAGAAGGCACGGAACCCATCACTATCCTCTGGGCGATAACGCGCGATATACGTATCCTGATCCAGGTATCGCAAGCGGTCGGACAGGGAAAACATTTTGATTGGGCAGCCAAGCAGGCTGGTGTCTGGGATAAGCGCCAACCGCTGATAAAAGCCGCGCTCAACCGATTGAAGCCCGCACAGTTACAGCAGTTGTTGCGCAAAGCCAATGGCATCGATAAGGCCATTAAAGGCATGCGCAACGCCGAGCCCTGGGATGAGTTACTGGATTTGGTATTGAATATCGCCGGTGTGCAAAGTTTGCATCCGGCCAACGAACGACTAAGCTTGAAAATTTGATAAATACTGATACTGCAAGGAATGTAGACACACAAAACACAACCGCTGAATAACAGGCAGCCCCCATGATGTTTGCGCGAATATATCGCGCAACACCGGGGCAACAAATAATATTGGCTCAGCAGGCATTTTCCTATGTTATCAGCACCTTTGCTCTCCGCCTTTATACTGGCACTTTCACTTGGATTTACTGCACTTGGCAGCAATGCCAGTGAAAACCTCCCCGGCACCATCCCCAGCAAACGCACCCAGGAGTTTCCCTGGATGTCAGTTGCCACCTGGGAGCGTATGCACGCCGAAGATGTCCTGATCGCCGAACACGACCAGGTCGACTTGCTGTTTATCGGTGACTCCATTACCGCCGGTTGGGACTGGCAACTCTGGCAGACCCATTTCGCGCCGTTAAAAGCTGCTAATTTTGCGATTGGCGCCGATCACACAGGCAATGTGTTGTGGCGACTGCAACACGGCACCATTGGCCAACTACACCCCAAACTCATTGTGGTTCTGATTGGCGTTAATAACCTCGGACATTTGCAGGAAAGCCCCGAGCAGGCGGCCGATGGTATTACCCGTGTGGTACAGCAACTACAACTGGCCTGGCCAAACAGCAGGATTTTATTAAATGCCGTGTTTCCGTTCGATGAGAAAGCCGACTCCCCTAATCGCGCCAAGGCAAAGCGATTGAACAGCATTATTAGCAAACTGGGCAATAACAAAACCATTTTCTTCAAGGATTATGGCCACGTGTTCCTGCAAAAAGATGGCTCCATTGCTGCCGAGGTCATGGCCGACTTCCTCCACCCGACGCCTGCAGGCTATAAGATTTGGGCCGAGGCTATGACTCCGGATATTCATAAGCTGCTGCAATAGCACCCAGCTGTGCGGGGACAGACAACCGCTGTCCCTTTCGCTTTCTTTCTATTCAGTCGGGTAATGCCTTATGAAATTGCTCTTTCCAATACTGTTATTGACGGGATCTTATTTCCTGTCTGCCTGCAACAATACGCAATCACTTATGTCATCCACACACACTATTGCCGCTAGCGATCCCCATATCCAGGTTATGGGGCGCACGCATATCAATGACGATGCCAGTCTCACCTTTGGTTATCCCGGCGTTAGCCTTTCCACAATTGTCGCAGGCTCGCGCCTGACCGCGGAGATGCAAAGCAGCAACGGCAATTCCTGGATTGATGTGATTATCGATAACCACCCACCCACAAGCATCAAACTGGATGCACAGCAGCAAACTGTTGAGCTCTTTCATTTCCCCAACAGTGGTGAACACAG
Source organism: Cellvibrio japonicus Ueda107 (assembly GCF_000019225.1). NCBI lineage: Bacteria > Pseudomonadati > Pseudomonadota > Gammaproteobacteria > Cellvibrionales > Cellvibrionaceae > Cellvibrio > Cellvibrio japonicus. The sequence continues at coordinate 553,647 of NC_010995.1, read as the reverse complement.
GGTGGAGATTATCCACCGCTCGGAAAACTGGCATGGCCAGGTTACGCTTAAACAACTCACGCTGACCGGAACACAGTTTTTGCCAGCGCCGGTATTACCACAGCGAAAAATCCTTGTCCTGGGCGATTCCGTCACCTGCGGTGAGGCCATTGACAGGGTCGCCGGTGAAGACAAAAACACCCGTTGGTGGAATGCGCGCGAGTCCTACGGCATGCTCACCGCCAAGGCCCTGGATGCCCAGGTGCAGCTGGTGTGCTGGGGAGGGCGGGGACTGATTCGCAGCTGGAACGGCAAAACCGATGATGCCAACCTGCCGGATTTTTATCAGTTCACCCTGGGTGACACTGGTCAAGCTCCGCAATGGGATCACCATCGCTATCAACCCGACCTGATTATCAGTGCTATTGGCACTAACGATTTCAGCCCCGGTATTCCGGATCGCGCAACCTATATCAACACCTATACCCGCTTTGTTCGCACCCTGCTGGACAATCATCCGCAAGCGACAATCGTACTGACGGAAGGCGCTATCCTGAACGGCGACAAGAAGGCAGCCCTGGTGAGCTATATAGGGGAAACCCGGCAGCAACTGCACAGCAACCGGGTCTTTTACGCAAGCTCAAGCCATCACCCCGGCGATAACAGCGATGCACACCCCACCAAAGACCAGCATGCCGCCATGGCCCGGGAGCTGACTCCCCAACTGCGCCAGATTATGGACTGGTAAACCCCGATCAGCCGGGTCGTTACCCGGCTGACTCTCCCCCTTTGGTCCTATCACCCCATCCCCGTGGCGCAAAAAAAATCCAACAAGCTTATAGTCCAACAGAATATTTGTGTGCTATGTTTATTGATGCACTGGTACACAAGGATACTTGGGCACCAATAGCATGTAATAAAACCAATAATTTCAATGCGTTAAAGAAAACTCACCCGCTTAGACAGTTTTACCATCGCCACACCGGTGATGGGCAAGAAGCAATAACAATTACAACCTTCTCACCCTGGCTTATGACAACAGGTGATTTCTCTTCTCACAGGAGCTAATAACATGTTAAAAAACCTTTCCTTTATTTTGGCAGTATCGGTAGTGTTGAGTGCCTGCGGCGGCAGTGATGGCGACAGCAAGCGCTCCAGTAGTTCATCATCTTCCGTGGTATCCAGCAGCAGTGTCAGTTCGTCGGTCTCCTCGGAAGCGTCATCTTCCAGCACTGTCAGCTCTGTCGTATCCAGTGTTTCCAGTTCTGAGCAGGAACCAAGTTCCTCAAGTGTGGAGTCATCATCGTCATCCAGCGAAGAATCCTCTGAAAGCAGTTCGGTTGCCAGCAGCGTTTCCTCTTCTGAAAACAGCCAGCCATCTGCCGATCTCAGCCTGGGTTTTGCAGCGGGAATTGAGGGGTGGTTTGTTAATGGCGGCGGCACCAATTTATTGCTGGAGCACGACTCGCTAACACCCGCCTTGAAAATTACACCCCTTGCCTGGTCAGATACCGATAACTGGAAGCGCCAGGCACGAACTGAACTGGGTGATACTTACGATTTCAATGGCGCAACAGTCACTGCGGTCATCAATGTCCCGGCGTCTTACACGACTGACGGCTCCCTGATTTTGCAACTTGTCCTGCAAGGTACCGGTGCCGTCTATAGCTGGAACCCGGTTACCGACCTGGTGGCGGGCGACAACACTATCGTGTGGGAAATCAACCCCGAAACGCCGGCTAATGCTCAAGGCATCACCCATTTCGGTATTCAACTCACTACCCCACCATCCAGCCTGACCATCCTTGATCCTTTCCTGGTAAAAAGCATAGAAGTCAACTTTGCTGATGGCGGCAGTGCGAGTTCCAGTTCGGTTGCTTCCAGCGAAGCCAGTTCCAGTGTCGCCTCCAGTGTATCTGCGGTACTAACTGTTGACTTTGAAAATGATGACGCGGGTACGGTTTACGGTGCGACAGGCTGGGCTGCAACTGATGCAACCCCAACCGTAGTCACCATTGCCTCCATAACCGCAGGCTCCGGCTTACCTGCTAATGGTTCATCCACCAAAGTACTGCGCGTTACTGTCGGCAACTGGAATTCATCTCCGGTCGTTAATGTCTCATTGCCCGGTGACAAAACCCTGGCCAATTACGAAGTGAAAGTTGATGCCTATTTCCCCCATAACACGCTGGGCCTTAGCGAGGCGAATAACGGCTATAAGGATTTAACGCTGATGGCAGGTGCGACAGTCACTGGCGCCGTACAAACCGACAATGCACTGTATCACTCACATGTTGCCACCCAGGGTAATGTTGATGCATGGACAACCTTTACCCTGCCGGTTGATGCAACCAAAGGCGCTTCACTTTCCGGTGATATACAACTTTCCGTAGGCATATCCCGCTCCGCGGGCACCGACGCCGACGCTTATTACCTGGATAATATTCGCTTGGTTGAATTGCCCTGATCAGCAGGACAACAATAAAAAGGGCGCTGATGCCACTGCTGTCCCATAGTTTGTAGATAAAAGAAAAGCCTGTTTTCCAAGTTGATACAATGTAAGTGCGACCAAACATTGGTAAAACAAAGGAAAACAGGCTTTGTCACATTCTAACACCGCATTTCATCAACTACTCAAACCTTTATCGAGACATGAATTTGAAGCGGAAGCTAAAAAGCATCATGTCGGCCAAAAATTGCGCTCGGCCACCCGCTGGGATCAATTTGTCGGCATGGCCATGTCGCAGCTCTCTGGCCGCCAAAGCTTGCGTGATATTCAATCCAATCTCGAAGCACAGCAGCATAAACTTTATCATCTCGGTGCCAAGCCAATAGCCCGTTCAACGTTGGCACGAATCAACGAAGTACAGCCCGCCGAACTCTACAAACACGTATTTGCTCGTCTGCTTCACCGCTGTAAATCCATGCAGGGCAAACACAAATTCCAGTTTAAAAATCCGCTGTACTCCCTTGATGCCAGCGCGATTGATTTATCGCTGTCGGTATTTCCCTGGGCGGCGCATCGAGATGACACAGCAAATGTAAAATTAAGTGTTGGCCTGAATCATGGCACCCAAGTGCCGGAGTTTGTCGCACTCAGTGATGGCCAGGAAAACGACATGATTGAGGGACGAAAATTTGATTTTCCCAAAGGCAGCATCGTTGCGTTTGATAAAGGCTACGTGGATTACCGCTGGTTTAAGTTATTGACAGATAAAGGAGTTTTCTTTGTAACCCGCTTGCGCGCCAAAGCCGTCTATCGCGTGGAAGAACGTCGCTATGCCGACAGCAGCAAAGGTATTATCAGTGATCAGGTCATTCAATTATCCAGCGCTCATGCGATCAAACGCGGCGCACCGAAGTTGCGTCGAATTGGCTATCGTGACGCAACAACCGGCAAATTCTATGAGTTTCTCACCAACAACTTTCAGCTGGCGGCGGCCACAATTGCAGCGATTTATAAGGATCGCTGGCAGGTGGAGTTGTTCTTCAAAGCGATCAAACAAAACCTGAAGATCAAAGCGTTTGTGGGCACTTCAAGAAATGCGGTGTTAACACAAATTTGGATTGCCATGATTACGTATCTATTGTTGGCATTTTCGCGTCACAGCACTAAAGCGGGATGGACAGTTCAACGGATCATGAGGGTAATTCAGTTAAATTTGTTTGAGCGTAGGAGTCTAAAAAGCATCCTGATACCGGACCCGCCGAATCATAAAAAAAGCGAGCCTCAAATGAGGCTCGCCTTATGAGTAGAACTATGGGACAGCAGTGGCGCTGATGCGCCCTTTTTATTCACTATCGATTTACTTTCCAAAAGGCTTCAGCATCAAAATCAATTTGGGTAACAACGTCAATGTACCCAGCACGGCCATCAGCATGGCAAATGCGGTCAGCGCTCCAAAATAGATAGAAGGAATAAACTGAGACAACATCAAAATAGAGAAGCCGATAACAATAATGACCGAGGTGTAATACATGGCGCGGCCAATAGAGGCGTGCGACCTATGCATGGCGGCAACATAGTCCTTATCGATTGCATACTCATCGCGGAAGCGATAGAAGTATTGAATGGCCTGATCAACACCAACACCTACCACAATCGCAGCAATGGTTGTCGTCATCATATCCAACGGAATCCCAACCAGTCCCATAGCCCCCAATACCGTTGTGGCTGCCAGGAGATTCGGCAGTATGGAAATGAGCGCAATACTGAAGGAGCGGAACAAAACCATAATCATCAGCATAATCGCGGCAAAGACCACGCCAATCGTCGCAATCTGGGATTTAAACAAACTCTGCAGCATGTTGTTATAGAGCACGAGCATCCCGGTAAAGCTAACCTGCTCACGCGTAAAGCCGAGGTCATTTACCAGCGCCTGGCGGATACGCTCCACCAATTCAACCCGTTTGAGGTTTGGCGTTGTTTCCACGACACGCAGGGTAATCCGCGCCTGTTGTTTTCCGTCATTTAAATAGGGGTCAAGCATGAGGTGTTTGATATCGGCTGACAGCATATTGCGCATGACATTCAGCTCGAAATCATTCAGGCGCCCCTTATTAATATCCTGGGCCAACTGATAAGTCACCGCCAACGATTGGACCTTGCCGACCTCTGGCAGGGTTTCCAGGTACTCCTGTACCTTTTTGATCTGATCCAGTCCCGCAATACTAAACCAATAACTTGACTCTGCCGCCTGATGGCCATCGCCAAATGCCTCTTCCGCTGCACCAGCAAAAGGATCATCGCCGGAAAAGGGATCTTCCTCATTGCCATCATCACTGGATGATGCACTGGCAAAAGGGTCATCATCACCAAAGAAAGCGTCTGTTTCTGCACTGACCGGCGCAGTATCCGCTGAGGGTTCATCGCGCATATCCGCCAAAATAGCCGGGTCAGCATCGAGAATAATATCCAGCGATACGGTTCCACCCAGCTGCTGGTCAATCACCGTCAAACCTTTATAAATTTCGCTGGTATCCTTGAAGTAATCAACAAAGCGATTTTCAACTTGCAACTTGCTGATTCCCCAGATGCTGATGATCAGGGCGATTAAGCTCACCAACAATATTTTGCTGCCATGAAATTCTGCCAGGCGAGAAAACTTCAGTGTGGTTGCAGCAGACTTATCGCCACGATCCTTGGGCTCGCCCTTGGGCAAGAGCATCAGTCCCGCCGGCAGGACGATAAAAGTCACACTAAAACCCACCACCAGGCCAATTGTCATCATCCAGCCAAAATCGATAACCGGACGTATACCGCTCATCACCAGTGACACAAATGCGACCATGGTTGTTAATGCCGAATAGACACAGGGCACCGCCATGAATCTCATCGCCATCAGGACTAATTCGGACTGGGGACGATCGGGATGTTGCGCATGCACCTCGCGATAACGGACAACCAGATAAATATTGAACGCGAATACAATAATCAATAACAGAGCAACAAAGTTGGACGAAATAACCGTCATCCGCCAATCGATCCAGCTCAGCCACCCCAGCATCAGAATGACCGATGCAATACAGGCGCCCATAGGCAGTATTACAAAGCGCCACTGGCGGAATAACACGCCCAACATGACAATCATCAGCAATAACAATGCGGCCCCAAAGACCACCAAATCACTTTTGATATAGCTGATCATATCGCTGGTGATCATAGTGACGCCGCCGAGGAATATTTGCGCCTTGCCCTGGTATTTGGCGACTATGTCACGCACCTCCTGTACCCGCTCTGCATCGCGAGCAGCTACCTGGGTGCGATAAGCCAGGAACTCGGCAGCAACCTGCTCCAGCTCACGCTCTTCCTCTGCGGTTAACCCCTCATGATGGCGCTTATAGCGCAGCGCATCGCGCTGGCGCGCAAGTTCAATGTATTTATTGTTAACCTTGAGATTGAGTTGGATCGCCGAGGTCTTACTGTCCGGGCTCAACAACATCTTGCGATAAATGGGACTGTGCAAGAACTCCTGTCGAACCATTTCCCGCTCCACCCCGGGAGTCAGCAATGTACGCGTGGATTCTTTTTGCTCCGCCAGTGAGCGCATAGGGCTGTACAACAGGGGCACACTAATAATCGAATTTACCCCGGCCACTCCCTCTACCGCAGCCAGTTCACTGGTCAGAGCCTTGAGTGTTTCGATCGACTCGTCGGAAAACATTTCAGCCTTGGGACTGTATGTCAGCACCAGGAAATCACCGTGCTGGTAACGCTGACTGATCTCGCGGAAGTAATCGATCGAGGTATCGTTCTCCAGCGTCAATGAATCCGCCGAAGCATCGAGCTTCATGTAACGCATACCATAGGCGGCAATCAAGGTGAGGAGTATCAGGATACCGAGGGCCAGACGGGGACGCTCAATAATCAACGCGCGGTACAAGGAAGACAATAAATGCATGTAATATCCCGTTCAGTGCAGTGAAGACTGGGAGGTCACGATAGAAAGGAGGCGCCATTATGCCAGCGACCTTGTATGAAAACAGTAAAACCTGAACCCTCACCAGGAACACAGCCATGCTGGTGACAAAGGTCAAACAGGACTAGTCCGTATCTGCCTTCTTATGCCCATCACTGTGCCCCAGCGATCGCTCCGGACAGAGTAGATCCCTCACTCGCTGCTTGAGTTCCTTGGCTTCGGGAAATCCCCCGTCCCGCACCCGGTCCCAGACCAATTGGTCATTGAGCCAAACATGGAATACACCACCGGTGCCCGGATGCAAGCTTACTTCGTCCAGCTCCCCATCAAAGGTCGTCAGCAGCTCCTGCGCCAACCAGGCTGAACGCAACATCCAGCGGCACAGATTGCAATAGTGAATAACGACCCTGTTACGGGCCAGGGGAATTTCAGGGGTTACAGGACTGGAGGCATTCTTATCTGACATGTGATTGCTCTTTATAGGCTGAGTTACTAAAATCCGGTCAATGTGCAGCAGCTCAGCATATGGCGCAAAAATCAACAAAAATGCGCCATTCGGCTGCCAAATAGCGACGACAGGCGCCAATTTGCCTCAAGGAGCACATGATCACCAGGGTGCGGAGCCGATTGCAAGCGAAAGCCTGCAGATGTTCACCAGAATACGGACAGCGAGATGCTAAAGCTTCACTTTAAAGATCACCGCCTGCCTCCGCTCTGGGTAGTGGAAAAGCTCTATTCCATTGGCTCAGCTCCCGACAATCAACTGGTCATCAAAGACGAGGATATAGATCCGGTTCACGCCAAGGTGATCCGCGAAGATAACAAGTTTTTCCTCAAGGACAACAACAGCCATAGCGGTTGTTTCGTCAATGGCCAGCGTATTACCCAAAAGGAGATAATTCCGGGCGATATACTGCGTTTTGGCAGTGTCGAGATTATCGTACTGGACCCGCGCAGCCTGCCAGATAAAGGGCACAACCAGGCTCCCTGGCGCCTGGTCTCCGATAGCAGTTGGCTGGCCGGCAAACAATTCCAGGTACCTCCCGACAAGAGCCTGGTTATGGGGCGCGGCAACCAATGCGATATTGTTATTCCCGGCACCCACCTATCGCGCCGCCACGCGGAGATCTGCGTCGAGGGCAACCACCTGCGCATCCGCGACCTCGGCTCTGCCAATGGCACCTTTCTGAACGATGTGCAGATCAGTAATGCCACTGCCAATAACGGTGATCGCTTACGCCTTGATGTCTACAGTTTCCGAATTATTGCCCCCGATACCGATAGCAATAAAACCCGCTTGCGCAAACCCATTGATGAACTCGCCAAGCCTATCGAGCGCAAGCAGCCCAGCAGCCAACCCAAGCGCTGGAAAACCCGCCCGACATCTCCCGGCAACCGTATAGAACCAACCTACAATAACAGCCGACGTGGTACCTGGTTGGCACTGGCAGCCGCCGTGCTTGCCGCCATAGCGATTGTGGCAATTCTGCTGTGGTAGAATCCGCGCCATCTCGATGATTCACGGTAGCCAATTCCCAGGAACCTACCCGCGAGACCTATATTGATAACCCTCTGATTCAGGACAACATCATGAGCTTTGAAAAAATCCCCGCTGGCAAAAGCCTGCCCGATGACTTCTACGTTGTTATCGAAATTCCCGCCAACAGCAGTATCAAATACGAAATCGACAAAGATGCCGATGCCCTGTTTGTTGATCGTCTGATCAGTACCCCGATGTACTACCCCTGCAACTACGGTTATATCCCGCAAACCCTGTGTGGTGATGGCGATGCCGCCGACGTGTTGGTGGTATTCCCGCAGCCCGTACAAGCAGGTTCTGTAATTCGCTGCCGTCCCCTGGGCGTACTGAAAATGACCGATGAAGCGGGTGAAGATGCCAAGATCGTTGCCGTTCCTCACGACAAGCTGACCACCCTCTACAGCAAGGTACAAAGCCTCTCTGACCTGCCTGAAGTGACAGTCAAGCAAATCGAACACTTCTTCGAGCACTACAAGGATCTGGAGAAAGGCAAGTGGGTAAAGGTCGCGGGCTGGGGAGATGTTGAAGAAGCGCGTGCAGAAATCCTCAAAGCGGTCGAAACCTATAAGGCCAGCAACAAATAACATAACAGCCGTAATACCGGGCCTGATCTTGTGAGAGAGATCAATCCCATCCACCGCAACAGTGGATGGGATTAGCCGGCCCATAACAGGACGCCCCGAGCCATAACCATAGAAGTGGGCATACACCTGACATTCGGCAGGGATCAAGCCGATCACCATAAAAGCAACCAGAGAGCGTGCACAGCTGCCAGCATCTGCTCAGCGGTCGACTGCACACAATAACAAAATCTGTCCGGCCCCGGGTGACACAGGCCAGCGATCTGCATTGCCCGGCAACTCTACTCGATAACAGGTATTACACATGCACTCTGCCCCTGCAACCAGACACCCGCTCCTCTGGGTACCCTCCGGCTATTTCACCATGGCATTGACCTATAACATGCTGACCGCTGCTGCCGTCATTATGTTCAGCAACCTGGGTATGGATAACGGTGAAGCGGCTGCCTATGCCAGCGCACTTGGATTGGCCTATACCATCAAGCCGTTTTTTGCCGCCTTTCTGGAAATGTACAAAACCAAAAAGTTTTTTGTACTTCTGAGCCAAATACTGCTCGGTGTTGGTTTTATCGGTGTATCACTGGTCATGAACCTGCCCAATTATATTCCCTTGATGCTGGCGTTCTTTTGGGTGTTATCGTTCATCGGCTCCTCACAGGACATCACCACCGATGGTGTTTATGTCACCTCATTGGATGCCAAATCCCAAGCCCTGTTCTGCGGCTGGCAAAGCCTGAGCTGGAACCTCGGCAAGCTGGCGATGATGAGCGTCATGGTCATGCTCAGCGGTTTCCTGCATGAGCACTATTTCGGTAACGATCCTCATGCTTCTGGTCCTGAATGGATTAACTCCTGGCAACTGGTATTCCTCATGATGGGCATCATTATGCTCGTGATGGCACTTTGGCATTGGCGGGTAATGCCCGATGGCGCACGCGCGGAAAACACACCACGCACCCCCGGTGAAGCCATTTCCACTCTGGTTGATGCATTTGTCACTTTTTTCCAAAAGCAGGGAATCTGGTTAATGATCGGCTTCGCACTGCTGTTCCGCATCAGCTTCGGATTTTTGAATGCACCCAGTATGCTGTTTATGAAGGACTCGCTGGAAAACGGTGGCCTATCGCTTACCAACCAGGAGTTTGGCTTGATTTATGGCACATTCGGTTTGATTGCCCTGCTCGTCGGTTCCCTGATTGGTGGCGCTTATGTGGCGAAAAAAGGACTGCAAAAAGCGCTGTTCCCCCTCTGCTGTTGCGTCAATATTCCCAATATCACTTTCCTGTTAATGGCCTTCTACCAGCCTGACAGCCATGTGTTAATCAGCCTCGGCGTTGTTATTGAGCAATTCTTTTTTGGTATAGGCTCAGTGGGTTTCATGATCTACCTCATGCAGCAGTTGGCTCCCGGCAAATATGCCACCACACACTATGCCTTTGGTACTGCATTGATGGGATTGTGCATGATGTTAACCGGGATGGTTAGCGGACACCTGCAGGTTGCTATGGGTTACGTGGGATATTTTGTCTTCGTGATGCTGGCCACCATTCCTTCTTTTTTAATTTGCTGGTTTGCTCCCTTCCCACACAAGCACGATTGATTCCGCCTGTACTATAGCATGTGCGCAAGGTTACTAACCGGGTCATCCGGGTTAGTAACCTTGCGATGCAGTGAGCCGGTATTAACGCATTGCAGAAAAATAGGCCGCCATTAACAATATGCGCCTTTTACATGGCTCAACAAGGCAGACGCATGGTTTTTTCCCGATGTGCTCAATGGTTACACTTGCTCGTTTTCTCAACGGTACTCTGGGGTTGCGGAGGGGGCTCATCATCCACTAACAACACCGCCAATTCATCCATTGCCGATGCGTCATCCAGTAGCATCAGCTATAGCTCCAGTAGTGTCCTGTCGGTTGTGTCCAGCTCTTTGTCCAGCCAACCGGTATCGACTCAGTCCATTTCATCACTGAGCAGCGTGCAGAGTACATCATCTGCCATGCTATCCAGCACCAGCTCATCGCACATCAGCAGCCGTGCAGAATCCAGTAGCAGCGTCAGTGAAAAAGAATTTGAACCTGTCAGCCTGCAAAGCCAGATCAATCGCGTTCAACCCATGACCGGCATTGTCTTTTGGAGTGATAACACCAGCGCACTTAGTGCACTGGGGCAGGATGTACAACTCGAATTCTCCTATATGCTGTACCGCGATGTGGTTACCCGCATCGGCACTTATAGCTGGGCAGCTGTCGACCAAAAACTGGCACAGGCAGCAGCGCGCGGCCACCAGATGATTTTCCGCTTTCGCGATACCTATCCCGGTATTACCCAATCATCAATTCCCGATGGACTTCCCTACCACATCAGTAAAGTCGAAGGCCAAAATACCTTTATCCCCGATTGGTCATCCACCGGGTTGCGTGAATTTATCCTAGACTTCTTCACCCGCTTTGCCGCACGTTATGACAATGACCCGCGGCTCGCCTTTGTCCAGGTAGGTTTTGGTTCTTATGCAGAATATCACCTGTATGACGGCCAACCCGAACTCGGTAAAAACTTTCCAGACAAAAGCTTCCAGGCCAATTTTTTAAACCACATGGCAGAAGTGTTTTCGCAGACTCCCTGGTCGATCTCAATTGATGCCACAAGTTCTGATTACAGTCCTTTCCAGGCGACGCCAGCCCTGAAAAATTTGCGTTTTGGTTTATTTGATGACTCCTTCATGCACAAGGAACACTCGGAAAATGATAGCGAATACAACCGGGCATCCTGGTTATTCTTTGGGGCTAACCGTTATCACACCAATCCGGCTGGCGGTGAGTTCAGTTACTACTCAACTTACGACCAGCGCAATGTCCTGAGTACAAATGGTCCCTATGGCAAAACCTTTGAAGACTTTGCTCACCAGTACAACGTCACTTATATGATTGGTAACGACCAATATGCTTATCAGAGCAAAGCGCGAATCAGGCAAGCCGCCATGGCAACAGGCTATGCATTTCGCCTCACCCTGTTGGAAAGTAATGGCAACAGGGTGCGCCTGCGCATTCGCAATGAAGGTATTGCTCCCCTTTATTACGACGCCTACCCCAGTGTGAATAACCAACGTGCGACACAAAGCCTGAAAGGGTTATTACCTTCAAACTCACTGGATATGGAAATTCATCCGGGCACGCACAATCCACTCGACATCCAGATAAAGATTGACAGCGACCGGCTGGTGACAGGGCAGGTTATCCAATTCAATGCAAATCTCTAGGCCGTTATCGATACAAGGCCGGTGTGGCATAAAAGACCAACCATAAAAAAAACGCCCGCAAATGCGGGCGTTTTTTTTATGGAGCAGATAAACACACGATTATTCAGCGTCTGCCACTGGCTCGGCCGCCGGAGCAGTGCCGGCTTCTTCTGCCAAGGCTTCCTTAATAGACAGCTTGATCCGACCACGCTGATCGACATCCAGGCATTTCACTTTCACAACCTGGCCTTCTTTCAGGTAATCACTCACGTTGTTAACACGCTCGTCAGCGATCTGGGAGATGTGAACCAAACCATCTTTACCTGGCAGGAAGTTTACAAACGCACCAAAGTCTACGATACGAACCACAGTACCTTCATAAATCGCACCGATTTCCGCTTCAGCGACGATAGCACCGATACGATTCAAGGCTGCTTGCAGCGCTTCGTTGTCATCGGCATAAACCTTCACCGTGCCATCATCATCGATATCGATAGAGGAGTTGGTCTCTTCGGTAATGGAGCGAATAGTTGCACCACCCTTACCAATAATGTCGCGGATCTTATCCGGATGGATCTTGATAGTTTCAAAGCGCGGTGCATTCTCGCTGACGGCGGTGCGAGATTGGGACAGGACTTTATTCATCTCGCCCAGGATATGCAGACGGGCAGCCAGGGCTTGCTCCAATGCAATTTCCATAATCTCTTCGGTGATACCTTCAATCTTGATATCCATTTGCAGCGCCGTCACACCACTGGTGGTACCGGCCACTTTAAAGTCCATATCACCCAGGTGATCTTCATCACCGAGGATGTCGGTGAGTACAGCAAAGCCGTTGTCTTCTTTCACCAGGCCCATAGCGATACCGGCAACCGGTGCCTTCAGTGGTACACCGGCATCCATCAACGCCAGGGAAGAACCACACACGGACGCCATGGAGCTGGAACCGTTGGATTCGGTAATCTCACTGACAACACGCAGGGTGTAAGGGAAACTTTCCGCTTTTGGCAGTACCGCCTGGACACCGCGCTTGGCCAAACGGCCGTGGCCGATTTCACGGCGACCGGTAGATCCCATGCGACCACACTCACCCACAGAGTAAGGTGGGAAGTTATAGTGCAACAGGAAGGCTTCTTTTTTCTCACCTTCCAACTGGTCAATAATCTGCACATCACGTGCGTTGCCCAGTGTCGCCACTACCAGAGCCTGGGTTTCACCACGGGTAAACAGTGCAGAACCATGAGCCTTGGGCAATACACCCACGTCCACCGTAATAGGGCGCACAGTTTTGTTGTCACGGCCATCAATACGCGGTTCATTAGCAACGATACGCGAGCGAACGATATTGTATTCGAGGGTACCGAACAGGCTTTTTACCGCATCTGCGCTGATACCGGATTCTTCCGTCGCAAATTGAGCAACCGCTTCGCTGCGTAATTCACCCAGACGGTTATAGCGCTCGGCTTTGTCAGTAATGCGATAGGCATCGCCAATCGCGACACCGAATGCGGCCTTGATCGCTGTTTTGAGCTCGGTGTTTTCGGGAACTGGCTGCCAGTCCCAACGCGCCTTACCTGCATCGCGAGCCAACTCAGCACAGGCCTGGATAACCGCCTGCATCTCCTGGTGGCCATAAAGCACCGCGCCCAACATGATATCTTCCGGCAATTCTTTCGCTTCGGACTCCACCATCAATACCGCATCTTTGGTACCGGCAACCACCATGTCCAATTCAGACGTTTCCAGTTGCTTGTAGCTAGGGTTGAGGATGTAACCTTCACCCTGGGTGTAGCCCACGCGAGCAGCGCCAATCGGGCCATTAAATGGAATACCGGATACCGCCAGGGCAGCCGAGGTACCAATCATTGCGGCGATATCGGGATCCTGTTTCTTGTCAGTGGAGACAACCGTACAAATCACCTGGACTTCGTTAAGGAAACCTTCGGGGAATAACGGACGGATAGGACGGTCAATCAGACGCGAGGTCAGGGTTTCTTTTTCGGAGGGGCGGCCTTCGCGCTTGAAATAACCACCGGGAATACGACCAGCGGCATAGGCTTTTTCCTGGTAGTGCACAGACAGGGGGAAGAAGTCCTGGCCGGGAGACGCTTCTTTAGCGCCAACAACGGTACAAAGTACAGCGACCTCGCCTATGCTGACCAACACCGCACCGGTTGCCTGACGGGCAATACGGCCGGTTTCAAGGGTTACGGTTTGATTGCCGTACTGAAACTTTTTGATAATCGGATTCACTCTTTTATCCTTTACATTTTCAACATTAACTTTGCGTTCGTAGCGATTGGTGTGTGAACGCGCCTTTCAATCTTATTTACTGCTTCAATTCATCATCATTTACGCGGTAAACAGTGCATCCTGCCCGTGCGATAGTTGTTAAATGCGAACTACCGCGAAACTCCCTGAAACTTGTCGATGAGGATTACCATTGTGGCCAAAAGAAAAGTGCCCGCAAAGCGGGCACAGGGACACAACTAGCGGCGCAGACCCAGATCCTGGATCAGAGCAGAGTAGCGAGGAGCGTCTTTGTCTTTCAGGTAGTCCAACAGCTTACGACGGGAGTTAACCATACGGATCAAACCGCGACGTGAGTGGTGGTCAGCCTTGTGGGCAACGAAGTGGTTTTGCAGCTTGTTGATATTTGCAGTCAACAGGGCAACTTGCACTTCGGGTGAGCCAGTGTCACCAGCAACTTTTTGGTATTTCGCTACGATTCCAGCTTTTTCAGCAGCACTCAGTGCCATGATGTTTTCCTCTTCATAATATGCAGATGATTACAGCCTCGGCCGCGCATATTTACAGCCGGGCTATAGTGCTGATTATCCTCATCCCCTCGGGACAGGATGTCAGCACCGCCTATTACCAGCGAACTGGTAAATCCGAACCAACCACCTTCACCTATCCGGCCGAGCGGTTGGCAATAATACGTTTGGGCGCCACACGACCATCGTCGGTGATCTCCCCCAATCCCAGGAACTGGCGCGGGGATTGAGCGCTTTCTGCACAAAAGACGCGCACAATATCACCTTGCCGGGCGATGCGATAGACCTTGGTGTCCATTACCGGATTGCCCTGGCGGAAGTAGTAGGCGCTGTTGGCAGGCAAGTCCACGGCGGGCAGACTCGCCACCGGGGCATCGGCACTGACCAGATGGGCATCCAGGGCGTCATAGCCGCCCCGCTCGTAGTCCGCCTCCAGCTGCTCCAGGCCAATACATTGATCCTCGCCAAAAGATCCGGCCAGGCTGCGATGCAGCACTTTCACATGGGCACCACAGCCCAGGGCACGTCCCAGGTCTTCGGCAATAGAGCGAATATAGGTGCCTTTGCTACAGCGAATATCCAGCTCAACCTCAGCAACTTCGCCAGGGCGAAATGCCAGTACATCCAGCGAATGGATAGTCACTGCTCGCGGTTCGCGCTCCACCTCCACCCCTTGGCGAGCTATTTTGTAGAGTGGCTGGCCATTGAGCTTGAGCGCCGAATACATAGGGGGTACTTGCAGGATATTGCCGCGGAAGGCATCCAGTGCGCTATCCAGCTGGGCGCGGGTAATGGCAGCTGCAGAGCGCGTTTCAAGTACATCTCCATCGGCATCACAGGTATCGGTGGTGATCCCCAGGCGGATACAGGTGCGATACCCCTTATCCGCATCCAGCAAAAACTGGGAAAACTTGGTCGCTTCACCAAAACAGAGCGGTAAAACCCCGGTCGCCAAAGGATCAAGGCTCCCGGTATGACCGGCCTTTTCGGCAAAGAACAAACGCTTGGCCCGTTGCAACGCCTGATTGGAAGTCATGCCGGCGGGCTTGTGGAGCAGCAAAACACCATCGACAGGGCGGCCTTTACGTTTCGCCATCAGTCGCGCCCTTCCTGCTGATCATCGGTCTGATCACCCTGGGGATGAAGGCGGTCTTCCGCGATAGCGCGGTCAATCAGCGATGACAATTCCTGGCCGCGAATACTGGTTTTGTCGTAAATAAATTGCAGTTTGGGCACCGTGCGCATGCTTAACTCACGCGCGACAAAACTGCGTAAAAAACCACTGGCCTTATTGAGGATGCCAATTCCTTCCAGGCTCTTGGGCTCATCGGTCACCCCGACAAAGGTGACATAGACCTTGGCAAACGCCATATCGCGCGAAACCGCCACGGCATTGATATTCACCATCCCCAGGCGTGGATCGCGGACTTCCTGTGGAATCACCTGTGCCAACAATCGCTGTATGGCATCGGAAACCCTATCAGAGCGAGTAAATTCTCTTGGCATGCGCCATTACCTCGGAGCATTCGCCCATCTTGACGGGCGAGTTAAAACAACAAAGCCCCACACCCCTGTGACAGGGCTGGGGCCTGAAAGCAGCGCACCGATTAGAGCTGGCGCGCTACCTCTTTCACTTCGTACACTTCGATCTGGTCGCCGACCTTCACGTCGTAATTCTTCACACCGATACCGCACTCGAAGCCATTGCGCACTTCATTGACATCGTCTTTGAAACGGCGCAGCGATTCCAGTTCACCGGTGAAGATCACCACGTTGTCGCGCAATACGCGGATCGGCTTATTGCGGTACACCGTACCTTCAACCACCATACAGCCGGCCACCTGACCAAACTTGGGCGAGTTGAACACTTCGCGCACATTGGCGATACCCACAATGGTCTCAACACGCTCAGGATCCAGCATCCCGCTCAGGGCGGCTTTCACTTCGTCCAGCAATTGGTAAATGATGCTGTAGTAGCGAATATCCACGCCTTCGGTTTCAGCCAGGCGGCGCGTGGCACCATCGGCGCGCACGTTAAAGCCAACAATAATCGCGCCTGAAGTCACAGCCAGGTTCACATCGTTTTCGGTGATACCACCGATACCGGACGAGATAACATTGACCTGGACTTCATCATTGCCAATATCCGCCAATGAGGCCTGGATGGCTTCGAGTGAACCACGTACATCGGCCTTGATAACCACGGTAAGGGTTTTCTTCTGGCCCGCTTCCATATTGGAGAACATATTTTCCAACTTGGCAGCCTGGAAGCGCGCAAGTTTCTCTTTGCGCTCTTTCTCGGCGCGGAACGCCGCTACTTCACGCGCCTTGCGCTCATCATCCAACACCACAAAATCGTCACCGGCGCTAGGCGGCATATCCAGGCCCAAAATCTCTACCGGAGTAGATGGACCGGCTTCTTTCACTTGCTCACCGCGCTCGTTCACCATAGCGCGGACACGGCCATAACTTTGGCCCGCCAGGATCAAATCGCCCTGTTTCAGGGTGCCCTGCTGTACCAGCACTGTTGCGACGGTACCGCGCCCCTTATCCACACGGGCTTCAATTACTACCCCTTTTGCAGCAGCATTGGTCACTGCTGTCAGTTCCAATACTTCCGCCTGCAGGGAAATCGCCTCAAGCAATTCATCAATACCCTGGCCAGTATGGGCAGATACCTGCACAAACTGGGTGTCACCGCCATAGGCCTCCGGAATGACGCCCTTGGCAACCAGCTCATTGGTAACGCGATCCGGGTCAGCTGATGGTTTATCACACTTGTTGATAGCCACAACAATAGGCACTTCCGCCGCTCGGGCGTGCATGATGGCCTCTTCCGTTTGCGGCATGACACCATCGTCCGCCGCAACCACCAGGATCACCACGTCTGTGGCCTTGGCACCGCGGGCACGCATCGCAGTAAAGGCCGCGTGGCCCGGAGTATCCAGGAAAGTGATCTCACCGCGCGATGTCGTTACGCGATAAGCGCCAATGTGCTGGGTAATACCGCCGGCCTCACCTGCCGCCACTTTCGCTTCGCGGATATAGTCAAGCAGCGAGGTCTTACCATGGTCAACATGGCCCATAACCGTTACTACGGGAGCACGGGTTGTCAGTTCACCGGCGGTTTCCAGGGATTTCTCAAGCGCGTGCTCAATATCATTCTCGCTGACCAAATTGGCTTTATGGCCCAATTCTTCCACGATCAATACGGCGGTATCCTGGTCGATCTGCTCGTTCATGGAGGCCATTACCCCCATCTTCATCAAGCGCTTGATCAGCTCGCCCACCTTGATAGTGAGGCGCTGCGCCAGCTCGGAAACAGCGATGGTTTCCGGAATGTCAATTTCATGCACAATTTGGGTCGTCGGTTTCTTAAAGGCGTGCTTGTTGTTTTTCTTGTGGTGTGCACGAATATGGCTGCGACGCGCCAATACATCGCTGTCTTCGCTGTCATCACCCACAAAGTCGAGTAAATCAATTTTGCTGCTTTTCTTGGGAGCAGCCGCTTTTTTCACAGCTTTGCCAGCACCACGCTTGTTGCCGCGATCAGCACTGTCATCATCGAAATCATCATCATTGCGACCGTGATGATGCTTTTTGTGGCCGTGGCCATGTTTAGCGTCTTCGCGCTCTACCGGCACAGCGACAGGAGCTTGCTTGCCTTTGGCAGGCTGACGATTATCCGGCTTTGCGCCTTTTCCTGCCGCAGCAGATTTATCAGCCGGCTTTTCTGCGCGCGGCTGTGTGCGTTTGGCTTCCTCGGCGGCGCGCTTGGCTTCTTCAATAGCCTTGAGTTCTGCCTGGCGTGCAGCTTCCTCTGCCTGGCGACGCTCGATCGCAGCACGACGTTTTTCTTCGATGCCATCGGTGAATGAAAAGCGCGTCGGTGCTGAAGTATCAACAGCAGCCTCAACAGGCTCTGCTTCTTCAGCCGCAACGTCCACTTCTTCCACCACAGGTTCAGGTTCCGGCTCGGGCGCAACGTCCACCACAGGCACAACTGATGGCTCCGCTTGCTGTACTTCTTCAACAACAGTAGATGCCAGCTCGTCATCCTGCTCCTGAGACTGTGCGGCCTGGGTGTTATCAACCACATCATCCTCACGTTTAACGTAGGTGCGTTTTTTACGCACTTCCACATTCACGGTTTTCTTTGCATTACCCGTACCGGTTTTGATGGTTGTGGTAGTTTTACGTTGCAGGGTAATTTTGCGCGGCTCAACGGCGGCCTCGCCATGGCTACCTTTCAAATAGGCCAGCAGGCGCTGCTTCTCTTCGTCGGACACTTTGGCACTGGCGGTTTTGTGCTGCAATCCCGCTTCCTGCATCTGCTTGAGCAGACGCTCGACAGGTGCGCCAATGGACGTGGCGAGTTCGTTAACGGTTACTTCTGCCATTGTTTTTCCTCAGGGTTTGTTCGTTGCCTGGTGCTAAGTCATATCAGGATGGCTTAGACAAACCAGGGCTCACGCGCTTTCATAATCAGTGCTGCTGCGCGAGTCTCATCAACACCTTCGATATCCAGCAAATCATCAATGGATTGTTCGGCCAGATCTTCCATAGTCACTATGCCGCGGCTCGCCAGCCGGATAGCCAGCTGGGAGTCCATACCTTCCATGGAAAGCAAGTCTTCAGCGGGTGCCACACCTTCAAGGCGCTCCTCGGAAGCCAGGGCTTGTGTCAGCAGCGCATCTTTAGCGCGCGCGCGCAATTCCTCGGCGATGTCCTGGTCAAAACCATCAATGGCCAACATTTCTTCCAGCGGTACATAAGCCACTTCTTCGAGTGTGGTAAAACCTTCCTCTACCAACACTCCGGCGATATCTTCATCGACATCCAGCGCACTCATAAATATTTGGATATAACTACCGGATTCCGCTTCTTGTTTCGCTTGCCAATCGGCCACACTCATCACATTGATGTTCCATCCGGTGAGTTCACAGGCAAGGCGCACGTTTTGACCACCGCGACCAATCGCCATGGCCAGGTTTTCTTCGTTGACTGCCAAGTCCATGGAGCGAGCATCTTCGTCGACGACGATGGATTCAATTTCCGCCGGAGACATGGCGTTGATAACAAACTGTGCCGGATTATCATCCCACAACACGATATCCACACGCTCGCCACCCAACTCATTGGAAACCGCCTGCACCCGTGAACCGCGCATACCGACGCAGGCACCTACGGGGTCAATACGGCCATCATTGGTTTTAACCGCGATTTTTGCACGCAGCCCCGGATCGCGCGCCGCACCTTTAATTTCGATAACTTCTTCGGCGATTTCAGGCACTTCGATTTTGAACAGCTCCACCAGCATTTGTGGTGCAGAACGGCTCAGCAGCAATTGAGGGCCGCGCGCTTCGGTACGCACATCCAGCAGCAGCGCGCGCACGCGATCACCCATGCGGAAAATTTCACGACCGATCAGCTGATCGCGCGGCAATACACCTTCGGCGTTGTTACCCAGGTCAACAATAATGCTGTCGCGCGTGACTTTTTTCACTGTACCGCTCACCAGTTCACCCATACGGTCGCGATATTCATCAACCATTTGCGCGCGCTCGGCTTCGCGTACCTTCTGCACGATCACCTGCTTGGCAGTTTGTGCGGCGATACGACCGAATTCCGCGTTTTCAATTTTTTCGCGATAGACATCGCCCGCCTTGAGCGATGTATCTTTTTCATGGGCTTCTTCAAGTGTGAACTGGGTGCCTAGTTCAGCCAGGATATCGTCACTCACGACGTCCCAGCTGCGCCAGGTTTCATAATCGCCTGTCGTGCGGTTAATGATGACTTCAATAGTGGAGTCTTCATCAAAACGTTTTTTTGTTGCCGTCGCCAAAGCGGTTTCTATAGCTTGGAAAATCAGCTCTTTATCGACGCCCTTTTCATTGGACACTGCATCCGCAACCAGCAAAATTTCTTTGTTCATGGGTATGCCTCTGTTAACTCCTCATGCCCCTATCGTTATCCGGGGTGATTCAAATTCCATGGGTTAGACGAAATATTTCGCCAGCCTGATTCAAAAAATCTTACTCATCCAAACCCGCTGCATGCTCGCGCAAGATGTCGTCATAACGCGGTACCAGATTGCCTTTATCAATGGTTTCTATGGGTAAGCGCACCGTCTGGTTATCGAACTGCAACAGCAATGCCCCCTCTTCAATGGCGGAGATGACACCTTTAAAACGACGACGCCCCTCAACCGCAATACGCAGACGTAAATTGACAGTTTCGCCAACATAGCGCGCGTATTGCGCTTCTGTGTAGAGCGGGCGATCAAGGCCAGGCGATGAAACTTCCAGCGTGTATTCCCCATCAATGGGATCTTCCACATCCAGCACTGCACTTATTTGGCGGCTAACACGCTCGCAATCATCCAGTGAGACACCCTGGGGACCATCAATAAAAATTCGCAGTGTGGTGTAGCGCCCCTGGGTAAGGTATTCCAAACCCCAAAGCTCACACCCCAGTGATTCAACCACCGGTACAATCAGATCAGTTAAACGCTCTTGTTTGGATGCCATAACCACTACAACCTGCGCTTGCCAGCGTACTCGAACAGGGGCACGTTGCACCGTGCCAGAACCTGAAAACAAAAATGGGCCCAAGGCCCATTTCAACGATTACAGCTGAACACCGCCACAGGCCAGTGGACTCCGGGACCAGGCAGGGCACAGCCCGCGGAAAACAAATACAAAAAAGCCCCAAAAAGGGGCTTTCTGACGCGAACCTGCTTCGAAAAGCAGCAGATCCGTTATAAGAAATTTGGTTGCGGGGGCTGGATTTGAACCAACGACCTTCGGGTTATGAGCCCGACGAGCTACCAAGCTGCTCCACCCCGCGACAGAAACTCACACTGGGCAACTGCTCAAGTGAGGCCGCGAATTATAGGGAGCCATCCCGGGTCGGTCAAGATAAATATTTGAATTTCCGTTGTTTTAAGCACCCGTCATGCACGACTGTCGAATAAACGACCAGCCGCGTTAGCACCGGGGAAAACACCTATTTCAATCAGACGGCGATTGATATCAATATTGCGCTGGCTGGCCTGGTTAAACAGGTCCGCCCGCGCACGACGCTGATCCAACTGGCGCTGCTCTTCACTAAAACCGGCCTGCACCTGTTCTTCGCGCGCCCGCTCCGCTGCCAGGCGCTCAGACTCGCGCTCACTGTCCGCCAGACGGCGCTGTTCTTCCTCTTCACGAACCTGCTCTGCTTGCTGCTCGGCCTCGATTGCCGCCTGCTCGCGGATTTCCGCCCGCGCCTGCTGTTCCATCTGCGCCACCTGGGCGGCAACCTGGCGATCTTGCCCCGAGGGCCCTGCTGGAGCATTGGCGGCACGCTGTAGCTGTTCAGCCTTGCGCAGGGTGGCCTCGGGGTCACCGGGAATAGGGCTGGTATCTATTTGCACGGAACCGCCAACGGCATAGCTGACACCATCCGGGCCGCGCACATATTCATAGGAGGGGCTACTGGCATACTGGCCGGCCGCCGCCGCGTGAGCCTGCTCATGGGCGCGCACTTCACGGTCGCGTGCGGCCAACTCCTGGACCTGCTCCAGCTCAAGTTGCTCCCTGTCGCGCTGTGCACTGCGCTGGTCATCCGCCTGGGAGCGATTGCGACTAACACGATCCTGCTCCACCTCATCATTGCGACGCTCATCGGGCAGGCGACGGTTTTCACTGCGCGCCGCTTCGTCCAACTGCTCCGCCGGGCGGAAGCTGGACTCCTTAAGGTCGCTGGTTTCCTGGCTAACAGGCTGCCGTCCCACAGGCGCGTAGGGCGCTATGGCATTGGCAAAGTTAGACGGAATAGGACCAATCACAGCATCACTCCAATCAGGCTTTCACATCCAGCAGGGTGCCAATAGTTTCTTCGGCAGTTTTCACTACCTTGGCATTGGCATCAAATACCTGGGCCTGCACCCGCAAATTCACCAGCGGCTCAACCAGGTCCTGCTCCTGGCTGGCCTGGGGTGCTGGCTGGTTTGCCGGCGTTGGCTGGGCAGTACCCGCGCGCGCTATCTGCTGGGCAGATTGCAACATAGAAGCCTGACTGGTTTGCATACCAATCAGGCCCTGGTTAACCACTGAACCTACGTCCATCGCGAAACCTCTCTAACCATGCATTAAGCATTTGATTCTGCTGGGAAAGCAGGTCATAAAAAACACTTTCCCACTATTTCTGGAAGTGTAAGCCCATATGCGCACAAAAAACAGCCGGAATTGCCGCCCGGCTTGCCGCTTTTAAGACAAGTTAGGTTTAAAAAATAACAGGTTATAACCCCGGATTTGACGCCGCTGGCACCAGGCCATGGGCCATTTGGATGCGCGAGATTGTGCGGGCCTGCTCAAAAACACTCTGCGCCGTGAGATGGAGCCGGCTGCGCACGGGCAGCCCTGCCGCCTGGAGCGCACGCCCACTCCAGGTGTTGCAGTTACTGAAAAGACTGTAATGTTGCTCAGCCCGGTAAAAGGTCCCGGTATTTTCCTCGTAAGCGGGTAAGCGTATCAATTGTCGCTGTGCGTCCAATGCGAAAGCGCTGTCGAGATAACGCACCAAACGCTTGAAGGATCGTTCAGTAATGGCCAGGGGAACCCGCGTTTCCGACGGGATATGCGCCAATGGTGACTGCCGGTACGTCAGCACCTGTACCGCTGAATAATCGGAGACAAATAACGCACGGGTGGCCGTACCCATGGACTTGCTTTTGCCGGTGAAGTAATCACCATCACCCCAACCGATACGTACATAATCCTGCCCCACTACATCTGCCTGCAAATGGCGACTGTAGCGACGCACAGGCTCCGCCTCCAACAACAGGCTGGTGTGCCACCCCTGATAAATGAAATAGATAACGTGTTGAGTATCGCGCAGGGGAACATCGGCTTCACGCGGTGAGCTGACGCAACCGGACAGGAGCAGCACCAGTACACAGACCCCTAAGCCGGCGCGCAACCTGGCAACGATCTCCATGATCATGCGTCCAGCAATGGGGTCAGGTCGAGATGGGCCGACGCCGCGTCGGCGGAGGCCATCGACAGGCGCGGCACCACCCCCAGGCAGGGAGCAGGAATACGCTGGGCCAGGCTGGCAATATTCTCCTCCAATACCGGCATATCTGCGTCCAGTACATTAGCCACCCACCCAACCAGTGGCAGTCCATCGTTGCGGATGGCTTCCACCGTGAGCAGCGCATGGTTGATGCATCCCAGGCGCATACCGACCACTAATACCACCGGCAAGCGTAGCAGTTGCGCCAGGTTGGCCAGAGTTTCACTGGGATTGAGGGGGACGCGCCAGCCGCCAGCCCCTTCCACCAGGGTGAAATCGGCCTGGCGCAAGCTGCTGCGACAAAAACCGGCCAGGCGATCGGCGCTCAGGCTGCGCTTTTCCTGCAGCGCCGCGATATGGGGGGCGATAGCAGCTTCCAGTGCAACGGGGTTTACCTGCTCGTAAACTACAGGAAGGGTGCTTTGCGCCTGCAATGCCAGGGCATCGCTGTTGCGCAATCCCTGCTCGGTACGCGTGCAACCCGCCGCCACCGGCTTTAACCCCAGGGTGCTTAGTCCGCGCAGGCGCGCAGCGGCCAGGAGGCCTGTGGCCACCAGGGTTTTGCCAGCGTCTGTGTCGGTACCAGTAATAAAAAAGGCTTTCTTGCTCATATCCTGCCAATCCGGGCCATCAAGGCTTGCACAATACCAGGTAATAAACTTCGTAACTGGCGGGCAGCCCCTGAGGACTGCGCTCGCGCTCGTAAGCCAGGCTAAAGGCCTGCAAACGCTGGCGCCCGGTAAGCCCTTGCGCCTGACCGGGGTTGATATTGTGTGCGCCCAACGCTTTTAGCTCATGGGTGAGGTCGCGCAGACGCGAAAAGTAAAGCCGGCGCGTGGATTCAACAAACGCCAGGCACTGCATGCCCGCCTGTTGTACCGCCTGCTCCAGGCTGGTACGCCCGACAAAGCGATTGACGTGTACATAGTTATCCACCTGCTGCCAGGCGCGCTTCAACTCCACCAAAGTACCCGGTCCCAGAGTGCTGATATAGGCCCTGCCGCCGGGCTTGAGCACACGCGCCAACTCCTGCATTAGCTGGGGGACCCTGGCGCACCACTGAATCACCAGGCTGGAAAATATAAAGTCCACACTGGATTGAGCGAAGGGCAAGTTTTCTGCATCACCACAGACCCAATCGGCAGCCTGTGGATGTTGCTGGCGGGCGAAGTCGAGCATGCCCTGGGCGATGTCCAGCGCGATCACCTCAGCGCCGCGCGTCGCCAACTGTGCCGTAAAAAACCCCGTGCCACTGCCAATATCCAACAGCCTGGTGCGGTCGAGCTGAGCGGGCAGATAATCCAGCAATTGTGCACCCACGGCGCGCTGCAAACCGGCCACCGAATCGTAGGTGGCTGCCGCCTTGCCAAAGGATTGGGCAACGCGCTTTTTATCCACGGCCGTCGCCAGTGTTTCATAAAAATCCTGTACCGCAGAGATCAGCTGTTGAGGCTGGCTCCAGTGCACGGCGTGAGCACTGCCGGCAATCACGTGTATTTGATGCTGGCTATTGAGTCCGCGCAGAGATTCTGCGGCCGCTATCGGCACCAGGGCATCCTGTTCGGCCAACAGGTGCAACAGCGGCTGCGATAGCTGCACCAAGGCAGCGCGGTTATCCAGCTCGGCCAGCAATTGCAGCGCTTGCGCCCAGTTATGGTTGATGGCATCCGGCACCTGTGTGCGCAGTTGTTTGAGCAGTGCCCGCTCTTGCACATCGCCCTGGGCGAGCAGGCCGGTGAACATTTTTAGCGCCGCCTGGGGCTGCTCGGCAAAGCGGCTGTTAAATTGGCGATTGACATCCGGTGCCATGGCATGAGGGTAATCATCGCTCGCCACAAAACGCGCATTGGCAGCGAGCGAAATAACCCCCAGCACCTGCTGTGGCAAACGGGCGGCCAATTGCACCGCCAACATAGCGCCCAGCGACCAGCCCAACAGCACACAACGCTCCGGCAGTTGCGACTCGATAGCGGCCAACACAGCAGGCAGGGAAAAGGTTTCCAAAGCAGGCGTATTGCCAAAACCGGGCAGGTCAACCAACTGCACCGGTACCAGTTCGCGCAATCCGTCCAGCACCGGCTGCCAGGTGCGGCTATCGCAACCCCAGCCGTGCACTAACACCAGCACAGGTCTAGTCATCGGCCAGGCCCCGAATCGCGGTGCTATTCATCACCTCGCCCAGTACATCCAGCAACTGCGCCACCTGTGCTTCGGTGTGGGCGGCGCTCAGGGTAATGCGCAAACGGGAACTGCCAACCGGCACCGTGGGCGGGCGAATGGCGATAATCAAAATACCGCGGTGGGCAAGGGCTTCGGCAATGGCAAGGGCTTTGGCCTCGCTACCTACCAACAGGGGCTGCACCGGGGAAAAGGAATCCATCAATTGCAGTCCCAAGTCCTGGGCACCGTTGCGAAACTGGGCGATCAACTGCTGTACATGGGTGCGGCGCCAGGCTTCGCTTTGCACCAAACGCAAACTGGCGCGGGTGGCGGCAGCTACCGGGGGCGGCATGGCGGTAGTGTATATGTAGGGACGGGCAAAATTGATCAGGGTTTCAATGAGGGTTTCGCTACCGGCCACAAAGGCACCGAAACTGCCCAAGGCCTTGCCCAGGGTGCCCATTAAAACCGGCACCTGCTGCTGGTCCAGGCCGAAGTGCTCGCAGGTACCCGCGCCAGTTTCACCCAACACCCCAAAACCGTGGGCATCATCCACCATCAGCCAGGCGTTTTCTTGTGCGCATACCTGCGCGAGTTGCGGCAGGGGTGCGCAGTCGCCGTCCATGCTGAATACACCATCCACTACCACCAGTTTGCGCGCGGCATCGGTTTTGCGCAGGCGCGCTTGCAGGTTATTGATATCGCTGTGCAGAAAACGCTGGAAACGGGCGCCGCTGAGCAGGCCGCCATCGAGCAGCGAGGCGTGGTTGAGGCGATCTTCAAACACCCCGTCACCCTGGCCTACCAAGGTGCTGATCACCCCCAGGTTAGCCATGTAGCCGGTGGAAAATAACAGCGCGCGCTGGCGCCCGGTAAACGCAGCCAGCTCTTCTTCCAAAGCGTGATGTTCCTGGGTGTGGCCCGCCACCAAATGGGAGGCGCCACTGCCGGCACCCCAGCGGGCAGCGGCCTGTTGCTGTGCGGCAATGACCTGCGGGTGGTTGGCCAATCCCAGGTAGTCGTTACTGCAAAAAGCGAGATAGGTTTTACCGTCCACCACCAATTCGGGTGTTTGCGGCGACTGCAGCAACTTGCGCTGGCGATAGCGGTACTGGGCGCGGCGCTCGCTGAGCGCCGCAGCCAGGGTTTGGTCAAGATGTGAAGGCATGGGCACAGGGGCGGGGTTCGCCCGCCAGGGGATCGTGATTAACGTGCAGCGTTGTAGAAGAATGCGTCCAGCTTGGCTTCTTCCAGCTGGTGTACCAGCGCGGCCTCCTGTTCCTCTTCGGTTTCATGCACGTCATAAGCTTCGGGCTTGATGCCCAGCTTGTTAAACAACTGCATGTCCTTGTTGGCTTCGGGATTGGGGGTGGTGAGCAGCTTTTCGCCGTAGAAAATCGAGTTGGCACCGGCCAGAAATGCCAGTGCCTGGGTTTGCTCGTTCATTTGCTCGCGCCCGGCCGACAGGCGCACATGGGATTTGGGCATCAGGATACGCGCCACCGCAATGGTGCGAATAAAGTCGATAGGGTCAAGGTCCGCCTCGCGTTCAAGCGGTGTGCCGCCCACTTTTACCAGCATGTTGATGGGTACAGATTCCGGGTGTTCGGCCATATTAGCGAGCTGTTGCAGCAGGCCAGCGCGGTCAAGCACCTCTTCGCCCATGCCCACAATGCCGCCACAGCAGACTTTCATACCCGCCTTGCGCACGTTGTCGAGGGTCTCCAGACGATCCTGATAGGTACGGGTGGTGATGATTTCGCCGTAGTACTCGGGAGAGGTATCCAGATTGTGGTTGTAGTAGTCGAGGCCGGCATCAGCCAGATCCTGCGCCTGGGCTTCACTCAGCATCCCCAGGGTCATACAGGTTTCCATACCCAGGGACTTCACGCCTTTTACCATGGCGGTGACATAGGGCATGTCTTTGCCCTTGGGCGAGCGCCAGGCGGCGCCCATACAAAAACGGGTGGCACCGCTGGCCTTGGCGGCACGGGCCTCTTCGATCACCTTTTCCACCGCCATCAGCTTTTCTTTTTCCAGACCTGTGTCATAGCGAGCCGATTGCGGGCAGTAGGCGCAGTCTTCCGGGCAAGCGCCGGTTTTAATGGAGCAAAGGGTACTGACTTGCACTTCATTGGGATTGAACCAGGCGCGATGAACACTCTGGGCCTGGAACATCAGGTCGCTGAAGGGCAGCTCAAACAGAGCTTTGATTTCGGCGCGCGACCAATCGTGGCGCAGGCCAGCCACAAAAGAAGAGGAAGGAGCAAAACTGGCGTTCATAACAGGCATCCAGAGAAAAGGCACAATGACCGCATCTTAACCGAGCGGCCCAAGCTGTCAACCTGAAAGATGAGTTGTGGTTTACTACTTCTAAAAAAACACATATCCCCTGCGGAGTTCCATACAGCAGGGATTCCGCCAACCCGGCAGTAATGGCACACTGGCGGGCGCTATATTTCACACAGTTAAAGGATATAACTGATGACAACTTCACCCTGGCTAACCCGCTTGCTGGATCACCTGCTGCCATGCCCCTGCCTGCTGTGCGATGGCGACCTGGATACCACAACCGACACCACCCTGCTGTGCCAGACCTGTGTGCAGTCACTGCCATTGCTCGACAGTTACCGCTGCCACTGCTGCAGTTTGCCCCTCGCTTCCACGGCCTACTTTTGCGGCCAATGCCTGGCTGAACCTGCCAGCTTTACGGCGAGTATTATTCCCTATCGCTATGCCTATCCACTGGATGCCCTGATCCATCGCTTCAAATACCAGCAGCAGCCCAGTGCCGGGAGATGCCTGGGCAAGTTGCTGCTCCAGCACATCCGGCAGCGCCTGGAAACCGACCCTCGCCTGCGCCCGGACCTGCTAGTGCCGGTTCCCCTGCACTGGCGCCGCCGCTGGCAACGCGGCTTTAACCAGGCCAGCTTGCTGAGCCGACAGCTTGGCCAAGCCCTGGGTATTGCGGTACTACCGATTTGTACCCGGTTGCAGCACACCCACAGCCAGAAAGGGCTGAACCGCCAGGAGCGCCTGCGCAATCTGCGCCGCGCATTTGCCCAGGAACCCAAACGGTGCCCGGCTATCCAAGGCAAACACCTCGCCCTGGTCGATGATGTGGTCACCACCAGCGCTACCGCCCGCTGCCTGAGTGAATTGCTGGTCAGGGCCGGTGCTGCCCGTGTCGATATCTGGGCCCTGGCGCGCACACCCGCGCCAGGAGAGAGCAACGGTCTATGACGAAAACCGCTTTTACGACTAAGATGACGTACTGATTACCCGGCGCACCTGTTTGAGGCGCCGGTATTGCACCGGGATTTCCTAAGGATCTTCATGAAGATTAAGCACCTCGCACTTGCCGGCCTGCTGGCCAGCACCTGCCAGTTCACCCTGGCACAAGATGTAGCCTCCTCCAGTGAACCCCCGTCTTCGGCGGCCCAACAACTCTATGCCACGGCCCAATACGACCTGTTGCAATTGCGGGTACTGCTGAAAAATGGGGATAGCCAGTCGTCGGTTGGCTCCGGCTTTTTGATCGGCACCTCAAACCTGGTGGTCACCAACTACCACGTGGTCTCGCAGATTGCCCTGGAACCGGAAACTTACCTGGGCCAATACAAAACCACCGATGGCAACAGCGGCAGCATTGAATTGCTGGCCGTCGATGTGCTGCATGATCTCGCTGTTGTGCGGGTGGATCGCCGCGGCAGTGGCTTTTTCCATATACCGCCTCAGGGCGATCTCGCCAAGCTCGACCAGGGCGAGCGGCTTTACTCCCTGGGCAATCCGCTCGACCTGGGCTTTACCATTACCGAAGGCACCTATAACGGCATCAGCAGTCGCGGTTTTTCCGACCAACTGATGTTTACCGGCCCGGTGAATCCGGGCATGAGTGGCGGCCCCAATATCACTGCCAGTGGCGAACTCGCCGGCGTGAATGTTGCCCATCGCCGCGATGGCGAGCTGGTGAGTTTCCTGGTACCGGCAAGCTATGTGCAAGCGCTGCTGGCGAAGGTCAGCGAAGACATGGTTCCACCCAAGGATTTTGAGCCGATCATTGGCGAGCAATTGCTCCAGCACCAAACAATCATGGTCGATAAATTGCTGGAGAAGCCGTTTACCCTGAAGCGCCTGGGCAGCTACCAGGTGCCCGTGCGCGAATCCGACCAGGTGCGCTGCTGGGGCGGCTCCAATAACAGTAACAAGGGCTATTCCAGTGCGAGTATCCACTGCTCAATGGAGTCGGAAATTTTCGTCTCCGGCGATTTGCAGACGGGCCATATCACCCTGCGCCACAAATACCTGCACAGCAAAAAGCTCAATGCCATGCAGTTCAGCCGGCTGGTCAGCAGTGAGTTTGGCAGCCAGGTTTACAGCACCGCCAAGAGCGACACCATCACCCCCGCCGCCTGCTATGAAAGCTTTGTACGTACCAACCAATTGCCGGTACGCGCGCTGGTGTGTAGTGAGGCCTATCACCAATTTCCCGGGCTCTATGACTTCACCCTGATTACTGCCAGCACCGATGACCCTGCGAAAAACCTGCAAAGTATGATCAATATCCTCGGGGTATCTTTTGATAACGGTGTACGGCTGGCAGAAGCCTTTCTTGCCGGACTCGATAAGGCCCCGACCACAGCGCCTCTCGATGAAGCCGTCCCCCTTGATGACGCTGCGACAGAAGAACCTCCCGGACAAACGCCTGACCCGGATCAAAATGCGCGGGAGGTGTTGCCATGAGTTTCCCCGTTTTTGTTGAAATCCTGAATCCCGACGGCAGCGTCCAGGCACGCCACACGTGTCACCAGCTGCCAATCCGATTGGGGCGCGCCTACGATAACGACATCATCCTGGATGACCCCCACACAGCACCACACCATGCCGTTATCGAGCGCAACCAACTCGATGAGTTAGTGCTCACAGACCTGGAAAGCCTGAACGGTATTAGCCATAACCACCAACGTGAAGCCTTTTTCGTCGTTAACGGCGAGCAGGCCTATCGCTTGGGACGCACCCGTTTGCGCATCCGCACGCGCGATTTCGTTGTGGCACCGGAGCAGGCGGATGATACTAACCATCATTGGGAGGGCTGGCGCCCTGCCCTGGCCGGCCTGGCCATTCTCGGCCTGAGCAGTTTGCTGGGCTCCTGGCTCAATGACCTGAACCAGCAAAGTGCCGCCGATTACCTGTTGGCCGTGATTTACATGATGCTGTTTGCCTTGGGCTGGAGCGGCCTCTGGGCCTTGTTAGGGCGCCTGTTTACCGGCCATCCACGCTTTGGTCGCCAGCTATTTATCACCTGCTGTGCGCTGGTCGCAGTCGAGCTATGGGAACATTTGCGCTCGATCATCGCCTATGCCCTGAGCTGGGAATGGCTGGCAACCTTTACATCCCCCCCCATTATCGCGCTCATAGCCGTCGCCTTTTATTTCCATCTGCGCACCGCAGGACACAAGCGGCCAGGCCGGTTAAAAATATCCCTGGTCAGCCTGACACTGGTCAGCAGTGCGATTGTGATGACCACGCAATACCAATCCAGCAAACACCTGGCCGATGAACTTTACCTGAGCAACCTGTATCCACCGGCATTGCGCCTGAGCCGCGATCAGCCGGCGGAGGCGTTTATTGACGAGATGCAGACGCTGCAGGCCAGGGTCGATGCACAGCGCAAGCCGAAAGAGAAAGACGATGACAAGGGAGAGGCGACATCAGCATCTGCCGAATCTGCCAGCTCCAGTGCCTTACCATCCGATCATTAACAGCCGTTTTCACCCAAGGAGAGCACTATGTTAAAACGCACCCTGTTTCTCGCCAAAGCTACCCTGCTCGGCAGTTGCCTGCTGGCCAGCCAGGCATTATTGGCCGCCGAATTTACCCTGGGCAGTCCCAGTATCAAACCCGAATCCACCTTGACGCTGGACCAAGTGTTTAACGGTTTTGGCTGCACCGGCAAGAATATTTCACCCGCCCTCAACTGGCGCGGCGCGCCCGAAGGGACGAAAAGTTTTGCCCTGACGGTATACGACCCGGATGCACCTACCGGCTCAGGGTGGTGGCATTGGGTCGTGTATAACCTGCCTGCCAATACCCAATCCCTGCCGGCGGGTGCAGGTACTGTGGAAGGCAAGGATCTGCCCGCTGGGGCGGCCCAGGGCCGTACTGATTTTGGCACCACCGGCTTTGGTGGTGCCTGCCCGCCGGAAGGCGATAAGCCCCACCGCTATATCTTTACCCTGTATGCCCTCAAGGTTGAAAAACTGGAAATTCCCGAAGGCGCCACAGCGGCCCTGATCGGCTATATGATCAACGCTAACCGTATCGACAAGGCCAGTTTTACCGCGTATTACAGCCGCTAGCATCCACAGCCCTGCCCCGGCCACTCGCCGGGGCATTTGCACTGGCTGCACCCCGCACCTACAATGGCGCCCCTTTTCTATTCTCTCCCCCCCACCTTTCAGGCTGACAGGTAAACCCTATGGGTAATAAAACCGCACTCTATGACATCCACCAGTCCATGGGCGGCAAAATAGTCGATTTCGGCGGCTGGGACATGCCCCTGCACTATGGTTCGCAAATCGATGAACATCACAAGGTTCGCCAACATGCCGGTATGTTCGATGTATCCCACATGACGGTGGTTGATGTGACCGGCAGCGATGCCAAGGCCTATTTGCAATACCTGCTGGCCAATGACGTTGCCAAACTCGATAACCTGGTGGGCAAAGCCCTCTACAGTGGCATGCTCAACGAACAGGGCGGTGTCATCGATGATTTGATTGTGTACAACATGGGCGACTGGTACCGCGTCGTCGTCAACTGCAGTACACGCGAAAAAGACCTGGCCTGGATGAGCCAGGTAGCAAACAACTACCAGGTCAAGCTGCAAGAGCGCGCCGACCTGGCCATGATCGCCGTCCAGGGCCCGCAGGCCATTGCCATCACCAAAACCCTGGTCAGTGCCGAAGCGGCTACGCTGATCGATAACTTGCAGGTTTTCCAGGGGCTCGCCTCCACACAACAGGGGAGCGATTGGTTTTTTGGACGCACTGGCTATACCGGCGAGGATGGCCTCGAAATTATGCTGCCCAATGAACAGGCCGGCACTTTCTGGCAAGCCCTGGCAGCCGCCGGTGTAGCACCCTGCGGATTGGGCGCGCGCGATACCCTGCGCCTGGAGGCGGGGATGAACCTCTACGGCCACGAGATGGACGAAAACATCTCTCCGCTGGCAGCCAATATGGGCTGGACTATCGCCTGGCAACCGGAGGCGCGCAACTTTATCGGCCGCGCGGCACTCACTGCGGAAAAATCCGCAGGCCAACGCCACAAACTGGTTGGCCTGGTGCTGCGCGAGCGCGGCGTCCTGCGCGCCGAACAGTTGGTGCATATCGCCAACAGCGATGAACGCGGCGTGATTACCAGCGGGACATTTTCGCCCAGCTTGGGCTATTCTATTGCTCTGGCGCGGGTACCTGTCACCCAGGTACCCCTGACACCCGGTGCCCAATGCCAGGTAGAAATGCGTGGCAAGCTGGTCACTGTCGATGTCGTCGCCCCCGGTTTTGTACGCCAGGGAAAAGCCCTGGTTTAATCCCCCGAACTCACGCAACTGCCCGTTTACAGGAAAATCACCATGAGCGACATTCGCAAAGAACTCAAATACCTCAGCAGCCATGAATGGGCACGCGTCGAAGAAGACGGCACAGTGACCATCGGCATTACCGACCATGCCCAGGATGCACTGGGTGATGTGGTCTATGTAGAAACCCCGGAAGTGGGCAGCCGCGTCAGCCTTGGCGAAGAAGCCGGCGTCGTGGAATCGGTAAAAGCCGCTTCTGATATTTATTCGCTGGTGTCCGGCAAAGTTGTAGCGGTTAACGAACTACTGCAGGATGCACCGGAAACCGTAAACAGCTCTCCCTATGACGAGGGCTGGTTCTTCCGTGTGCAGCCCGATGATGTGTCTGAGCTGGATGAAGCCCTGTCCGCCGATGAGTATCGCGAACTGCTGGAAAGCGAGGAATAACCAGCGTTACCCCCTACTAAAAAACGCGGCCCGGACCGCGTTTTTTAGTAGGGGAATCCATTATTGCGCAGCGCGAATTTCCTGCTGGATGGCACCTATCTCACGCGGCCATGGCCCCGCTTCCCGCTGCACCGATGGCAAGCTGGCCATCGCCTGGCGCGCCTGGACAGTGCTCGGGTAGCGCCCGGTAATCACGACAAACCAATCCTTACCCTGGCGTTTGCTTTTAAACATCAACAAATCTGCCTTATTGGGCTGGGCGGCAATATAGTCACGCGCCGCTTTTTCATTGCTCACACCCAATAATTGAATCGTGTAATGACTTGCAGGCCATCCGAGGATGGTGCGCTCCTGGGCACTGCCGGCCGTCGCGGCTACCGGTTTTGCAGCGGCAGCTTGTGGTTTGCTCGCAGACGGTTGGGGTTTGGGTTCAGCAGCCACCGGAACTGTTTGTGGTTTGTGCTCGGGAACCGCAACCGGTTGGGGAGGGGCGGCAACCTGGGTCGGCGCAGGCACATGTATCGCTGGCTCTTGTGGCCGTGAGCTAACGGGCAACTCGGCCAGGGGTACCACCTTATCCTCTGCAGAAGGAGCAGGAGCTAGCGCAGGCTGGGATGCCTGAGTAGCGGGAAGGCTTGGCATAATCGGTTGTACAGGCGTATCCGTGCGGGTCAGATCCACACCTGAAGATGCCACCGGCGCAGAAGCTGGAGCCGGCACGGAAACAGCAGCTGCAGGCTGCTCGCTGGAGTCTTCATCCATATAGAGGAATAACACAGCGACCAGCGCAATCAATCCCGAAATAGCCAGAATATGCATCACGGGTAAATTGCGTTTGGACACCAATGGAGCCGAGGTCTGAGTGACAACAGACTCCAGCAATCGCTCCTGGGCAGACTGGTGGATAATGCTTAACTGACCCTGGGCTTGACGCCACCAGGGATTAACCATGGACTCGGTAAAAATTTCAGGGCCCAGGTAGTCGGCCATTTCCATACGGAAATTCAGGTAATCCACCGTCTCCGCCAAGGTGAATGGCTGGAGATAAAAATCATTGAGCAGTAGGGATTCAAGATTGCAGCGATCCAGGTTATCCATCAACACCGGTTCACCAAACAGCACCAGGTGCAAACTGGTTTGCTGGGGATGTCGCTGCAACAGATCGGCGAGAAGCTGCAGAGTTTCTCCCGCCAGCAAATGGGCATTATCAATAACCACGACAGCAAGGCCATCATCCTCCAGCGGATCAACCGCCATCATATGATCCAGGCAAGCCAGCAGGCTGGTTTCCGTCGGCTCACCATCACAGCCCAAATCCAGGTCTTCTACCATGGCAGCGAGCAGTTCCCGGCTGGTCTGACCCGATTTAAGCGGCAAATAACTCAGCTTGTCATGCTCAGACAGGGAATCCATAAAACCATGGGCAACCCGGGTCTTTCCCACCCCGTAATCGCCCATCACCACCAGTAAGCTGCTGCTGAATTGGCACAGGTGCAGCAACCGATCCAGAACCTGCCGCCGCCCTGCGCCGGTAAATAGCGGGAAACTGTAATCATCAGAGAATGGATCTTCTGCAAGGCCATAGCGCTGACGATAATCTGCCAACAGTTGTGAGTGATGATCTGCAGATTCATCAAACAGGCTGCCTTGATACTGGCCAATGGAAGGCTCCAGAATCCGGCTGTCGGCCTGTGCCCTGAGAGGGGATTCCAGTGTCATGATGCTAGCCTCGCTCGCTGCAGTGGATATCAGGCGCCTGCCCGGCAGGCAACAAAAGTTTGCTGTAGTTGATCGGGATTGATGTCACTGGTGGTAATCGCTTTCCCCATGGATTCCAGCAGTACCAGGCGCAACCGGCCATCAAGCACTTTCTTATCCACCCCCATCAGGCTGGTGAACTGCTCAGGCGTCATATCCGCCGGGGCTTTGGTCGGCAATTTTGATCGCTCCAATAAGCTCAGGATACGAGCCAGCTCACCATCACTGATAGCGCCACGGCGCCAGGATAAATCAGAAGCCATGGCCATGCCGGCGCCAACGGCTTCACCGTGCAGCCAATTGCCATATCCCTGGGCAGTTTCTATCGCGTGGCCAAAGGTATGGCCGAAATTCAGGATGGCTCGCAGCCCCCCTTCACGTTCATCCTGAGCAACAACATCAGCCTTGTTTTCGCAGGAGCGCTTGACCGCATAAGCCAGGGCATCCATATCGCGCGCCATCAGGGCATCCATATTTTGTTCCAACCACACAAAGAAAGGGTAATCGCCTATCAGTCCGTATTTGATGATTTCAGCAATACCGGCGGAAAGCTCTCGCTCCGGCAAAGTACGCAACAACGCCATATCCGCTAACACAGCCTGGGGTTGGTAAAAAGCGCCAATCATGTTTTTACCTAACGGATGGTTAACACCCGTTTTACCCCCTACCGAAGAATCGACCATAGACAACAGCGTGGTTGGGATTTGGATAAAATCGACACCGCGCTGGTAGCAAGCCGCTGCAAACCCGGTCATATCACCAACCACCCCGCCGCCCAGGGCAATCAGTGTTGTAGTACGGTTGTGACGCGCCCCAAGAAGCTTGTCGAAAACCTGGTTAAGTACCGCCAGTGTTTTATATGCCTCACCATCAGGTAACACACAGGTATCAACCTGATGGCCGGCCAGCGATTCCTGAACAGGCCGCAAGTACAAAGGTGCAATCGTTTCATTGGTCACTATACAAATCTGACGCCCCTTGATGTGGCGGTGCAACAATTCACCCTGCGCCAGTAAATGCTCGCCTATATAAATCGGGTAGCTGCGATCACCAAGATCAACATTCAATACATGCATCGTCATACGGGTACCAAGACTGCGGAATCATCAGGAAGGGATATAGAAACGCCGCTACTCTAGCACAAAGCCGGGTGGAGATATAAAAAGTGGGGCCTATATAAGCTTGATTATCAACAATAAACTCGCCAATACAGCATGCAGGTAAATCAGGTGAGGCCCCGATTCTTAACCAGTGCCGCGATTTCCTGAGCAACAGACTTCGGGGGACGGCGATCCGTATTAACGATCACATCAGCCGCATCACGGTAGAGAGGGTCACGCAGTGTTACCAGATCAATAATTTTTTGTCGTGGATTTTCAACCTGCAGCAGAGGCCGCTTTTTATCCCGGGCAGTGCGCTCCACCAATTGGTCGATAGACGCCGTCAGATAACACACATACCCCGATGACTTCATCAACTGGCGATTCAACTCGCGTAACACTATGCCGCCACCAGTGGCAATTACGCTGGCCCGCTCTTCTGCCAATTCACTCAAAACAGCAGACTCACGCTCGCGAAACCCCTCTTCCCCCTCCATATCAAAAATCCAGGGGATATCAGCACCCGTGCGCTCTTCAATAACACGATCACTATCGCGAAACACAAAATCAAGCTCGGCCGCAAGCAGGCGGCCGATAGTAGACTTGCCGGCCCCCATAGGGCCGACAAGGAAAACGTTGGATTTAGACATTTAATTGGTGAGTGAATCTGCAATAAGTTTGGGGGTAACGAAAATCAACAGTTCGGTTTTGAATTGGTTATCAACTGTTCTCTTGAAAAGTCGACCAAGATAAGGAATATCACCAAGCACTGGCACTTTACTCTCACCCTTTGTTGACTCAAGTGAAAACACTCCACCGAGAACAACAGTTTGACCATTATTCACCAAAACCTTGGTTTGAAGGCGTGTTACATCTAAAGATGGAACTCCTTGCTGGGTAATCTCCCCTACAGAGTCTTTGGTAACAAATAAATCCATAATAATGCGATTATCAGGCGTGATTTGTGGCACTACCTCCAGCATTAAAACAGCCTCTTTAAAACCAGTAGTGGTACCACCGCTTGGCGATGTCTCCTGATATGCAATTTCTTTTCCCGACTTAATTACTGCCTTCTGCTTGTCAGAAGTAATTACCTTCGGCTGGGAAACAATCTCAGC
This sequence comes from Cellvibrio japonicus Ueda107, assembly GCF_000019225.1. Lineage (NCBI taxonomy): Bacteria > Pseudomonadati > Pseudomonadota > Gammaproteobacteria > Cellvibrionales > Cellvibrionaceae > Cellvibrio > Cellvibrio japonicus. Next base: position 515,889 of record NC_010995.1, on the reverse strand, counting down.
ATATCCGGATGTTTCAAGAGCACTGAGTTCCATATCCAAAAAGACACTATCAGTAAGAACACCAACAGCAATAGATCCAGCAGGATTATTAACCGGGAGGTTTACCATGTTATTTTCTGTAAGATTCAGAGTTCCACCATTAGTAAACCAATTCGCCGGGCTGGTTCCATCCTCATCATCCAAACCTGATTGAGAGCCGGCAACATTAATTAATCGTGAATTATTAAGATGGTAGCCAGCCCCTCCCCAACGAATACCCAACTGACGTTCAAAATCCGTATTGGCTATCACGATACGGGACTCAATCATTACCTGACGGATTGGTATATCTATCTGTTCAACCAAGCGTCTAAAAGCTTCAATACGATCTGCAGTATCCGTGATGATAATTGAGTTAGTGCGCTCATCAACTATACCTTGTCCTCTTTCAGACAACACACTACCTGTTGATTGATTACCGCCCTGACCACCAGCACTAGCACCACCTCTTCCAGAGCCAGCCCCCTGGCCACCGCGAAACAACTCAAACATTTCTTTGGCATTCGCATAGCGAACACGAATGTATTCGGTGCGTAACGGAGCTAATTCTTCCAGTTGCTTTTTAGTTGCAATCTCTTGGCGCTCACGTTCAGCAATCTCTGCAGCAGGTGCAACCATCAGTACATTTCCAACCTGACGCTTATCTAAACCTTTGTTTTTAAGTACCATTTCCAAGGCCTGATCCCAAGGAACATTTTGCAAGCGCAATGTAATACGTCCCTGTACAGTGTCACTTGCCACCAAGTTCAAATCTGTAAAATCGGCAATAATTTGTAAAACGGCACGCACTTCTATGTCCTGGAAATCAAGAGAAAGCTTCTGACCGGTATATTCAAAATCTTTTTTCTTCTCTTGTTTTTCACGCTCAGTAAGCGGCTTTATACTCACCACATACTCATTATCTGTTTGATAAGCAAGATAATCAAAATCACCAGAGGCACTGATATTCAAAACAGAATTTTCGCCATCCTGAGCAGCAGCCACTAAAGACACCGGAGTTGCAAAATCTACAACATCCAGACGCCTACGCAGTTCTGGTGGCAACCATACATCTTTGAAAGATAAACGCACACCAGTACCAGTTCCTACCATATTTGCACTTACTTTAGGATTAGACAGGCTAACAATAACCCGCCCCTCACCAGTTGCACCTCTGCGGAAATCGATATTAGTGACTCTTACGCCCTTAATAGAGTCCTGTGCCGATAGGCCTCCAGAAGCATTGGAAATAAGCCCACTACCATGCTGAGCATTAGACTTTGCGCCCCCCACTTGAGCAGCTCCGACCTCAACAATAAAACTATTGCCATCAGTACGTGTTGTATATGTCGAAAGCTGGTTTAAATTTAAGATTAATCGAGTACGGCCTTCACTGGCCAACAATAATGCACTTTGGCCATTATCAACTGCCAGTGGGAAACGACGCTCTTTCAAAGAGCTGCTTGTGTCGGGAAAGTCCAACACAATACGAGCTGGGCGCTCTATCGTATAGCCTTTAGGTTCAGGAGGAACTGAATCGAAGCCTATATGTACCTCAAATCGCTCACCGGGCAACTGAGAGAAATCTATTTTATTTATACTGTTAGCATTCGCCAATGCTGATGCAAAACAGACTATCAAGATGGCTATTTTTCGCATATTCAACCCCGATGAGAATAGAGCATCCATTTCCACTTATTCCTTTTCTTCTAATTTGATAATTCTTGGACGTTCAACCCAACCACTAGATCCATCGGCAACTATTTCCATAATCTCTATTTGCATTAAGTCCGCAGAGATAATTTTTCCGTGGTTTTTTCCCAAATAATTACCAATTGTTGCAGGAACAACACTTCCTTCACCATTATCAATCAGTGCCCACAATTTATCTTCTTTGGAAATACTACCGACCATTTTCAAAGAGGTGACATTGAAGCCCTCAAGGAATTCTTTGACACGATTAAAATCAGGAGACACCGATCTGCCCCCCTTAGCTGCTGATTCATCAACAGGAACTGGCTTTTCAAAGGGGCTTCTTAGAGTCATAGCACTATACACAAAAGGCTGATAGGGTCTGAAAGTAGGTAGAGGCTCAATCTGCCCTTTAGGTCTACGCTTGGTTTCTGCCATGAAATCCTGCAAATCCTGATACTGACCAGACTGTCCACACCCACTCAACAAGAAAAGGGCAAGAATACACGCTAAGCTGCACAACCTCATTTAATCTGCCCTCCAGCTCTGACCGCCGTAGAACCGCCATCTTGCTCTTGCGTCTTATATCTATAAGTCTTTGCAGCAATCTTCATATTAAGACCGCGATCATCCTTGAGCGAACTGATCGTAAAATCATGCAACGTCACAATACGCGGCATTCCAGCAACCCCACTCACAAACCCGCCCATATCGTGATAGCCGCCTTTTACATCAATTGCGATTGGCACCTCAATGTAATATTCCGCAACCACATCCGGTTGTATAGCAACGCTGTTAATTGTCAAACCGCTTTCACTACCCCGTGTTCCAATATCTTCCAGCAACCCTGGCACTTCTGTCTTGGCAGGCAAGCGAGACAGTAACGAATCGAAGGTAACCTTCATTTCTTCCATTTGTGCTTTATAGGCATCCAGATTGGCAGCCTCAAAACTTTTGGTCTGGAAAGTTTGGCGAAGCGTCTTTTCCTTAGCTTCGACACTTGCCAATTGCATATTAAGGTCACTTATCTTCAAGTAGTACGTCAGTGCGATAACAATAACAACCAGCAATGTACAAACAGCTATTTTCGCCGGTAATGGCCACACGCCGATTTTGTCAAAATCGATATCATTAACATCGAATTCGTTTAATTTATTAATGGAGTCTTGTAATGACATTATTTTGCCGCTCCTGTAGAAGTACTCGCAGCTGCAGGATCAGCATCAGCTGGTGCTGATGTTTGCACTGTCATTTTGAAACTACTGGCTTGTTCTCCTTCAGAGGGGGCAGCCGTTACCGATGTCAGGTTGGGAGAAGCAAACCAATCTGATGCATCCAGGTTGCGCATAAAACTGGCAACACGGTTATAGGACTCAGCAACACCTTCGATCGTAATAGCCGATCCCTTTTTATCAACCATAGTGACATAGACGCCATCCGGTACTGCTTTAGCAAACTCATCAAAATAGCGAACAATGACAGGACGGGTTCCTTCAAGGTCTTGAATAACCTTGATCCGTGCCAACAAGTCATCACGCACTTTTTTCAGTTCGCTGATTTCCTTAACCTGCTCATCCAGTTTTTTAATTTCCTGATCCAAAAGGCGATTGCGTGAATTTTGGTTGTCAATACTGGCTTCTACGCTGCTAATCCACAGATAAGCCCCTAAAACTGACAAACCAAGTACAAAACCAATAACCACAAGAAACTCGCGCTTCTTTTCCTCGCGATAGGCCTGGCGCCAGGGCAATAAGTTTATTTTAGCCATTAGTCAAAACTCCTCATTGCCAGACCGGTAACAATCATTAATGAAGGAGCATCAGTAGCCAGAGAGACCGCATTAACACGAGAGGAGACCGACATACGCGCAAAAGGATTGGCAACTACCGTTTGAGTTCCCAGCTTTTCCTCAATCAAACCAACCAAACCTTCCAGAGACGCAACACCGCCGGCGAGGATGATGTAATCCACATCGTTATATTGGCTAGCTGAGAAAAAGAACTGGAGTGAGCGGGTAACCTGCTGTACGACAGCATCCTTGAATGGGTTAAGCACTTCCATTTCATAATCATCGGGGAGACCACCCTGCTTTTTAGCCAGGCCGGCCTCTTCACGCGACAAACCATAACGTCGCTGGATTTCCTCTGTCAGCTGGCGCCCACCAAATAATTGTTCGCGGGTATATACCGTCTTGCCATCAACCAACACACTGAGTGTGGTCATGGTGGCACCTATATCAATAATTGCTACCACCTGGCCTTCCTGGTCCTCAAGCTGCTCGGCAATTAATTCGAATGCCCGCTCCATACAGTAGGCTTCAATATCCACCTTCTCTGCAAGCAAGCCGGACTCGGCTAGCACCTGTTCGCGAACTTCAACGTTTTCACGACGACAGGCTGCCAGTAAAACCTCTACCTGTTCAGGGTTGCGCGGGGATGGCCCCTGAATTTCAAAATCCAAGGCAACCTCTTCCAGGGGAAAGGGTATATATTGATCCGCTTCGGCCGCAATCTGGCTTTCCATCGCATCTTCATTCAGCTCAGCAGGCATATCGATCACCTTGGTGATCACCGCCGAACCCGCCACGGCCACCGCTGCATGCTTTAGCTTGGTCTTGGATTGCTTGACCATGGTGCGAATGACTTCAGCGACAGCAACCGGGTCTGCAATATTTTTTTCAACCACCGCATTGGGTGGAAGGGGTTTTACGGAATAGGATTCAACACGATAGCGGTCTCCGCTACGCGTGAGCTCTAACAGCTTTACCGACGTGGAACTGATATCCAGCCCAATCACCGGCTTCGCCTTTTTATCTAGGAAACTTAAAATGCCCATTTTTCTATCTATTTCCGTAACTTAGACGTAGTTTATGTTATAGCACTTTAACTTAAGCCTGCAACAAACCGATGAATATGTAAACAACTAAAAAGCCCGTATAATGCCGGCCTTCCGAAGCGTCTTCGCTAACCCATTAATTCACATAGAAAAAATGCCTAGCATGAAATCCCTTTTCCGCGTCTTTTTCTGGCTGTTACTGTCTGGTCTGAGTGTTACCTTGGTGGCATCAGCAGGGCTTTATCTATATCTGAGCCCCAAACTGCCCCCGGTGGACAGCCTCAGGGAAGTTAAATTACAGACTCCGCTCAGGGTTTATTCAAGCGATGGCAAACTGATTGGGGAATTTGGTGAACAGCGTCGCACGCCGCTGAAGTACGACCAGATACCACCGCTCTATATAAAGGCACTATTGGCCGCCGAAGATGCAGAGTTCTTTGAACATCATGGCGTTTCTCTCCGCGGGCTGGTGCGAGCAGGTTCACATTTATTGAAATCAGGTCAGATCCAATCGGGCGGAAGTACACTAACTATGCAATTGGCGCGTGATTTCTTTCTCACTCGCAAGCAAATCTTCTCACGCAAGTTTAACGAAATCCTCTTATCCATTGAAATTGAACGAAAATTTACCAAGGAAGAAATCCTCGAATTATTCAACAATAAAATGTTCTTCGGGAACCGCGCCTATGGCCTCCAGGCCGCCGCCCAGATCTATTACGGCAGGGATGTTCAGGATCTGAGTGCCGCCCAATACGCCATGATTGTCGGTGTACTTAAGGCGCCCTCCGCCTATAACCCCCTGGCCAATCCCAAACGGGCGATGATCCGCCGCGACTGGATTTTGGGACGGATGCACAAACTGAACTACATCGACCAAGCCACTTACCAGGCAGCCATCAATGAACCCAATACCGCGAGTTACCACGGCACCACACTGGATGTAAATGCACCTTATGTGGCTGAAATGGCCCGCCAGGAAGCATTGGATCGCTTTGGTGAAGCCACCTATATCGATGGCTATAGGGTGTACACCAGCGTTGACAGTTCCCTCCAGGCTGCCGCCCAAACAGCACTGATCAGGGGCTTGATGGATTACGATCAACGCCACGGCTATCGCGGCCCCGAGCGTCATTTGAAACCCTCTACCGACCAGGACTATAACGATTGGCTGGACGAGCTCCAGACCATTCCTGTATTGGGAGGCCTCCTTCCTGCTGCGGTATTGGAAGTTAAGCCGCGTGAAATCAAGGTCTTGCTCAGCGACAGCGACATTGTGGAGCTGACCTGGGAGCAAGGCTTTGAAAACCTTCGCCCCTATTTGACAGAGGACAGCCGTGGCGCTGTGTACAAAGCCGCTACCGAATTCCTGAAAACGGGCGATGTGGTTCGTATCATCAGAGATGCCGATGGCAACTGGCGCTTCAACCAGGTGCCGGCTGTACAGTCTGCACTGGTGGCCCTGGATCCTGTCGATGGTGCGATCCGCTCTCTGGTGGGAGGCTTCGACTTTAAACAGAGCCACTTTAACCGTGTGACACAAGGTGCACGCCAACCGGGATCATCATTCAAGCCCCTGTTATACACCGCGGCACTGGAAAACGGCTTTACACCGGCATCTATTATTAATGACGCGCCTATCGTGATTGAGAATACCGGCTCAGGGGTTGCCTGGCGCCCTGAAAACGACGATGGCAAATTTGTCGGCCCTATGCGCCTACGCCAGGCGCTTTATCGCTCGCGCAACCTGGTATCCATACGTTTGTTACGCGCTATCGGCATGCAAAATGCGCTGGACAGCCTGGAGCGTTTTGGCTTTAACAAGCGCGACTTCCCACGCGACCTTACCCTGGCACTGGGTACCCACGAGTTAACTCCCTTGCAGATGGCAACCGCCTATGCGTCTTTTGCCAATGGCGGCTTCAAGGTGACGCCTTATCTGGTTACCCGGATTGAGGACAGCAACGGCCGTATTGTGTACGAAGCCAACCCACAAAAAGTCTGTCGCAGCTGCGCACAACCCAATCAACCAGAGCTGGATGAAACCGGACAAGCCGCGCAGCCAGTCACGGTAACCAATGCAGCACCGAGAATTATCGACGAGCGCATTGCCTACCTGATGGATTCCATGTTGAAGGATGTGGTTGAAAAGGGTACAGGACGCCTTGCAAAACAGCGGCTGGAGCGCAGTGACCTGGCCGGGAAAACCGGTACCACCAATGGTCCACGCGACACCTGGTTCGCCGGTTATAACCCCAAGATGGTTGCCACTGTCTGGGTCGGGTTCGACCAGAACACGCTGCTGGGCCGCCGCGAGTTCGGCAGTTCGGCAGCATTGCCGATCTGGATCGATTTTATGCGGGCAGCCCTGGAGGGCATGCCTGAGCAACTGCGCAGGCAACCTGAGGGCATTGTCACGGTAAGAATTAACCCGGATACCGGAAAGCCGGCCCAATCCGGCGATCCGGATGCGATCTTCGAGGTGTTCCTGTCAGAAGACCGGGGCCGCACCGCTTCCAGCTCGCTGGAGGAAACCGAACAGGCAACCCTGCCAGAGGAGTTGTTTTAGGGCCGATAAGGCCCTAATCAAAACGCAGAACCAGGGGAGACCTTACTGCCATCACCAAGGGCTTGAACGACGGATTGGTGTTGCGGCGTGCGGTAACCCACCCCTGGACTTCGAGGGACTTGCCTTTCAGGCTTTTCCAGTCATTTGCCGTGTAGGAAAAATAGGGCCAATCCTCGCGGGCGATCCGCAATACCAGGGCGCCCTCCAATTCCAGCCAAACCGCTGAATTAATATCCACTTTTTCAATGCGTCCCTTGATTCGCTGGAAACCGGTATCGCGCTGGTTGAGCTGGGTCGCCGGTTTGGCCTTCCAGGCCGCCTTGCCCCAAATACCGCGCCGTACCTGACGCGCCTCTTCATGGGCGGCAAACAAGCACTCTGCCTGGTCAATATTGGGAGGGACAGCAATAGGAAATGCCAACCCCTGCTGCAACAGGCTCACAGCCAGGCTTTGGCCCTGTGGGTTGTATACGTGTGCCAGCACACGCCCGTAATGGTCGCGCTGCTCCTGCTCCAGCCCCAGTTGCACGCGCCCTTTGGCCTGTTCGACGAATAACTCTGCTGCCCGTTTTGCCTCCACCCCCAGGGATTGCCCGGGCTGCCCTTTGCGATCCAGTTCGGGGGCATTCATCCCCAGTACCCTGACGGAGCGCCCATCACTCAGCCTGAGGGTATCGCCATCAACAACCCGCTCTACCGTGAACCAGCGGCCATCGCCCTGGCCACAATCCGCCAGCGAATGGAGAGACAGCGTTAATAACAGCCATAAAAAATGGCCGGGAGCCATTTTCAATGTCGTACAACGACGACCCGAAGGGTGGCGGCCATGGATGGTACGCCATAAAAAAACGCCGAGGCCCAAGGCGCTCGGCGTTTTTTTATGGCTTGCGGTTACCCGCACCATCTTATTACTTCTTGACGGCAATACGGCTGCCGAAACGCTTGGTGAAGCGGTCAACGCGGCCACCGGTGCTAGCTTCTTTTTGCTTGCCGGTATAGAAAGGGTGGCATTCATTGCACACGTCTACGTGGAAATCTTTACCCAGTGTGGAACGGGTTTGGAAGTTATTACCGCAACTGCAGTTCACGGTAACCTCTTTGTATGAGGGATGAATTTCAGGTTTCATGACACTTGCCTTGAATAAAGTGTGCCGCCACCCGGGCATTGGCCAGGCACCGCACAACGGTTAAAAGAAAACGGCGTTTTTAGGGAGCGGCGATACTAGCAGATTATTGCTCCAAGGCAAGCAGAATCTGCCCATGGCAAGGCCGGCGGGCAGATCTCACTGGCAGTCAGGCAGGCCTGGGGGACCAGACTTTGCACCAGCCAGCTCCTTTTACCAACTTCCCCGGAAAAATCTTGCAGCCAACCCATTCTGCACTCAAATCCCCGGTGGCTTGCAGGCAATTCGTACAATGGCGCGCAGCCGCTTCCGATTGCTCCACATAGCCCAGCGCCTTGGCTTGGGGATTATCCTCACTCAACGGCTCCTGGGCCTGGAGTTCGTAGGCAGAAATCAGGCTGGAACCGGCAATAAGCCCGGACCATTTGATAAACTCTCGACGTTTCACGGTAATCACTCCTATTGTTGTCATTCGTCTGCATCTGCCGGGGAATAAACAGGCACAACCTGTACAAGCGCTTGCAATTGGCCACCCCGGAACGGACACTGCGGCATTGCGTGCACCTTATCACTGACCATCCATGACCATTCTTGAAGTCGCCCTGCCCACCCCACTGCGCCGCCGTTTTGATTACCTCCTGCCTGGTAACTGGTCCGGCGACAACCCAATGCCCGGTTCGCGGGTAAAAGTACCTTTTGGCAACCAGGAGCTGATCGGCTTATTGATTACCTGCAAGAGTCACTCCCATCTGGCAGAACACAAACTCAAACCAGCCCTGGAGATTCTCGATGAAATACCGGTAATGGACACCGAACTCCTTGAACTCAGCCTCTGGGCCGCCGACTATTACCAATGCGCCCCGGGTGAAGCCTTGCAAACTGCGCTACCTGTCCTTTTGCGCCAGGGGGTACCTGCACATCTGGCCGGCGAAACCGTTTTTACCCTAACCCCCGAGGGCAAGGGACTACCCCAGGGAGCCCTGAAGCGCTCCCCCAAACAGGCTGCCCTGCTAGCGGCACTTCAACAGCAGGATTATCTGCGACGGAGCGACCTGGCCCCCCTGGGAATCAGTCGCCCCATCCTTAAACAACTACAGGATAAAGGCCTGGTTGAAACCAAGGAGCTCCTGCCCGAACGTCCCGATACACTGCACTTGCTGCGCGAACAACCACTTGTCCTGGGTGATGAACAAACAAAGGTTATGGCAAGTCTTCATACAGAAGGCTTTACCACCTATTTGCTCGATGGCGCTACCGGCAGTGGCAAGACCGAAATTTACCTGCAAGCGATAGAGAAGGTATTGACCCAGGGCAAACAAGCCCTGGTTCTGGTACCGGAAATTGGGTTGACCCCTCAAACCCTGGCGCGCTTTCACCGCCGCTTTGCTGCGCCTGTTGTGACCCTGCATTCCGGCCTGAATGATCGCGAACGGTTGGATGCCTGGTTACAGGCGCGCGCAGGTCATGCGTCAATTATTATCGGAACACGCTCGGCTATTTTTACCCCACTTGCCAAACCGGGCATCATCATCGTGGATGAAGAGCACGATGGCTCTTTTAAACAGCAGGATGGGTTTCGCTATTCCGCCCGGGACCTGGCGGTCATGCGCGCCCAACGCCTGGGAATTCCACTGATCCTCGGCTCGGCCACTCCCTCACTGGAAAGCCTGCACAATGCGCAAAGCCAGCGATACCAGCACCTGCAACTACGTGCGCGGGCAGGCAGTGCCATACCACCCGAGTTGCGCCTGTTGGATATCCGCAACCAGGCCCTGCACGAAGGCTTTGCCGCCGCCAGCCTCGCCGCTATTGATGCCACACTCAAGGCCGGCAACCAGGTGCTGGTATTCCTTAACCGGCGCGGCTATGCCCCGGCCCTGGAGTGCCACGCTTGCGGCTGGTTGGCGCAATGCAATCACTGCGATGCGCGCCTGACCTTGCACCAGAGCCCGCGCCACCTGCACTGCCACCACTGCGATCACCAGCGCGCCGTCCCCCACACCTGTCCCGAATGCAAAAGCCCGCAGCTTTTCCCACTCGGCCAGGGTACAGAGCGCAGTGAATCCGCCCTGCAACAACTGTTCCCCCAGGTACCGGTCATTCGTGTGGACCGCGACTCCACCCGCGCTAAGGACGGCATGCAAAAATTGCTGGCAGGCGTCCATCAAGGCATACCCTGTATTCTGGTCGGTACCCAAATGCTGGCCAAAGGCCACCATTTTGCCGATGTCACCCTGGTGGTGATCATCGATGCCGATGCCGGGCTTTTCAGTACCGACTTTCGCGGCCCCGAACGCATGGGGCAGTTATTACTGCAAGTAGCCGGACGCGCCGGGCGTGCCGAAAAACCCGGACAGGTACTGATCCAAAGCTATCACAGCGATCACCCGTTGATGCAGACCCTGGTCAGCCGCGGTTACCACACCCTGGCGGAACAGATACTGCACGAGCGCCAACTCACCCAGATGCCACCCTATCGCCACCTGGCACTGCTGCGCGCCGAAAGCCAACGCCCCGAACTGGCACTCCAATTCCTGGAGCGGGCCCGCCTGCTGGCCGAAGATACCCTGCCCCCAAGCCCCTTGTTAAGCTATCTGGGCCCCCTGCCTGCCATGATGGAAAAACGCGGCGACCGCTTTCGCTACCAGCTTCAATTCAATGCAGCGCAACGCAAACCGCTACAACAGCTGCTCAGTCAACTGGCGCTGCAATTGGAAGCTGACCCACTGGGACGGCGCGTCCGCTGGGCATTGGATGTAGATCCCCAGGAGATGTAACCGTGACGTCACCGGGGAATCTCTTTACAATCGCGCCCTGAATTCCAGGGTTACCAGACATGAGCCGAGACTACGCCAAAAAAAGCCGATCACCGAACCGCAAAAGCAGCACTGGCAACCATACCCCCGGCTGGGTATGGTTTATCGTGGGCGGGATCCTGGGCGCATTCGCCGCCAGCCTCTATTTCATCAAACACCCGGTGGAAGTCGTCAAACCGGCAAAAGAGGCTCCCAAGCCCAAAGCCCAGAGCGACATTCCCAAGCCGCGCTTTGATTTCTACAAGCTGTTGCAGGAAAGTGAAACCATAGTCCCGGCCAGCGAAACCAACAGCCCAGAGGACAAACCGGCCGCGGAGAAAGACACGACCGAATATATCCTGCAAGTGGGCTCCTTCCCCGGTGCCGAAGATGCCGACAAACTGCGCGCCCAGCTGATATTGATCAACCTGGATGCCCGTATCGAAAAGGTTGAAATCCGCAAGGGGGAAATCTGGCACCGGGTTGTGGTCGGCCCCTTCGCCAGCCAGGCAGCCCTCACCAAGGCGCGCACCACCCTGGTCAATAACCAGTACAACGCCCTGGTGCTCAAACGCGCTAAAACCCGTTAAGCGATCCATCCTGTCGCAGGGTGGCTTGAAAAAGCCGGCCCTGCCCCCACCTTGGCAAGCTCCCCGTTGTAATTTGTAAAGGTTTTTACGTGACTACCATTCTTTCTGTTCGTCGCGATGGCCAGGTGGTGATCGGTGGCGATGGCCAGGTCTCCCTCGGCAATACCGTGATGAAAGGCAATGCGCGCAAGGTGCGCCGCCTCTACAAAAACCAGGTGCTGGCCGGCTTTGCGGGCGGCACTGCCGATGCCTTCACCCTGTTTGAGCGCTTTGAAGCCAAACTCGAATCCCACAACGGCCAGTTGACCCGCGCGGCGGTGGAGTTGGCCAAAGACTGGCGCACCGACCGCAGCCTGCGACGCTTGGAAGCCCTGCTGGCAGTCGCCGATAAAGAAGCCTCGCTGATCATCACCGGCAATGGCGATGTGATCCAGCCGGAAGATGACCTGATCGCCATCGGCTCCGGTGGCATGTATGCGCAAGCCGCCGCCCGTGCCCTGCTGGAAAATACCCAACTGGATGCGCGCAATATTGTGGAAAAGGGTTTGAAAATCGCCGGTGATATCTGCGTGTACACCAACCAGAATCACACGATAGAAGTATTGGATTACTAACTGACCCGCAAGGCATACTCCACCTCATTGTTATTATTGAAGAATTTTTATGTCCTCCATGACCCCGCGCGAAATCGTGCACGAACTGGATAAACACATTGTCGGCCAGCAGGATGCCAAGCGCGCCGTGGCCATTGCCCTGCGCAACCGCTGGCGCCGCATGCAATTACCGGCCGATATGCGCAGTGAAGTCACACCCAAAAATATCCTGATGATCGGCCCCACCGGGGTCGGCAAAACCGAAATCGCCCGCCGCCTGGCCAAGCTGGCCAATGCGCCGTTTATCAAGGTGGAGGCCACCAAATTCACCGAAGTGGGCTATGTGGGGCGCGATGTGGAATCCATTATCCGCGACCTGGTGGATGTGGCGATCAAACTGCGCCGCGAACAGGCCATGAAGGCGGTTCAGTACCGTGCGGCCGAAGCAGCGGAAGAGCGTATCCTCGATGTGCTCCTGCCCCCCGCGCGCGATACTTCCGAAGAGGAAAGCAAGCACGAGTCATCCACCCGCCAGATCTTCCGCAAAAAGTTGCGCGAAGGCCAACTCGATGACAAGGAAATCGAAATCGACGTAGCTGCCGCCAGCGTCGGTGTGGAAATCATGGCGCCCCCCGGTATGGAAGAAATGACCAGCCAGTTGCAGAATATGTTTTCTTCCCTTGGACGCGAGCGCACCAAGAAAACCAAGATGACGGTCAAAAAAGCCTTCAAACAGCTACAGGATGAAGAAGCCGCCAAGCTGGTCAGCGAGGAGGACATTAAAACCCAGGCCCTGGAAACCGTGGAGCAAAACGGCATCGTCTTTATCGATGAGATCGACAAGGTGGCGCGCCGCGGCAATGTCAGTGGTGCCGATGTGTCCCGTGAAGGTGTACAACGCGACCTGCTGCCATTGATCGAAGGCTGCACTGTCTCCACCAAGCACGGCATGGTCAAAACCGACCATATTCTGTTTATCACCTCGGGTGCGTTCCACCTGAGCAAACCCTCCGATTTAATTCCCGAGCTCCAGGGACGCCTGCCTATCCGGGTAGAGCTGCAAGCACTGACCCCGGATGACTTCGAACGCATACTGACCGAACCCAAGGCATCACTCACCGAGCAGCAGCAGGCGCTGTTAAAAACGGAAGGGGTTGATATCCAATTCACCCAGGATGGCATTCGCCGTATTGCGGAAACGGCTTTCGATGTCAATGAACGCACCGAAAATATCGGCGCACGCCGTTTGCATACGATCCTGGAACGCTTGCTGGAAGACGTCTCTTTCGATGCCGGCAATGACACATCCAGTATCCGGATTGATGGTGCTTATGTTGACGCCCATCTGGGTGAACTGGCCAAAAACGAAGATTTAAGCCGCTATATTTTGTAATTCACCTAAGGTCACATCAACCATTCAAAAACGGCAGCCAATAATAAGCTGCCGTTTTTTTATGCATATTTTCCATGATGTTTATTCGGATTTTATTCAGCAACACCAAACTATTGTTATTTGTACGGCTCAACACATGACAAGTGTGAGTTGTTCAGCAAAACTGAATCAGTAAGAATTTTGTAACACAGCAAATGAACCTGGTCGCAGCTGTTATTTGTTGTGATTGCCATAAAGTATCGGTGCTATGACTCCCACAAAAATTCAACTGCACAAACAATCGCGACAACTGGAATTACATTTTGGCCCGGAGCAATTTGTGTTATCGGCGGAATTTTTACGGGTGCATTCACCCAGTGCGGAGGTCAAGGGGCACGGCCCCGGCCAAGCGGTATTGCAGTACGGTAAGCGGGATGTCGGTATCCAGCGTATCGAGCGCGCCGGTAATTATGCGCTCAAGCTGGTGTTCGACGATGGGCATGAAACCGGCATCTACACCTGGGACTACCTTTATCAGTTGGGCAAACAACAGGCCTCCCTGTGGGAATCCTATCTCACTGAACTGCACAATGCCGGAAAAACACGGCAAGCCAATACCAGTGTGGTACGCCTGATAGACCCTGCACAGTAAGGCAAAAAGGCAACTCCAACGACAAGATTTTTTCGTGGATTTTTTGTTGCACACCTGGCAACTCCACGTTCAAACATCTGGCATGAGGCAGTTCGTTAGCTTCACGCCACCTTCCAATAACAACAGTCAATAACAAAAACCAACCCGGTACTCGCCCGCCAGGGGCCTTGATGCCATGGCCTGCGCATACCTGTTTTTTGTCGCCACCGTTTAACCAGACGCCCACCAGGGCGTGAGAATGACTGCAAATGGAAAGAAAGTATTTGATTGCCCACGGCTATTTCACTCTCTGGGTGCTGCTGCTCTCGCTCGCACCACTGCTCAGCTTTTGGTGGGTCATGCCCCGCCCCGATCACCTCATGGGCGAGATTTACCGCTTTACTACCCTGGGCTATTACGGTCTTCTACTCAGTGTGATCGCAGTACTGTGCCTGCCCCTGAGTACCTCGCGCTGGACACGTCCGCTCTATGCAATCCTGTTGGCAGGTTGGTTACTCTATCTGGTGATAGACGTCGCCACCTTTAACCTTTACCTCTTCCATGTGGATTGGGTAATGATTGAAATGTTTTTGATGGACTTTACCGGCCTTGGTGTACCCGTTTTCCTATTGGTACTGGCGGGCCTACTTGCCCTGGCCACCTGCGCAGTCCTTTGCTGGCTCAGTGCAAAAACACCCTCAATGGCATTCGCGCAAAGAGGTAAGCCACTGCTGTTGGCTGTGGGACTTTTTATCGTTTTATTAACGGGTAACTCTATTATCAATATCTGGGCTGATCGCTATCACCGCCAGGAGATCAGCTACATCACACCTTACCTTCCACTCTATCAACCGATCACCAGCAGCAAACACGCTGAACCCCTAGCGCGCCTGTTACCGGGCATTTTCCCGGCTGAATTCGGCACATTGGATAGAGAGGCTGTACAGGAAAAAAGCGTCATTCAATATCCGCTGGAACCCTTGCAATGCACACCACCGGAAAAACCGGCATCGATCCTGATGTTGGTCGTGGAAAGCTGGCAGGCCGATGCGCTTAACCCCGAGGTAATGCCCAACCTGTCGCGCTTTAGTGAACAGGCACTGCGTTTTGATCGCCATATTTCCGGTGGCTCTGCGACAGTCCCCGGATTATTCAGCTTGTTTTTTGGTTTGCACGCCAGCTACTACCCGGCCTTCAAGGCAACACCCGATGCCAACCCCAGCCTGTTTACCGAAACCTTGGCAAACCTTGGCTATGACACGCGCGTGTATACCAATACCAACCTGGAACGGTTTTCCCTGCGCCGACTGATTTTTCCGCGTGTACCGGAAAATCATTTTTCCCAGCAGGAAACGGATCGGCGTGTCGTCAACGATTTCCTGAAACGCAACACCAAGGTCAATCGCACACCGCAATTTGATTTTGTGTTCCTGACCTCATCGCATTCACCTTACAAATACCCGCGTCAATTTGCGTATTTCCATCCATTACCCAAGGTGAAAGGCGGCTATGCGCTGAACAAGCACAGTGATAACCGGGTATACAAAAACGATTACTACAACAGCCTGGTCTACGTGGATCACCTGTTGGGGGAAATATTGCAACAGCTGGAGCAAACCGGCGCCCTGGAAAATACCTGGGTGGTGATTACCGGTGACCATGCAGAGGAGTTTAATGAGAACCAGGCCGGCTTCTGGGGCCATGGCAGCAACTTTACCCGCTGGCAAACACAAACGCCGTTGCTGGTGCGCGCCCCCGGAAAAGTATTGCCTGCACATGAACCCAGGCCCTCTACCCATCAGGATATAGTACCCACCCTGATGCACGAAGTGCTGGGTTGTACAACGGCGCGCGAATCTTACTCCACCGGCGAAAACCTCCTGGCATTACCGGAGCATCGCAACAGCGTGATCTCTTCGTATTACAACCATGCTTATTGGGTTGACGGCACGATCCTCGATCGCAGTACCGGCAAGGAATACCAGTGGAACGATTTCAATCAGCGTGCTAATTCGATCGACAAGGATCGACTGCATCAACTGCGCGCCGAAGAGCGGCGCTTCTTTAAAAGCAAGGCATCGTTGCGGGAATAAAGCGAAAAACGATTAAACAGGCGAAAGCCTGTTTAATCGTCAGAAGGCAGGTTGCGACGTTTACCGGTAACCATCGATAAAGGCAGGTTTTCACGCAGGCGAACACTTTCCACAACGGCGGCAAGGATATGCACTATGACCAATCCCAACAAGCTGTTGGCGATAATGCCGTGCAAATTTTCAACCCAGTCCTCGCCCCAGAAATAATCAATTTCCTCCATCATGTACCCGGTGATACCCAAAGCCAGCACAGCCAGCATCATCAGGATCATCACCAGGGCACCCAGCGGTGAATGGCCGAGGCGATGGCAGGGTTCACCGCACACCAACGCGCGAACATGCTGTTTAAGCCGCGCAGGCGTCGGAAAAAAATCTGACCAGCGCGCCGCACCCTTACCGATAAATCCCCACAGGAATCTCACCAGCAATAAAACAACGGCAGCATAACCCAACCATTGGTGCCAATCACCGCCCTGCTCATTGAGATACATGTTGGAGACAAAAATAATCACCAG
Organism: Cellvibrio japonicus Ueda107; assembly: GCF_000019225.1. NCBI lineage: Bacteria > Pseudomonadati > Pseudomonadota > Gammaproteobacteria > Cellvibrionales > Cellvibrionaceae > Cellvibrio > Cellvibrio japonicus. Next base: position 499,065 of record NC_010995.1, on the reverse strand, counting down.
CGACCAGTGGAAGACCCGCACCAGCGGGTCCCACAATGTGACGGTTGGGCTGGCCATTAGTCGTCGATTTCTTCTTTAACAACCGCACCAGTGACAGGATCGAAATAGATTTCGACTTTTTGCTTGTCTTTGTTCCAGCCGTAAATCTCGTAGCAATTGCCATCGGTCACTTTAAACACTTTGATGTCGTAACCCTGAGATTTCAGATCTTCCTGGAACTTGGCCTGATCCAGCCACTGGGATTTGTCAGTTTCGGTACACTGTGGACCGGCAATCGCCAGTGAACTGAAACTGGCAAGGGCAATAAACAGTAATTTACGCATGGGCTTCTATCCTCTTTATGCAATGTTATGGTTCAAAGGGTCCTGTTGATACTGCACACGGCAGTGGGAGGGCAGCTTACCGGATTAATCACCTGAAACCATTAATCCAAACTTAAAAACCCATCCTGCCTCAGCAACATACCACGCGCATCTGACCGAACTCCACCAGACTGGTTCCCGCAATTTGTCCAGGCCGTGCACTGACGCACAAGCCCAGGCCAGTTAATTGCTGATTACAACGACAGATTGCGCAGGCACTGACAGACTGACGTTGCCCGCATTATCCGTCATCACCGTCACGCTGCTATCCGGCAAACGCTGTGATAAAGAGAGGTTGGCCTGTCCAATATCGGCAGTTAACACCTGTGCGCTATTACTCAAATTAATCAGTATGGCGGCAACACCATCCGCCAGGGTACGGCGAAATACCACATGGCTATTGCCTGTGTTCGACTGCAATTGCAACTCTCCCATTGCCAAGACCGGATACTGGTTACGCAACTGATAAAGGCTGCGGTAATGTTCCAGCAAAGAGCCAGCTACCCCCTCTTGGGCAGCCACGTTACGACTGGCCACATTGGTCGATAAGCCGCGATAGGGTGTTGCGGTGGTAAACCCGGCATTGCTGGTATTAGCGGTCCAACTCATGGGCGTACGCAAACCTGGATCACCACTCTGGCTGCCATTGGCCATGCCGATCTCCTCACCGTAATAGGTAAAGGGCGTATCCGAAGCCAGGATGGCAATGGCGGAGGCAACCCGATATTCCGCCAGTGTCAGGTCTGTCGCGGGGCGACTACCCGCAAAGCTATCGTGGTTGGAGAGGATAAAAGGCATGTGCAGGCGCTGTGCGCTGTTCAATTGCTGCACCAGACCAGTGTGCAGGCTGCGATTGCGCGCGCTGTCGCGGATTGTCCATTGGTGCCCAAAGGCAAACACACGGCCACAGGAATCCTCTGACACATATTCATCGGGCGCATCAGGTGATTCGCAAATCGCGTAGCGATTACCGTAGTCATCGATCAGACTGCGAATCTCTGCCAGCAATGGATGATTTTCCGGTTGCTCACTCCACTGGCCCGGCCCGTTTTCAAACAACACACCGGTGGCATCAAAGCGAATGCCATCAACACCCCGGTTGAGCCAAAAGCGCAGGTTATCCCGGTGATAATCCACTACCTGCTGGTTGCGCAGGTTGAAGTCCGGCAGGCCCGCGGTGAATACCCCATAGTAGTAATCCCCTGATGGTGCGCTATGCCAGGTGGGATTACCGCCCCAACTGGTCCAACCGGGATTGGTGTTGGAAAAGATATACCAGTCGCGCTTGCTGTTATTGGCGGCCGATGCGGCGTCAATAAATAGCGGATTGGCGCTGGAACTGTGGTTGATCACATAGTCGATGATGACACCGATACCGCGCGCATGGGCCTCCGCCAGCAATTGCGCAAAATCGTCTGCTGTACCGTAATCCGACTCTACCTTGCGATAATCGGACACCGCATAACCGTGGTCGTTATCGCTGCTTTCAGTCATGGGCATTAGCCAGATGCCGGTAATACCCAGCGCCTGCAAGTAATCGAGCTTGCTGATCAGCCCCTGGAAATCGCCCACCCCATCACCATCGGAATCCTTGTAGGAACGCACAAATATCTGCATAAAGTTGGCGCGCTTATGCCAATCGGGAGGCAACCCGGAATTGTTAGCCACCGGCTCTACCGGGCTCAAATCCAGGGCGGCTGACGCATTGCCCACATTGGCCAATGCCAGTTCAGCCTCGGCCTGGTTGAAATACAGGGTATTGTCATCCTGGATGACCCAAACCTGGTTGCCACTGGTTGCGGGTACAAAACCCAGATCGGCCGTCGGGCTTTTGAAATCCCCCTTATGCACAATGAAATTGAACGCTACCGACCCATTGCTGAGCGGCACCCTGGCGACCGCCCAATCACCTTCGGTGCCGTCAAAGGGACGGGCATTGGCCCAGGTAGTGACGGTACTGGCAGGAATCGCCGAACCCCACAAGTGCAATCCCCAACCGCTATAGGTCTTATCCAGGCGCTGGTAATAAACCGTGACAACCGGCGCGGCACTGCTGCTTGAAAACGCACTACTGACCGATACTGCACTGGATGTTGATTGACTGCTGGACGAGGGGCTGGAACCTGGCGACGCGGCAATCGAGGAACTGCCCGGCAAGGAACTGGACGATGGCAACGAAGAGAGACTGGATGCACTGGTGGAGCTGTCAGATGGGTGCGAAGGTTGGCTTGAGCCACCTCCCCCACCGCAGGCAGTCAACACTAATAGCAGGGCCAGCACGGAGAGCATTATTTTCATTAGCGGGACTCCTGAGCATGCGAGCCCGGAAGTCTATCAAGCAACACCGGCCAGCCGGGTGCAGCGGCGGACGGCTACATACGTATTCACAAGGTAAAGATAGGTTAGATACTACACAGACCAGTTAATCACACCGGTATAAGCCGTCGCCAACACCAGCAAACCGAAGGCAATGCGATACCAGGCAAATGCCATGTAGGTATGCTTGCTGACAAAGCGGAGCAATGCGCGCATCACCGCAAAGGTGACAAAAAAGGAAGTGATAAAACCTATCGCCAGGATACCCATGTCTTCAATCTCCATTTGCTCGCGCGCCTCCCACAAGGCATAGAGCGAAGCGGCGCCAATCATGGGAATAGCCAGGAAAAAAGAGAACTCGGTAGAGGCCCTGCGCGAGAGGCCAAAATACATGCCGCCAATAATGGTCGCGCCGGAGCGCGAGGTGCCGGGGATCAGGGCAAGGCACTGGCATAAACCCACGTTGAACGCGTCGGCATAACTGATGCGATCCATATCATCCAGGCGCGGCGCATAGGCATACTTTTCCACCCACATGATGATAACCCCCCCCACAATAAAACCACCTGCTACCACATAGGGGCTAAATAAAACGGTGCGGATAAAATCACTGAACAGAAAACCCACCAAGGCCGCCGGGAAAAATGCAATCGCCACATTGATAAATAAATTGCGCTCTATGCCAGGACGAACCGCTCCCGCCAGGCTGGAAAAGATCTTGACGCGGTACTCCCAGACAATTGCCAGCATGGCGCCCATCTGGATAAAGATCTCAAACACCACGCGCTTGTCGTGGGAGAGAAAGTTCATAACATCTGCCGCCAGGATCAAGTGGCCGGTACTGGAGATGGGCAACAGCTCGGTAATACCCTCCACAATACCCATAATGATGGCTTTGATAACCAGCAAGAGATCCATGCGCAACTCCTCAGTTGATGAATAGGCAGCCCGCCCCGTTGAAGCGCGCGCAGTGTGCGATATGCACCGGGTGATTGCAAACACGGCACCGTAAAAACAAACACCTGTCTGCTGCATCACAGGCTGCACAAAACACACCAGCAAGCTCGCCGACATACAGCTATGATTCACACCGGCAAGCTATGATGTTGCCCTGTACATCCTCAGGAGACTCCCATGACACGGCATTCCCTTTTTTCCCCCTGGCTTTTGTTACTCAGCATAATCCTGGTTGGCTGTGCCTCACCCAAATACCAACAAGATTCCAAAAGCGGGGCCGTACTTAACGATTTACACACCTACCAATGGCGCTCACTGGATGTGGAAATTGCCGGCGCCAACAAAGCCCAAATACAACAGCTGCTGGACGAACAGCTGCTGCGCCAGGGCTATCGCCTGGCAACCGACAAGCCCGATATGCTGCTTGACCTCCAGGCATTCAGTCGCGTCAGCCAGGGTGGCAATACCGGAATCGGCATTGGCATCGGCCTGCCCGTCGGGCGTCACGGCAGTGTCGGCCTGGGCACCAGCCAAATCCTCGGGCGCAATAAACAGGAAGGGGTTGTGGTGCTCGATATCACCCGCACCGATAACAACACCCTGGTGTGGCGCGGCAGTGCCGAGTCCTTGCCACTGAGCTATTTCGAGCTGGGCAAGGAACAAAAACTGCGTGACAGCCTCAACAAATTGCTCGCACAATTCCCGCCGCAATAAACTCCACCGGGGCGATAAGTGCATCGCCCCGCGCTTTACCTACCCGCGTCCGCACTAACGCCCTGAGGTATAGGGTTTTTCCGTGAGTCACACGTCATCGCGCCTCTCTCCCGAAGGCATCTTGCTCCTGCTCGGCATAGGCTTTGGCTGGGGCCTGAACTGGCCCATCATGAAATACATCATCAGCGAGATTCCCCCATTATCCTTCCGCGGCTTTTGCCTGCTGCTGGGGGGATTGGGCATCCTGGCGCTGGCGCGCATCGGCGGCCATTCCCTGCGTATCCCGCGCGCCTACTGGGGCAAGATATTCTGGGTATGCCTGTTCAACATCCTGGCCTGGAATATCATGGCCACCTTTGGCCTCTCCCTGCTTCCTGCCGGACGCTCCGCCCTGTTGGGTTACACCATGCCCCTATGGACCGTGTTGCTCTCGGTGTTGATCCTGAAAGACAGCTTCAGTGTGCGCATCGGGCTGGCCCTGGTATTGGGGTTGGGAGGCATTTTTGCACTCCTGTCCGATAGCCTGCTCAGCTGGTTTGGCGGACCGCTGAATAGCTCACTGCTGCTGGGCGCCGGTTTGATGGTTGGTGCAGCCTGGGGTTGGGCGCTGGGCACGGTGTTACTCAAACGCTGGAAAATCCCGCTTCACAGTGTCGTGCTAACCGGTTGGCTGTTGCTGCTCGCCAGCCTTCCCACCCTGGTGGCCGCCGCCTGGTTTGATGGCATACCCCATAGCATGCCGGACCAGTGGGCACTCTGGGGCGTGGTGTATAACGTGTTTATCGGTTTTATGTTTTGCTACTGGGCCTGGGTCAGGCTGGTCGAGCTGGTACCGGTGAGCGTCTCCTCCCTGTCTTCACTGATTACGCCCCTGATCGGGGTTGCTTCAAGCATTATCCTGCTCGGCGAAGAGCCCGGCTGGCCGGAAATCAGTGCCACCCTGTTAATCCTGGGGGCCGTCGCCGTGGTGAACTGGAAACCGGGAAACGCTAAACAGAAGTACTAAACAACCACCGGAACAGGCTGGCGCAACACCAACAGCGAACGTTCGGGATCAATAACAGCACCATAGGCCATCACCTCTACCCCGGCCGCCTGGGCCTCGCGCAGGGTCTTGCCGTAAGTAGCATCTATATGGTCGGCCGGACTAACGCGCCGGATGCCCGTGTGCTGCACACAAAAAAGCAGTACCGCCCGCTGTCCCTGCGCCACCGCCCCCATCAACTCACGCAGGTGCTTGCTGCCGCGCTCGCTGACGGCATCGGGGAAATAACCTTCGCCCTCAGCCTCCATCAGGGTGACGCTTTTGACTTCGACATAGCAGTCGCGTCCATCCTGTGCATGGTCGCGCAGCAGGAAATCGATGCGCGATCTTTCGCAACCATAGACCTGCTCGCGCAGGCAGCTGCCATAGCCGGTCAGTTCGGTAATCACCCCATCAACCAGGGCCTGCCGGACCAGTTCATTAGCACGCGCTGTATTGATACCGGCAAGGTGACCGCCCGGCGTGGTCACTAATTCCAGCGTCTGGGGATACTTGCGGGTTTTACTCTCGCTGTCGCTGTACCAGCAGGGACTTCCAGCCACCACACAGTTGCGCATAGAGCCGGTATTGGGACAATGCACCGTTATTTCACGGCCATCGGCCAGGCGGATATCGGCCAGAAAGCGCTTATAACGGCGCAGCAGGACGGCGGGCTTAAACACAGGGCGACCTCAACTTGCAGAAACTGGCAGCTTTTTGCACTCATTTACCCCGCTTTTCAAGCCTTTTTGCAGCGGAAAAGCACAAATTCGCCTGCACTGCCCGCGCGCAACCAGGCGATACTCACCTACCGCCAAAAAACACTGGCACAGCCATGATGAATCTGATAGCTTGCTCCCCCTTCAAATTCCGCCCAACCCCCAACGCCATAAACTGGCAGGGCAATAAATGGGGTTCGACGGAGAATTTGCCAAGCCAGGAAGTCCTGTCGATACGCATATCGAGAAGTTCACTGAAGAGTCCAACGAGGCGCTAATTACTATGGCGAAAAAAACTCCCTCCACAGAAACCTTTGCGCTGCGTCCTTTTACGCCTTACGAGGAAAAAAAGGGCGAAGAGTATATGAACGATAACCAGAAGGCGCACTTTCGTCAGTTGCTGTTGAACTGGCGCTCCGAGCTGATGGAAGAAGTGGATCGCACAGTTAGCCACATGAAAGACGAAGCGGCCAATTTCCCGGATCCGGCTGACCGCGCCAGCCAGGAAGAAGAGTTCAGCCTGGAGCTGCGCACCCGCGACCGCGAGCGCAAGCTGATCAAGAAAATCGACTCCACCCTGGAGCTGATCGAAAACGACGATTACGGTTATTGCGATGCCTGCGGGGTGGAAATCGGTATCCGTCGCCTCGAAGCGCGCCCCACCGCCACCCTCTGCGTTGACTGCAAAACCCTGGCGGAAATCAAAGAGAAACAAATCGGCGGTTAATCCGCCCGGCGGCGGGCCAGTCCCGCCGCACCTCCCCCGCCATGACGGGCATCCTGTTACAACCACCACCTCCCGCCTCCGCCAGTTATATCGGGCGCTTTGCCCCCTCGCCCAGCGGCCCACTGCACTTTGGCTCCCTGGTGACCGCCCTTGCCAGCTACCTGGATGCGAAGGCACACCAGGGCCGCTGGCTGGTGCGCATGGAAGACCTGGACCCGCCGCGCGAACAGCCCGGTGCGGCAGACAGCATACTGCGCTCACTGGACACCCATGGTTTGCACTGGGATGGCGAGGTGCTCTACCAAAGCCAACGCGTCGATGTGTACCAGGCCCAGCTTGATACCCTGATCCAGGCAGGACTTGCCTACCCTTGCAATTGTTCACGCCAACGGCTGCAAAACCTGGGCGGCAGCTACGATGGCCACTGCCGCCTCCACCCCCCGGCCTCCCACACGGCGATCGCCTGGCGACTCAAGCTCTATGACCTGCCATACGGCTTTGCACTACCGGAAACCATCGGCTTTACCGATGTCATCCAGGGTGTACAGGCCCAGGGGCTGCGCATAGCCGCCGGCGACCAGATACTCAAACGCCGCGATGGCTTTTACGCCTACCAGCTGGCGGTTGTCGTCGATGATATCGCCCAGGGCATTACCCACATCATTCGCGGCGCCGACCTGCTGGCGGTTACCGGGCGGCAAATCGCCTTCTTTTTATTACTCGGGCAACCAGCACCGACCTTTGGCCATCTGCCCCTGGCGCTGCAGCCCAACGGCCAGAAACTGAGCAAGCAAAACCAGGCGCCAGCGCTGGTCGATACACAAGCCGCGCAGAATCTCTGGCAGGCCCTACACTTTTTAGGGCAAAATCCCCCGGTTGATCTGCGCACAAGCCACTGCGAAGAGCTGCTCAGCTGGGCAGTCGCCCACTGGCAACGCACAGCCATTCACGGCCTGGGCCATTGTCATAAACCCGAATAATATGCCCGCCGCCAAACCGGGAGCACCGCTATGAACAACCAACGCCTGGTAATACTGCTGTTGCTGGTCGCCTATATTTTTTCGCCCTCGGTGTTTAACTGGATCGTTGCGCCCGACGGCGCCTGGTATCGCCCCTATATCGCCTGGGTAATGATCATTGTGATCGCCTTTATCATGCAGTTGCGACGCCACAAAACACGCGATGTCGATTAACCGGGCAACACTCAAAAACAAAACAACAAGATCACATCAACCACCATGACCTTTGACCTAAGCCAAGTCGCCCTGATCGGGATTTCCTACCTGCTGCTGCTCTTCGGTATCGCCTATGTAACCGAGCGCGGCTGGATTCCCGACAGCATCACCTCCCACCCGGTAACCTATATCCTGTCGCTGGGTATCTTTGCCAGCGCCTGGGCGTTTTATGGTGTGATCGACCTGGCCTTCCAGTATGGCTACGGCGCCCTGGCCTATTACCTGGGAACCGGTGCGCTCTTCCTGTTTGCTCCCGTGGCGCTTGCGCCCCTGGCTGAATTGGCGCGCCGCCACCAGGTACACTCACTGGCCGACCTGCTGGTATTTCGCTACCACAGCAACGCCGTGGGCGCATTGACCACCCTGTGTATGATGTGCGGCATCCTGCCACTGATGGCCCTGCAAATCCAGGCGATTGCCGACACCATGCATATCCTGACAGTGAGCAGCAATCCCACCCTGCCATTAGAGGGAACGGGGCTGACCTTCAAGGATTTAATGGCCCTGTGTTACTGCTCAATCCTGGCGTTTTTTACTGTTTCCTTCGGTGCCAACCGCGACCAGCACCGCGGCCTGATTACCGCGATGGCCTTTGAATCCATGCTCAAGGTGTGCGCCCTTTGCACGGTCGGTTTTGTGGCGGTCTTTGGGGTTTTCGACGGCCTTGATGGCCTCGACCAATGGTTGCTGGAGCACCCGGAAAACCTGGCCCTGCTGCACAACCCCATACACACGGACTCAGCCCATACCCTGCTGCTGGTGTTTGTGGCAACGGCGGTCACCATGCCTCACATATTCCATCTGGGACTGGCAGAAAACCCGCTGATGCGCAACTCCCACACCGTTACCTGGGCCTTCCCTCTGTTCCTGCTGTTGATGGCACTGCCCATCTTCCCCATCCTCTGGGCCGGTGCAGAACTGGCGGTGCCCTTGCCGCCCCAGTATTACACCCTGGGTGTTCCCATCCTGTTTGGCTCTCCGGGATTGACCTTACTGGCCTTTATCGGTGGCCTCTCTGCTTCAACCGGCGCCATGGTGATCATCTCCCTGGCCCTGTCTACCATGGTCATGAACCACTGGTTATTACCCAGCCTCAAGCTGCGCGCGCGCCATGACATCTACAGTCAGCTGATCTGGTTGCGGCGCATCCTGATTGCCGCCATTTTCCTGGGCGGCTACCTGCTCTATTGGCTGCTGGATAACCGCTACAGCCTGACCAACCTGGCGCTGACAGCGTTTATCGCCACCCTGCAGTTCCTGCCAGCCACTTTTGCCATTGTGTTCTGGAGCAAGGGTAACCGCCGCGGCCTGCTCGCCGGGCTGGGATTGGGTACGGCGATCTGGGCTGTCGGGCTGCTGATTCCCATGCTGACCGGCATTGAATATATTCAATTACCCATCCTCGAACATCCCCTCCGGATAGGCAGCAATTACTGGCAGGAAGTGGCCCTCTTATCACTTGGCCTGAACACCCTATGCTTTGTCGTTATCTCGCTCTTTACCAGGCAAACCGAAGACGAGGAATATAACGCGGACCTCTGTGCTGCCGACGAACTTAGCCACCCCGTGCGGCTGGCGCTGGATGTGCATTCCGCCTCTGAATTCAAAGTGCGCCTGGCCAAGCCCCTGGGCAAGGTCACCGCCAGTCGCGAAGTGGATATCGCCCTCAAGGAGCTGGGACTGACCATCAACGAGCGTCGCCCCTATGCGCTGCGCCGCCTGCGCGACCAGATTGAAGGCAACCTCTCCAGCCTGATGGGTATCCATGTCGCCAGTGAGATCATGGATAAATACATTCCCCACCAGATTGCCGAAGCGCGCGACACCGTCGATATCAACCTGATCGAAAACCGCCTTAACCAATACCGCGACCGCCTGACCGGCATGGCGGCGGAACTGAACAACCTGCGCCTCTACCACCGTAAAACCCTGGAAGAACTGCCCCTGGCAGTTTGTTCGCTGGGCCGCGATATGGAGATTCTGATGTGGAACAAGGCCATGGCGGCGCTCACCCAAACGCCGAGTGAGGACGTCACCGGTTCCTACCTGGAAGATATCCCCGAGCCCTGGTGCAGTCTGTTGATTGATTTCAGCAGCAGCAGTGAGCGCCACTTTTACCGGCGTGAAATCGACCTGGATGGCCGTCCCCACTGGATCAGCCTGCACAAGGCCAATATTTCCGGCCCGGTCAGCGCGGAAGCCTATGACCAGGTGATGCTGCTGGAAGATGTGACCGAGACCCAATTGCTGGAGCAGGAACTGGTGCATTCCGAGCGTCTCGCCTCGGTGGGCCGGCTGGCTGCCGGGGTTGCCCACGAGATAGGCAACCCCATCACCGGCATCGCCTGCCTGGCGCAAAACCTGCGCTACGAAGTCGAGGAGCCAGGGGCCGTGCTGGACACCGCCGAGCAAATCCTCAGCCAGACCGATCGTGTCAGCCGCATTGTGCAATCCCTGGTCAGTTACTCCCACGCAGGACACGCCAGTAAATCGGACTTTGAAGCGGTTTCCTTGCGCGACTGCGCGAACGAGGCTATACAGTTGCTCTCGTTACAAAAAGATAAGAATCAGGTGTTGTTCTGTAACGACATCCCCAAAAGTGCCATTGTTGATGGTGATGCGCAGCGCATCATCCAGGTTTTTATAAATCTTTTATCTAATGCACGGGATGCCAGCCCTGATCAAGGGCGTGTTATGCTTGAAAGTAACGAAGATGAGTATTCGGTAACAGTTTCTGTTACCGATGAGGGGCACGGTATCCCACCCGAACTGATTGAACGCATCCTTGAACCCTTCTTTACCACCAAGGAGCCAGGCGAAGGGACGGGGTTAGGACTGGCCATGGTCTACAGCATTATCGAAGACCACAGCGGTCACCTGGATATCATCAGCCCCGCCGATACCGTCAATAACCGCGGTGCCCAATTTGTGTTTACCCTGCCGCGGCATATGGATTTCCCACCAGAGGATTAACCTTGTCAATGGAGTCGAGGACACGCCAATGGCGAGCCTCCGACAGGGGAAGGCATTGATGCCGAGGCACAACAACAAGCCTGTTAATCATTATCAGCCAGACGACAAACTGCTATGAGTAAGATTCTGATTGTTGAAGACGAAACTATTATCCGCACCGCTTTGCGCAAGTTGCTGGAACGCAACCAGTACGAAGTCTGCGAAGCACCATCGGTCAAAGAGGCAACCACCAAGCACAACCTCAAGGATTTCGATCTCATCATCAGTGATCTTCGCTTACCCGGAGCCCCGGGAACCGACTTGATCAAACTGGCAGGCGACACCCCGGTACTGATCATGACCAGCTACGCCAGCCTGCGCTCTGCAGTCGACTCCATGCGCATGGGCGCGGTTGACTATATCGCCAAACCCTTCGACCACGATGAGATGGTCACCGCGGTCAAGCGTGTTATCGGCAAGGCCAAGGCGGCCAACAAAGCGGCCAATGCCAGCCAAACGGCCAGCCATACTATTGCCGGTATCATCGGCAGCAGCGATGTGATGCAGGATCTCTACAATCGCATCCACAAGGTAGCCCCAACCAATGCCACGGTACTTATCCACGGCGAAACCGGTACAGGTAAAGAACTGGTAGCCCGCGCACTCCATGAAGAGAGTTCACGCAGCAATCACCTGATGATCTCGGTCAACTGCGCCGCCATTCCCGACACACTGATCGAATCCGAGCTCTTCGGTTATGAAAAAGGTGCCTTTACCGGTGCCTCCACCAATCGTGAAGGGCTGGTAGCCGCCGCCGACGGTGGCACCCTTTTCCTCGATGAGATCGGCGAATTGCCCCTGGAAGCCCAGGCCCGCTTGTTACGGGTATTGCAGGAAGGCGAAGTTCGCCCCCTGGGCTCAGTAGAATCACGCAAAGTCGATGTACGCCTGGTCGCCGCAACCCACCGCGACCTGCGTAAGCTCACCAAAGAAGGCAAGTTCCGCGAAGACCTCTACTTCCGCCTCAACGTGGTACAACTGGAACTACCCCCACTGCGCGAGCGTGGCCGCGATATCATTAACATCGCTGAAAGCCTGTTACAGCGTTACTGTGCCCAGTTCGGCAAACCCCAATTGAAGCTATCCAATGCCGCTATGGACGCCATCATGGGCTATAACTGGCCAGGCAATGTCCGCGAACTGGAAAACGCCATGCAACGCGCTGTCATTCTTTGTGAAGACAGTACAGAAATCGGGGCCAACCTGCTTTCGCTCGACCAGGAAGCCAACCAATTGGAAGACGATGGCACCTCTATCCTCGAAGCACCTCGCCTCGCCAATCGCGGCAATGGCCGCAGCAGCCCCACAGAAGACCTCTCCCTCGAAGATTACTTCCAGCGTTTCGTGCTTGAGCACCAGGACACCATGAGTGAAACCGAGCTGGCGCGCAAACTGGGGGTAAGCCGTAAATGCCTATGGGAGCGCCGCCAGCGCCTGGGGATACCGCGCAGTAAGTCCAGCGCCAAATAAACCGGCGCGCCCCCCTCTCTCCCCCAAAAGCCCACAGGTCATCGCCGTGGGCTTTTTTGCCAATAACCACCAGAGACTTCTGCTGGCAAACTGGTTACTTATTGGTCATTTAGTGACACTTCATATCAGACAAATGAACCTTTTGTAGATTGGTCTGTCAATGTGTTACCTCATCCCACGCAAGTGTTACCCCACCAAAACTGTTACCGCTACTCAACTGGCGTAACAATTCCTTCCCGCTTTTGTAACCTATAGAAATAACAAAACGCGATAACGCCTTCCCCAAAAAACCTATCCATTTGATTTAAATGAAGTTTTCATAATTGGCACAACTCATGCCTTCTATGGCGCATAATAAAAACAAACAATAAGAATGAACACACAACTACTAATAACAACAACAAATAATAAAAAACTGAAAAACTCGAATAACAACAACAAACAATAACAAGAGTAGAAAAACTAAATAACAACAAGAAACAATAACAACAGAAGAAACTAATAAAAATAAATACAATAAATTAGAACGACCACGCTAGAAGACAAGAGCAATAAGACAGTAAAATAAAGCGGAACTACTGACTAGGCACAGGATGGGATAGCACGCGAAACTGGATGATTGCCATGGAGGCATACCCATTGAGATGCCAAAACGCAGCACTCCGGTGCTACCCTCCAGCGGGAAGACGAAAGTCTTCCCGTTTTGCTTTCCGGGTTAAGGAAAGCAAGGGGAAGACCCGCCCACAGATCAACGACTGCCGGTCGTGCAAAGCCGACAGGTCTGCTAAACTCGCCGCTTCCCTGCAACTGAATGCCCTTAATTACGCAAAGATGCCATGCTCAAACGCTTGTTAAATTTGATCATTCCCCGCCCTCGGGACTCCGCCAGTACCTCCAGCGCACAGAGCAACGCCCGAAAGCCTCGGGTTATCCCGCGCGACCAGCATGGTGTGTCGCGCAAAAATATCAGCCAGGCTGCGCTCAAAATCATTAAACAGCTGCACGAGGCTGGCTTTGAAGCTTATCTGGTAGGCGGCGGAGTGCGCGACCTGTTACTGGGCGGTCACCCCAAAGACTTTGATGTTGCCACCAATGCCAAACCGGAAGAAGTGCGTCGCCTGTTCCGTGGGGCGCGTATCGTCGGGCGCCGCTTCCAGATAGTCCATGTGCGCATAGGCCGGGAAATGATCGAAGTCACCACCTTCCGCGGCCACCACGATGAAGACCTGAACCATACCCGCAACGAAGATGGCATGCTGTTGCGCGATAATGTCTATGGCACCCTGGAAACAGATGCCATGCGCCGCGATTTCAGTGTTAATGCGCTCTATTACGACCTGAAAACCTTTTCCATCATCGATTACTGCGGAGGCATGGAAGACCTGAAAAAACGCACCTTGCGTATTATTGGTGAACCGGTTACACGCTATAAGGAAGACCCGGTGCGCATACTGCGTGCACTGCGCTTCGCCGCCAAGCTGGGTTTTGCACTGGAGCCATCGACAGCCAAGCCCATTCGCCCGCTCGGCAACCTGTTACTCAATGTGTCGGAAGCCCGCCTGTTTGAAGAGGTTCTCAAGCTGTTCCTGAACGGCTCGGCTACCGCTACCTTCAACCTGATGCGCGAATACGATTTGCTGCAGCAATTGTTCCCCGGTACAGACGAAGCCCTGAAGGCCAATGAGCCAGCCATGGCCGAGCTGGTCGAGCTGTGCATGGCCAATACCGACAAGCGTATCCGCAGCGATAAAACCGTGACCCCCGCCTTTATTTACGCCGCCCTGCTCTGGCCCGGGCTGCAGCGCCGCTACCTGCAATTGCAGGATAGTTATACTCCCGCACAGGCCTGGAACCAGGCGGCCCAGGATGTTATTAACCAGCAGCTGACCCGCACCTCTATCCCCAAGCGCTTCTTGATACCCATGAGAGAAATCTGGGATTTGCAACAGCGCTTGCCCAATCGCCTGGGCCTGCGCGCCCTGCGCCTGCTGGATCATCCCCGTTTCCGCGCGGCTTACGACTTCCTGCTGATGCGTGAAGAAGCCGGCGAACCGCTCGATGGCCTGGGCAGCTGGTGGACCCACTTCCAGGGGGCAAATGATGAAGAGCGGGAGGCTATGGTCAGGGCCCTGAGCCGGCCGACAGGTTCCGGCAAGCCTCGCCGCCGCCGTCCACGTAAACCCAGAAACGCAGGCGACTCATCGGCATGACGCGCGTGTATATCGGCCTCGGCAGTAATATTGAGGAACCGCTTGCGCAGATTACCCAGGCATTGGCCGAGCTGGCACAGTTACCTGATACGCAATGGCTGGCCCAATCGCGCCTCTATCGCAGCAAGGCAATCGGCCCCGTGCAGCCGGACTATATTAATGCCGTAGCACTGCTGGATACCCGGTTAACACCGCTGGCGCTGCTGGATGCATTACAAGCATTGGAGCAACACCATCGACGTGTGCGATTGGAACATTGGGGACCACGTACACTCGACCTGGATATCTTACTGTTTGGCGACCAGGTGATCGCCAGTGAACGCTTGACGGTTCCCCACCCGTTTTTAACCCAGCGCAGTTTTGTACTCTATCCGCTGGCAGACATCAGTCCCGCCCTGGTCCTGCCTGATGGCACCAGCCTGCAACAACACTTGAATGCCTGTGCCCCAGAGGGTTTGCAGGTACTTGGCGATTGAGTAAGGATTTACCGTGGATGCGATCTTTGAAGAACTAGGCCTGGATTTAACCCGCGAGCAACTGCCCCGGTTTATTGCGGTAGAGGGTTGTATTGGTGTGGGTAAAACAACCCTGGCGCGCAACCTGGCCCAGCTGTTTAACTACGACACCTTGCTGGAGCAACCGGAGCAAAACCCTTTTCTCGAACGCTTTTACCGCGACCCGAAATCAACCGCCCTGCCCACCCAATTATTCTTCCTGTTCCAGCGCGCAAACCAGATCCACAGCCTGCGCCAGAATGACCTGTTTGAACCGGTACGGGTCGCCGACTTCCTGATCGATAAGGACCAGCTCTTCGCTCGCGTCACCCTGGATGATGACGAGTTCGCCATTTACCGCCAGGTCTATGACAAGCTGGTTATTGATGCCCCGCGCCCCGATCTGGTGATCTACCTGCAGGCCCCACTCAATGTGTTGGGGGATCGCATCCGCCAGCGCGGGATTGCCGCAGAACAATACATCAGCCAGGATTATTTACAGGCCTTAAACGACGCCTATACCGAATTTTTCCACTATTACGATTCAGCTCCGCTGCTGATTGTGAATGCACAGGATTTAAACCTGGCCAGCAATCGCGGTCACTTTAAGCAGTTGGTGGAATACATTCTCACCATCAAGAGTGGCCGCCACTACTATAATCCGATACCCGCACTCTGAGCGCCCGGCACAAGCGAGACAAACTATGCCTTATGGAACCCTCTCCCAAAGCACCCCAACGGCAAACACAGCACTGACCAAATCCGTCACGATCAATACCCTGTATAAGCTCAAGGCCAGCGGCGAAAAATTTGTAGTGATTTCACTCTACGACGCCCACATGGCGGCCATGGCCCAGCGTTGCGGGGTGGAGGTCGTATTGATTGGTGATTCACTGGGTATGACCGTACTCGGCTACGACAGCACTATTCCCGTCACCATGGAACAGATGATCTATCACGTAGAGGCTGTGGCGCGGGGCAACAAGAAATCACTGATTATCGGCGACCTGCCATTTATGACCTATGGCACACCGGAAGATGCCCTGCGCAATTGCGCGCGCATCATGCAGGCCGGTGCCCAGATGGTGAAGCTCGAAGGGGGGACCTGGTTGGCAGATACAGTGCGCATGCTCGCCGAACGCGGTGTTCCCGTCTGCGCCCACTTGGGACTGACACCACAGTCCGTTAACAAATTTGGCGGTTTCCGTGTCCAGGGCCGCGATGCCGACAGCGCGGCCAAAATCCTCGCCGATGCCAAATTACTCGCCGAAGCAGGCGCCGATTTACTGGTGCTGGAATGCGTCCCCGCCGCACTGGCGGCACAGATCACCCGGGAGATTTCCATTCCCACCATCGGCATAGGTGCCGGCAAGGATACGGATGCCCAGGTTCTGGTTATCAACGATATTCTGGGCCTGACCGAGCAACCGCCCAAGTTTTCCAAAAACTTCCTTTTGGAGGCCAATGACATCGCTGGCGCCATGCAAAAATACGTAGCCGATGTCAAAGCCGGTGTATTTCCCGCCGAGGAAAACACGTTCTTTTAGACGCCACTTATACAGGGCATTGCCTTTGATAAGCTGCTAGACTCCGTTGATAACATTCAGGGACGTTGATCAGGCACCACTTTTTTCGGTCAATACCTCGGTAACAGCTGCACACAACAACAACGCAGTGATCTTATCGCCAGGCCCCAGGGGCCAGGCCATCAACCCAGGTACACAGTATGCGAACAATCCTGAAATATTCCCTGGCAGTGATAGCACTTTGCCAGCTACCCCTGTCTTTTGCCGCTGACCAATCCGCGACCGCCAATAGCACCCAGGCCGCCCTTGAAGCGCAATGGCAGGCCTATATCAACCACTCGGCGGCGTTGCGTAAAGCCGATTGGGAGGTCGTTAAAAAAGAAGCCAAGCGACGCGGCCTCAAAGAGCCATTGCTACCGGGCTATACCAAAGAATTCGGCTTTGAAACCAACCAGCCGCTGGAGTGGTTCAAAAGCGATGAAGGCAAGGCGATCATGGAGGCCATACTCTCCCTCCAAACCCCCTCTGGCGGCTGGTCCAAGCGCACCGACATGACCAAAAAACGCAAGCCGGGTATGGCATTTGGCACCGAGAAAAATTACATCCCCACCTTTGATAATGACGCGACTACCATGCAGCTCACCCTGCTGGCCAAGGCCTTTGCCGCAACCGGCAACAAGGTCTATAGCGATGCCTTTGCGCGCGGACTTGAGTTGATTTTCACCGCCCAATATCCCAATGGCGGCTGGCCACAGAACTACCCATTGGTAGGCGGTTACCACAACTACATCACCTATAACGATGAACTGATGGTCAATATCATGTTCTTGCTGCGCGATGTCGCCAAGGGTGAAGGCAACTACGCTTTCGCCAGTGCAGAACAGCGTAAGCGCGCCCAACAAAGCCTCGACCGCGCCATTGAATGCGCCCTTAATACCCAGGTGATGATTGGTAATAAATTGACGGTATGGGGCGCCCAACACGATCCGATCACCCTGATGCCAGCCAAAGCCCGCGCTTACGAAATGGCCTCCCTGACCAGTACCGAAAGTGTGTGGATGGTAGAGTTTTTCATGAGCCTGGATAACCCAAGTCCGGCGATTATCGAATCGGTTCATTCCGCCATTGCCTGGTACCAAGCCACCAAAATGACGGGCAAGACCTGGACTCGCGGAGACAAAGCCCTGACCGATGATCCCAATGCACCACCACTCTGGTCGCGCTTCTATGAACTGGGTACCGACAAGCCTATTTTTGGCGACCGCGATGACAGTATTCACTACGATATCGGCGAGGTATCCAAAGAGCGCCGCGAAGGCTATGCCTGGTTCAGCACAGCCCCCAATAAAATCCTTAAGCACTACGAAAAATGGGCTAAAAAATACCCTCGCCCATCCTGAGTCCTCCCCCAAAAACAAAGGCGCCCCTAAAAGGCGCCTTTGTTTTTGCCAACTCTAATCATTTATTGGCCATCGCTCGACCAGACCTTCATGGTCTGCACCCCCAGGAGCTGGCAAGTCTCACCCACGCGCACATAAGTCCGCATAAACTGATAGCGTGACGTGCGATAGGTTTTTCCATCCGGATTCCACTTTTCCACACTACTTAAACCCTGCAAGACCACCGTATCCCCCAGGCGATGCGAACGAATATCGTGCGAACGACGCGCCTTGGGAATTTCCCCCGGCTTTTGCAGGCGGGCCAATAAGCCGGTTTTGTCCTCGGTGAGGCTGGCCAGGTTATGCACCCAGGAATATTCGGGGGCCAGGAGGCTATCGAGTAATTTGACATCGCCGATACGCAGGGCTTCCTCGTAAGTGGCATCCAGCTTGAGTACAGCATCCGGGGCCAGGCAATCTGCGTGTAGTTGACTGGAACAACTCCAGGATATGGCCGCCAGCAGCATCGTTATCGCCCGGTGTTTTCTCATATTTCATCTCTCCCCTTTACGTTATACAGATGATTGGATCATGCCCAGGCGCTAACAATAGCCCATAAAAAATGGCCGGGAGCCATTTTCAACGCTGTATCAGCGACAGCCCGCCTGGAATAGCAGGCCATAAAAAAAGCCGACACCATAACGATGTCGGCCAAGACCATACTAGATTACCAATAAAGGGGAGTTCCAACTGGGCCGGAAAAACCCAACGACCGCCGTTCATCAACCTACGTCAATGAGCCTCTCTCACAGTCATCTCGGCTTTCACACACTGACTGGCTTTGGCCCACAGGAAGCAACGGCTGCCGACACCTTGAGTATTGTTCAATTTTCAGTCATCGCCAGTATTTTTATGACAATATTTAAATTATTTGGCGATAACTGATCAGGGTTGATTTGGAAAGGTTATAAAACGGGAGAGTGGCGCCCCAACAGCACACGGGTTTCATCGATAAGCCCTTCCAGGCTAAGTGCTGTAGTAGAACGCAGCGCAAAGTCATCCACTAACTTGCGCAACCGACTCAATTTGGGACGCGCAGCGCGAAACTCTTCAGTGACCGGCTCATACTCCAAATCATGGTCTTGCACACTCAGCTTACCCAGCTCGGATAACTCAGCATGCAATGCACTAATCAAGTCATAGAAGAAATCCTTGCGATCCAGGCTATTGGCCTCCCAATAGGCTTGATCCAAACCACGCAATAAACCTTCAAGAATCCTGATCGCTTTGGCGATACTGTTATTGGACATAAAACACCCTGTGATATTTGTCTCTGGAATGTAAATAGGCTAGTGGTCTGAGTATAGAAGACTTTAACGCCTTTGCCGGTCGGGAATGCTAGACTGCGGCCCCCGCTCATCGATGGTTCCCCAATCCAATCATGGAACAACTCTGGTTGTTTGTTACCCTCACCTTTTTTGTTTCAGCCAGCCCTGGTCCGGTCATGCTGTCGTGCATGATCGACGCGGCACGTTTTGGCCTGGGGCATTCATGGTTTACGATGCTGGGGGCCAGCGCCGGTAACCTGGTCCTGATCCTGCTCTCAGCGCTGGGACTCAGCCTTGTTATTCACCAGGCTGAGTGGATTTTCCACACGATCAAATGGCTGGGCGCGGCCTACCTGGCTTACCTCGGGCTAAAACTCTATAGCGCCGCTGTACTACCGATTTCCCTCGCCCGACAGCAAGTGCGACGCAATCACTTATTTGGCAGGGCCTTTATGGTTGCGATTACCAACCCCAAAGGCCTGATTTATTTTGGCGCACTCCTCCCCCAATTTATCCAACCCCAACAACCCATCGCTGCGCAATTTGCACTCTTGGCCATGATTTTTTTGGCCATAGACCTGGTGTGGATGCTGGTGTATGCCAAGGGCGGCAAAATGCTTATGCATTGGTTACAAGCGCCGTCACATCAACGCTGGTTTAACCGTCTCTGTGGTGCTGCCTTACTATGTGCCGGTATAGCGCTGGCTTTCTCCCAACGATAAAAACACCTGTTACAGATCACCGCACCGGGCATAAGCATATAACCGGATCTCTTCACCAATCCCGTTGATTTTGGCTATATACAAAGAAAAAACGATTCTTTTCCAAAGGCGATATGAACAATTAAGCTGCATTCAAATTTCATGAGGAGAATCATCATGAGTGCACAGCTGATACCCGATTCCATTACCAAAAGCCTGTCACAGGCTTTAGCAAACTATGCCGTCATCATTGTTCCTGGCTTACGTAACAGCGACGAAAACCACTGGCAAAGCTTATGGCAAACACAATTGCCTAACAGCCGGAGAATTCATTTATCGAACTGGGACACACCGGATCTGGATGCCTGGAAAGCGGCGATTCGCACACAGCTGAAATACGTGGATAAACCTGCTGTATTGATTGCCCACAGCTTCGGCACCCTCGCCAGTGCCAGCATTGCAGAGGAATTTCCGGAAAAAATCGCCGCGTTATTTCTGGTTGCCCCGGCAGACCCGGATAAATTCGGAATCGCCAAGCGCTTGCCACAACATCCCTTACAAGTAGGAGCCAAAATTATCGCCAGCAGCAACGACCCCTGGCTGCGCGATAGCAAGGCCGCCTTCTGGTCCTTGCAGTGGGGCGCAGATTTCCTGCGCCTGCAAAATGTAGGTCATATCAATAGTGAGTCAAACCTGGGCTTCTGGGCCGAAGGTATTCAATTACTCACTCAGTTTTTACGCAAAGCCCGCAACGAAAAGCTCTGGCTAAGAAATGGCATCGCTGATAACAAACATGCGCTGGCCTGATAAACCCTCACAATCATCGAGCGCTGCCGGGCCGATACGCACCAAAATATGGCATAAAGACTATCAAGCGTTGAAGGTGTACTTCAAATAATATAAGCCCTGACACATTCCCGCTCACCATGGCGCAGGTTTTGCTAATTCTATTTAGTCGTGTTTCACCATTTTTGCCAGAAACAGAATAGTAACGAAAGAACCTTATTATTCTTTTTTGGAAACCACCTATTTACCCGATATTACCTATGACCTACGGTGATCCTTGTTTATCCACTTGTCAGCCTGCAATCTCGGTGATTGTCCCTGTCTATAATGTCGACACTTATGTTGCAAACTGTATTAGATCTTTGTTGATGCAGGAAAACGCCCCCACTTACGAAATTATTTTGGTTAATGATGGATCAACGGATAACAGCAAGGCCATATGCGAAGTATTACAACAAACAACTCCCGCAATAATCCGCTTGTTTAACCATGAATTTAACCAGGGATTATCCATCGCTCGAAATACTGGGCTGGCTCAAGTACGTGGAGAATACTTTACCTTTGTGGATGCAGATGACCTGATTCCACCTTCGGCACTTGGGGATTTATATGCTGCGGCATGTGAGTACAATGCCGATATTGTGAAAGGTAACAACTGGATATTCAGCAAAGAGCAGCGCTACCCTGCAAACTACAACACTAAACGTACGCGCATCTTCCACAGCGATAAGATACTCATCGCTTTTTACGAACACCAACTCATGCGCGGCCACACCTGGGGCAAGCTATTTCGCACATCGGTTTTTGTCGATATTCCAAACCAGCCCGGTGTCGCCATGGCCCAGGACACACTCTATTGTGCAGAAATGTTCGCGAAAGCAAACACCCTGGTTGTTATCCCCAGGCCGGTATATGAATATCGATTAAGGGCCGGTAGCGCTACAGGCAGGAAATACGAAACCAAGGCCTATTTATGGTGGCTCTATAGCATCGAACAGGCCGGGCGTTTTGCGCGGACGCCAAAACAGAAGCGACGCCATAAGCAGTTACAAATGCGCACACTCATACAAATCAGCAAGGAGGCTCGCCAACTAAATAACCTGGCATTAGGGCCAGTGGTGAATGAGGTTCACCAGCACCAGGCGCGCTGGAACCTGTTAAACCTGTGGCAAGTTGCCAGGCATGGCCTGGGTGTACGCTGGATACTTCACTTTATACAATTTGCCTTTATCCTCGCGCGCCTGGAGCGGCGCCTGGAGAAACCCGTGCGTTTTTCAAATGCCAGCTAACACCATAAAAAACGCGGCCCATGACCGCGTTTTTTATGGTTAATTATTATGGCGCACTTGCTCTGATCAGATGATCGAATGCTCCCAAGGCGGCGGTCGAGCCAGCGCCCATCGCAATAATAATTTGCTTGTAAGGAACAGTGGTGCAATCACCCGCGGCGAATACACCCGGTACAGAGGTTTCACCACGTGTATTGATTTCAATTTCACCGCGCTGGGACAATGCTACTGTACCCTTCAGCCAATCGGTATTCGGCAGTAACCCAATCTGGACGAAAATACCTTCCAACTCCACCTGGGTAAGGTCATCTGTGTTGCGGTTTTTGTACGTCAAGCCTGTCACTTTCTGGCCATCGCCAAGCACTTCGCTTGTCAGGGCCTCCGTAATAACAGTGACATTCGGCAAGCTTAACAATTTACGCTGCAACACCGCATCGGCACGCAATGTGGAATCGAATTCCAACAGTGTTACATGGGCGACAATACCTGCCAGGTCAATTGCCGCTTCCACCCCGGAATTACCGCCGCCAATCACCGCAACGCGTTTTCCTTTAAACAGAGGGCCGTCGCAGTGGGGACAATAGGCAACACCTTTGCCACGATATTCCTTTTCGCCCGGCACATTCATTTCACGCCAGCGCGCACCGGTGGTAAGGATCACACTCTTGCTTTTAAGGCTGGCACCGCTGGCCAGCTTAACCTCGATCAGGTCACCGGGGATAAGTTCAGCCGCTTTCTGCAGGTTCATCACATCTACGTCGTATTCCTTAACATGTTGCTCCAGTGCCATGGCAAGTTTGGGGCCTTCGGTTTCTGTTACTGAAATAAAGTTTTCAATCGCCAGGGTATCCAATACCTGACCACCAAAACGCTCGGCCACAACGCCCGTGCGAATGCCTTTACGCGCCGCGTAAATAGCCGCTGCTGACCCAGCGGGACCACCACCCACAACCAATACATCGAAAGGTACTTTGCCATTAAGCAATTTGGCTTCACGCTCAGCTGCACCCGTATCAATTTTGGCAAGAATTTCCTCCAGCGTCATGCGCCCCTGGCCAAAGTGCTGGCCATTCAGGTAGACACTGGGCACCGCCATGATCTGGCGCTTTTCCACTTCGCCTTGGAACAGCGCGCCATCAATCATAGTGGCAGAAATATTCGGGTTTTGTGCCGCCATGGTATTAACAGCCTGGACAACATCCGGGCAGTTATGGCAAGAGAGCGACACAAAAATATCAAAATGGAACTGTCCATCAATGGCTTTGATTTGCTCCAGTGTTGCAGCATCAATCCGCGCTGGGTGACCGCCTGTGTGCAACAGCGCGAGTACCAGTGAGGTAAATTCATGCCCCAGGGGAATACCGGCAAACTCAATACGCGGTGTTTCTCCCGGACGGGCCACACCGAAAGAAGGACGATACACAGAGTTGCCATCCAGGCGCGCACTGACGTTGTCTGACAGAGCGGTGATCTCGTCAAGCAGGCTTTTGAGTTCCCGGCTTTTGGCAGTGTCATCGAGACTGGCAACCAATTCAATCGGGCGCTGCAGCTTTTCGAGGTAAGCCTTGAGCTGGCCTTTAATAGCAGCATCTAACATGGTGTTCTCCGTGATAATCAGTAATGCAGGCTCACCTTGTGAGTGAGCCTGCTGGGCGTTTCCTGCTTATTGGAAACGCAACCTGCAAAAGTAAAACTTAAATCTTGCCAACCAGGTCCAGTGAGGGAGCCAGGGTTGCATCACCCTCTTTCCATTTAGCCGGACATACTTCGCCGGGATGTGCTGCAACATATTGCGCTGCCTTTACCTTGCGCAGCAGTTCGGAGGCATCGCGGCCAATACCGCCGGCGTTGATTTCGATAATCTGGATTTTGCCTTGTGGATCAATCACGAAAGTACCACGATCAGCCAAGCCAGCTTCTTCAATCATCACACCAAAATTGCGCGTAATAGCGCCGGTTGGATCACCGATCATCGGGTACTGGATTTTGCCGATGGTTTCCGAGCTGTCATGCCAGGCTTTGTGAGTGAAGTGAGTGTCGGTAGAGACTGCATAAATTTCCACGCCCAGTTTTTGGAAGTCGGCATAGTTGTCTGCCAGGTCGCCCAGTTCGGTGGGACATACAAACGTGAAGTCAGCGGGGTAGAAGAAAACCACTGACCACTTGCCTTTCAAATCCGCTTCGGTCAGGTGAATAAATTTACCCTGATGATAAGCCTGGGCACTGAAAGGTTTAATTTCCGAATTGATACTTGCCATGAATGTAACTCCTGAAGGTCTGTGGTTAATGTCGCCAGAGAAAGTTTCGACGGGGCACAGATTAGGGAGTTGGAGGAATCAGGGCTAATTGAATGACACCATGGTTCTCATAATCAAAATTTATAAAACATAAGCGATGAGTATTTTTTAGGCGGGTTGATAAGGATAGGCTATGGAGTTGATATACCTTTCTCTATTGATCGGCTCCTGCGTACTTAAAATAAGAAACGGCCACAAGGGCCGTTTCTATCCTGTGTAATCACTCAGGGACAGGTGTTGCGAATATCATTCAGGATACTGCGATTCATTCCGGAGCGGGTTGTTAACTCTGCAGGGCAGGGAACTTCTTTGTATTTGAGTGAAGGATTGTCCGCCGCTTCAAACCACTCGGCAAACCAGGTACACCCCTGTTGCAATTGGGTCAGGCCGCGCGAACCAAACACACTGTCACAGCGATTGAGCACACAGCTTTTGTATTGCGACAGGCTGGCGTTGTAACCCAACTGCTGCTTACAGGCAGCCAGAAATCCACCGTATTGCGCGCCCAACTCCGCATTGGAAACACCCCATTGCGCCGAGCAGGCATTGAAGGCTCCAACACCACCGCCGGGAACCAGAATGTCAAACTGGCCACCGGAAACATCGTAGCCAATATTGGTGGCCTGCACGATCATGGTTTTTCCCGCCAGTGCCGCTGAACCAGGATCGCCCGGCGCATTGTAGGAACTGCCGGTAAATTGCAATTGATAACAGCGACCGCACACATCCCCACTGGAGGTCGCCGCGTAACCGTAAGCCAGTGTTGGACTGACCGCAAAGGGAATCTTGTCCCAACACATATAACCGCCACCGCCATCGCAACTGCTGCCGACACTCACATCACTCAAACGGGTATTGTTGGCCGAACAACTTTGCAGGGGCGATACCAGCGAGGGCACATTGGCACTCCAGCCACAGTGCGGCTTGCAGCAATCCCAATAGCGTGTGGCATAGCCATTACAGCCACCGTCAATAGGAGGGACGCTGCTCACTGACGATGCACTGCTGGAGGTTGCACTACTGAGGGAGGAACTGCTGGCAACCGAGGAGCGCGATGAGCTGCTTGAGGATAGCGGCGTACTGGATGAGGTCGATACTATGCCGTAAGGCGCTGGTTGCGCACTACAGGTGGTTCGCGCCACACAACTGCGACCATCCTCATAGCCCCAACCATTGCTGGTGTTGTTGCATAAAGGGGTCAGTGTGCCATACCAGTTACACGCCTGGGCCCCGGTTAACACAGAGCTGGAACTGCTCGACGAAGTGCCAGGTACAGAACTCGACACTGACGATGAGCTGGAGCGGGGAGTACTGGAAACAACACTGCTGGATGAAGATGAAGACGCAACACTGGACGGTGCACTGGAACCTTGTCCACCGCAAATCGCCCCGGTCACTGCCGGCACTTGTGCGCGACTGCTGCCATTGTTGCCCTGCACTCCAAATTCCACACTCGACCCGATCGGAATAGAGGTATTCCAACCCACCGGTGTCGCACTATAGGGATTGGCACCACTCAGTCCCGCATTCCAGCTACTGGTAACGCGGGAGCCATCGGTGTAATTCCAACTGACACTCCAACCGTTAATCGTACTGCTGCCATTGTTGGTGATTCGAATACTGGCGGTAAAACCACTGCCCCATTCATTCGTCACCCGATATTCACACACTGCTGCCTGTATGCTCCCCGCCGATAATGCGGCTCCGAGCAAACCACACCCCAGCATCAGAGGTCTTACCCAACCTGATAGCAAGTTCATCGTGTTATTCCTCTTTTGTTAATACCAGCCGATGTAAAAAACACCCCCACAATAATATGCAGGTGTTTTCAGACGATGCGCGTGCAGCAGCCTATGGAAAAAATGCCATCCATAAACAAGCTATGCACTACGGGTTGATGGGTATTTCGTGAGAGCGAGCCAATACTTTATTGTTGTGGGTGATAGCCTAGCGCAAAAAAGTCCTGATTGGAAAAGGCTCACTCTTTCTGTGACGTATCCGGCTCCGCACCCAGCGTTTAATGGCCACTCAAAGCGAATGCCTTCGTTAAGCGTCGAGAAGTGTAAAAGCAGTTGCAGTGGTTATAATGGACGCTTAGGCTCACCTATCCCCGTGTTTGCATATCCTCTAAGATCCCCAACAAAAACAAAGACCTACTAACCAATACACTGACCGCTTACCAATTACGGAAATTTTCAATGTTGTCATCAATGCAAGGCTTATCACGCAAACAGCGCTGGCTGTTGGGATTGGGATTCGTTGTTGTTATTTTACTGGTGTGGTTTTTCTGGTTGCGCCAGCCAGAAGCCAAACGCCCTCCACCACCCAACCCCTGGATGGGCCCCACCCCGGTACATACCGTATCCGTCATCAAAGAAGACCTGACCCTGCGCCTGAAAGCCCTGGGCACAGTGACCCCGCTTAATACTGTCACCTTGCGCAGCCGGGTAAGCGGCCCACTGGTGGAAGTACTGTTCCGCGAGGGTCAACCGGTTAAAGCCGGGGATTTGCTCGCCGTTATCGATCCACAACCCTACAAAGTCGGCTTGGCCCAGGCCGAAGGCACCGTGCAACAAACGGCTGCACAATTAAAAAGTGCCGAGGAAGACCTGCGCTTGTATGAGCGCTTACTCAAACAAAACTCCATTGCCAAACAGCAATACGATAAGCAGGTAGCGCTGGTTGACCAACTGCGTGGCACCCTCAAAACCCACGAGGCCCAGCGCGAAGATGCCCGCCTGCAATTGGGTTATACCCGCATTACGGCCCCCATCACCGGGCGCACCGGTTTACGCCAGGTGGATATTGGCAACCTGGTCAATGCAGGCGACAGCAACGGTTTGGTCACTATCACCCAAACCCATCCTATTACCGTGGTATTTACCATCCCCGAAAACCAGTTGATGGCGGTGCGCCAGGCCCATCACCAGGCGCTGGCCAGCCAGCAGCCACTTGTCGTCGAAGCCTGGGATCGCAGTGAACAACAGCTATTGGCAAGCGGCCAGCTCACCACCCTGGATAACCAAATCGATACCGCTACCGGTACCCTGCGCCTGCGCGCCGAGTTCGATAACAGCGATGACAGCCTGTTCCCCAACCAATTTGTTAACGCCCGCTTGCAAGTACAAACCGTCAAAGACGCCCTCACCATCCCGGCTGATGCCGTGCAATATGGTTCCAAAGGTGCCTATGTGTATGTCATTGATGCCGAAGGAAAAGCAAGAATGCGCCGCATCACCCTGGGCGTGCAGGAAGACCAGCGCATTGCGGTAACCGAAGGTTTGAGCGAAGGCGAGCAGGTGGTACTGGAAGGTATAGACCGTCTGTGGGAAGGCAAAGATGCCAAGGTGATTGAGCAGGAAGAACCCGCAGCAGAATCGGGCAAGCCCCAATAAGGTAGTGGTCAGCCCATGAGTATTTCCAAACCCTTTATCCTGCGCCCGGTCGCCACCTCCCTGGTGATGCTGGCGCTGTTGCTGGCTGGCCTGCTGGGCTACCGGCTGCTGCCGGTGGCCGCCCTGCCCCAGGTGGATTACCCGATCATCCAGATATTCACCTTCAACCCCGGTGCCAGCCCCGATGTGATGGCACGCACCATTACCGCCCCGCTGGAGCGCAGCCTGGGACAGATTCCCGGGGTGAAGCAAATGTCCTCCACCAGCTCTACCGGTGCCTCCATTATTACCTTGCAGTTCCTGCTGGAAATTGACCTGGGTGTCGCCGAGCAGGAAGTACAGGCGGCACTGAATACCGCCAGCAACCTGCTACCCGGTGATCTGCCCACACCGCCGGTATATCGCAAGGTCAACCCGGCCGATGCGCCGATCATGACCCTGGCCGTCACCTCCGGCAGCCTGCCCTTGCCAGAGGTGTACGACCTGGTGAATACACGCATGGCGCAAAAACTGGCCCAATTACCCGGAGTGGGTATGGTCACCCTGGCCGGCGGCCAGCGCCCTGCGCTGCGCATCAAAGTAAACCCCAATGCCCTGGCCAATACCCAGTTGAGCATGGAGCAGGTACGCAACACCATCGTCACTGCCAACACCAACCAGCCCAAAGGCAGTTTTGACGGCACTTACCGCTCGACCATGCTCGATGCCAACGACCAGATACGCAGCCTGGACGAGTACCGCAACCTGATCGTCAGCTGGCGCGACGGTTCGCCGCTGCGCCTGGGCGATGTAGCCACTGTGGAAAACGGGGCGGAGGACCGCTTCCTCGCCGCCTGGGCCAATGAGCAGCCGGCGGTATTGATCAATATCCAGCGCCAGCCCGGTGCCAATGTGATTGAGGTCGCGGATAACATCCAGGCACTCCTGCCCAAGCTTACGGCCACCATGCCCGCCTCGGTCAGTATTGCTATCCTCAGCGACCGCACCCACAGCATCCGCGCATCCATCCGCGATGTGCAAAAAGAGCTGATTTTTGCCATCTTCCTGGTGGTCGCCGTCACCCTGGTTTTCCTGCGCTCGGTACCGGCCACCATTATCCCCAGCCTGGCGGTACCACTGTCGCTGATCGGCACCTTTGCCACCCTGTATTTCCTCGATTTTTCCATCAACAACCTCACCCTGATGGCGCTGACAATTGCGACGGGATTTGTGGTGGACGATGCCATCGTTATGCTGGAAAACATCGCCCGCCACCGCGAACAGGGCGAAACCCCGCTCAATGCGGCGCTCAAGGGTGCCGGTGAGATCGGGTTTACCCTGGTGTCCCTGACCATCTCGCTGATCGCCGTGTTAATCCCCCTGTTATTTATGGGCGACCTGGTAGGGCGCTTATTCCAGGAGTTTGCCATTACCCTGGCGGTGGCGATTGGCATTTCCCTGCTGGTATCCCTGACGCTCACCCCCATGATGTGCGCGCGCATGCTCAAGACGGCCCCCATGCACGACGACAGCAAGCCGGATTTTATGGAGCGGGTGATCCGTCGCTACGGCACACTGCTCGACAAGGTACTGGAGCACCAGACGGCGGCCATGGCGGTGATGCTGGGGACTATCGCGCTGACGGCGGGCTTATACCTGCTGGTGCCCAAAGGCTTTTTCCCAATCCAGGACAGTGGCGCTATCCAGGCCATTACCGAAGCGCCACAGGACACCTCCTTTGCCGCCATGACCGAGCGCCAGCAGCAGCTGGCCGAGCTGATCCTGCAAGACCCGGATGTGGAGGGGCTATCCTCGTTCATTGGCGTTGATGGCAGCAATATCACCCTCAACTCCGGGCGCCTGCTCATCAACCTCAAGCCCCATCACGAGCGCAGCAGCCATGCCAGCGATGTCATTCGCCGCCTGCAAGAGCGGATTGCTCCCACCAGTGGTATTACCGCCTGGTTCCAGCCGCTGCAGGAATTGAGTATCGAAGACCGTGTCAGCCGCACCCAATACCAGTTCACCCTGACCGCGCCGGACATTTCCCTGCTGGACGAATGGGCACCGCAGCTGCTGGAGCGCCTGCGCCATGAACCAGCCCTGGCCGACGTCACCACCGACCTGCAGACCCGCGGCCTGCAAGCCTATGTGGAGATCGACCGGGACGCGGCGGCGCGCCTGGGTGTGAGCGTAAGCAACATCGCCAGCAGCCTGCAAACAGCCTATGCCCAGCGCCAGATCGCCACCCTCTTTACCCAGGCCAACCAGTACCGGGTGGTACTGGAGGTGGACCCGGATTACGCCCAGGGCCTGAAAGCCCTGGAAAATACCTATGTAACCTCCAGCAGTGGCCGACCAGTATTACTCGCAACCCTGGCCAGCATCAGCCAGCGCCCGGCCCCTTTGCTGATCAACCACCAGAGCCAGTTCCCCTCAACCACCTTCTCGTTCAACCTGGCCGAGCACGCCTCGCTCGGTGAGGCGATCAGTGCCATCGAAGCCGTCCAGGTGGAACTGGCCTTGCCCGCCGGGGTGGAACTGCGCTTCCAGGGCGCCGCCGAAGCCTTCCGCGCCAGCCTCAGCAATACCCTGTGGCTGATACTTGCGGCCATTGTCACCATGTATATCGTACTGGGCGTGCTTTATGAGAGCTTTATCCACCCGGTCACCATCCTGTCCACCCTGCCCTCTGCCACCGTAGGTGCCCTGCTCGCGCTGCTGCTGGTGGGCCAGCCGCTGGATTTGATTGCGGTGATCGGGGTGGTGCTGTTGATTGGTTTGGTGAAAAAGAACGGCATCATGATGGTGGATTTTGCCCTGGACGCCCAGCGCAACCTGGGGATGAACCCGCGCCAGGCCATCCACCGCGCCGCACTGATGCGCTTCCGCCCGATCCTGATGACTACCCTGGCTGCGCTCTTTGGTGCAATTCCCCTGATGCTCGCCAGTGGTTCCGGGGCCGAGCTGCGCCAGCCGCTGGGCCTGGTGATGGTGGGAGGATTGCTGGTCAGCCAGGTGCTCACCCTGTTTACCACCCCGGTGGTTTACTTGTTCTTTGACCGCTGGGTCACCCGACGCCGCGCCACAGCAGACGCTGCCGAGGTACAGGGCTTATGACCATTGCCGAACCCTTTATCAAGCGCCCCGTTGCCTCCTGCCTGGTGGCACTGGGGATAGTGCTGCTCGGTTTGCTGTCCTGGCGCATGCTGCCGGTAGCGCCCCTGCCCCAGGTGGATTTCCCCGCCGTGCAGATCTACGCGGCACTGCCCGGCGCCAGCCCGGAGAGCATGGCAGCCACCGTTGCCACGCCACTGGAGCGCGCCCTAGGCAGCATTCCCGGCGTCACCGCTATCAACTCCAACTCAACCCAGGGCTCTACTTTCATCTGGGTTGAATTTACCCTGGACCGCGACCTGGACTCCGCCGCGCGCGACGTCCAGGCCGCACTTAACGAGGCGCGCGGCCAACTGCCGGCGGGTATGCCGGGCAATCCCGGCTACCGTAAGATCAGCCCATCCCAGGCCCCGATCATGGCCCTGGCACTCAGCTCGCCCAACCTGTCGCTGAGCGACCTCTACGATGCTGCCTCGACCATCCTCGCCCAGCAGCTATCGCAAATTAAAGGCGTTGGGCAGGTGGGGATCGACGGCGCCTCGCTGCCGGCGGTACGCATCCAGCTGAATCCCAACGCGCTGTCCAGCTACGGCATCGCCCTGGATGAGGTGCGCAATGCCATCAGCAACGCCAATGTGCAGCGCCCGCTGGGGCTGTTGGAAGAAAACGATTCGCGCTGGCAGGTCTACACCAACGAAAGCCTGCGCACGGCGGTTGACTACCAGGACCTGGTTATACGCTACGGCGAGGCCGGCCCGGTGCGACTCAGGGATGTCGCTACCGTGACCGACTCGGTGGAAAACCGCTATACCAATGGCTTCCACAACCAAAGCTCTGCGGTCACCCTGACCGTGAGCCGCCAGACCGGTGCCAACATTGTCGCAACCATCGATGCCATCAACGCCCAACTGCCAACCCTGCGCGCACTCATGCCCGCCGATACCCAGCTCAAGGTCGTGATGGATCGCTCACCCGGTATTCGCGCCACCCTGAAAGAGGCCGAAATCACCCTGATGCTGGCGGTACTGCTGGTGGTTGGCGTGGTCTGGGCCTTTTTACGCAGCCCGCAAAGTGCCCTGATTCCCAGCCTGTCGCTGCCGGTCTCCATCATCGGCGCCTTTGTGGTCATGTACCTCTGGGGCTTTTCGCTCAATAACCTGTCGCTGATGGCCCTGATCGTCGCCGCCGGGCTGGTAGTGGACGACGCCATCGTGGTGCTGGAGAACATCAAGCGCCATATCGAGCGCGGCGCACCGCCGTTCGAGGCAGCCATCCAGGGCGCGCGCGAAGTGGGCTTTACCCTGCTGGCCATGAATATCACCCTGGTGGTGATTTTCGTCTCCATCCTGTTGATGGGCGGGGTGATCGAAAAACTGTTCCGCGAATTCTCCATCACCCTCGCCGCTGCCATGCTGATCTCGCTGGTGGTATCGCTCAGCCTCACACCGGCACTGTGCGGCCAGTTACTCAAACCCGAGGCCCCAAAAGAGACCAAACCCGGCATTTTTGACGACCTCAAGCAAGGCTATGCCAGCCTGCTTTCCTGGGCGTTGCGCCACAGCCGTATCGTAATGTTGATCCTGGTCGGGGTTATCGGCGTGAATATCTACCTGTATATCGCCATCCCCAAAACCATGTTGCCCGACCAGGACACCGGGCAGATGACGGCGTTTATTCGCGGCGATGACGGCTTCTCCTTCCAGATCATGCAGCCCAAAATCGAAGCCTTCCGCCAATACCTGCTCACCGACCCGGCGATAGAAGACGTATTTGGCGCGAGCGGCGGTGGCAACGGCGTAACCAACGCCTGGATGCGCATCAGCCTCAAACCCATGGCCGAGCGCGGTGTGCCGGTGAGCGAGGTGGTCGACCGGCTGCGCCGCAATATGCCCAGGATTCCCGGCGCCATCATGATGGTCAACGCCGACCAGGATATCCGGCTCTCATCACCGTTCAGCCGCAGTTCCCACGAAGTCATGATGCTGTCCGATGACCTGCGCCTGCTGCACACCTGGGCCGCCAAGCTCACCACCGCCATGCAGCAAATGCCGGAAGTGACCGACATTGACGGCGTGCGCGAGGAGGGCACCCAGCAAGTCGTCCTCACCATCGACCGCGAAGCGGCCCAGCGCCTGGGGGTAGATATGGCGACCATTGCCAGCCTGCTCAACAACTCCTTTTCCCAGCGCCAGGTATCAACCATGTACGAGGCGATGAACCAGTATCGGGTCGTAATGGAACTGGAGCCTGGCTATACCGCCACACCGGATGTCCTGAACCACCTGCAAGTCATCACCCGCACAGGCGCGCGCGTCCCCCTCTCCACCCTGTCCAGTTTTACCTACGGGCTGGCAGAAGACCGCATCCGGCGCAGCAACCAGTTTGTCTCGGAAAGCATCGGTTATGGCCTGGCCGAAGGCTACAACGAGCAGCAGGCCCGCGCTGCTATCGAAACCAAGGTTGCGGAGTTGATGATGCCCAAGGAGGTCTACCTGGCCGCCCCCGGCAGCACCCGGCCCGGCTGGGGCCCCAGCGTACCCGGTATGTCGCAAAACCCGGCGATCCTGATCGGCTGCGTGCTGCTCGCGGTCTATCTGATCCTGGGGATTTTGTACGAAAGCACCATCCATCCGCTCACCATCCTCTCCACCCTGCCCTCGGCAGGCATAGGTGCGCTGCTGGCGCTGCAGCTCAGCGACACACCTTTCAGCCTGATCGCGATGCTGGGCCTATTTTTGTTAATTGGGATAGTGATGAAAAATGCGATCCTGATGATCGACTTTGCCCTGGAGCTGGAAAGACGCGAAGGCTTGTCGTCACGCGACTCCATCTACCAGGCAGCACTCATGCGCTTCCGCCCCATCCTCATGACCAACCTCGCCGGCGTCCTGGGCGCACTGCCGTTAATCCTCGGCTTTAACGAAGGCTCGGAACTGCGCACCCCGCTGGGCATCACCATCATTGGTGGATTGGCTGTCAGCCAGGTACTGACGCTGTTCACTACGCCGGTGGTGTATTTGTATATGGAGAAGGTGAGGAATTGGGGGCTGGGGAAGAAGTACGCTCATCCGGCAGGTGTTTGAATCATAGGTTTGGCGCTATTTATTCAAATAGCGCCACAAAATGGCGCAATTCCAAAAATTGCGCCATAATTGCGCCAAATCCAATTAAATTGCGCCAGTTAACATGTCAACCAATACCAGCGCCAGCAACCTGCTACTCCAGACTATCCAGGCCACCAACGGCCTTTCCCTGAACCAGCTACTGGAACAGCACCCCAATATTTCCCGCAGAACTGCCCAGCGGCTGATCAGTGAACTGATCGGGTCTGGCCAGATTGTGGCAACGGGTAAAGCGCGCTCAAGACGCTACTTTGCTGCCACCAAGAGCTCAACCGTCCTGGTTGGCTTTCCCGATTACATCCCTCTATCCTCCGACAGCAGAGACATAGTGGCCTATATCAACCAGCCACTTGCCGCCCGCAAACCGGTGGGATATCAGCTTGAATTCCTGGCGGCATACCAACCCAACAACAGCTATTACCTGCCCCAAACCCTGCGCCTTCAACTGCATAAAATGGGGCGTACCAAACTGCATCAGGAACCCGCCGGCACCTATAGTCGCGCTATCCTGAACCGCTTGTTAATCGACTTATCCTGGGCATCCAGCCACCTGGAGGGCAATACTTACTCACGCCTGGATACCATCGAATTAATCGAACAAGGCAAGGTGGCCCAGGGAAAAGCCTTGCTGGAAACACAGATGATCCTGAACCACAAAACAGCGATTGAAATGCTCGTTGCCAATAGTGATAGCGTCGGATTCAACCATTACACCCTGATGAATTTACACAGTGCGCTTGCCGAAAATTTACTGACCAATCCTGCCGATGAAGGCCGTATCAGGATGCACGCAGTCGATATCAGCCAAAGTGTTTATCGCCCCCTGGGCGCTCCACAGCAAATACAAACAGCGCTCGATATGCTGTTGACCAAGGTCAACCAGATCAACGATCCCTTTGAACAATCTTTCTTTATGATGGTGCACCTGCCCTATTTACAACCCTTTGCCGATATCAACAAACGCACCTCTCGCCTGGCTGCCAACCTGCCACTATTCCAGGCCAACCTCTGCCCACTCACATTTTTGGATGTTCCCGAACAAGCCTATAGTTGTGCCACTCTCGGTGTCTATGAGCTAACCCGAGTAGAACTATTACGCGATCTTTACTTGTGGGCTTACGAGCGCTCCACACAAGAATACCTGGCCATCAAACAAAGCCTTGCCGAACCCGACCCGGCAAGGCTGGTATGGCGAGATCTGATCAAAACCACGGTTAGAGATATAGTCCTGCATCCAGAAATAGACTCTCTCATAAAAATTAGTGACACCGTTGCAAACCATGTTACCGCAGCCGAGCGCACTAATGTGCAAGCATTGATTATTGAAGAATTGCGTCGATTACATGAGGGGGTATTGGCACGTTATGGATTGCGGCCTTCCGAGTTTTCGGCCTGGAAAAAAGTGCAGCAGCAATAACCTGGAAATATTCTACTTAACGTCCATTAAGCGGCTGCCGCAGATGGTCCTCTTGACTGTATGGTTAGAACAATATTCACCAATCGTCGCTCCGGTAAAGTCTAGTGTTGCAGTGATTGCAAATAAATATCCGACGATGATCGTTGGCATCCGTTAAACCCCAATTCTTTATGCTTTGCGATCCGCAGACAACGCATTTAATACCATGGATGGTTTTTGCCTGCGGATATTGATTAATATACTCACTCAAGGTCAGCGTTTTCCTGGCTATACGGCGGATTTCTCGAAATCGCCTGGTAACGATGTGAAAGATCACAAAGCCGATGAAAACCAGAAGAGCTACCCCCAAGATAGAATTTAATATATCGGTCAGCATATCGATTTGTCCTGATCTTCCCCACCAAAAGTAGACGCAGACTCAAGCAGCACACCGCTTTTCCTAATCTACGTCTAATCGTGTATATAAGGTTGAGCCACAACCTCTTTCAAATCACTACCTACCTCTAATTTCCCACAACCTCCTGCACCCTCATTAAACCCACCGCCGCATCCGATCCCTGCTGCGCATAGCGCAAGCCCTGCTGCACAAACATCTTGGCTTTTTGCGGCAAAGCCAACTGCACATAACTCTGCGCGAGCACCAGATACAAATCTGCGGAGCGGCGGTCGATGCGCAGGCCGCGCTCGGCGGTTGCTATAGCGCCCTGGTAGTTTTGGGACTGGTATTGGGTGCGGGCCTGGCGCAAAAGGCTTTCCACGGCGGGATTAATTGCTGGTGCCACAGGTTCCGGTTTTGGCGTGGGGACTACAACGGCAGGGTCAGGTCCGGGTTGCTGGATGTCCGGCTGTGGATACACCTGCGTATCGCGGGTAGGGGCAGGTTCATGGACAACGGATGTACAACCGGTTACCAGAGCAACCAGTATTAAAGGTAATAAACGCGGCAACATCATCGAGGGTTCATTCCAATCGCAGTGATTCAATAAGGATTAATTGTCTTTTTCTGCCGCGCGCAACAGGCGCGCAATTTCCTTCCACAAATCAAGATAGGCAAGCGCGGCGCGGCTGCGCTGATTGTAACTGGTCAGGGGCGCGCGGCGCAGTCCCATTTGCTCTACAGCCGCATCATTGGGTATCCAGGTTTTGAGCATGGGCACCGGCATTTTTTTGCTGTTTTCAATAGCCTCGCGATGCAGGCTGCGGCGCAGATCCACCTGGTTGAAAAAACCATAAATCCGTTCAGGGGCCGATTTTTTTGTTTTCAGAAACTCCACCACCTGTTCCATAGCACGGATACTGAGCGGGCTCGGAATCATGGGAATCAGCAGAATATCCACTTCCTGTAATAGCAATTCCACACTGGGCGATAAGGTGGGAGGGCAATCGAAAATCAATACATCGGCTTTGTCAGCCAGGGGTTTGAGCAGCTGTTTAAAGAACTTTTTATCCTTGGCCAACTCGTCAAATTCACTGTCGAGGCTGCGCAGGCTGAGGTCGGCAGGGATCAGCATCAGGCGCAGGTAAGGGCTGTATAGTTCCATTTCACCAATGGCTTTGCCCTTGCTGAACAGTTTGATAGCCTTGCTGGTTTCCGCCTCCTGTTGGCAAAACCAACTGGCGGCCGCCTGGGGGTCGAGATCCCAAAGGATGGTGTCTTTTTTGGCGGAGGCGGCCATATAGGCCATGTTGACTGCTGTGGTGGTTTTACCCACACCACCCTTGAGGTTGTAAAACGCAATCTTGATCATAGCTATCCCGGTCTTAGTGTCGTTATTACGCTCGGCCTCAGGTTGATGCAATGAATGGCCGCACCTGGAGTATTACCTTGTAGCATTTTTAACCAGGACCTTCAAAGGCATAGCGCATAAATCCTCACCTTTGCGTATTTATTTCCCGACTTATCACTCCCCGGGAGTAGAATCCCGCCCCCATTACTGGCTTGTTTGGCGAGAACCCCATGAACAGCGGTCACCCCTATGAAACCCTGACACCCGACCTGGTACTGGACGCGATTGAAGCAGCCGGTTTTATGACGGATGCACGCATCCTCGCACTCAATAGTTATGAAAACCGTGTTTATCAGGTGGGGATTGAGGGGGCATCTCCCTTGATCGCCAAGTTCTATCGTCCCGGGCGCTGGAGTGATGCCCAAATTTTGGAAGAGCACCAATTCACCCAAGCACTGCAAGACCTGGAAATCTCGGTGGTACCACCACTGGCCGATGGTGCAGGACACACCCTGCGCGAATACCAGGGCTTTCGCTTTGCACTTTACCCCCGCCAGGGCGGCCATGCGCCTAACCTCGATGATTTCGATGCCCTGCTTTCGCTGGGGCGCAGCCTGGGCCGCATCCACGCCCTGGGCAAAGCAAAGCCCTTCGACCTGCGCCCGGCCCTGGATATACAAAGCTTTGGCTACGACAGCTACCAGTTCCTGCTGGATAACGACTTTATTCCCGCAAGCCTGCGCGAATCCTATCGCAGCCTGGGAGCAGATTTGCTCAAGGGCTGCGATGCGATGTTCGCACGGGTGAAATACCAACCCATCCGCCTGCACGGCGATTGCCACCCGGGCAATATCCTCTGGCGCGACGAGCCGCATTTTGTCGACTTTGATGATGCCCGTATGGGACCCGCCGTACAGGATTTGTGGATGCTGCTCTCCGGAGAGCGGGACCAGCAAATTGCCCAACTCAGTGAGCTGCTGGAAGGGTACGGGGAATTTTGCGATTTTAACCCGGCCGAACTGGCGTTGATCGAGGCGCTACGCAGCCTGCGCATCATGCATTACAGCGCCTGGCTGGCGCGGCGCTGGGCCGACCCGGCCTTTCCCCGGCACTTCCCCTGGTTCAATAGCGAGCGCTATTGGGGCGAACACATCCTGGAATTGCGCGAACAACTGGCAGCTCTGAATGAGCCACCATTGGTTATTTGTTAACCAGATCGCATATATTTTTCAATGAGTTGACTGCCTCAAGTATCAATTATTACTATCCAGGCGCCATTTGAAGTGGCATTAACAATTAAACTCAATGGAAATAAGGAATACATAGATAAAACAATATTGTATGGGAGCACTATTTTTATTTTTCATGCTTTCAAGCATAAGTTATGCGCAAGAAGTTGAAGAGGTGGTCGTTACTGGCACTCCACCATCCAATGACATGGGCCCTGCTGGGCTAAGCTGGGGTGTTGATATTGGTGCTATGACCCAGCACATGATTTGGGAAATGCAGCATGCGCAAAGAGTTGAAGCAGGACGCTCTGTCTATGAAGCCATTCAAGCCAAGATAAAGTGGTGCGCGGAGACTAGAGCCAAAATTCCAGGCGCTAGAGCGCAATGCAGAACAAATGCTTTTACAACGTATTCAAACAATATGAATTATGTATGTGGTGGACAGACCTCTCAAACAACTTCCGGCTCGGTGTCAGCATGGATATTCGGCGGCGAGGTTTCGGTCACGATGTCTTGTCAAGTTATGCAGGAAGCCCAACGTGATGCAACTTTGGCGCGGTGTGAATCAGATACACTAAAAGTACAGCAGGCTGTTGACGCTCAGTGCAAAGGGATGTAGTCATTACTTTGCGATAAAAAGTAGCTCATTGTTAAATCCAAGGATTAAGTAAGCATGCGCAAGATTAAATTATTGTTACTGGCACTCCCAATCATCGTATTGGGAATATGGTTTGTTAATACACAGTTAAATATATCAAACGTCGAAACGGCAGACGCGGCGACGAATGCTATTGAGAATGTTCAGATTTCGTCCCAGTCTTTTGTTAAGCCTACTATTGGCAATCAATCATCGGCCTCTTTTAAACAAGATATGCTTATCGAGTGGAAGCTGGTTATGACACCGCAAGAAGAAGCTGAGCAGCGCGAATGGTTAAAAACCAGTGGAAACCATTACGGTATTACAGAATATGACAGCTATGATGTAGAGACATTAAAGAAATTGGCAGAGGCTGATGATGTTCAGGCAATGCATAAACTGGCGCGTTGGTATATGCAACTGGATAATTTTTTGGATTATGGATTTAAAGCTGCAGAACCTTTGCTATGGAAAGCTGCAATCTACGGTTCTACTGGGGCAATAGCAGAGCTTGCCTCGATTCAGGACAGCAAACGTTTTGGTGTAAGTGATGATGCAGAAAAGAGGGACCTCCTTTTGGAATCTTTTGCTTTGTATAAGGCGGCGGAGCTGCGTGGTGATCGCTGGGGATCATTAACGATGAAAAAGCCAACTATGAAAATTAATAACTATTCGTTCTCGCAACAGGAAGAGGCTGAAATTAATCGACGTGCGCAGAAAATTTACAATGAGCTACAAACACAACGCCATGAGATCGGACTGGGAGATTTTGATAATTCGGTTTCGCCTGCTGTGAAAAAGCTTTTTGATATCGTTGAAAATCCCCCCAGAAAATAGCTGGATTAGCGCATCAACCAACTAGAAATGCCTGGATAAAATATATTGGCACAATATTATTTTATCCAGGCATTTCATTCATAAAACTAAACCATATATCGAATATCGGCCTCTTATTAGATTATTCGCAGCATGGCTAGACAGCAAATTTGGGGAAAAACAATGGGTAATGTCCGGGATGATAAGCTAAAAGCAGCTATTGCATTAGGAGCCGTGACCTTTCCATATACAAAGCCAAACACAATGTTTACGCAGATCAGCAAACATAATCCTCTATTGGTCTGCATCTTCAAGCCCACATTCTTGTTGTATGAGAATACATCCAAAATGACGTAGGGATTCACGCAACCTTCGTTAGTAATAAACGCGCCTAATGGATTATTTATTAACCAGAACACTGGAAATCTGCCGGATTGCCCCCAATAATGGGCACTTCATTTGTTAGAGGACACATCATGACGCTTCCCGCCGCCGCCCTGGTTGTCGACAGCCTGTGGGAAAATATCCGCAGCCAAACCCGCAAACAGGCGGAATGCGAGCCGGTGCTGGCCAGTTTCCTCTACGCCACCATACTCAACCACGAGACGCTGGAAGCTGCCCTCAGCTTTCACTTGGCCAACAAACTCGATAGCCCGGCACTACCCGCGATGCTGATTCGCGAAGTTATTGAGGAGGCCCTGGCGGCAGATGTGACTATCGGTGAGGCCCTGCGCGCCGACCTGCTGGCCGTGAGTGAACGCGATTCTGCCTGCTGCTCGCTGGTTACCCCGCTACTCTACTTCAAGGGTTTCCATGCGCTCCAGGCCTACCGTATTGCGCACTGGCTCTGGCAGCAGGGGCGCGACTCCCTGGCGCTGTTCCTGCAAAACCGTATCTCCTCAGTCTTCGCTGTAGATATCCACCCGGCGGCGCGCATTGGCAAAGGCATTATGTTTGACCACGCCACCGGTATTGTAATCGGTGAGACTGCCGTGGTTGAGGACATGGTATCTATCATGCAATCGGTAACCCTCGGGGGAACCGGGAAAGAAGCCGGGGATCGACATCCCAAAGTCGGGCGCGGTGTTCTTATTGGTGCAGGCGCCAAGATCCTGGGCAATATCCGCATTGGCGATTGTGCCAAGATCGGCGCAGGCAGCGTTGTGATCAAAGATGTACCTGCGCGCGCTGTTGTTGCCGGGGTTCCCGCGAAGATCATCGGTGAGAACCTCTGTGGCCAACCCGCCCAGGAGATGGATCACCAGATCCGCCCCGCGTGATTTTCCTCCCCACCAAAAACGCCCTGCACCACTTTGGGCATGGCGTTTTCTTTTAGGGCGGACCAATCCCCCAAAGAGACCTGTTTCACATAATTTTCGCGCCAATCGGCATTTGGCTTATTTTTTGCTGCACGCAAGGCCTAACCCGCGAGGAGAGGCCTCATGCAATACACTAGACCTATGATTGATTTGGTGTACGAAGTCCGCCGCCGAGTTGATGCTGATATGAAACCCAGCGTGAAACTGGCGAACCCGGATCTCCTGAAGGAACTGGCCACGTATTACCAAGCGACCAAAGACACTATTACCAAAACCCTGATCAAAGAGCTGCTGACGATGGCAGGTGACGAGTGGGCAGCACTGCTCTTCCCCAAGCCGGAACAGGCGGAATACACTGCCCCCGATACACCGCGCCAAATCGTCAAGGTATACCGCGGCCAGACCATGCTGATCGATGCGCCATCGCAGCCTCAGGAACACAAACCTGGGCGCATGTACCGCGGCCAGCCGGTCTCGGATTAACCCCGTCCAGCAAGGCCCTAGTAAGCGGTTGGCAGATCAATCCCCAGGGATTCCCAGATAGCATCGACCCGATCTTTTACCGCTTGCTCCATCGCGATGGGCGTACCCCATTCGCGCTGGGTTTCGCCGGGCCATTTGTTGGTTGCATCGAAACCGATTTTGGAGCCCAAGCCTGACACAGGCGAGGCAAAATCCAAATAATCGATCGGGGTATTGTCCACCATCACCGTATCGCGAGCCGGATCCATTCGGGTGGTCATCGCCCAGATCACATCTTTCCAGTCGCGCGCGTTGACATCATCATCAGTGACAATCACAAACTTGGTGTACATAAACTGCCGCAAGAAACTCCACACGCCCATCATCACACGCTTGGCATGGCCGGGATATTGTTTCTTCATAGTGACCACCGCCATGCGATAGGA
Source organism: Cellvibrio japonicus Ueda107 (assembly GCF_000019225.1). Lineage (NCBI taxonomy): Bacteria > Pseudomonadati > Pseudomonadota > Gammaproteobacteria > Cellvibrionales > Cellvibrionaceae > Cellvibrio > Cellvibrio japonicus. The sequence continues at coordinate 456,853 of NC_010995.1, read as the reverse complement.
ACACCCCTCCGGCGGTAAATAAAAATCGACAATTTCGGGAAACTGTTTTTGCAGGATCGGCACAAACACTTCATTGAGGGCGACACCGAGAATAGCCGGTTCATCGGGGGGACGACCGGTATAGGTGCTGTGGTAAATCGGATCGCGCCTGTGGGTAATACGCTCCACAGTAAATACCGGAAACTTGTCGACCTCGTTGTAATAACCAGTGTGATCGCCAAAAGGCCCCTCGGGAGCCATGTCGCCGGGTGCAATAAAACCTTCCAGAATGAACTCTGCGGAAGCCGGTACCTGCAAATCGTTGCCGATACATTGCACCACTTCCGTTTTATCGCCGCGCAGTAAACCGGCAAAGGCGTATTCCGATAAGGTATCGGGAACAGGGGTGACCGCACCGAGAATGGTTGCCGGATCAGCGCCCAGGGCCACTGCAACCGGGAAGGGTTTGCCGGGATGTTGCAATTGGAACTCGCGAAAATCCAGCGCGCCCCCGCGATGGGAAAGCCAGCGCATGATCAGCCGGTTTTTACCGATTTTCTGCATGCGATAAATACCGAGATTCTGGCGCTCCTTGTGCGGGCCGCGTGTTACCACCAATGGCCATGTCACCAATGGGCCGGCATCACCGGGCCAGCAGGTTTGGATAGGTAACTGATCCAGGTTTACCGCATCGCCTTCCAGTACAACCTCCTGGCTCGGCGCCTTGCCCACCACTTTGGGAGCCATATTCAACACCTGTTTGAAAATCGGCAATTTCTCCCAGGCATCCTTGAACCCCTTGGGTGGCTCAGGCTCTTTCAAAAATGCGAGCAATTTACCTACATCGCGCAGGGCACTAACAGACTCCTGCCCCATACCCAATGCCACACGCTCCGGTGTGCCAAATAAATTACCCAAAACGGGGATGGTGTATCCCCTGGGATTTTCAAACAATAATGCCGGGCCACCTGCGCGCAGGGTGCGATCGCAGATTTCTGTCATTTCCAGGTGTGGGTCGATTTCCTGCTTGATACGCTTTAATAAACCCCGCGCTTCAAGCAGCGCAATAAAATCGCGCAGATCGTTATATTTCATCAGTCGACTCTTTTTTGCTGTTGCTGATTTGATCGGTATACCGGGCCTATAAACACCGCAGCCCGCTGGGGGCACTGCGTCGGGGCTTACCCCGCACGCTGAGCTCCATACGGGCTACAGGTTTTGCTGAACAGGCGTAACGCTTATTTGCGTTTCATCGACAGGAAGAATTCATCATTGGTTTTGAAGTCTTTCAGTTTGTCGATCAGGAATTCTGTTGCCGCTATATCTTCCATATCGTTCAACAGGCGGCGCAAGATCCACACGCGCTGCTGCTCATCCTCTTTCATCAACAGGTCTTCACGGCGTGTGCCGGAACGACGGATATTGATGGCGGGATACACGCGCTTTTCCGCCAGCTTGCGGTCCAGGTGCAATTCGAGGTTACCTGTACCTTTGAATTCCTCGTAAATAACCTCGTCCATTTTGGAACCGGTATCCACCAGCGCCGTGGCAATAATACTCAGGCTACCGCCTTCTTCAATATTACGCGCCGCACCGAAGAAACGCTTGGGACGCTCCAAGGCATGGGCATCCACACCACCGGTCAACACTTTACCGGACGAGGGAATAACCGTGTTGTAAGCACGTGCCAGACGGGTAATGGAGTCGAGCAGGATGACCACATCTTTTTTGTGCTCAACCAGGCGCTTGGCTTTTTCGATCACCATATCGGCCACCTGTACGTGGCGTGCGGGCGGCTCGTCAAAGGTCGAGGCAACCACTTCACCACGCACCGAGCGCTGCATTTCAGTCACTTCTTCCGGGCGCTCGTCGATCAGCAATACAATCAGATGGCATTCGGGATTATTGCGCGTAATCGCCTGTGCAATATTCTGCATCATGATGGTCTTACCGGCCTTGGGCGGCGCCACAATCAAACCGCGCTGGCCCTTACCAATAGGCGCAATCAGATCGATGATTCGACCGGTCAGGTCTTCGGTGGAACCATTACCGGCTTCCAGCAAGATGCGCTCGTTAGGGAATAAGGGGGTGAGGTTTTCAAACAGGATTTTGTTGCGGGAGTTTTCAGGTTTGTCGAAGTTAATGTCATTAACTTTCAACAGGGCAAAATAGCGCTCACCTTCTTTGGGAGGGCGAATCTTGCCAGAAATTGTATCGCCGGTGCGCAGGTTAAAGCGGCGGATCTGGCTGGGCGAAACATAGATGTCATCGGGGCCTGCCAGATAAGAGCTGTCTGCTGAGCGCAGAAAGCCGAATCCATCCACTAATATCTCCAATACACCATCGCCGTAAATATCTTCACCACCTTTGGCGTGGCGCTTAAGGATATTAAAAATAATATCCTGTTTGCGCGAGCGGGCGATATTTTCCAAACCCATGCCATGGGCGATATCGATTAATTCTTCAATGGGTTTCTTTTTAAGGTCGGTAAGATTCATAGAGAAAGACTTTGTGGATGTGAAAGTTATTGCAGATGTTTCTGCCCGCAGGCAAAAGATGTTGTGAAAGCAGATACGCTATTTGACGTTAATTTTTGCTGTTATTAGGCTCGCTGCGACCTCGCCAGCTCTTACATTATCAGACAGATTGACCGGGCAATAGACTCTTGCACCTTACATGCGTTGCCGGATAGGACCAGAGCGGGAACAACAGGAAGTTAGGGTTTATTCGTCCGTAGGGGAAATCTATTAGTGATTCAGGGAGGAACAAACGACAGATTGCCTGAGTATAGCGGCTATTTTCCGGTAGTGCAAAAACAAATTGGGCCGTCTTGCGACAGCCCAATCGGGAACTTACAGTGCACCGTTAATGAAATCGACCAATTGTGGTTTACTCAGGGCTCCCACTTTGGTGGCATGGGCAGCACCGTTCTTGAAGATGATCAGGGTCGGAATACCGCGCACATTGAACTTGGCAGCACTCTCTTTGTTGTCATCCACGTTTAATTTGGTAATTTTCAATTTACCCTCAAACTGCTCGGCCAGGTCGTCCAGAATGGGGGCAATCATCTTGCAAGGGCCACACCAAGGCGCCCAAAAATCAACCAATACAGGAATATCAGCAGCAATGACTTCCTGTTCAAAGCTGGCGTCACTGATATGGACAATAGCGTCACTACTCATAAAAACTCCGGGGTTTAAGGCGTTGAACCAGGGCCAGGGCCCTGAAAAGACTGGGGCAATAATAAGGACTCCACCCCAGGCAGGCAAGGAGAAAAAAGCAATGATTTCTATAGGGGGCCACTATAGCGATGCGCTATTTTCCGGATTGACGACTACCCCCAACGCATCAAATGCCGCATAAAGGCTATCGAAAGTGATGGGTTTAGCCAGGTAATAGTTCATACCGCTGGCGAAAACGGCTTCGCGGTGCTCCTGCAAGGCGTGGGCGGTCAATGCGACAACCGGTACGGCAGGACGACCGCTGCGCCGTTCAAGTTCACGGATATTGCGCGTGGCTTCAAAGCCATCCATTTCCGGCATCTCACAATCCATCAGGATAAGGTCAAAACGCTGGGCACCATGGTGCACCAGGTCTACCGCTTCGCGGCCATTCTCGGCAAATACCGGTTGAATTCCCAATTTACCCAGAAGACCTTTAATCACCATACGGTTAACCGGATTATCCTCTGCCACCAACACTTGCAGGTGGGCAAACTTATCGCGTGCGAGAACTTTTTCTGCCGGGAGAACAGTGGGCGCCGCTTCATGCCCCAGCAATGCAATCAACTCCCGGTAAAGTGCTTTGACGGATATAGGCTTGCGCAAAACCGTATGGATCGCCAGCCGTTGCATCACTGCCTGGTCGTGGTAGACATCGCCACCGCTAAACATAAAAACGGGCAGCTCGGTAAAATCCGGGGCATCTCGCAGCCATTGAGCCAATTCGAATCCGGTAGCATCCGGCAGTGAATAGTCAAAGGCCACAAAATCAAACGGCTCTCCGGCATGTAATCCATGTTTGAGTAAAGCGACAGCCTGTTTTGCAGAGAACGCCGTTTCAAGTAGCAAGCCCCAGTGGTCGCAATAACGCTGGGTAAAGGTCACCAGGGGCGCACTGGTTTCCACCATTAACAACCGTTTTCCCTTCAGGGTCGGATCAGGGGTTAGACTCGGAGAAGCCAGTTCCTGCACATCAAACTGGGCGGTAAACCAGAACTGCGCGCCTTCCCCCTTGGCACTCTTGACGCCGATACGGCCTCCCATTAACTCGGCAAGGCTTTTACAGATAGCCAATCCCAACCCTGTACCACCGTATTTACGGGTAGTAGAGGCATCTGCCTGATTAAAGGAGTCAAACAAGTTACTGGCACTGTTCGGATCTATACCGATACCACTGTCCTGAACCACAAAGCGCAGCATAAGGCGCCCTTCCGCCTGCAGGGCTGTGTTATCGAGGCCTACCTCCAGGGAGACAAACCCCTCCTCGGTAAATTTAAAGGCATTGCCCAGCAAGTTAATAATAATCTGCCGCAAACGGGTTGGATCACCGCGCAAACGCCGGGGAACATCGGGATTCAAGCCGCCAAATAGCTCAATATTGCGTTTGTTGGCAGTGGCGCCAAACAATTGGATGCAATTTTCAACCAGATCATCCAGTTCGAATACCATTTCCTCCAACTGCATCTTGCCGGCTTCGATTTTGGAGTAGTCGAGAATATCGTTAATGATACTCAGCAGTGTTTCACCCGAGCGATGGATGACATCGATATAGTGCTTCTGGTTTTCATCCAATGGGGTGTCGCGCAACATATCCAGCATGCCGATGACTCCATTCATCGGGGTGCGAATCTCATGGCTCATGGTTGCCAGGAACTGGCTTTTGGCGCGACTGGCATCTTCCGCCGCGTTTTTCTGGCGACGGGTTTCGAGCTTTTCCTCCTTTTCTGACAGGAGCGCCAATTCAATCGCATGGCGTTGCTCAATATCGTCCAGCAAGGTCTCACGCATATGGTTGATGGCATTCACGACGTTATCCAACTCATCCGGCATGGAGTCCATTTTCATACGCTGCAATTTAAGCGGCTTGGTCAGCGATTCCAAATTAAGGTTACGCGTGTAGTTGGCAATGATTTTGATATGGCGGGTCAACAGGGTGTGAACCAGCCAGATAATAAAGAGTGCGATAATCAGGGTTTTGGTGCCCTGGACCAGGGCCACAAAAAAGGCGCGCTCCCAGAGCTTTTCATAGATACCTGCCAGGCTGGCCGTCACCGTCAACACGCCCAGCTCCTGGGGCGGGGTACTGGAGTCTTCGTAGATAAGGGGATAATCGCGCACCAGGAACTGGCTGGGTTTGGTCTCAAGATCCTTGAGCGAATAGTGGGGATTGGTTGCGACCAAATGCTGCTTGATATTGTTCCAGTCGTGCCAGGTCACACTCACCTGCACCACATCATCCACATCCAGGACGCTGTGGATCTGGATGTTCAGCTGTTCCTGGTCAAATCCCCACAGGCTTTTGGTGATACTGGCCAGCGTACTGATACGCACCTGGTCCAGGCGCTTTTCCAGCTCGGCGATATCATCATTAAAATTGCTGTGCAGCTGAAGAAGAATGGCAAATAGGGTGATGACTGAGCTGCTGATGATGATCAGCCCCAGCAACCTTGCCACTATGGGATTTTCACGCATGTAGCGCTTAAGATTCAGCATAGGTACCAACCGCTGACACAGAATCCGATCACAGCCAGGGTCGTACCTGACCAAACCACAGAATCCCAGAAGTGTAGCAGTAATCCCCCCTCAAAGTACCAACACATTTACAGCGACCAGGGAGGTTTTTTACCGACAAGGTACTTGCCCGGAGTCAGCAACACGCATTTTGCCCCACTGACGTCAAGGGGGATAACCCCAACGAAAACCGAAAAAAGTCTGCAGCAACGACACCAGGATGCCTGTTTTTCAAAAGTGGTTCATTTTAGAATGCCGCACAAGCCTTCAATGATCACAATCAGGGCGCACTGCAGATAGTGCCCCAAAATCATGACGATTCCTGCTTGCCTGTGTATGGGATTTCCATCGGGCCCTTTTCCCGTGTCGAGTTGGCACACCCCCGGCGTAACCTTTGTTTGATTAATGAGTACCCATGTTGGAGTGATCCGGATGCGCTTCTGTTTGACCTGTAAATCGAGCCCCACCCAAACCCTTTTCCTATCGCGCCGCTGGCTGAGTCTCTGTGCCCTCCCATTTTTGCTATGGCACCACAACCCCCTGGCGCAAATAGCAGAGCCGCCCAAACCCAATCCCGTACAAGAATCCGCAACACTGACAGATATTGCCAAACCCGGGTTGTTCGATGCGCTTAGCGAGCGCGCCCGGAAACTGGCCAAACACGATTACGAACCGATCCACGCCAACATTCCCAGCGAATTGGCCGATATGGATTACGACCAGTATCGCGCTATTCGCTTCCGCCCTGAGGCAGCGCTGTGGCGCGGACAATCGCTGTTTGAAATCCAGCTATTTCACCCGGGCTTCCTCTATCGCGAACCGATTATCCTGCATACGGCAGGCGATACACCGGAGAGCGTCCTGCAATTTAAGCAGGCGTTTTTCAACTACGATGGCCCCGCGGCTCCGCTGGCCGGTTTGGCGCCAGGCAATATTGGCTTTGCAGGTTTTCGAGTGCATTACCCGCTCAATAGCAACGAGTACAAGGATGAGTTCCTGGTGTTCCAGGGCGCTTCCTATTTCCGCCTGATAGGCCCGGGACTGTTATACGGTTTGTCAGCGCGCGGGTTGGCAATAGACACCGCGGAACCCAAGGGCGAAGAATTCCCGGTTTTTCGCGAATTCTGGCTAATCAAACCGGCAGCGGAGGAAAACCGCCTGGTGATTTATGCCCTACTCGACAGCCCGTCCATTAGTGGCGCTTATCGTTTCGAGGTGCTACCCGGTGCACCTACCGAAATGAATGTGGAGGCGCGGCTTTTCGCGCGCCAGGATATTGTCAAACTGGGTGTGGCCCCGCTGACCAGTATGTTTATGTGGGGTGAAAACCACACGCGCTTTGTGGATGACTTCCGCCCCGAAGTCCACGACTCGGACGGCCTGTTAGTAGCGGCCTCCAATGGCGAATGGATCTGGCGCCCGCTCAGCAATCACCGCATGCTGCGTGTGTCTTCCCTATCCGACGAAAATCCACGTGGTTTTGGCCTGTTACAACGCGACCGGGACTTCGAACACTATATGGATATGGAGGCCCGTTATGAATTGCGGCCCAGCATGTGGATCATGCCGCAGGGCGATTGGGGCAAAGGCCGGATTGAGCTGGTGGAGATTCCCAGCGACAGCGAAACCAACGATAACCTTGTCGCCTATTGGGTGCCTGCCAAAGCCATGAAAGCCGGCAGCAGTGCCACCTATAGTTATCGCTTGCGCAGCTTCGACCATTTTTTACCTGAAAATGCGGGTGCCAAGGTGATTCGCACCCGCATCGGCTGGGGTGCCAATCCCGGTCAGGCAGACCCACCGCCGAAAAGCAAACGCAAGTTTGTGGTGGATTTTCGCGGCGGCGAGCTGGATAACTTATCACCTGACGCTCCCATAGAAGCCGTACTACAGCAAAGCTCGGGCAATATCAGCGAATTAACCGTGCGCCGCCTGCCCGATGATCGCACCTGGCGCGCCTCTTTCAAGCTGGAACCCGATGGCAATAACTACGCCGATATGCGCCTGTTCCTGAAACTGCGCGACCAGCGCTTAAGTGAAGTATGGAGCTATGTCTGGTACCCGGATGCGCTCTAACCCCACCAGAACGATCAATAGCGAGCCGGAATCCGTGTCTGCTTTTGCGATTATCGACATACCGGGCCAACGTGCCCGGCGTTACCTCTTTGCACTTTTGAGTCTGGTTACTACCCTGGGCGGGGTATACACCATGTTCGACATCCTCAGTGCCAATGGACTGAACACGCTCGAAACGGTTCTGCTTGTGCTGTTTAGTATCACCTTTGGCTGGATCAGCATGGCATTCTGGAGTGCCGCATTTGGTTTCACCCTGCAAATGCTGCGCCTGGATCCGCTATCGCTCAAGCCGCTTGAGCGAGGCTCCGATAACAGCCCGATCATCGCTCGCACGGCTATCGTCATGCCAGTGTATAACGAGGACACCCAGCGGGTTATTGCCGGTTTCGAAGCCACCCTGCGTTCACTGGAGGCAACCGGAGAATTAGCACATTTCGATTTCTTTTTGCTGAGCGACACCACCCAACCTCATATTGCTCAGGATGAACTGAAGGCGTGGCAACAACTGCAGGCCAGATTGGGCGACATTGGCAAGCAGTGTTTTTACCGTCGCCGCGAAAAAAACATCGGGCGCAAAGTCGGGAACCTGAGCGAGTTTTGCCAGCGCTGGGGCGCCAATTATGAACACATGATTGTGCTGGACGCCGATAGCCTGATGACCGGAAACTGCCTGCTCAGCCTGGTGCGCGCCATGCAAGCCAACCCGCGCGCCGGATTGATCCAAACCGTTCCCATTCCGGTGCGTCAAACCACGTTTTTTGGTCGCTTCGTACAATTCGCCGCCGTACTCTACAGCCCCATGCTGGCAACTGGCCTGGCCTTCTGGCAAACCGATGCAGCCAACTACTGGGGCCACAACGCTATTATCCGTTTGCGCGCCTTTATGGATCATTGCGGCCTGCCCAGCCTGCCCGGCAAGGCGCCCTTTGGTGGCGACATACTCAGCCATGATTTCGTAGAGGCGGCCCTGTTGCGCCGCGCCGGTTGGGATGTTTTCCTGTTAGCCGACCTCGAAGGCAGCTATGAAGAAGTACCCTGCAATATTATCGATTACGCCAAGCGTGACCGCCGCTGGGTACAGGGCAATATCCAGCACCTGGGTATTATTGACCTGCCCGGCCTTCATCCAATCAGTCGACTGCATTTCCTGCTCGGCGCCCTCGCCTATATCAGTTCGTTCATCTGGTTGCTGATGCTCATGTTAAGCACCACGGATGCCGTAGTGCGCGCGCTCAACAGCAACGTCTACTTTACCGAGATGTACCAGCTCTACCCCAGTTGGCCCATTGCCAAAACCACGCAGATTATTGCACTGATCCTGCTCACCACCCTGTTGCTGATGGGCCCTAAATTGCTCGGTGTCATAGTGGCGCTCACCCATAGGCGCAAAGCCTTTGGCGGTAGCTGGGCCATCATCAAAGGTGCGTTTACCGAAACATTTTTTGCCGTACTGATTGCGCCCATTATGATGGGCTACCACGCCTATTTTGTGGTGTCGGTATTGCTCGGATTTAAAGTGAACTGGGATTCGCAAGCGCGCGAAGGGCGTCTGCTACCCTGGGGAGAAGCGATTGCACGCACCGCTAAAATGACGCTGATTGCACTGCTCTGGGGATGGGTGACATTCACCTACTCACCACTCTTTTTCTGGTGGCTACTACCCATACTGACCGGCATGGTGCTCGGTGCTCCTATCGTCCGTTATTCATCGAGCCTGGATTGGGGCCGCCGCTGCCGCAAGCACGGCATACTACTCTGCCCCAGCGAAACAACAGAGATAGACGCATTGGAAACCTTGGATACGCTCTTACAAATACCACCAGCCACTGTGCCAGAACCAGCACAAACGCCTTTACTACCTCCGGACAATAGGCACCCCATGCCTCACCCACCACTGGATGAGTATCGCCATGTCGATTGGCGCAACTAGAAGCCATCACAAAAATCACCTTAACCAATCCCCATAAAAAAGCGGGCTCAACCTGAACCCGCCAAACGGGAGAAAACACTAAGAAACACCTGAAAAGATATGTTGCCATCTGCTGACGTCAGTTTTTTCAGAGGTCGCTTAACGCAACTTACGCTAGCATCGTCTCGCGCCGTATCGCAATCCACAACCTGAAGGTCGCACCATAGTGGCGGAAAGTCGGACGAAGTACGATATTGGAGGTCTTGTCACACCAGTGCCAGATTCTTCCTTTGCATAAATGGGTCTTCATGTTTAATGAAGTAACTCGTTATGCTGTTTAAAGTTCAACCCGCACCGGCGAATAAAATCAGCCAATTGCTCCATATCCTGCACAGGTTTAAATTGGGCCGCTTTTGCGTCAGATGTTAATGGCGGGAAGACACCGTAACCTGCCAGCAAACACGCCCATGACTTGGGCTGATAGCTTCCTACCAGATTATTCATATACATATTTTTTGCAAAATCACCGCCCCTTTGCCAAAAATAAAGGATTTGATTCAGGGTTTCTGACAAATACGTATTAGCGGCATTATCCTTCCAGTAATCAGTATCCTTTCGTTGATTGACCTTGTAATGACAAACAATGTAATCCCTAACGCTATCAAACTTGGCATTAACCTCTTTATTAAAGGCATCTTCGAATTGATTGGTATATAGCCCTTTTTCGTAATGTGCCATAAAAAGTGAGATGGTATTAAAAGACAAGGCTAGAGCGGTGGCCTCCAACGGCTCAATAAAACCCTGTGATAAACCTACTGCCAGACAGTTTTTTTCCCAATGTTTTTCAACGCGGCCAACTTTCATCTGCAGGTGTCTGGCGGCAACATCACTATCAACCAGATTCAAGTGTTGCCTTAATTCTATTTCGGCCTGCTCCGGGGTTATGTAATCGGTACTGTAAACATAACCATTACCGTAACGATTCGTTAACGGAATTTTCCAAGCCCAGCCATTCGACAATGCCGTTGACCTTGTCTCCGGAGGAATAATTTCTGATATTGCCGTCGGCATGACAACAGCTGCATTATTAAACAAGTTCTCTTTAAAGCTTTTAAATGTGGCTTTCAATGCACCTTGTAGCAGTAATGATTTGAATCCGGAACAATCAATAAAAAAACTGGCATCTAACAGGCTATCATCATCCAACCTGACAGCAGCCAAGGATCCGTTTGCGTCAAGGACCACCTCTGTGATGGTACCCAAAATTCTTTTTACCCCCCTGCTCATGGCCTTTTCAGCCAGAAATTGCCCCAAAAGGCCCGAGTCGAAATGATATCCGTAGGCCACTCCGAACGGGAAAGATTCGGCAGGAATAGGGCCAAGGTTAGCTCGGGTGAGATAAGTTTCTAAAAAATAATGATCCGGATGCGCATTCACATTATTTCCCTGCATTCGCGCTTTGATATTGCTGAAGAAAAACGGGACAGTAAAAACGTCATCCGTTTGCGCCGGAAACGGATGAAAGTAGGATTCAAACCCTGGGATAGACGACCAATTCGCAAAAGAAATTCCATTCTTATAGGTGGCATTACAACGAGGCATCCACTCTGAATCAGCAACATCAATAGCATCAAAAAAGAATTTTAAGTGAGGTGTACTTCCCTCGCCAACACCGATGATGCCAATCTCGGTAGATTCCAACAGGCAAACGTCTATATCCTTCCAGCGGGACACCAATAAATTTGCTGCCATCCAGCCAGCCGTACCGCCACCAACAATCAGAATTTTTTCGGGCTTTTTCATGGTTGTCATCTTGGTCAATTCACTATTGGGCACTTGGCATAGCCATTATTTTTTCAACTTATCAATAAAGTAGTCTTTAATAGCCCTTACATACTCTGGCGACAATTTTCCCAGCACATGCTGCTGATGCTCAGGAATATAAGAAGCTGGATCGATACCTTGCTTAAATAAATAATGATCAAACATATGGCGCCAGGCATTGCGCTGCCTGGGCGTTAAATCACGCATAGCCAGTAGGGCGATATTCAAACTGTCAATGGGGCTTGGTGGTGTTGAACTCTTGGCCGAAGAGCCGTTCCACCAGTAATTCATCAACGCATTCACTTTTTCCAGTGACTCCACATGATGCCACCAGAGCATGGGGATGAAAATCGCATCACCCGGTTCAAGTTCCACTGACCATGCATTGGCCAGTGCGGTTTTGAAGTGGGGATAGCGTACAAAGTCCGGCGCGTTCAGATCGACCATGCTGGTAGGCGCCCCGGCCGGGGTAAAATTGAGCGGGCCTGGGTATAAATTACCGGTCTGCTCCGGCGGAAACAGCACAAAACGCCTGCGCCCGGCGACAACACAAGCGATATTGTCAGCACCATCATAATGCGCGCTGACAATACCTTCATTTCCTACCCACAGACGTGGCTCCACATCGGGGAAAAATTCGGATTTATTCTCGTCAATCAAACCTGGCAGTATTTCGCTGGGTAAAGAATTTTGCATGGATATGGCAGGATAAATCTCTCTATCCATCAACTCCAGCAAGCGGCCCAAAAACAAATCCACACGCTCTTCGCCGCGCATGTAATTTACATCAGTCATATCATCGTTATAATAAAAACGCTTGTTGGCAGCAGGTGGAGCAACAAAAATTCTGGCTTTTTTTCCTGTATAAAAACGCATCAAATAGGCAGCAAAATCATGCGGCGTTTTTTGCGCGGCAGCCACCAGTGGCCAATGCTGCGTAAAACCCCGGATAACCACAGGCTGTTGCTCTGGTGCTATTTCCTCAAAAAATTGCGGTGCGGGAAGCTTGCGATACTCTGGAATCTGTTTATAGGCCGTCATACCATTATTACTCGCCTGGAAAAAATGCCCACATTTACATCATCTTTTTAGCCGCGCAATGTTGCTGGATATAATCGCCATGCATTGGCATTTGCATGACTGTTTCATAGACACTTTGCGCACTCTCTTGCAGAGTACTTGCCAGCCCCTGACCGTCAAACGCATCCATTAATGGGTGGTATTTTTTGGGGCGCACCTTCATACCCTCCAGGATTGAACACCAACTGTCCTGGCTAAAAAACTGGTCAGGAGTGTGTTCTATCTGGCCGCGCGCGCGAAACAAGCAGATTTTCTCTTGCAATGAATCGGGCACAGGCATACCCTGGCACCAGCGCCAGAACTCCGTGTCATCACGCCCTGTAGTACAATAATGCAAAATAATAAAATCGCGAATTTCCTGGTAATCAATGTTGATTTTCTGGTTGAATGCCTGCTCTGTATAGACCTCAAAATCCTGGTCAGGAAAGTATCTGATAAAGTGAACTAATGTTTTATATATCAAATGAATGGCCGTAGACTCCAGCGGCTCCAAAAAACCGGCGGCGAGCCCTAGCGCTAAACAATTGTTATGCCATATTTTTTTGCGTCGTCCAGTGGCAAATGGAATCACTCGCGGCTCAATTAATAACTCGCCCTCAACAGCCGTTAATAAGGTATGAATAGCCTGGTCATCGGAGCAATACTGGCTGGAGTAAACATAGCCATTACCTGTACGATGCTGCAAGGGGATTCTCCAAGTCCAACCTGCTTCCCGTGCAGTAGCAATGGTAAAGGGAGGTAGCGTCCCTGCATTGGTGGTTTGTACTGCAACAGCGCGATTACAAGGTAAGTAATGCGTCCAATCCTCATAACCAACTTTTAAGGCTTCCTCAATTAATAAACCTTTAAAACCAGTGCAATCAATAAAAAAATCACTGGTAATAGTGATGCCATTATTAAGCGCTAACGTATGAATAAATTGGCGTTCATCAATGACGACCTTATCGACCGTTGCTTCTATTCTCTCTACACCGCATCCTTGTGAAAAATCACGTAAATAACGAGCGACTAAAATAGCATCCAGATGCAAGGCATAGCCATAGCTACGCAGTACCCAGTTTTGTTGCTGGGACGGGCGTAACATAAAGCGCTGATGTTCAGCCATGATGGCACTGGGGGAATGATCAACCCAACGAGTACCGTATCCATCAACGGAGTTTTTTAACCAGGCCTGATAAAACGCAAAGCCATTGATATCCTGTCCCACCCGGCCAAAAGGATGAAAATACTGTTCACCGGGCTTTAGCCAGTCATCAAAGCGAATCCCCAATTTAAATGTTGCCGATGTTGCTTCAACAAACTCTTTGAGATTAATCCGACAGACGCGCAAAAATTCCATCATCGAGGGCACCGTGGACTCCCCTACACCAATGGTGGCAATATCTGGAGACTCAATCAGGGTAATTTTTATATGGCTGCCTTGCAGCGCAGAAGACAGCAAACTGGCCGCCATCCAACCGGCGGTTCCACCACCCACAATACAGATTGAATTCAAGGTATTTTTTTGCATAGTCGCTATCTGCCTGGTTAAGTATTTATCAACCATAAAAAAAGCGCGCAGTAACAATGCTGCGCGCTTTTTATTCACAACATCTATTTAACTGTTTTTATGAAAAACAGCTTATTAGAAAGTTGCACGTACGCTCAATGCATAACGACGATCCGTCGTAAAGCTTAACGCGTCAGTCTTAACACCGTCCTGGTTCAATTGATACTGGGTTTTAGTCTCAGCATTCAACAAGTTGCTGCCTTCGATACCTACTTTCCAGTTTTCATTGATAGTGTAGTACAGGCTGGCATCCATCATACCTTGCGCCTTGGCGTAGGCTGGTACGAACTCCTCAGACTCACGCATGGTCAGCATGTACTCTGAACGCCAGGTATAAGCCAGACGGAACGCAATATCGTTGTATTCGTACATACCCACAATATTTAAGTTCTCATCCGAGTAACCTTGCAATGGCAGTCCAGTGAATACACGGAAACTATTGCGGTTGTCGGTGATAGGCGTACCTGAACCGTCGTAGCGTAAACCTTCTGCTGGATTGGTATTAGGATCCTCCAAGCCACTTTGATCGATATAGGTGTAGTTGAATTGTAAACCTAAACCGCTCCAGGCACCCGGCAACATATCGTAGAACTGTGAGTAAGAGAACTCCACACCACGAATGGTACCGGAACCGGTATTATCAGGACCGTAAGCTGACACGGGATAGGTAGTGCCGGCGTACTCCAGCTCCAGATCAAATTGCTTGTTGCGGATGATATTGCTTAGCTTTTTGTGGAACACACCAACCGCTACCGAACCTGCCGGTGCGAAATACCACTCTGCTGTCAAATCTAAGTTAACGGACTCCTCTGGCTCCAGGAACGCATTACGCGCATTGGCACTGATTTCAATATCCGTCAAATCAACAACCGGGTTAGTTGTTTCGTCTTTTCCTTCGGTCGGATCCTGCAGCACTTCGGTGTAATCCAAGCTCACCACCATGCTATTGCGCGTATCCAGCAAGCTGGGGAAATACAGCCCTTTCGATGCACCGAAACGCACCACGACATCATCCGCCACACCAAAAGCCAGGTTCAAACTCGGCAATACCGTGTTGTAATCAGTACCCTTAACCGTGCTTGGTACAGCCTCACCCGAGGCTAGCGCAAACAGGCTTGGGTACTGCGCCTGCATAACTTGATACAGAGACTGATCCGGACTTGTTCCACGTCTGGAGGTCGCTGGCAATGTCACACTACCCGATGACTCAAGTTGGTAACCCACATAGCGTAAACCGACGTTACCCTTGATAGGTACCGGCAGTTCAGCGAAATCGAAGTCGCCGCGAACATAAAATTCGGTGCGCTCTTCATTGGTTGAACTCATATGACGCGCTGCAAAGTGACTATCGACGCGATCAGCCAGGTCTTCGTATGGTTGAGCACATTTACCACTACCATCCATTGCATTACCCAGTGCACTCCAGGTACCACAGCCATCGCGCAACGTTTGGATGTAGTTTTTGGTTAACGCCATACTGGGGAATAAAAAGCTATTGTAATCGCCTTTTATAACCTTACCGTTATACTGGTCAGCAAAGCTAACACGCTCAAACAAGTGTGGTGCCACTTGTGGAGAAGCATTGTACGAATCAACTGCATCCCAGGGAGTACCCAGTGCTTGCCAACCTTCATACTCAGTATCGGCCACATTGAGATCTTTATCCGAGTAATAAACACCCGCTTTTATTGCCGTAAAAACACCATCAAAATCATATTGCACATCCAATTTAACGCTATCGGATTTAGCCGTATTGTGAATCTCCTGTTGCATACCACTGGCTAAACGCAGAATGGGATTGGTGTTTTCAGCAACGTCCGCCGGATAGGAGACATTTTCGTTCAAGAACTCAATGGTTGGCGTAGAGCCCCTTAAATCCAGGTAAAACGGCGCATAAGTGGCTGTCTGGTTACCATTAATACGCGAGGTTAAACCATAGTTGTGAACAATTTGCTCAGAGTCAACATGCTGGTAATCAAATGATGCGGTCAGGCGCTCCGTTGGTTTGATAGTCACATTGAAGGACGTATCTTCTACGGTATTTTCGTTATAGTTATAACGAGAGCGGAATTGTAATGGAAAATTCGGATCCGTATTTCTACCAATGCCTGATGTCAGGAAACCATTTGCATCAACGCTGAAATCATAGCCGTTCTCCGTATCTTCCGACCATTGCAGAGCATTACCATTACCGGCCAGGAAACCGCGATCACCAGAGGCGATTACATACTCACGCCACTCCAGAGACGCTTTGGAGTTGATATGCTCCAGCGTAGCAATAATAGTTTCATCGGCATTTGCCCACTGGAGCGATGTGGTAAAACCAGTACGCTCACGGTCATTTTCGGCAGTGCTCACGTGGAAGTTAGCTGGTGCATACCAGGTAGTACCTTCTGGCTGGCCAGGCAACTCTGTACCATCGTATAGAGGAACATAGGCTGCAGCATCTTCATCACTGTACACGACCGTATCTTCAAAGCCAGGACCACAGGCACGCCAACCGGGATCGCCGGGTATACAGGGATTGGAATACATACCGGCAACAACACCGGGAGAAGGAGTACCCCACTCATCATAAGAGAAGGTATCGAGCTTACCACGGCTGTGGTAGTTACCCATACCAACACCGTCACCACGCGTTTGATATTCAGATTTGGAACCGGCAATCAGGAAACCAAATTTACCGGCACTGGTTTCCCAGCTATCTGCAAAAAGTGCCGAGAAAGAAGGTGTCACTTCTTCACGGAAATCACCGTAGTTAGCTTTTGCAGAAAACGAAATAAGCTGCTCGTTAGAATCAAATGGCTTGCGCGTAATCAGGTTAACAGTACCCGCAATACCACCAGAGATTTTGTCAGCCGTTTGGTTTTTGACAACTTCTACAGCGCCCAACAATTCTGCCGGGAAGTCTTCATAGCTCAGGCCGCCCCATGGGTTAGCACTGAAGGCATCGCGACCGTTAATTTCTGAGCGTACACGGTCAAGACCACGTACCAGCACACCAGTACCTTCGTCAGCATAGTGTTTAGGGTCATCTGAAGAGGCAAAGCGTTCGATAGTGACACCGGGAACGCGCTGCAGGGCTTCGGTTACCGATTTATCCGGCAGGGCACCAATATCCAATGCGGTAATCACATCTTTTACCGTATCAGCATTGCGCTTTAAGTCTTGCGCCGTTTCGATGCTGCCTCTCATTCCCACGACAACGACTTCTTCAAGATTTTCATTTCCCGAACTCACCTGGGCAATAACCGGTGAGCTTAATGCAACAATCGACACAGCCAACAAAGATTTTTTAAATCGTTGCTGTGGCAACTTGGCCAGTATTTTTTTACTCTCGAACATATCCAACCCCTTTATGTTGTTTCTATTAACTGTTAACCGTTTATGAGCCATATAGAGAGTTTTCCCTCTTTGAAATGCACACTGTCTTCCATGAGCGATGCCATCGTTAATACACAATCATTCAAAATATCAAAAACAATGACACAGACATTTCAATTGACTGTTACTGCAACTGACAGTGGTCCGAATTTATCAGGCGAAAAAATACCTTTCTATGCCACTTCCTAAACTCGAACACCAACTACCAAAAGTCGAACAGGTCACAAAACGCTTTAACCCGCTAATCTGCAGCCAAGATATTGCTGCCGGTAATGGCTGGGCGTAACACCTACGGCTTTTTTAAAGGCCTGGTTAAAGACGGATTTACTGCTAAAGCCGCAATGTTTCATGATTTCGTGTATGGGCAAATCGCGCAGTTGTTCGTCTGCTAATTTTCGCTTGGCTTCCTCAACGCGATAGGAGCCGATGAGTTCAAAGAAATTCATCTGCAATTGATTATTAATCGTGCTTGATAATAATTTGGGGGATACATTTAATTTAATCGCCAAGCGCTCAACCGTAATATGCGGCTCCAGGTAAGGCTTGTTGCTCTCCATAAAAGACTGGAGTTTTTCTACCAATTGCAATTGGGGCTCTTCTGAAACAAGTGCATGATTCAATTTATGCTCGGGTTGTATATCGCTGAAGCCCTGGGCGTTTTTCAGCAAATAAACTATCAACACACTCATATATATAAACAGGAGATGGCTAGTAGATTCCCCTAGCAGGGTTGGGCTCAACCAATGTAAAAAGCGTGAATCCAATAAAATGATGAATGACCAGGCATTGATCGCCAGGAAGCCGATTAACAGCAAGCGCAGCCCCTGCAGATCCATTTTTTGTGAAGGCAATTGCAAGAGTTTTAAGTGGCGTTGGTATTCAAAGAGCCGGGACACGCACAGCAAGCTGTAAATAAAAAGGCTGATATGCTGGGCCCATATCAACACTTCTGCTGGAGCATTTTTCTGTGCTACTGCCGCGTTGCCAAAATCGGGGTCAACAGGTGCGCTGATATTCGTCCCCATAAACCACAAGTAAAACGGATAACCGAGCAAGGGAATCAGATGAAGTGCATCCTTGTAAGTCAAATTCATCATTTGTGAAAAACTGGCGCGCGCGAACCAGAAGAGCAACGGGCCCTGCAAAAAATAAATAAAACCAAGCCCAAAGACACTGATGGGGTACCAGGTAATCAACATCTGACGCAGTGCAGGATTGGTATTTACCATGCCATCCAGGGCACGCAAGGTTCCCAGCAGGAAGAACAGGGCCAGCAATAACCCATGATGAGGCACAAGCGGCCCCTCGGATTGCCCGAGCATCAGACGCACAGCCACGACCAATGATAGAAAGCCGCCAAATAGCAGCGAAATATCATTGAGATTAAAGATTGCCATCTCTGCCATCGTATATACCTGCGCATTGCGCTGGTGGTTAATTATTCTTGTCCTGCCGGGCGACAGCCTGTAAACCCAATGGATTAACCGGTATGCCTACCGGTTCAGGCAAAAGTACACCCCATAGGACAACGTTGTCAATCTGCAATAAAAAAATGCCTTGGTTTGGCGCTTATTTAGGGGCAATATGCATCGCTTTGCAGCATTTTTTCCACCACCCAGGCTGCACCAATCACCATTTCCTGATCCATTGTTTTCGCCTGGTCAACAGCGGCCTGCGCTTTGACGATTTGTGCAGGTGAAAGGGTGGTGGAAGCTTCGCAATTACGAAGCAATTCCATTGCCAACTCTGACAAAACATTTAACCGTTCTGCCAGCGGCAACAAGCCTTGCAAATCTTTACGTTTTTGTACCAAATCCAGCAGTGGTTGATAGTTTTTATTCCACTTCTCGAAAGCAGTTTTCAGGCTTTTTCTCAGGTATTTTTTATCGTTTTCATCTAACACGGATAATTCGTTTTCAAATATGGCCAGCTGGTTTTGTTTGAAGTTATTTTCAGCGGGTAATGCATCGACTAATTGATTCAAATGATCTGCTTTTGAATAGGTTTCAGAGACCGATTTTTGATGCTGGCGGTGGTAGTAATGGGCAGGCTCCAATGCCTCACTGAAGATAGCCAAAGGCTCAATCCCTGCACCGGCAGCCAGGCGCCGCAGCGCTATCTCCCGCTGCTGTTGATCTTGCACACCCACCGACATACGCGCCCATGTCATCGTTGTCTCAAGGCGCTGGTATAAATCCACTTCATCACGCCTATCCTGGGCCGACCACAGGCGTTCAGCCACAGCCAATGCACGCGGCCAAAGGCGCAGATCCAGGGTCCCTTCATCAACCAACTCGGACCAGAGCGCCACCTCTCCGCCAAGCACGCGGGCATAGTCTTCTGCCCTCAACACATAGGGAGCAACCTGTGGCTCAGGCAGACCTGTTTGGGCGTGATTGCTACCGGCAATCTGCTTACCGCTGACGGGATAAGCCACATTGCCAACCCAGGCCTTGCCCCCTAACCGCTGGTCCATGTTCACATCAAACTCAACCGGGCCCATCCAGGTGTCGAGCGAAAATTGCGCGCGATTTTTTGTATAGCGATGAACCTTCACCTCGCGCCGGGATTTGCCCGCAAAATCAATAAATCCACGCGTTTGTTTACCGTCATCTAACAAGGTGAAAGATCCGCTAACCGGTCTGCCACGCTGACGCGGCAGTGTAAAGGACCAGCTCTGCCAGGATTCACCCACTGCCGGAGCATCTATCCTGAATGGCGGCTGGGGCAGTGGGTCCTGGCGATAATGGTACGCAGCCGTTTGTGGCTGATCCAGGTAATAGCCCGTTGACAAAATGGCATTGAATCCGTGGCGGATCGCATTGCTAACACCATCCGGCCCCTGCCAGGAATGGATGACAATATTGTTCGGCAAATCCGGATGCTGGATTTCGTCCCAGCCAATCATGTTGCGCTTGTGCTGGCTCAGGATTTTTTGCACGCGCTGGTTGAAATAGGCTTGCAACGCCAGATGATCAACTAATCCATTCGCCTGCATAAATGCCTGGATGTCTGCATTTTCCTGCCAATGCTGGGGATCTACTTCATCTCCACCTATGTGCACATAGTCAAATGGGAATAACTCAACCACTTCAGCGATGAGTTGATCCACAAATTCATAGACGCGTTCGTTGGCTGGATTGAGCGTTGGCTTGTGCACTCCCCAGCGATACTCCATGGCATAGGGACCGGGGGCAGACATCAACTCAGGGTAGGCAACTGCAATGGCACTGGCGTGTCCCGGTATATCAATTTCCGGCAATACATGAATTCCCCGGTCGCGCGCATAAGCCACGATGTCGCGCACCTGCTCGCGGGTGTAATACTGGCCATCGCTGGCGAATTGCTGCAGCCGTGGAAATTTTTTGGATTCCAGGCGCCACCCCTGATCGTCCGTCAGGTGCCAATGAAATAAATTGAACTTGGCGGCTGCCATAATATCCAGCTGGCGTTTTATCGACGCCACTGAAAAGAAATGGCGGGAACTGTCCAGCAGCAAGCCGCGCCAGATAAAGCGGGGCTTATCCTGAATATCGACCAAAGGCAAAGCCAGCACATCCCGTTGCAGCCCCACTAACTGCAACAGGGTTTCCAGGCCGCGCACAACACCGACCAGCTGTTCGGCGTGTAATTCAATACGCCCTGGACGAACCTGTAAGCGATAGGATTCATCCATAGAGGACAGGCTATTACCTATCACCTCCGATGACTGGATATGAATGAATAAATGCGCGTTTTTTTCCCTACCCTTAACAAAGCGAATCGTTTTTCCAGTCTGCAAAGTAACTCGCTGCCGGAAACGCTCAAGCGCTGTTTTCAATTCCGCTGTTTGCTTTCCCTTTATAACAAGATTCCATTGATTGCCTGCTAAAAATTGCCCTGACTGTTGTATCACTGAGTGCGGATAAGGCAACAACGGCAAATCAGCCGCATTCACCAAGGTGAACGGCAGTACCAACAACAAAACAGGCAATAAATACTTCATGGTTTTTTATAAGCCACACAATCAACTTCTACTTTGCAATCCACCACCATACTGGATACCACACAGGCGCGCGCCGGTGGATTAGCGCCAAAATATTCCATAAACACACGATTAAACGACATAAAATCGCGGGGATCATCGAGCCACACCCCACAGCGCACCACATGTTCCGGGCCATAACCTGCCTCGGCCAAAATGGCCAGCATATTGTTGATCGCCTGATGGGATTGGGTGACTATGCCGCCCTCCACAATTTCGCCCTTGACCATGGGAACCTGGCCGGACACAAATAGCCAACCATCGGCACCCGCCGCGCGCGCAAAGGGCAAATGCTGGCCACCGGTTCCCTTGCCACCTTCGACACCGTAACGTTTGATATCAGACATAAGCGCTATCACTCATTAAACAGAAAAAAACCTTTGCGCAGATCGCGCTGGCGATGCAGGAACTTCCCGGCGCGCTGACCTGTCATGGCTTTGTTGCAGTAAGTCAGGATGCCATTCACCCACACGGCTTCTATTCCCTCCGCCAATTGTTGCGGTGCCGCAAAGGTTGCCGTATCGCGCACATTCAGCGGATCAAATAACACCAGATCAGCCGCTGCGCCCACTTCAATGCGACCGCGATTATCAAGGCCGAAGCGATCGGCAGACAAGCGCGTCATTTTGTAAACAGCTTCGGTCAGACTGAATAATTGCAAGTCGCGGCTGTAATGCCCCAACACCCGCGGGAAAGCGCCCCACAAACGCGGGTGCGGCAAAGGATCAACCGGCAAACCATCGGATCCAACCATGGTGAGTGGATGCGCCAAAATGGCCTGCACATCCTGCTCATTCATACCGTGATACACCGCTCCCGCAGGCTGTAGTCGCCTGGCCGCGTCCATCAAACTGGTTTGCCATTCATCGGCAATCGCTGCCAGGGTTTTTCCACCCTGCTCCGGATGCGGCTCGCTCCAGGTAATCACAATGTCAAAATCCCGGGTGACCTGCTGCAAATCCAAGGTGGACGAACTGGCGCTATAGGGATAGCAATCGCTGCCGACCCAGTGTTTGCGCGCCGCTGTCTCCAGGGCGCCAAGCACTTCCTTGCTGCGTCCCCAATTACCGGCCCCTGCACATTTCAAATGTGAAATGATGACCGGGGCATTGACCGAATGACCAATTGCAAACGCTTCTTCCATCGCATCCAGGATGCCATCAAATTCCGTGCGCAAATGGGTGGTATAAACTCCCCCCTGTTCACGCAACACCTCCGCCAGTGCCTGTACTTCTTCAGTGGTACTTTCAATCGCTGAGGCGTAAGCCAATCCGGTCGATAACCCAAGTGCGCCCTGTTCCAGGGCCAAATGTAATTGTGCGCGCATCTGCGCAATTTCATAGGCGGTTGCTGCGCGGTCCAGGCGATCCATGTGGTTATTGCGCAATGCTGTATGACCGACTAATGCAGCCACATTGACTGCAGGCTGTATTTCATTCACGGCACGCGCGTAACTGGCAAGGTCGGCGTAGGAAAAATCCTCAACGGCGCCGAGCAAATTCATCGGGTCCGGCAGCTCGCCCTGTAACACCACAGGGCTGGCACTGATACCGCAATTGCCAACGATCACCGTTGTCACACCTTGAGAAACCTTGGGCAACATATCCGGGTTGCGAATCACCTGCAGGTCATCATGGGTGTGCACATCAATAAACCCCGGTGCTAAAACCCAATTGCTTGCAACTATCTCCCGCTGCGCCTGCACACCGGATAAATTGCCAATCGCTGCAATTTTCCCTGCGGTGATTGCCAGGTCAGCACGGTAGGATGGCTGTGCAGAACCATCAATGATGTGAGCCTGGCGGATAACCCATTCGTAAATCACACACACATCCTTAATCGCCCAGGGGTAAGCGGTTATCGCCACCCCGATATTCATCAAGCGCAAATTTCACGCGACGCAGTAATTCCTTGCTCTCTTGTTTACGCAGCAGAGCCAACTCTGTTGCGAGAATATCCACAGCCAGCAATACACCATAGCGGGATGCCGAAGGCTTGAAAATAAAATCGGTCTCCTCCGTCATCACCGGCAATAACACATTGGCTTTTTCAGCAAGGGGAGATTGGGGCGCGGTCATGGCGATGATCTGGGCACCGTATTCACGCGCGATATCAGCAACCTCCAATAATTCCGGTGTTACCCCGGTTACCGATAACAGTACCAGTACATCTTTTTCGGTCAGTGTCGCGGCCAACATGCGCAGCAATACCGGATCGTGATAGGCCGTTACCGGCAACCCCAGGCGGGCAATGCGGTACTGGACTTCATCGGCAAGCATGGTGGAACCGCCCCCCATACCGCCGACATAAATCAAGCGGGCACTATTCAATGCGTTGGCCCCGGCCCGAAAATCAGCCTCGACAAAACGCGCGAGGTTGGCGCGCAGGGTGGACTCTACCTCACTGCAAATACGCGCGTAGAATGCACTTTCCTCAACGACGGGAACATCGGCGAGAAAGCGGGTTCCCACCGCGCTGGCCTGTGCCAATTTTAATTTGAGATCGCGAATATCTTCACAGCCCACCGCTTTGGCAAAGCGCGAGATGGTGGCAATACTCACACTGGCTTTGGTGGCAAGCTGATCAATACTGGCCGCCGCCGCAAAGGCTATATCGTCCAGAATAATATCCGCAATTTTCTGCTCCGTTGCCGAAAGCCGGTCGCGATTGCTGCGGATGTGGTAAACAATATCGAACAAAGCGGTCATGTTTTTTCTCAAAGGAAACTGGCAATCAACAATACAAAGCCGAGCGCAACAACAGAAATAATAGTTTCGATCACCGTCCAGGTTTTGAGTGTTTGGGTGACGGTCATATTGAAATATTCTTTAATCAGCCAGAAGCCGCCATCATTGACATGGGACAAAATCAGTGATCCCGCCCCGGTGGCAATAACCAGCAACTCGGGGTGCGGATAATTGGCCGCCAGCGCAATAGGCGCCACTATGCCAGCTGCTGTGCTCATGGCGACCGTGGCCGAGCCGGTGGCAATACGCATTAACGCTGCGACAAACCACCCCATCAATAAGGGTGTTAATGCAATACCCGATGAAAACGCCACAATTTCCTTGGCGATACCCGCATCAACCAGGATTCGGTTCAAACCGCCACCAGCGCCAACCAGCAGGGTAATGCCCGCCGTAGGCGCCAGGCAGTCCTGGCTGAATTTCAAAATACTGTCGCGATTAAAACCACGCGCAATGCCCAGGGTATAAAAACTGACTAGCGTCGCAATTAACAACGCAACGACTGAGTTACCAACCACCAGTAAGACGTCGTTGAGCGCAGTGCCCGGTGCAGCAATCTGGTTGGCCCAGCCGCCCAGCAGCATCAACACAACGGGCAACAAAATAGTAAACAGGGTGATGCCAAAACCCGGCAGTTCACGTTCACGCGACTCATGGATAAATTGTGCCTCCAGTGGATTCACCGCAGGCAGCTGCACACGCGGTGCAATCCATTTGGCAAAGAGGGGGCCGGCAATAATCGCCGTGGGAATTCCCACCAGGAGCGCATAGAAAATAGTGCGCCCGACACTGGCCTGGTATTCACCCACGGCAATCATGGCGGCAGGATGGGGTGGTACCAAACCGTGTACCACCGACAGGCCCGCCACCATTGGCAAGCCCACCAGCAACATGGAGGTTCCTGTGCGGCGGGCGACGTTAAACGCGATGGGAATCAGCAATACAAAACCCACTTCGAAAAAAATGGGCAGCCCCACAATAAACGCGATAAACACCATCGCCCAGTGCACATTTTTTTCGCCGAACCAACCAATCAGGGTGCGTGCGATTTGCTCAGCGCCGCCGGATTCCGCCATCATTTTGCCGAGCATGGTACCCAGCGCCACAATCAGCGCAATGTGGCCCAGGGTTTTGCCCACACCGGCTTCATAGGCAAATACCAGGTCCTTGGCCGGCATACCGGCGACCAGTCCCAATCCCAGCGATACCAGGGTGAGCGAAATAAACGGGTTTAACCGATAGCGGGCGATTAACAAAATCAGCGCAATGATGGCGACCAGTGCATAAACCAGTAACCAGTGCCCGGGGCTTAATACAGATTCCATGGCGGCTCCTAGAAAAAGGTTTCCACAGCATCAACGACTTGATAGTGGTCATCCACAATCAACAGTTGCCGCCATTTATCAAAGGTTAAACAGGGGTGTGAAATATCCAGCGCGAGCATATCGCCCACTTGCACATCAGCGGTGGCTGGAATTTGCATAAAGGCATGCTGATCCATCATTTTCACCAGCTGCCATTGCACCGGGGCAGGTACCGGGGCGGGCATGTCACCAGGGCGAAAATGCAAGGCAGGGACAGGCAGCCCCGCATCAAACGCTGCGTCGCGCTTACCCAGGCCGAGAATGGCCAATCCCGGCTCGGGCATAGAGGTCACATAGGCCCAAAGCTGCAAAGCGGGCAATAGACCGCGTTGCATGGAGCGCGCCACCGGGTTATGGCTCTGGATACGTTCGGCAGCGGCGCGATAAATCCCTACATCGTGGGTGAGGTAGCAGCCGGGTCGCAGCACAATGTCCACTGGCCGTCCCAAATCCAGGCCGGCCCATTCTTCTGCCACCAGGTCGAACCAGGCAGAGCCCGCACCGGTCAGCAAAGGCCTGTCACTCTTCAGCAGGCCGCGTTCATCCAATTCACGCAATACGTCCAGGGCCCGACGTAAAAACTGGCGGATGGCAGCTTCATCGCCCAGCACACCTTCGTAGACTTCAACTCCAGCCAAGAACAGGCTTTGGGGCCAACGGCCAATTTCAGTGAGTAAGGACTCCAGGGCGGCCGCATCGCGTACTCCACTGCGTCCACCCTCAACCCCCAACTCCACCAACACGTGCAGTTGTTGTCCCCGCTCGGAAAAAAACCGCCCTAACCGGGCGGCGTTAACGGGACTATCAACCAACACGTAACACTCAAAGTTCGCATCCTCCTGCAAGCGCGAGAGGATCGCCATATTGGCGCGGCCCACTAACTGATTGGCGAGGATGACCCGTTTTATACCGAACTGGTAAGCCGCTTGTACCTGGGCAGCCGTAGCCAGGGTAATTCCCCAGGCGCCCTGCTCCAGTTGCCAGTGGAACAAGGCTGGGCTCATGGTGGTTTTGCCATGGGGTGCGAGTTTCAGCCCATAGGTGCGGATAAAGCTTTCCATCCAGCCCAGGTTGTGGCGCAGGCGCACATCGCTCAATACCGCTACCGGTAAGCTCACGTCTTCACGCAACAGGTTCCACCCCAGGCTGCCAACATGCCCGACCGCTCGCGCCACCGTACCCGCAGGTAGTGCCCCCAGTCCTTTATGGACAGGTTCTAATGGGCGCTGGGCTAATCGTTTTTGTAAATTATTTTCAGTTTCCATGCAGCTTGGTGATCAAAAAATAGGTAAAAAGCGACATTTACCCTAGGCTAACACCAAAAAAATCACTTTGAAAGAAAATTTTTTACATAAAACCATCAATAATGGTCAAAAGCGAAAATAATTATCGAAGCGGAAAACGGGCGGAGGGACAGGGGTCAACAGCAGTTGATGACGGGGAATAAGGAGGGCCAACCGGGGTTCGACTTTGCCTCCATGCAAAACCGAACCCCAAAGGAAAAAGTCGAACCGGGACCTAATCCCGGCGCCACAGAGCCCATTCGCGGCCCGGGTGGGGGGCGGTGAAGGTTTCAATGGCACCGCGATCTTGCAGGGTGACATAGACACGGCGACCATCCTCGCCACCAAAAGCCAGATTGGTAGGCTTTTCACCTTTCAGCGAAATCGTGTGCAGGAGATCCCCCGCAGGTGATACCACCGCAATAACACCCGCTCCATAACGCGCGATATACAGGTTACCCTGGCTATCGCTACGCATACCGTCCAGGCCATGGTCGGGAAATTCGATCAACAGGCGCTTATTCGCCAACTTGCCAGTCTTCGGATCGCGATCATATTGCCAAACCTTGCGCTGCACACTCTCGTTCACATAGACGCGCTGCTCATCCGCACTGACCTCGATACCATTGGTGGTTCCCATTTCGCGCTCCAGCAGGGTGACCTTGCCGTCGGGCGCGATCATCCACAGGTTTCCTGTGCTATCTGACCAGTTGGGGTCACTGGCATAAATAGTGCCATCACGCGCAATCGCAATATCGTTGGGCTGGTTCATCGCCGCGCTGTGGGCATACACGGCAACCTGCAAGGTCCGGGGATGGATTTTTAAAATATTGTGGCCGGTATAGTCCGCCACGTACATCACCCCATCCGGGCCAAAGCGAATACCATTACCGGTACTGCCTTCAGGTAATTTGAGCAGCAACCTGGCATTGCCGTGTGGGTCGACAACACCAATGGTTCCCTCCTCGGCAAAATTCACGGCATACAAATGCCCCTGTGCATCCACCGCCGGCCCTTCAATACCCGCCGTAAATACACCATCGCCGACAAAATCCTGCGTTTGCACCTGGACACCGCCCGCCATCGCGGCAGCACCAAACAGGCTGGAAAAAAACAGTATTGTTTTAATGTGTTGTGTCATATCGACCTCGCTGTATATGTGGAATTGCCAGGCCGTAGAGTGGTGGGGCATTGATAGCACAAACCAGGGGATAAATAAAACCAGCCCCTCTATTTCTTATATATCCGACAATACTGGTTACATACGTATTCATATTGATGGGCCATACAAGCATAAATATATTCAAGAAATTATGAGCGCATTGTTAGGTAAATTTTGGTGATTGCCCATCAAATTACTTAACCACTCGTCACGAGTACAACGCAAAAACCACATTAATATCCCGTAAAACATAGATATCAAAACATCTTCTTCCCAGTTGAAATTTTTTATTGCAGCACTTCACTGGAAAACTATTGATTACTATGTCATTTGCAACCTTAAAGGAATAGTTCCTTTTCTGAAAAAAGAGACTGGCTATCCGACAGGGAAAAAAGGAAATGATTATGTCAGATAATTTCATGAAACCTAATCGGCTCACTTATAACAAACGTGATCTCATCGTTAGCTGTTTTTTATTGATCAGCTTTTTGTTTTGCACAACAAGTCATGCGCAAACATGGACAGAAACATACTTCCGCGGCACTCCCAACAATTGGGGTGCAACTCCCATGATGTTCAACATCACAAATGGACTCTGGGAGACACAGCAGACATTTTCAGGCACCACCCCCCGTTTCAAAATCAGCCGATTTACCAATAACTGGAATGAGGCCTATCCAGCTCAGGATTACACCATCACTGGTGGGGAAGGTGAATATACCATCACCTTCAACGACGCCACCAAAGCCATCAGCGCCACGAAACTCGCCACCATCCCATCTGCCAACCTGATCTGCTATAACAACCCGAGCCATCATGCCAACCCAACCATTTATTTTTGGAATCCATCCCCGGCAGGATCAGTGACTCCACTGCCCAACTGGCCCGGCCAAGCCATGAGCCAGTATGGCAATTTCTATTGTTACAACCTGAGCCCATTGCTAAATAACGACACCATGCCCGCATCTTTGCAGGTTATTTTCAGCAATAGCGGCAGCCAGCAGACAGCCAACCTCACCTATACTGGCACTGGCTGCTATGAAAACGGAACCTGGAAAAATCTCTCTGCGTGCGGTCTGGTAAATACAAGTTCAAGTTCAAGTTCAAGTTCAAGTTCAAGTTCAAGTTCAAGTTCAAGTTCAAGTTCAAGCAACACATCAAATTCCAGTAGTTCGTCTGGCGCAAGCAGCTCATCAAGCCAGATCACCTCTACCAGCTCCAGCAGCTCATCATCCCTGAATATACCAAGTAGTCTATCCTCTTCCAGCCTGTACGCGACAAATGATCACCGCATTTGTTATCGCACTCCGGCTAATCACACCCAACCCACCATTTATTTTTGGGCACCGTCACCCGCCGGCTCGGTCACGCCCTTACCTAGCTGGCCGGGGCAGGCAATGAGCCAATCCGGTACCCTTTCCTGTTATGACCTTTCACCATTGCTCAATAACAATCTCATGCCTTCATCCCTGAAGGTCATCTTTAGTAACAACGGCAGCCAACAAACAGCCGATCTCACCTATAACGGTACAGCCTGCTACGATAATGGCATCTGGAAAAGCCTGTTGGCCTGCGGATTATCAAGCAACAGTTCATCCAGTAGCTCTTCTACCAGTAGCCACTCACAGAGCTCCAGTAGTGCTGCAATCTCTAGCAATGCCAGCACTTCTTCGACATCAAGCAATCTGCCAACAACAGATAATCGTATTTGCTACCGCAATCCAGCAAACCATACAACGCCTACGATTTACTTCTGGAATCCATCACCTGCCGGTTCTGTCACACCTATACCCACCTGGCCAGGCCGGTCAATGGTACGCGATGGTAATTTTTATTGTTATGACTTCAGTGAGAATTTATCCAACGCTCAGATGCCCGTATCAATGGGAGTGATCTTCAGTAATAACGGCACAGCACAAACAGCGGATTTAACATATCAACGTGATGCAGCCTGTTATGACAATGGAATATGGAAAAGCCTGCAACAATGTGGCTTGATAATAACCAGCTCTTCCAGTATGTCGGTTTCCAGTTCTTCCCACAGCGCATCACAAAGCAGTACGTCAAGCAGTAGTAGTGTTTCGGGTCGACCAATGGTTGCGAATACCAATGTTTGCTATGACAACCCGGACAACCATATAAATCCCACTATTTTTTTCTGGCAACCAGAACCCTCCGACAGGTTAATCGCTTTGCCATCATGGCCCGGCTATGCGATGACCAAACAGGGGAAATTTTACTGCTTTGATTTTAAGCCGCTATTAAAAGACGGTTATATGCCAGATTCACTTAGCATTATTTTCAGCAGCAATGGGCAAAATCAAAGCCCTGATCTACGCTTCAATAATCGAGGATGTTTTGACCAAGGCACATGGAAGCCTTTGCTTGCCTGCGACTTTTCAGAAACTGGATCAAGTTCCAGTACCAGTTCCGCAGCTCCTGGACAGCCATTCATTACTTCCGTACCAGAACCCTTTGCCTACATCGATAATCCCTATTTTTATACAGTCACAGCCACGGCGGAAAATTCGCTGATATTTACATTACTGTCCGCACCAACAGGAATGGCGATCAATTACATAACAGGGGCAATTGAATGGCGTCCCACATCAAATCAACAAGGTGAGCATACGGTTAGCATAGCGGTAACCAATAATGAACTAACATCGACACAAACGTTTACCATTGCAGTTGTTGAGCCACCATTAACGTTGTTTCCTAAAGCCAATGCACAATCCGTTGACCTGACATGGCATGACATCGGGGCAGAGAGCTACAATGTCTACATTTCATCTTCTTCTAATTGTGATGTTAATCATTATATGTTATGCCCAGATGGCGCACTTATCTCCAACATCACATCGCCCTATCGAGTCACTGACCTAAAAAACGGGAAAAACTATTGGTTTATACTTGAAGCCATTAGTAATGGAACTATCTCGCGAGCACCAATGGCAGGCGCTCGTCCTGATCAGTTGATTGCCAATAACACCAATTTTTATCCAGATTATACAACGGTACAGGCATTGGCCACTGCTGACGACGGCACTCTGTACATGGGCGGAGATTTTACTGAAATTGGTGTGCGTACCGGTCATGGTGTCGGTATTAATAGGAAAACCGGTTTTGCTGAAGCCTTTCCCTACGTTAATGGTGAGATTAATGCTGTTGTATCCGATGGTACCGGAGGATGGTATATCGGTGGCACATTCAGTTATGTAGACAATAAACCACGCCATAACCTCGCACACATTCGAGCAGACGGGACTCTCGGTGATTGGGCACCGCAGTTTGGTTACCCGGAGGGCAGTAGAATTTCAGCACTCGCGGTAGATAAAGGCATCATTTATATCGCCGGTCAATTCTCACATATTGAGGGCCTCGCCCGAAATGGATTAGCTGCCATAGCTGCAAATGGCTCTCTGACAGACTGGAATCCAAACGCCAATCCGTTGTATTCGGACTACAATTTTCTTGCACTCACCATTGCTGATGATGTTATTTATATTGGCGGCTACTTTCGCAGTATCAGTCAAACTGAACGCTTAAACATTGCGGCCATAGGTGCAGATGGCATCGTAAAAAATTGGCATCCACGAGTTGGCTCCCATAGCCTGACACCTGTTCGCACACTCGCTGTCCACAACGATGTAGTCTATATCGGTGGAAGTTTTTCACGAGTCAATAATATTGATCGCCTTGATTTGGCGGCGGTGGGTACTGATGGAACACTGATAGATTGGAACCCGGGCTTTTATTTCCTGCCTGGTTATGACAGTTTCATTAATGCACTGGCCATTGAAAATGATACTGTTTATGTAGGAGGACGTTTTCGCAGTATCAATGGTATTGACCGCTGGTATTTGGGGGCTATAGGCACAGATGGCTCACTAAAGGACTGGAGTCCGGTTGCCGGTGGAGAGTTCTTGCAAAGCGAAGGCTCATGGCCAAATATTCGATCCCTCGTTATTGCGGATAACACCATCTATATTAGTGGTCGCTTTACCAGTATCAATGGTATTCCCCGCTCTCATATCGCTGCCCTTGGCCTGGATGGTTCGCTTAAACCCTGGAGCCCCAAAGCAGGCAACGTCATTAACGCCATGGCGATTGCAGGAAACACGGTTTACGTAGCGGGTGCACTGACGTTAATCAATGGTACTCCCCGACAGGGATTAGCTTCCATCAATACCGATGGAACACTCACTGACTGGAATCCAACCAGTGAGGCAAATTTCAATCCTGTGGCGGCACTTGCCATTCTGGACGACACCATTTATGTAGGTGGTCGTTTTACCCGCATTAATGGCACCGAACGCATGCATCTGGCCGCCATTAAAACCGACGGCACACTGACAGACTGGAATCCGGGTGTCGAAGAAACTTATTGGGACTCCATTACTTCTATCGCTATTGTCAATGACACCATTTATGTCGGTGGAAACTTCTCCCGGGTTGGCAGCCAGGAGCGCAACCGCTTGGCTGCTATTGGTCTTGATGGCAGTTTGCGTCCCTGGAATCCCAGCGCCAATGGACGAGTCTGGGCCCTTACGGCAGAGGGCGATACTATTTATGCAGGAGGCGACTTTACCCACATAAACGGCCTCGAGCGAAATCACCTGGTAGCAATCAAGACCGATGGCACCATAACCCCCTGGAACCCTGCTGTCACTGGCGCCCAATCAAAAGCAATCTCGGCGCTCGATATTAACAACGGACTCGTGTATGCCGGCGGCAACTTTACCGCGATTAATGGCATCAACCGCAGGGGGTTAGCGGCTATTAATCCTGACGGAACCATCTCGGATTGGGGGCCAGTTGTAACAGCCCGCTATCCAAATCCATTGCTGATTAATGCCCTGTCGGTCGTGAACGATACGGTCTTTGTCGGTGGAGAGTTTGAAAGCATTAATACATTACCGCGTATCAATGTGGCCGCCATTGGCATTGATGGCACACTTAACCAATGGGCGCCGCACACAATCGCCGATAAAACAACACACCGTACATCACACAGACAAATCTATGCTTTGGCAATTTCTGATAAAGCAGTGTATGCAGGCACCCTATCTAACCGAAACCCCACAGGCTCAACAGATGGTTTTAAAATTCTCGATCTGCCGAAGCAACCGCCGGTTATTCAATCCACACCCGTGTCCTCGACACTGACGGGAATCACATACCACTATCAAGTCGCAGCGGAAGACCCCCAACACAGCCAACTGAATTATGCACTGGCAAATGCGCCACCAGGTATGTTGATCGA
Organism: Cellvibrio japonicus Ueda107; assembly: GCF_000019225.1. NCBI lineage: Bacteria > Pseudomonadati > Pseudomonadota > Gammaproteobacteria > Cellvibrionales > Cellvibrionaceae > Cellvibrio > Cellvibrio japonicus. Next base: position 423,474 of record NC_010995.1, on the reverse strand, counting down.
GACACAAACGGGGCTTATCCAATGGTTGCCCCAACCCCATCAGGTCGGCAGCCACGCTGTTTCTGTAACAGTAACCAATACGTTCGGTTTAACCGCAACACAACAGTACACCCTGGATGTTGAGCCCCATCTTTATGCGGTTATAACACCGCCCCAATCACCATTACCGGCAGGTGCCAGTATTACGCTGGACGGTACAGGTAGCTCCAACAGCCATGGCAATATCTCTGCTTATCGCTGGACCCGATTGCCCGACTCGGCAGTACTCAGTACGGAAACAACCCTAACATTGACACAATTGCCAGTTGGCCATCACCAATATCAACTGGAAATCGAAGACAGCAGCGGCAATACAGCTAAAACACAGGCATCATTTGTGGTTGGTTACAAACCACTAGCCGTCGCACCCGAATACACCCATGGCTATGCCGGTACGGAAATTTTTATCGACGGCCAGTCCAGCAGCATTGAGCAAGGTTCACTAAGCTATCAATGGTTTATTGATGGAGAATTAATATCCGGAGAAGCCCGCTTTCCATTGAGTTTGCCTGAACCAGGCATATACACACTGGAGCTGGTAATAACATCCGAATTGGGGCTGTCTGACAGTCGCACGATCAACGTAGAAATTCTGGCCGATTTGCACAACCAGTTTGCCTGTGCGTATCAACCCGCTAATGATGACTATTCCTATATTGATAAATATCCCCACGATAATATTCCCTGGCACGGCGGATGGGCCGAGAGTGTGCTTGAAATCCAACGGGCGTTTAACCATGCCCGGCTGCGCGATCCATCGGTCAACCAATATCTGATCATGCCGGAGCAGAGCATCTGGGATGCGATGCCCCTGCCGCAAAAAGGACTCTATCTCATCAATGCCGAACGCGCCGCGCGCGGACTTAAACCCTACTCCGGTTACGATGCAGCGATGAATCAGGTCGCGCAAAGCTATGCCGAATACATTCGCAGCAACAACCAAGTTATCGGCCACTTCAACGATAACCGCACGCCCATGCAGCGTATGCGCACCAACACCTATATTGATACGCATGCCGAAACCTTTATCAGCCTACCGGAATCCCTCGCCAGCACCACAGCATTGAATCGACCGGATAATGAAGTCTATGCGCTGGTCAGGGCAATCTACGGCTGGCTTTATCAGGATAAAGACTGGTTTATCGCCTTTGGCCTGTCCGAGGGTACACCCTGGGGACATCGCAACCAGCTGTTGCAAACCGGTTTGCATGAAAACCATAACGACGCCCACAGCGAAGGGGTCATTGGTTTCGGTCTTGCCCACGGCCTGTATCGACCCGGATCGACCTCACCGACGACACACGGTGCTGTTACTGTCTTTAAAACCATTGACCAAAGCCCAAGCTGGGACAACACACGCATACACACTGCCGATATCAGCCAGGCCCAGGGTTGCCTGCCCTACAGGCTCGATATTGCACAAGATGATCCACTGGTTGCCGGCCTGGAGCGCCTGACCATTTATCCCAGTAGCCTGCATCTGGCTGTAGGCCAGACTGCCGCTCTTTCCATCACTGGCTGGTATCAGGACGGCAGCCAGCGCGACCTGACAACCCTGGGGCAATTTGCAGCAGACGGCTATGCTGTCGCTTCGGTAGCACAAGGCCAGGTGTCTGCGCTGCGCACCGGCCCAGCCCGGATTTACGCCAGGGTTGCCGGGATTGAATCCAATCGCCTCCACCTTAATGTGGGCGAAGCTACCGACAGCAGTCCACTCATAGGCACGCCTGCCGCATCCTTGCGCCCCTACATTGCTGAAAACGCAACAGCAGTCAATTTCAATCCATTAGCCATGGCTGTTTTTACCGGCCTGGTGACGGATCGTTACGGCACACCAATACCCAATACCAAAGTAAGCCTGTTACAGGCACCGGATTACGGTTCAATGACAACCGATAGCGATGGACGTTTTATCCTCGCCGGCCCCGCCGGTGAACAAACGATAGTTTATGAAAAAGAAAATCATCTGGTATTGCAAAGAACAACCGTTGCCGCCAGCAATAGCTGGGCCGCGGTGGAAACCGTTGTACTCCTGCCGCGCGATACGCAAAAAACCTGGATTGATCTCAGCAGTGGAACCGCACAGGTTCACCAATCCAGCACCATCACTGATGCGTTCGGCGAACGCAAAGCGACGGTTGTATTCAACGGGATAAGCTCGGCAGTCATACGTTCAGCAGATGGCAGCCAACGGCCATTGGAACAATTCCTGTTCAGTGCCACCGAATTTGAAACCCCGGCCTCCATGCCAGGCGAACTGCCAACCGAAACGGCATTCACCTGGGCATCCGATCTGCATATCGACGGCACCCACTACACCGATACCGTGCAATTCAACGGCCATGTGGTGATGTATGTCGATAACTTCCTCAATTTTCCCGTGGGTGAAATTGTCCCCATTGGCTACTTTAATCGCCTGAGTTCCCGCTGGATTGCATCGAGCAATGGGGTTGTGGTTCGGTTACTGGATCAGGATGGTGACGGTCTCGTCGATGGTGTCGATTACAATGATGACGGCCTGGCCGATGATCTGAATAACAACGGCAGTACCCTCGACGAAGCCATAGGACTGGCGAATTACAGCGCAGGCACAACCCTCTGGTGGGGCAGTTTTACCCACATGACACCCTACGATTACAACTGGGCCGCCGCAGACGCCGAGGCTCCCGAACCGGTGGACACTGAGCTGGAGGCAGAAGAAGAAAAGGACACCGAGTGCGAAGCCACAGGTTCATTTTTTAAACCCTATCGGCAATCCTTCCACGAAGATATCCGGATTGCAGGCACAGACATAAGATTGCACTACACCAGCCAGCGCACCTCGGGCTATCACCACAAATTACGGGTTGCGGTCAGCGGTAATGATATCCCCGCCTCGCTGGAAAAAATGATTGCGCGCCTGGAAATTGCCGGCCGGGTTTTTGAACAGGAATTCGATCCCGCCCCCAATATCGAAGCCGAATTTATCTGGGACGGCACCCACCCGGATGGCACCCGTGCACAAGATCTGGTCAGCGGTCGCGTCAGTATCGGTTTTGAATATCAAACGTTCTACCTGAGTGCCGGTAACGCCGCCACGGAAGATCAACCCCTTGAGAACTTTCCTGTCGCCTGGGCCACCCTGAGCGATAGGGTTACCCAGGTTCCCGGCAGGGAAAACTTTATTGCCTGGCAACAGCGCGGTATTACCGTAAAAAATACCTATGAACGACAACTGGCAGAAGGCTGGTCATTGTCATCAGTGCACGAGTTCGATCCCAAAGGAACCGTTTACCTTGGCAACGGCGAAGTCGTTGATGTCGCCACACCTTCGCTGATCCTCAAAACCGGCCAAACATTCAGCCATCTCGATAAAGACGACGGTTATTATCAAGCCGGCGGTAAAAATATCGATTACGCGGTTAACGATGAAAATATCCTGGTTGATCGCGTCACCGGATTGGAATGGCAATACCTGCAACCACGCGCTCTTTTCCGTACCACCGATAAACAAGCTGCCATCAACTACTGCGCAAACCAGGCAGAACCACGCAATAGCGGCTGGCGCTTGCCAACAGAAAAAGAGCTTGGTTACAGCATCGACAAATCCGGCCGAGGCGCCGGGCATATCATTTACAGCCTCACACAAGCCAGAAATATCTGGACCCAACTCACACTTAACACCGAGCAACGAGAACTTATCGCCATCTGTGTCCGCGGCACACCGCTGAATGAAACGACGGTTAACGATCTGATACGCAATAGCACCGATAATGTCGTTGTCGATAAAGCCAATGGCCTGATGTGGCAAGACACCAGTGCCAATACCCAACTCAAACTCAATTGGGAAGCCGGTATTCATTACTGCGAATCGCTTGACCATGCCGGATATCACAACTGGCGCCTGCCCAATATCAACGAACTCCTGTACCTACTGCCCAACCAGGTCTTCGAACACCAAACCCATTTTCCAGCCAACACCCCCTGGACAATCACAGCGCCCGAGCGTAAGCCCTACTGGAGTTCCACCACCAACGCTCAAAACGATGACCAGGCCTGGGCCATTGAAAGTATCGCCTTCAACAGCGAACGCTTTAACAAACTGGATAGTTACCATGTTCGCTGTGTGCGGGAAGATGGAACAACCGCAAGAATGCCCTATCGCTTCAACAGCAACGGCCAACACACGGCAACCATTGACATGCTCAGCGGTGCAAAAAGAAACACCCTGGATTACAACGAGCAGGGAGAACTAAGCCGCATAGCCGATCAATTCGGCAACACACTGCACATTGAACGAAATAGCCAGGGCACACCCGTGCGGATCATTGCACCAAACGGCCAGGTCACCTGGCTGAATATCAATGCGCAAAACCAACTTACCCAAATCACCTATGAAGATGGCAGTCACTACCGTTTCAACTATCAGGACGGCGGGCTGCTAACCGAAAAAATCGATCCGCGCAACGAACGCTTTACCCGGCACTACAATGCGATAGGGCGCTTGTCATGGAGTTCAGACCCCATGGGTGGACTCTGGCAACTGTTTGACGAGCGCCTGCCGGACAACACCAGTCGCTACGGTTACACCACGGCAGAAAACAATCGCCATCAAACCACGCGCCAAAAACTGGAAAATGGCGATATACAAACAATCCAGGTCACCAAAACCGGTGGCCAGCATACCCAGCTCACCAGTGCCGATGGCTTATCGGAAACGTCCAGTGCCTACGGGATGACAACCCATATCCATTATGTACTGGACGAAAAAAGCCTACGGCCTGTACCTAACCTGGTTACCGTAAGTACGCCCAGCGGTTTAACCAATATTACCCACCTGACCAAGACCTATGCCGAAAATGGAGCAGATACATCCCGTTATACCCTGGTCACAGAAAATAACAGTAACACCAGTACAACCCAGGTCGATGGCAGAGCCGGTATACACAGCTTCACCTCAGCAGAAGAACGCAGCAATACAACCTACAGCGATCCACAAACCCTGTTGACACAACGCACCCAGGTATCGGGATTACACGACACCCATTATGAATACGACAATCGCGGTCGCCTGACCAAAACCCGCACCAACACCCGTGCAATACACTACGCCTATGATGCCTTCGGCAACCTCAGCGAAATCACCTCTGCCGATGGGCGTAAAACACACTACGAATATGACCTGCTAGGCAGGGTAACCCGAATCACCTATCCCGATGGCCACAGCACACAAACCCGCTACGATGCCAATGGCAATGCGACAAAGGTAATCGTTCCTTCTTTTGCCGAGCACGACATGACCTTCAATGGCGTGAACCTGGTTGAAACCGAAACCCGGCCTGCACCGGAAACCACGCAGTACAGCTACAACCGCGACCGCCAGTTAACAGAAATCAAGCTGCCATCCGGTGAAACCCTGCACTATATTTATCAGGAAGGCCGGCTCGCTCGCCTGCAAACACCGGAGGGTGACACCCACTACCGTTATCAACAAGGCGATCAACTCCACGAAATACAACAAGGCAGTGAAAAGGTTAATTACAGCTACGATGGCACACTGTTGACACAGCAGACCTATCAAGGCCAACTCAACGCAACGATCAACTTTGGTTACAACACAGATTTTCGCGTCAACAACCTCAGCTACGCGGGTGGCAACACAACCCTGAGCTATGACAAGGATGGCCTCCTGACCGGCATTCACGGTTTCACTATTGAACATCACCCCAATAACGGCCTGCCGCAACGTCTCTCACGCGGTCAATGGAATAAAAACTGGCAGTGGAATGCCTATGGTGAAACCACATCGGTTAATTATCGCTGGGGCAGCCAGGTAAACTTTGGCTATGACCTGGAATACAACCTTACAGGTCAGATTGTTCGTAAAACGGAGTATCTGCCGGATGGCAGCACAGCCACTTTCGATTACACCTACGACAACCGTTATCGCCTGACAGAAGTGAAACGGAATAATGAAATAGTCGAGGCTTATGGCTATGACGCCAACGGTAACCGAACGCTGCACACAAGTGTTGATATGGGTATTACCAACCAAAGCGCAACTTACACGCAAGGCGACCAACTGCAAAGCCATGGCAACACCACGTATCTGTATGATGCCAATGGAAGACTGGGCAGCAAGCTGAAAGCAACAGATGATGGGCTGGCCCTGACAACCTATATCTACGGCAGCCAGGGGCAATTACTCCAAGTAGACACACCTGATAAGTCCATCCGTTATCTGCATAACGCTTTGGGTAATCGTGTGGCAAAGCTGGTTAATGGGACGGTTACAGAACAATATTTGTGGCAAGACCTTACGACCTTGCTAGCCATTTATGATGGCAGCGGTAATTTGAAGCAGCGGTTTGAATACACTCTTGGTCACACTCCAACCAGTTTTACACAAAATAACCAGCGGTACTTCATTCATACAGACCATTTAGGTAGCCCACGAATTATCACTGACAGTAATGGCAATATTGTCAAAACCGTTAGCTATGACAGTTATGGCAATATCATTGAAGACAGCAACCCTGAATTCCAAATCCCGTTTGGTTTTGCGGGTGGATTAAAAGACGATGACACCGGCCTGATTCGTTTCGGTTATCGGGACTATGACCCTGAAACTGGTCGCTGGACAGCGAGAGATCCAATTGGATTTGAGGGTGGAGACACGAATCTTTATGGGTATGTATTAGGTGACGCTATCAATTTCATTGACATAGATGGCTTACAAAGAAATACATCCAACTCCTGGAATAGACACCAACAATACTACGGCGGTACTGGCATGACTCGCTCTCAATTGAGTCAACAATACCGAGCTGATCAACTAAAACAATGGGCATCAGGAAGAAACCCAGATCTTCATTGGTGGTTAGGCAATCTACCTGACAACTCACAAATCCAGATAGTTGGTTCTGGTGGTGGCACAAGCAGTTTGATTTTTGGCTATCAGCACCCTTGGATAGAATTTCTAATATGCGAGTGTTTTAGAGCAGCACCACAAAATTACTGTGCGATACCAAATTCTGATGGGCATAGTATCAGTGGGGATCCGAAACATGATCCAAACTGTTTTTGCTACACAAAGAGATATGTAAAATTAGGTTAAATATTTTTTATAGTAAGAAAAAATATGAATGAAAAAATTATTTTTATAGCTGCAATAAGTGAACTATTTTCACTTTACTTTTTTATAAAAATATTAAACTCTAGAGACTCTTTGCTTATGAAAGTAATACTATCAATATTAGTTTTTATTCCAATAATTGGAACAATATTTTACTTTCTCGCTGCCAACTCTCCTCCGCCACAACCTTATAGCCTTCAAAACAAAGGCGACCCATATAGCAATGTTCCAATGAGAGGGGAATACACAGACAGATGGCAATCAAAAATGGAAATTATGAGGTGGGAAATGTCTAACCTGAAAGAAGAAATGGACTTTTACAATGAAGCATGGAAAGAGGACAAAACTGAAACAGCAGTAGGAATTCATATTATTTTTCCTGATGGAAAGCACGATCATATTTCAGATAAATTAGATTTAGAAATAATTGAAAAAGAGATAAAAAAATTGGATTGGCATTCAAATTTTTACCAATTCATTGTAGTTATAAAACCTGGCATATCAATGGAAGTTGGTGGCAGCCTAAATGGCGTTGATGGCCTTTCGGCCATGTATCGAAATCGCATTAATCGTGTTGATGCAGTTATTCGTACCCCACCTGAAGATGTTTCAGAAATGCAGAAAATATTGAAAGTATTTTTAATGCCTGGCGAAGAGTGGAGAAAAAAATATGAATTTAACTTTACTCATTATTAAAATTTATATCATATAAACATGACCTTCAATGGCGTGAACCTGATTGAAACCGAAACCCGGCCTGCACCGGAAACCACGCAGTACAATTACAACCGCGACCGCCAGTTAACAGAAATCAAGCTGCCATCCGGTGAAACCCTGCACTATATTTATCAGGAAGGCCGGCTCGCTCACCTGCAAACACCAGAGGGTGACACCCACTACCGTTATCAACAAGGCGATCAACTCCACGAAATACAACAAGGCAGTGAAAAGGTTAATTACAGCTACGATGGCACACTGTTGACACAGCAGACCTATCAAGGCCAACTCAACGCAACGATCAACTTTGGTTACAACACAGATTTTCGTGTCAACAACCTCAGCTACGCGGGTGGCAACACCAGTCTAAGCTATGACAAGGATGGCCTCCTGACCGGCATTCACGGTTTCACTATTGAACATCACCCCAATAACGGCCTGCCGCAACGTCTCTCACGCGGTCAATGGAATAAAAACTGGCAATGGAATGCCTATGGTGAAACCATATCGGTTAATTATCGCTGGGGCAGCCAGGCAAACTTTGGCTATGATTTGGAATACAACCTTACAGGTCAGATTGTTCGTAAAACGGAGTATCTGCCGGATGGCAGCACAGCCACTTTCGATTACACCTACGACAACCGTTATCGCCTGACAGAAGTGAAACGGAATAATGAAATAGTCGAGGCTTATGGCTATGACGCCAACGGTAACCGAACGCTGCACACCAGCGTTGATATGGGTATTACCAACCAAAGCGCAACTTACACGCAAGGCGACCAACTGCAAAACCATGGCAACACCACGTATCTGTATGATGCCAATGGAAGACTGGGCAGCAAGCTGAAAGCAACAGATGATGGGCTGGCCCTGACAACCTATATCTACGGCAGCCAGGGGCAATTACTCCAAGTAGACACACCTGATAAGTCCATCCGTTATCTGCATAACGCTTTGGGTAATCGTGTGGCAAAGCTGGTTAATGGGACGGTTACAGAACAATATTTGTGGCAAGACCTTACGACCTTGCTAGCCATTTATGATGGCAGCGGTAATTTGAAGCAGCGGTTTGAATACACTCTTGGTCACACTCCAACCAGTTTTACACAAAATAACCAGCGGTACTTCATTCATACAGACCATTTAGGTAGCCCACGAATTATCACTGACAGTAATGGCAATATTGTCAAAACCGTTAGCTATGACAGTTATGGCAATATCATTGAAGACAGCAACCCTGAATTCCAAATCCCGTTTGGTTTTGCGGGTGGATTAAAAGACGATGACACCGGCCTGATTCGTTTCGGTTATCGGGACTATGACCCTGAAACTGGTCGCTGGACAGCGAGAGATCCAATTGGATTTGAGGGTGGAGATACGAATCTTTATGGGTATGTATTGGGCGATCCTATTAATTGGGTTGACATTGATGGATTAGCTCCTGCTTGGGTTGGACCTGTAGCCGCTGTTACCGCAGTTGTAGGCGGTGCTTTAATTGCTTATGGCGGTCCTGTAGCACCATTTGGGCTAGGGCTTGTCCTGATCGCTGGCGGTCTAACCATTTGGGATTGGGCGACAACTCCAGAAGAGCAAATAAAAGAAATTCAACCAAAGCTGGACAGCCTACAAGAAAAAATTGATAAACTTCAAGATGCCATTGACAAAGCTAATTCTTGCCATTAGGCAACTAAAAACAATGAGGACGACATGAAACTCGAAGAAAAATTTGACAAAAAATTCTATAACAGACAAACCAATTATGCATTCCTCTATGTTATTTTTCTAATAGTGCTTACCATTATTTTTGTGTGGACTCTTTTTTTTAAAAACCTTGCAGAATTAAAGATTTTTTTACTTGAAAATCTTAGCGAGGAGTCTGCCAATTTAATCTTTAATCTTATTAAAAATATGTTTTCTTCATTTATATTATCACTCCTTCCATTTTTTATTATTCCATCCTTATGGTTATTGGTAGCGAGTTATAGATGCCAGAAATTGGCAGAGAAAATAGCAGATTACAAAAAAACATAAACACCTGCTATTGCCACAATGCCCTGGGTAATCGTGTAGCAAAGCTGGTTAATGGGACGGTTACAGAACAATATTTGTGGCAAGACCTTACGACCTTGCTAGCCACTTATGATGGCAGCGGTAATTTGAAGCAGCGGTTTGAATACACTCTTGGTCACACTCCAACCAGTTTTACCCAAAGTGATCAGCGTTATTTTATTCAAACCGATCACTTGGGTAGCCCGAGGGTGATTACCGATAGCAGTGGCAATATTATCAAAACCATCAGCTATGACAGTTATGGCAATATCGTAAACGCCTAACTAACCCCATCCTTGTAATTCCACGGTAATAATGCCTCGATCTGTTCGAGGCTTGTCGCATTGGGTAATTCAGTGAAGATTGTTTTTAAAGTAAGCACCTAACCAACAGCACTCTACCTACAATTCCATTTTTCAACTAGCGTACAGCCTCCCAACCAATAGGAGGCTTTATGAAAAAACGCACGCGTGACCAATGGCAGGAACTATTTACACAGCACAATACCAGCGGTGTATCAGCAGCAGAGTTCTGTAAACAGCATAATCTGTGCCCCAAATACTTCAGTCTGCGCCGCAAGCAATTGGTGAGGGCGGTTGGTAACATGGAAACCGGCTTTGTTCGTGTTAACGTGAAACCGGAAACGAAGCCTGGTGTTTCCGGGGTGATGACAAGTGCCCTGGTCATTCACAGTAACGCTGGCAAGCTGGAATTCGGTGTATTGCCACCCCCCCAATGGCTGGCCCACTGGCTCAGGGAGCTGGCATGATCCAGTGGGAAGATGTACCGGTCTATGTCCATCGTCTGCCGGTGGATTTTCGTAAATCGATTAACGGGTTGAGTGTACTGGTGCAGGAATCCATGGGTCTGGATGCATTTTCACCCGCCGTGTTTGTGTTTGGTAGTCGCAGCCGCAACAAAATCAAAATCCTGTATTGGGATAAAACCGGGTTCTGCCTGTGGTACAAGCGGCTGGAAAAAGATAAATTCAAATGGCCACGCCGGGGTGATGCTGTGTTATCACTGACTCACGAACAGTTTGATTGGCTGTTGCGCGGGTTAGATATTGAAAAGCTTCAACCACACACAGAAAAATATTTCTTCTCGGCGAATTAGTGCTATCAACCTGCGCAGGTTTTTTATAAGATGTGTGGATGGAAAACAAACCCGATCTTCTGCAAGAAAATATTGATCTGCAAAAAATAGTTGCCGATAAAGACGATATTATTTCAGCGCAGGAAAAATCCCTTCAAAACAAAGAAAAACGTATTCGTATTCTTGAAGAATATATCCTCTCGCTCCAGCAAAAACAATTTGGCAGCTCCAGTGAAAAGCAGGACGTGATCCAGTCGGAGCTGGTGTTTACCGAGGCGGAAGATACAGCGGAAGCTGAAGTCCCTGAGCAAGCCGATGCATTTGCCGATGCCACGGTGGTGGCAGAACACAAGCGCAAGAAAAAACGTGCATCTATTCCCAAAGAGTTACCCCGCATCGAGATTATCCATGATCTGCCCGAGGGTCAAAAATGTTGTCCGCACGATGGTGCTGAATTAAAACCTATCGGTTTTGAATCCCATGAACAATTGGACATTATTCCCGCCAGTGTTCGGGTGTTACATCACAAGCGTTTGAAATACGCTTGCCCGTGTTGCGAAAACTATCTTGTGACTGCAAGGAAACCTTCGCAACCCATTGAAAAAAGCATCGCCTCACCCGGCCTTCTGGCCCATATCGCCACGCAAAAATATGTGGATGCCTTACCGCTGTATCGCCAAACGGAGATCTTCAAACGTATTGGCGTGGAGATGGATCGTACGACACTTGCCAACTGGATGGTTCGCTGCGGCGCCATCGTACAACCATTGATTAATCTGATCCATGAAAGAATGTTGGAGCAAGCGATTCTTCATGCAGATGAAACGCGAGTGCAAGTATTGAATGAAACGGGGCGTGCGGCTGAAACGCAAAGCTTTATGTGGGTATTGCGCAGTACACAACCGGCTTGTGCAGCGGTGCTCTACCACTATGACCCCACACGCAGTGGTAAGGTGATCACGGAATTGCTGCATGATTTTGATGGCGCTCTCATGACCGACGGTTACGCGGCTTATAACGCACCCTGTGAAAAAAATAGTATTACCCATTTAGCCTGTTGGGCGCATGCGCGGCGAAAATTTATCGAGGCACAAAAAATCCAGAAGGCGGGAAAAACCGGCAAAGCAGATCAGGCGATTGCGTTTATCCAGCAGCTTTATGGAATAGAAAAATCGATAAAAGACAAAACGCCGGAAGAAAAATATCAGCTGAGGCAAACACAATCGCTGCCGATGTTACAAAAAATAAAAGCCTGGTTAGATAAAAGTATAGCCCATGCGCTACCACAATCGTTAATTGGAAAAGCGTTGCATTATCTGCATGAGCAATGGCCAAAATTGATTTGCTATGTGGAGTCGGGGGATTACCCGATAGATAACAATGCGGCGGAGAATGCCATTCGTCCGTTTGTGATTGGGCGTAAAAACTGGCTCTTCTCTGCCAGTCCCAAAGGGGCCGCAGCGAGTGCGAATTTATACAGCGTGATTGAAACGGCCAAAGCGAATGGACTTGAGCCCTATACCTATTTGCGAAAAGTCTTTTCTGAACTTCCGCAGGCTACGAGCCTTGAGCAAATCGAGGCATTGTTGCCATGGAATGTCAAAAGTGGTGTTGATTAGGCGCTTACTTTTTAAATACCCATAATGCTCCAGCCCATTGTAAGCACCTAACCAACTGTAGTGGTCAACAAAAACCGGACAAAAAGTTAAGCACACTTTTCAAATTCAATCGGGCTTTTGTAGCCCAGAGTTGAATGTGGTCTTCGCGAGTTATACCAGGTCACAATATAAGCTCGCACATCCCGAATCGCATCTTCTCGATAGCGATATAAATTATCCCTGATCCACTCCCGTTTCAGGCTGCTAAAGAAGCGCTCCACAACAGCATTGTCCCAACAATTTCCCTTGCGGCTCATGGAACACACAATACCGTGTTGCTTCAATGAAGCCTGATACTTCAGGCTCGCATATTGCGAACCACGATCCGAGTGGTGGATGAGTCCCGCCGATGGCTTGCGCATATTCACCGCCATCATCAATGCACGGATCACCAGCGATTTCGTTTGCCGTTTATCCATGCACCAGCCAACAACCCGCCGCGAATACAGGTCAATCACCACCGCCAGGTACAGCCATCCTTCCACTGTCCAAATATAAGTAATGTCAGCCGCCCAGGCTTGATTCGGTGTAACCGGATTGAACTGCCGATCAAGTATATTCTCCGCTACCGGCAATTTATGGTTGCTGTTGGTGGTAATGCGAAACTTACGCTTCTGTTTAACTACCAGCCCCCGCTTTTTCATCAGTCGTCGTACCCGATACCGCCCCGCCGCAAAACCTTGGGCCTGTAATCGCCGCGCCATGCGTCTGCTGCCCATGCTGCTGTTGGATTCAACAAACAATGCGCGCATGCAGGTTTCAAGCCTCTGCTGTTCCGGATCAGGCTTATCCTGTTGCTGTCCCAGCCACTCGTAATAACGACTGCGACTGACACTTAGCATGCGACACAAGTGTTTTACCCGGCAGCGCGAAGCATGCTCTCGAATAAACGCAAATCTCACCGCATATGCTTCGCGAAGTAGCTGCTGGCTTTTTTTAAAATATCATTGTCCAGTTGTAGCTCGCGCACTTGTTTTTCAAGTTCACGGATACGTTTTTGCTCGGGGGTCATCCCGGCTTTTCCCTGATAATCACTAAAAGGCTGAGCTTCATGCTCTTTTAGCCAGCGGCGTAGCATATTGTGATTGATATCCAGATGGGCCGCTGCCTCACCTATACTGAAGCCTTGATCCCGAACCAGGGCGATAGCTTCAAGTTTGTATTCAGGCGTATATTTCTTTCGTGTTTGCTTGGTCATAGGACACCTTGATGTTTTACGGTATTATCCGCTTAACTTGGTGTCCGGTCTAATTAGACCACTTCATACCTCGTTCATCGCGCAGTCGCTCATCCAACCGATCACTGTCATACGCTCCATCACCTATGACTTTTTCCGGAACTGCCTGGGTGTAGCAACTATCCAGCGTATCCTCAACTAAAGTGACTTCATGCGGCGAAGCACTTCCAACGAATAATCCGACAGGAAGACCGTGGCGATCCGCAATTGCCATGATCTTGCTCCCTTTGCCGCGCTTTGTTTTACCAACGCCAGCGCCCCCTTTTTAGCCGATGCAAACGACCCGTCAATATACACTTCACTCAAATCAATCTTGCCGCGACTCTCCAGATCCGCCAATAATCCTCGCAAAATATTTTCCAGAACGCCATTCTCGACCCATTCCTGATAACGTCTGTGGCACGTCTGGTAAGAGGGATAGCGACTTGGCATATCCTTCCAGGGGGCTCCGGTTCTCAAAACCCACAGAATCCCCTCAAGGATATGTCTGGAATCAACTCTGGGGCGGCCTTTCCCTTGTTGGATCACATCATGTTGTGGCAAATAGGGTTTTACCATTTCCCACTGTTGTTGGGTTAATTCCATCATGCTCTCCTGTTATTAACGGCATGGATGGATTTTACAGCTTGGTCACTTAAAATGCATTTTTGAGATGGCTTCTAGTAATTTTCAAATAGGTATGATGCTTTTGGTCAACATAGAAATACCAATATTTACACTCATTTGTATGTTAGATGGAATAACCATATATATGCTTTTTAACAAAGTCCCAAGAAACAAGGAATCAAGTAATTAACAATAGTCCTTAATGGAGTAGGTTTAACTGCCGCATCTACAGTAGCCAAGGTCAATTATTGCAGATAAAGACACCAGAACTGGCAATCAGTTATCGCCACAATGCATTAGGTAATCGGGTGACGAAACTCATCAACGGCCAAGTGGTTGAGCAATATCTGTGGAAGGACTTGACCAGGTTACTTGTAGTCTACGATGGCCAAGGTAATCTCAAGCAGCGGTTTGAATATACGCTCGGTCGTACACCAACGAGTTTTACCCAAAGTGGTCAGCGTTATTTTATTCAAACCGATCACTTGGGTAGCCCGAGGGTGATTACCGATAACAGTGGCAATATTGTCAAAACCATCAGCTATGACAGTTATGGCAATATCATTGAAGACAGCAACCTGAACTCCAAATCCCGTTTGGCTTTGCAGGTGGATTAAAAGACGATGACACCGACCTGGTTTGTTTCGGTTATCGTGACTATGATCCTGAGGTAGGCCGATGGACAGCGAGAGACCCGATTGGGTTTGAGGGTGGAGATATCAACTTATATAGGTATGTATTGGGCGATCCTATTAATTGGGTTGACATTGATGGATTAGCTCCTGCCTGGGCTGGGCCTATAACCGCTGTTACCGCAGCTGTAGAGCGAGATGCCTTTACTAAGACTTGCCCTGATAGCATATAAGCAAACTTCGACCCACCATGCGCACCAATTAAACTCACTTTTATTGTTTTCGGCATTTATTTGATGCACAAATAATGCACCAAAAATAATCACTCACTATTTAATCGCCAATTAACCATTAAAAAATGCACCTTTTGTGGATTGGCATAACCATTGCAAACATCTCGATAACAGGCATTCCACTGTGCAAGCGCACCAAATAGTGACTTTCCAGCGGCTATGCCATAGTCATCGGATTTTTTGTGATTGGTCTGGATCCTTTTCCATGAGCGCATTTCGTTTAAACCTGCTGGATTTTTCCAACAAATCGGTAGCGACCCTGCATTTCACCTGGTTCGCGTTTTTTCTCACGTTTGTTATGTGGTTTAGCCTTCCACCGCTAAAACCCCTGATCACTGCATCGCTGGATTTAAGTGCGCAGCAATGGGCGGCGCTGCTGACGCTCAATGTGGCACTGACCATACCCGCGCGGATTGTCGTGGGCAGCCTGGTGGATAAATTCGGGCCGCGCGCGATTTACACACTGCTGCTGGCGGTTTCCGGGGCGATCCTGATTGCCTTTGCCCTGGCGCAAACCTTTGAACAACTGGCACTGTTCCGTTTTTTATTGGGCTTTGTGGGCGCTGGCTTTGTGATTGGTATTCGCCTGGTCAGTGAGTGGTTCCCGGCACGCCAGGTTGGGTTGGCCGAAGGTATCTACGGTGGCTGGGGTAATTTTGGTGCGGCGGCAGCCGGGTTTACCCTGCCGTTCCTCGCCATCCATGTGTACGGCGGTGAAGACGGCTGGCGCTACGCCATGATCACCGCCGGTGTTATCGCCATGCTCTACGCCGTGTGTTTTTACCTGAGCGTGCGCAACACCCCCAAGGGCTCCACCTATTTCAAACCCAAAAAATCCGGCGGCCTGGAAGTCACCAGCAAAAAAGATTTTGTTTTTTATGTGCTGATGAATGTGCCCATGTATCTGATCCTGGCGGTACTGGCCTGGAAGATGTCGCCCACCAACCTCGGTTTACTGAGCACGGCAACTACCTATGTGCTCTATGTGGTTTTGCTGGGATTATTTGCGTTCCAGTTTGCGCAAATTTATCGCGTCAATAAAGAGATGTTGAAACAGGGCGCGGCAGAACACGATAAATACGAATTCAAACAGGTCGCTATTTTAAGCTGGGCGTACCTTGCCACCTTTGGTTCCGAAATCGCCGTGGTATCGGTACTGCCGGCGTTTTTTATGAGCACCTTTGAAGGACTGAGTGTTACCCAGGCGGCCATGCTGGGTGGTTCCTTTGCGTTTATGAATTTGATTGCGCGCCCCAGCGGTGGTTGGGTGAGCGATAAATGTGGCCGCCGCATCAGCATGAGTGTGATTCTCGCCGGGGTTACCCTGGGCTACCTGCTGTTGTCGCAAATCAATGCCGGCTGGCCGCTGTACCTGGCCTTTGCCGCCGTATTTACCTGTTCGCTGTTCGTGCAGGCCGGTTGCGGCGCTGTATTCGCCGTAGTGCCCCTGATCAAGCGCCGCATGACCGGGCAAATTGCCGGACTGGCCGGTGCCTATGGCAATGTGGGTGCGCTCTTCTTCCTGACCATGAATACTTTTATCGACATCCACAGCTTTTTCTACATGCTGGCCGGTGCGGCGGCTATTGGCTTGGTGTTTGTACAATTCCTCAAGGAACCCAGGGGCCATGTTGTGGAAGTGAACGAAGATGGCACCCTGCATAAAATTGAAGTGAGCTAAAAGGGCAGCAACAAACGTGCAGCACCGTTCTGCACGTTTGTTGATTGTGTATTATCCCGCTATGGACCATTTGCAATCCCCACTGCATATCAGCTTTGCGCAAAAGAGCGACGCTGGCCACAAACCGGAAAACCAGGACACGGTGGGAGCGCGCTTGCCGGACGGCAATTTGCTGACCACCAAAGGTATTGCGATTGCCATTGCTGATGGCGTCAGCAGCAGTAAAGCCGCACGCGAGGCAAGCCAAACCGCTATTGCGGGATTCCTCAACGATTATTACGCGACCCCGGATACCTGGAGTACCCAGCAATCCGCCATGCGTGTTATCCAGGCACTCAATTCCAGCCTCTGGGGGCGCAGCCAGAATTCCATTTACGGCGAGGGTTATCTCACTACCTTTTCGGCACTGATTTTAAAAGGGGCAAGCGCCTTTATTTTCCACGTGGGCGATACCCGCGTTTATCGCCTGCGCGATCAGCACCTTGAATTGCTGACGCGCGACCATACCCAGCGCATCGATAAACACACCACGCATCTAAGCCGTGCCATGGGCGCAGATCCCTATCTCGAAGTGGATATGCACAGCCTGGAATTACACGCTGG
This sequence comes from Cellvibrio japonicus Ueda107, assembly GCF_000019225.1. Lineage (NCBI taxonomy): Bacteria > Pseudomonadati > Pseudomonadota > Gammaproteobacteria > Cellvibrionales > Cellvibrionaceae > Cellvibrio > Cellvibrio japonicus. The sequence goes on along the minus strand of NC_010995.1, from coordinate 405,750 downwards.
CGACCTTTTTATATTGACCAGCGATGGCATCCACGAAGCCATGCCACCACAGGAATTACGGCAATTGGCGATCAACCAGCGCAACCGCCTGGAAGTACTGGTTGACCAGGCCTTGCAACTCGCCCTGTACCATCAGAGTGACGATAACCTCAGTATCCAGGCAGTGTCGATTGAGAACCTCGGTACAGCGGGACAGGACGATACCCTGCAAGTTTTATCGCGCCTGCCATTTCCACCGGTGCTGTCGCCGGGGCAAATACTGGATGGTTTACGCATCAAAAAAATCCTGCACGAATCGACACGCAGCCAGGTATATCTGGTCGAGGACGATCAAAAAAACCTGTTGGCGATGAAAACCCCGTCGGAATTATTCCTGGACGATCCCGCCTATATTGAACGCTTTGTGATGGAGGCCTGGATAGGGGCGCGCATCCACAGCCCCGGGGTTGTACGGGTGATGGCAGCACCCGAGTCGCGCTCCTGTTTGTATTACCTGACGGAATATATTCCCGGGCCAACACTCGCCCAATTACTCAAGGAGCGCGGTATTTTATCGATTGTCGATGCGGTGGAACTGATTGAAAGTTTGCTTCGCGGAATACGCGCGTTCCATCGCAAGGAGACCCTGCACCAGGACCTCAAACCGGACAATATTGTCGTGGGCGCACGCGGCCCGGTGATTGTCGATTTTGGCTCCTGTTGGGTCGCCAGTGTACAGGAGGCCGGCGCACCGATTGCGCGCGATCATATTCTCGGGACACTCGACTATTCCGCGCCCGAATATCGCTATGGCGCAACACCCGGTACTGCATCAGACCAGTTTTCCCTCGCCGTACTGCTCTACGAAATGCTTACCGGCAAACTGCCCTACGGCACTGGCTATAGCAAGGCCATGGATCTGAAAAGTTTTCAGCGGCTGGCGTATATCCCGGCGATGAAACACAATCCCCTGGTCCCCTATTGGCTCGACAAGGCATTGGAAAAAGCCCTGAGCATCAACCCCAACCACCGCTACACTGCCCTGAGTGAATGGCTGCAGGACCTCAAGCGCCCCAATCCCCTGTGGCTCACACCGCGCGCACAGCCGCTGCTGGAGCGCGACCCGCTGAAAGCCTGGAAAGTCATCGCCATTAGCGGTTGGATCTGTGCATTGGTCGCGCTCCTATGGCGCGGCTGATCACACCCTGAGCGTTATACAGGTTATTGCCTGGTCGATTTCTGGTAGTCTCTCGCGTTAATAAGAAAGACTCACGGAAACGATAACCATGCCCATCAAGACCGCCCTCATCGTCGACGACTCCACCACCGCCCAGTATCGACTGAAAAAGATGCTGCGCCCCTACAACCTGCATATTGATGCGGTGGACTCGGGCGAGGCTGCCTTGCGCTATCTGGCCAGCAAGGTGCCCGATGTCATTTTTATGGATCACCTGATGCCGGGCATGGACGGTTTCCGCGCATTGCAGATCATCAAGTCCCACCCCGAAACGGCGATGGTGCCGGTCATCATGTATACCGCCAAAAGCGGCGATGTCTACACCGGCCAGGCACGCGCCCTGGGTGCGCTGGATGTGGTGAGCAAGGACACCATCAACGCGACTGATTTATCCAAGGTGATGCAGGCCATCCACCTGTATCCGGAATCCAGCAAACCAGCGGTTAAAGGCGATGGTATTGAATCGCCGGAATTGATCGCCGCCGCCAACCAGGTCAGCGACATGCCGATCAATGACCGGGTGACCGATGCCGACTACCCCTTTATCGAACGCCGCGCGCCCAACCAGGCAATCATCGACCAGGCACGCAACCTGGAATTGCGCCTGAGCCACCTGGAGCACTCGCTGGAAGATAACCGGCGCGTTATCACCTCGCGGGTGGTGCGCGAATTACAGGGATTGCGCCAAAACATCCGCAAGGAATTCAACGATGTACTCGCGAATGCGCCAGCGGTCACCCATACACCGCCCGCATCGCCACCGCCCCCTCCCGATGCAGGAAGTGGCCCACCCGCCGCACGCAGCAACAAAGGCTATGGCGTGGCGTTGATACTGGTCCTGTTACTCCTGGCCGTCGCCCTCTATTACTTGATCAGCATGAACCGGCATCTGCTGGATACCCAGGCGCAGCAACAGGAAATTCGCACCCAGTTGAGCAGCCTGCAATCCCCACGCGAGCCGGATATGGTCTCCCCTGCCCTGCAAAACCTGGCGCGGGCGCAGCAATTCGATGCCCAGCAGTACAGCAACCGCGCGTTCCTCGATGATTTAAGCTGGGCCTTTAACCAAAGCGGTGCCATTCCCTTCCGCCAAAATACCCTGGACCCGCGCAGTGCAGTGCGCATTTATGAATTCATCCTTCGCTTGCTCGATAAAGGTTTTGTGGGGGCAATACACCTGGACGTGTTCGTGGGCGATTTCTGCCTGCTGCTCGACCCCATGGGCCAGGGTGAACTGGCCGCGCCCGATAGCACACTCGCCAATTGCCTGCTATCGAACGAGGCTTATAACCTCGACCGGATACGCGACAATTACACCCGTGAACTGGAAGATGCCCTCGACAATTTAATCCGCAACCAGGATGGCCGCCTGAGTGTCAGCATCAACAGCTACCTGGGGCCGGAAACCTATCCGGAGCGATTGCCGATTGTCTCTGCCGGCGACTGGAATGCGATTGCACAGCGCAATAACCGTATTGAGATCAGGCTGGAGCCACTGTACTAACGGCGGCAAAATCATGCGCGGCTGGCTAGAAGCCTCTTCAAAAATCAGCCCGCCAGCCCCAGGCAGGGCGAAAAGGCAGCGGGCACCGGAGCGGGCCGTCCAACACTGCATCAGGCCGTTGGATGATTGTTGAGATGGCTTCTAGACTCAGGTTATCGCGCAGCAGAGGAGATCGCCCGATGAAAGATCCGTTTATGCAAGCCGCACTTGAAGAGGCCCGCAAAGGGCGACGCGAAGGGGGCATCCCCATCGGATCGGTCCTGGTTATCGATGGCAGGATCGTCGGACGCGGCCATAACCAGCGGGTGCAAAAAGGCAGTTGTGTACTGCACGCCGAAATGGACTGCCTGGAAAACGCCGGGCGCCTGAAAGCGAGTGACTATCGGCGTGCCACCCTCTACTCTACCCTTTCCCCTTGTGACATGTGCAGCGGCACAGTGCTGCTTTACGGCATCCCCAAAGTCGTAGTCGGTGAAAACCTCAGTTTCCAGGGGCCCGAAGCCTATGTGCGCAGCCGGGGTGTGGAGCTCGACATACGCGACGATGCCGAATGCAAACAGTTGATGCAGGACTTTATCGCCCAACAGCCAGCGCTGTGGAATGAGGATATTGGTGAATAACCTGTTCTTTCGCCGTGCAATAAACTATCCCACCGGGCCCGGATGCGCTCGCCCTGTTCCATTGCCTATCCACCAGCGTTCTCGCCGCCATGCAATGCCTGTGAACCTGTTTTCTCTTGCACTCCTCTGGCTCTGGTCCCATCCCCTGTGCGCCGACACCCTGCGCCTGCAACTCAAATGGACCCACTCGTTCCAGTTCGCCGGTTACTATGCCGCCCTCGAACAGGGTTACTACCGCGAACTGGGGCTGGATGTGGAATTCCTGGAGGCATCACCCAATACACCGGTCGCCGACAGGGTCATGGCCGGGGAGGCGGAGTTCGGTGTGGGCACCAGCAGCCTGTTACTGGAACGCCATCGCGGTAAACCCCTGGTGGTGCTAGCCAATATTTTCCAGCATTCCGCCCAGGTGCTGGTAGCCCGCCAGCAATCGCCCTTGCAGGGCGTGCACGACCTGGCCGGCAAAACCCTGATGCTGGAAGACGGCGCCGACGAATTAGTGGCCTACTTGACCCAGGAGGGGCTGACACCGGATAAATACCGCACCATTACCCACAGCGCTAACCACGAAGACCTGTTAAATGGCCGGGTCGATGCCATGTCCGCCTACTCCAGCTACGAGCTCTACCACTTCCGCCAGGCACACCAGCCGCTGCAAATTTACACACCGCGCTCCGCCGGCATTGATTTTTATGGCGACAACCTGTTTACCAGCAGCAAACTGATCCGGCGCAATCCACGTTTGGTCGATAACTTTCGCGATGCCAGCCTGCGCGGCTGGCAATATGCCATGGCCAACCCGGAAGACATCATTGCGTTGATCATGCTGCGCTATACCAGCCAACACAGCGCTGATTTTTTACGTGCAGAAGCCGAGCACATGCAGGCCCTGATTCGTCCCGACCTGATTGAAATTGGCTACAGTAACCCCGGGCGCTGGCGCCATATCGCCGATACCTATGCCGACCTCGGCTTATTACCCCAGGGCTTTTCCCTTGATGGATTCCTCTACCAGCAAGGCTTGGGCGATAACCGCACCTGGTTCTATGCCGCGCTAACTACACTGCTCGGCGCCCTGGTGATTTTTGCGATTGCCCTGCATGTCTATCGGGTTAACAGCAAACTGCACAACCTGGTGCGCCTGATGCGCCGCGCCGATGTACAGCAGCGCAACCACAATCACGTCCTGGCCCTGATCGCCGCCGATGAGCCGCTGGAAGACATTTTGCTCAGTTTGGTAGAAGGCGTGGAACACCTCAAACCCGAGATGAAGTGCAGCGTGCTGCTGTTTGATCGCAAGCAACAAAAGTTCAGCGTTGCCGCCGCACCCAGCCTGCCCGACTTTTACAACCAGGCCATTGCACACCTGCAAGCCCACGATACCGCAGGTTCTTGCGGTGCCGCGGTTGCCACCGGCAAGCGCGTGATTGTCAGCAATATCCAGACACACCCCAATTGGGAGGCCTATCGCCAACTGGCGGCCCAGGCAGACCTGATGTCCTGCTGGTCGGAACCTATCCTCAATCGCCATGGCGAAGCCCTGGGCACCTTCGCCATTTACCAGCACAAGGTCGCTGAACCCACGGCAGAGGATATACAGCTGATTGAAGAGTCAGCCTACCTGGCGGAGATTGCCATTGAACGCAAACAGGCACTGGAGGCACTGCGGGAAAGTGAGGAGCGCCATCGCATGATGGCCCAGCATGACAACCTGACCGGACTTCCCAATCGCGCACTGTTTGCCGATCGCCTGCAACAAGCCTTGAGCTACGCCAAGCGCCACCACAAATCCCTGGCAGTCATGCTGCTCGACCTGGATGATTTCAAACCGGTCAATGACACCTACGGCCATGCCCTGGGCGATGAATTGCTCAAAGCGGTCGCATTGCGCTTACAAGAAGCCGTGCGCGCTTCCGACACAGTCGCACGCATCGGCGGCGATGAATTTGTGATTCTCCTGCACCAAATTGACAGCCCGGCCCAAGCCAGGATTGTCAGCGACAAGATCGGGCAATTGCTCGCACAGGAATTTTGGTTGGGTGAGCAGTCAATTCACATCGGCTGCAGCATCGGCATTGCCTACTATCCGCAGGACAGCAGTGACGCCAGGGAGTTAACACACATTGCCGACCAGCGCATGTACGAACAAAAACAACTGCATCATCCATCCTAGTCCCTGTTGCCTTTGTCACGTGGATAGTTTTTGAGAGGGCGACCATAAAAAAGGCAACCACGAGGGTTGCCTGTCAAGCCGACTCATGAAGCAGTCGAAGAAGCTGTAAACCATTAACATGCCATAGTGTCACGCCTGGACTTGTACCAAACCATCATCCACCCGCACCGGAAAAACACTGATCTGGTATTCGGGTTTTTCCAGGCACTCCCCAGTGCGTAAGCTGTAGTGCTCCTTATAAAGCGGAGAAGCCACTACGATTTCATCGCCAATCGAACCGATAATGCCGCGCGATAGCACATTGGCTTCACCCACGGGGTCGAAATTGGACACCGCAAAAATTTCATTGAGGCGGCGCGATAAAAAAATTGCCACCTGCTTGTTATTAACCAGCGCACAAACGCCGGTATCGGGAATCAAATCCTCAAACTCACACACACTGATCCAGGGTTTCTCACTCATATCGTTTCTACCTGCAGAATATCAATCCACCAACTCGACAAACTGAATCTCGCTATGCTTGCGCTCAAGCGCCGTTGCCGGGCGCGGCTGGCCGCGTTCCTGTACATAGGCGAGATTGTCATCGACCTTATCGCTGTTAATAAAATGTGTGAAGCGCTTTTGCAGTTCGGGATTTTCCACCGTGGTTTTCCATTCGCACTGGTATTGGCTGATGTTATGGGCCATCTGCGCTTCCAACTCGGCGGCAATACCCAACCTGTCATCGATAATGACTTTTTTCAGGTAATCCAGGCCGCCATCAAGGTTTTCAAACCATACCGACGTGCGCTGCAAACGATCTGCTGTACGACAATAGAACATCAGGAAACGGTCGATGTATTGGATCAGGGTTGCATTATCCAGGCCGGTTGCAAACAAATCGGCATGGCGCGGACGCATACCGCCGTTGCCGCACAGATACAAACTCCAGCCGGTTTCTGTTGCGATAACACCTACATCTTTACTTTGCGCTTCGGCACACTCACGTGTACAACCGGATACGGCAAACTTCAATTTGTGGGGCGAACGCAAACCCTTGTAGCGGTTTTCAATCTCTATCGCCATGCCCACGGAATCCAATACCCCATAGCGGCACCAGGTGGAACCTACACAGGACTTCACTGTACGCACTGATTTACCGTAGGCATGGCCGGTCTCAAAACCGGCATCGACCAGTTTTTTCCAAATCTCCGGTAACTGATGCAACTGGGCACCGAACAAATCGATACGCTGGCCACCGGTGATTTTGGTGTAGAGGTTGTACTCCTTGCCTATCTGGCCAAGCACAATCAATTTTTCCGGGGTGATTTCACCGCCGGCAATGCGCGGCACAATCGAATAGGTACCGTCTTTTTGCATATTGCCCAGGAAAATATCATTGGTATCCTGCAGGCCGATATGTTTCTTATCCAGGACGAATTCATTCCAGAAAGATGCCAGGATAGAACCTACCGCCGGCTTGCAAATATCGCAGCCCAATCCTTGTCCGTGCTGGTCGAGCAATGTATCAAAGCTTTTGATTTGCTTGACGCGAACAATATCGGCCAGCTCCTGGCGCGAATGGGGAAAGTGCTCACAAATATGGTTGCTGACTTCTACCCCCAGTTTGGTCAACTCGGCATCCATCACCTGTTTAGCCAATGCCGAACAACCGCCGCAACCGGTAGAAGCCTTGGTGACCGCTTTAATATCACCCATGGTGCGCGCGCCATTTTGTACCGCACAGCAAATAGCGCCCTTGCTCACGTCATAACAGGAGCAGACACACGCGCTCTCCGGCAGGGCATCCACCCCAATAGCCATCCCGCCCTCAACAGAGGGCAGAATTAACGCATTGGGGTCTTCCGGCAAGTCCATGCCATTGACACACATTTGCTGCAAGGTGCCATAAACTTCCACATCGCCCACCAGTACGGCACCGAGCAATTTTTTATTGTCAGCAGAGACAATAATGCGCTTGTAAACTTGCTCTACATCATTGGCGTAGGTGTAACTGAGCGAACCCGGGGTATTGCCGTGGGCATCGCCAACAGAGGCCACATCCACACCCAGCAATTTGAGTTTGGTGCTCATGTCGGCACCGAGGAACTGCTCATCGCCGCCAACGATATGGGACACCACCACTTTCGCCATCTGATAGCCGGGAGCAACCAGGCCATAAATACGGTTATTCCACAGCGCACACTCACCGATGGCATACACATCCTTTACGCTGGTCTGGCAATAATTATCAACCACTATGCCGCCGCGCTCGCCCACCGCGATACCGCACTTGCGCGCCAACTCATCCTGCGGACGTATACCGGCAGAAAACAAAATCATGTCAGTTTCGAGATGGCTGCCATCGGCAAAATTCATGCGGTAGCGCGCTTCGCTGCCCGCCACAATGTCTGTGGTCGCTTTTTGGGTGTGCACACGTACACCCAAGGCTTCAATTTTGCGGCGCAGCAGGCGACCGCCGCCTTCATCCAATTGCACGGCCATCAGGCGCGGGGCAAATTCCACCACATGGGTTTCCAGCCCCGCTGCTTTTAATGCGGCCGCCGCTTCCAGCCCAAGCAACCCACCACCGACCACCACACCGACTTTACTCTGCTGCGCAGAGGCAGTGATTTTCTCCAGGTCTTCGATGGTGCGATACACCAGGCAATGCTCACCGCTATTACCCGGAATGGGCGGCACAAAGGGATAGGAACCGGTGGCCAGGATCAATTTGTCATAGGCTTCGCGGCGGCCCGAGGCAGTAATGATTTCCCTGTTGTCAAAATCCAGGTCAACAACCTTATCGCGCAAAATAAATTGCACCTCTTTTTCGCGGTAGTACTCCGCATTGGTCAACGCCAGGTCTTCTGCACTGGAGCCGGAGAAATATTTGGACAGTTGTACCCTGTCGTAGGCCAGGCGCGGCTCTTCAGAAAAGGTAATCAGTTGATACTGTGCGGCATCCTGGTGGTTGGCGAGGTTGTCAATAAACTTATGCCCCACCATACCATTGCCCACGACGATAATGCGCTTTTTCATAACGGCCTCACGGTTGTCAAATCTTGCTTGTCGTATTCATGCGAAATGTATGGCTTATGCCAGCAGTCGCTGCTGTCCGGCGAGTAATTCCTGTAAGTGCGGGGCCTGCAATTGCTCGCGCACCTTAACCACCTCACCCACGATAATCAGCGCCGGTGATTGCACCTGCTCCCGCACAACAACGGCCGGAAAATCCTGCAGGTTACTGATCAGGTTGCGCTGGTTGGTGCGGCAACCATTTTCAATAATGGCCACCGGTGTCTGCGCATCCAGTCCGCCCGCCAGCAGCTGCCCGGCAATAAAATCCGCGCGCGTCAGCCCCATGTAAAACACCAGGGTGTGATTGAGCTGGGCCAGTGCCTGCCAATTCAGGTCCAGGCTTTTTTCAGCATGTGCAGTAACAAATGTGCAGCCCTGGGCAATGCCGCGATGGGTCAAGGGAATATCCGCATAAGTGGAACAACCGGAAGCCGAGGTGATCCCCGGTATCACTTCGGCCGCTATACCCGCACGGCGCAGCTCCAGCAGTTCTTCACTGCCGCGCCCAAAGACAAAGGGGTCACCGCCTTTGACACGGCATACCTTCAACCCCAGGCGCGCCTGATCCACCAACAACCGGTTGAGATCCCCTTGCGCAATGCTGTGTTGGCTTTTGGCTTTGCCCACATAAAATGCCGGAATATGCGTTGGGAAAAGTGCGCGAATGTCAGGGCTGACCAGGTAGTCGTAAAAAATGACATCGGCGCTATTGATTGCACGCAGGGCCTTGAGTGTAAGCAGCTCTGCATCACCCGGCCCGGCACCTACCAACCAGACCTTGCCATCACGGGATGAGCGGGCACGCGCTGGCTTGCCAGCCGCCTTTTTAGCAACAGGTTTCAATACCTCCACCACCGCATTGCCAATAGCGCTCACAGAAAAACCACGTGCAGAGGAGAGGGGAAAAAGCATTTTCATGGGAGTACCTGTTGCTTCGGGTTAGGCTGCACCGGAATGGGCACCGGTATTTGCCAGGGTCGTCAAATCACAACAGGGGATTTGCAAGCGCAATGCCAGAAGATTTTTTTTGGCTAAAAAAAATATTTCCTTTTATTTTTCATTACGTTAGAAACAGGTCACGCACAGCGGCAGAAAATCCCGGGAATTCCGGGCCTGTGATAATTTCCTTTTTATGTTTTTTATTGGTGCAAGTACGCACCAAACAATATCAAATTATGATTTTTGAATTTCGCAAAAATGCACCAAATAAAACCACAGTGAAGGTGCACGGTGATCAACCAAGTTGCATATTTTTTATTTTGGCGATATATGGCAGGAAAAATGAACGACTGGAGACAGGACGTACAGTCTTTTATCCCCCGTATCAGGCCATAACCCTGGCAGCAGCCCTAAAAATCACCATTTTGGAACAGGATTTTTCAACCTACAGGGAGTAAGCTGTTACAACCTGGCCACAGACTTGCACGGGGCCATGGGTGTTTTTTAAGGTTTAGGGTTTCATGGCATTACTAGATGGCTTCGGCCGCACCATTAATTACGTCCGCCTGTCGATTACCGACCGCTGCGACCTGCGCTGTGTCTACTGCATGGCGGAGGAAATGACCTTTTTACCGCGCGACCAGGTACTGAGTATTGAAGAGTTCGCCCGACTCGGGGCAATCCTGGTCGAACTGGGGGTTACCAAGTTGCGTATTACCGGGGGTGAACCCCTGGTTCGCCAGGGTGCCATTACCCTGATGCAACGCCTGGGGCAGATCCCCGGCTTGCGCGAGCTGTGCCTGACCACCAATGGAACGCGTTTGTCCCACCACGCCCAAGCGCTCAGGGATGCCGGGGTAAGCCGCATTAATATCAGCCTGGACAGCCTGAATCCCGATCGCTTCCGCCAGATGACCCGCTATGGGGATCTCAGCCAGGTATTGTCGGGGATCAGGGCTGCACAACAGGCAGGCTTTGAACGTATCAAACTCAACTGTGTGGTACTCAAGCATTACAACGCCGACGAAGCCGTTGACCTGGTGCGCTTTGCCCTGGATGAAGGACTGGATATCAGCTTTATCGAGGAAATGCCGCTCGGGCGCATCAATGAACACGGACGCGCCGCCGAATTTGTCAGCAGCGAAGAATTGCGCCGTAGCCTTGGCAAGCATTGGACACTCCACCCCAGTATCAACCCCGGGAACACCCAGGCTGGGCCAGCCCGTTATTGGCAGGTATCCGACTATGGATCGCGCATTGGTTTTATTTCGCCCCATTCGGATAACTTCTGCAGCAGTTGCAACCGGATCAGGGTTACAGCCACCGGTCGATTACTATTATGCCTGGGACAGGAACATAGCCTGGACCTGCGCGCGCACCTGCGCGCGCGCGAAGCCAGTGCCGACGCTGTGCGCAACGCCATAGTGGCGGCCATGGCCAACAAGCCGGAGCGGCACCGCTTCGACCTGGCCGGCGACGAGCCGCAAATACTGCGTTTTATGAACATGACCGGCGGCTAAATGCCGCCTGTGTGCTGCTGTTACTGCTCCTTTTTACCTCTATTATTTTTTGCTGTTAGGTGCGATGAAACATGTCATCCCAAAAAGACTTTGAACCCTTGAATATTTGCGTGCTGACCGTATCGGATACACGCACGCTTGCCACGGATACATCCGGCCAGCAATTACAGGACCTACTGGAAGCGGCAGGCCACAGATTGCACGGGCGCACACTGGTGGTTGATGATATTTACCAGATTCGCGCCGTGACCTCACAATGGATTGTCGACCCGCTCGCCCAGGTAGTGCTCATTACCGGAGGCACCGGTTTTGCCGGGCGCGACTCCACCGTCGAGGCCATGACGCCCCTGTTTGATAAAACCGTGGTGGGTTTTGGCGAGCTGTTTCGCCAGGTCTCTTACGAGGAAATCGGTACATCCACTATCCAATCCCGCGCGATTGCAGGACTTTCCAATCGCACGCTGATTTTCTGCCTGCCCGGCTCTACCGGCGCCTGTACAACAGCCTGGGAGAAAATCATCCGGGAACAATTGGATGCACGTCATCGCCCGTGCAACTTTGTCGGCCAACTGCGAATTCCATCATGAGTGAAAAAGCCAAAACAGCAAGTGGGGTGCGCTTGAAAATACAAGCGCGTTTGCTGCTCGATGAGGAAATTGCCTTCGGCCCCGGCAAGGCCGATTTGCTGGATGCCATTGAAGCCAGCGGCTCCATCTCTGCCGCCGGCAAACAAATGGGCATGAGTTATCGCCGGGCCTGGTTGTTAGTGGACGCCATGAACCGCTGTTTCCAGCAGCCGCTGGTCGAAACGGTTACCGGCGGCGTCCACGGCGGCGGCGCGCGCCTGACGACAACCGGCAAGGAAATTTTACAGGCCTACCGTCAATTGCAGGCAGATACCCGGCACCTGGCTGAACAGCATATTGCGACCTTTAAACCGCTGTTGCGCAAACAGCCATTGCCTTCACCCGGTTGAGTATTTACGCATCCGGGAGTAAGTGACCATCGCGAACCACCAGGCGATGGGTTGTTAAAAATTCCAATTCGCTCAGCGCATGGGTGACATACACCATAGGGATTTTGCACTCGGCATAAATGCGCAGGAAAAACGGCAATATCTGCTGCTTCAAGCGCTCATCCAGTGCCGACAGTGGCTCGTCGAGCAACAGTAATTCCGGCGAATACAAGACCGCACGTCCCAGTGCAACCCGCTGTTTTTCACCACCCGACAAGGTAGCGGGTTTTCGTTCCAGCAAGGCCCCCACCTCCAGCAGTTCAACCACCTTGCCAAAGGCAAAGCGGCGCTGGCCTGGCGCAATATTGTTGAACCCATATAACAGATTGCTGCGCACGGATAAATGCGGCAACAGTTGCCCATCCTGGAAGACCAGACCGATATGGCGCCGGTAAGGCGGAACCCAAATGCGCTGCTGGATATCGCACAGGGTTTTGCCATTCAAGCGCAGTTGTCCACGCCCGGGTTTTAATAACCCGGCAATGAGCGCCAGCAGGGTGCTTTTGCCACTGCCAGATGCGCCTAATATTCCTGTAATCGGAGCGGAAATAGCTTGTTGCGCACGCAGGGAGAATTGATCGCGCTGATACTCAACATCTATTTCAAGCACGGCGGACTCCTAACCAGCGCTCAGCGCGACGTGTTAATAAATTGCTTAACAACAATGAAAAAAAGGCAAAGGCCACACAAATCACAATCAGGCGTATGGCGATAGCATCACCACCCATTTGATGGGTGGCAGAATAAATCGCAAGGGGCAAGGTGCGCGTCTCTCCCGCAATATTGCCCACAAAGGTAATGGTCGCGCCGAACTCACCCAGGGAGCGACTAAACACCAGGATAGAACCGATCAAAATACCAGGTAGCATCAAGGGCAGGGTGACGCTGTACCAGACTTTAAACGGGCTCGCGCCCAGCGTATTCGCCGCCAACTCCAGGCGACGATCAATCATTTGCACCGACAGCTTTGCGGTCTGGACCATCAGCGGAAATGCAATCACTGCCGATGCCAGCACAGCGCCTTTCCAATTAAAAGCGAACTCAATATCAAAGTGGGTTTTGAAAAATTGCCCCACCACACCCTGTGAACCAAATACCACCAGGAGCAAATAACCGGGTACCGTCGGTGGTAAGACCATGGGCATAAATAACACCGCTTCCAATACCGGCTTGGCCATAAAGTCCTTGCGCGCCAGCAGCCACCCAAAGAATACCCCCGGCAGCAAGCACACCAGCGTCGCCCAACATCCAACCTGGGCAGACAGGCCTAATACCTGCCACTCGGATTCACTCAACATCATCAACTCACTTACGACACCAATAATTATTGGGCCCGTTTAAAGCCATAGCGCTGGAAAACCTGCGCAGCCTTGTCTGATTGCAGGAATTGCCAGAACGCCTCGGCATCTGCGTTCGCTCCCCTGACTAAACCGCCGGGATATACAATCGGTACATGGCTCTGCGCCGGAAAACTGGCCACTACATCCACTTTATCGGTTAGCAGCGCATCGGTTTTGTAAACAATGCCCAGGGCGCACTCACCGCGCTCTACAAATGCCAGTGCCGTTCGTACATCCGGGGTACCCACTAAACGTGGCTGGATCGAATCCCACCAACCGTAATACTCCAGGGCCTGCCTGGCATATTTACCCACCGGAACATGACTCGGATCACCCGTACACAATTTGCCATTGAAGCTGGCAATCAGGTCTGCGTCCTTGTCGAAGCGAATATCCACTTTGCGCCCGGCGGGTACAATCAATACCAACTCATTGAGCAACAAGTTGACACGACTGTTTTCGTCCAGCAGTTGACGCTCCTGCAAATAATTCGCCCAATCCTGGTCGGCTGAAATAAACAGCTGTGCAGGCGCGCCGTTTTCGATCTGCTTGGCCAGGGTTGAGGAGCCCGCATAGGACGCTTTAATGCCGACACCCTTGTGTGTTTTTTCATAGGCGCTGCCAAGTTCGCCAATCGCATCGGTCAGGCTCGCAGCGGCATAAACATGGATATCCCCTGCGCGAGCCGCACCAGAAATGAGCATAACGCACAGCAGCAAGCTCAATAAAAAAGCACGGTGTAACGACTGGATTTGCACCTGACAAGCAACAACAACCGGTAAATATTTTTTCACAGACCTGCCCCTTGAATAAACGCATCAACTGAATTTCGCTATATACCATTGTATATAGTGATTTCACGTCCAATACAATCGTATGAATTCAAATTGGCGCTCTAGACGCAGGAAGAAATTGAAAAACCCAGTATTTTTCCCAATGGCAATAGGGGGCGATGCCTGTTGGCACTGGAAAATAATCGTCCGGTGCCTATAGGCATCACACCAAAAACACTAACCGCTGCGGATAGGTCCCGCACCAGAATTGCGCATGCAAAAGGCGTATCCCCTTTCCGTTGGGGACTCCATCCAACCAGTCGCCCAGGGTATTGGGATCAGCGATCCAATAAAGCCGCACCTATAGTCCCCGACCATGATCCCGGCTTGAATCCCCTGCGAGTGGCAAGCTTATTGCAGCCTTGGCAAAGCCCGCAATTATTGTGCACCAGCTCACATTTATTGACAGGCACAACCGAGGTATCAATGAGCCCGCATCCATGATCAACCCCGTTTTACTGCAAACCGCCGTGCCCTCCCTGCTGGCGGCTATGGATGCCCTCACCCTTGAGCCGGACTTCCAACAGTTTTTTCGCAAGGCGGCAGCGGCCGTCCGCGATTTGCTAGGTGCCGACGGCACTGCCCTGATCCTGCTCGATGACCATCAGGAAACCCTCGAATACAAACTATTTGAAGGCAAACGCAAAGCCCTGTTAGATACGTTTACCGGACTGCGCTTTCCCGCCAACTCCGGTATTTCCGGTCGTGCCCTGATTAGCAAAACCAGTATTTTTACCCGTAACTATCCACAGTCACCCGATGCCATGGCACAGCTAGTGGATGCGGGCCTGCAGGCTAACCTGGTGATTCCGCTGATTTCCTCAGACCAGGTATTGGGGGTACTCGCCTCCTCCTGGTTTGCCCCCAACCCAGCACCCACCGGTATAGCCCCCCAGCTATTGGCCCTGGCAGAGCGTATTGCCAGCCAGATTGCGGTGGCTTGCCACCGCGAAAAGCTGGAGCGGCAGCTGCGCGAACTGGTGAGCATCGACCCGCTCACCAAGCTGCTAAACCGGCGCGGCATCCTCGCCCACCTCGATCAAAACCTGGAGCGGCTGCAGCGTTACCAGCGCAGCTTTGCACTGTTTTTTATTGATGTGGACGGACTCAAATCCGCCAATGACCACTGGGGCCATGAAGCCGGTGATTTACTCCTGCGCGACCTGGCCCAGCGCCTGAGCGATGTGGTGAGAAAAGGCGACCAGATCGGCCGCCTGGGTGGCGATGAGTTTTTAATTATCGCCGAGTGCGACGAAGGCCATATTGAATTGCTGGCCAAACGGTTTCTACAAGCCCTGCGCGCACCCTTTGGCGAAGGGCGCAAGCGCGGACGCCTCAGCGGCAGTATTGGTATTGCCTTTGCGCCCCAGGATGGTACCGACGAAACCAGCCTGCTGCGCAAGGCCGATGCAGCCATGTATGTTGCTAAAAGCCAGGGAGGGGACCGCTATCATCGCGCTTCCGTCAGGGCTGCGCCAACGACGGCCGCCAAACTTTCCATTGTCGATGTGGAGGGTGCACTGGAACGGCAGGAATTACAGTTGTGGTATCAGCCCATCTGCCAATTGCAGGATTTATCCATCCTGGGTTTTGAAGCGCTACTGCGCTGGCGCAGGAGCGATGGCGATCTGGTCACTGCCGAGCCGATTATCCAGGCCCTCGAAGGTAGCCGTGGCGACCTGGAGTACCGTTTGGGCAATTGGGTACTGCGCGAAGCCGCACGTCAATTTCAGCGCTGGCAGCGCGAGGGCTTTAACCTCGATATCCATATCAATATCTCGGCGCGCCATTTTGTGCACCCGGTATTTTTACTGGAGCTACAGCGCCTGTGCGAGAGCCACCCGGCCTTTGGCCGCAAGCTGATTATCGAAATTACCGAAACGGCTATGCTCGAAGACCTGGAGCGCGCCAAGCGCATCATGCTCGGCTGCCGCCAGTTGGGGGTACGCATGGCGGTAGATGATTTCGGAACCGGCTATGGCTCACTCACCTACCTTAAGACACTACCGCTGGATTTACTCAAGATCGACCGCTCGTTTGTAGCAGACCTGCCCGGTAACAAAGTGGACTGGGATATCACCAAAGGCATAGTGGCCATCGCCCACGCATTGGGCCTGGCGGTCGTGGCAGAGGGTGCAGAGACCTGGGAGCAGATTGGCTGCTTGCGCGAACTGGGCTGCGACCAGGTACAAGGGTATTTCATCCAGCGTCCCATGCCCTTCGACGAAGCCAGTCGCTGGCTGGATACCCACTTCAGCCACAAGGGAGCCCAGCGTCTATCGCCAAAACGCCCGGCCAACGACCAGTTCAATAACAGTCTGCGCGGCTATGATCCGCGCTTTTCCCTGGAGCGCCTAAGCCGGGTTCACTCCGGCTAGCGGGCTCAATAGTGGACAGGCAGGCGCTTGAGCATCGCCTGGCGCGCGGCAATCAGCTCTTTGTAGGTTTGGATCATCGTAAAGTTGACGTGGTTACCCACTAACTTGAGCTCGGCCAGCTGGCGCTCGTAATCGGAAATCTCTCGCAGGAGTTTTTCGCGCAGCAAATCAGCGCGGCGGGTATTTACATCGGGACGCAGATTTTTATTTTGTCTTTTCACAGTTGTCACTCCCTAGATCCTCAGGCAGAAAAACAAATACCTTCGTTAGGCGTTATGTAACATTCGCCATCCCCTTAAGGCTAGAAGCCGCTCAGGAAATGACCAACTCCGGGTTAGAACATTTTCTTCTCGGATAGCTGTCAAAATGGCTATAAGACATAGAGATTTATAATCGACCTTCCATTAACAGGCTCTGCCAGGCAAAAGTTCCATCAGCGAGACCATAAAAGTAGGGATTGAGCAATTCATCACGCTGGTTGTAACGCAAGGGTTGCAGTGCCGCATCAGATCCCATCGCTTCAACCACCGCGCCCCCCGCCGCTTCCAATACCGCTTGGGCCGCCGCCGTATCCCATTCGCTGGTCGGTGCCAGGCGCGGATAAAAATCTGCTCCGCCTTCGGCAATCACGCAAAACTTGAGCGAGCTGCCGGCGTTGCAACGCACTATCCCGCCGGGCCAGGCGCGGGCCAGCTGCTCAACCAGGCCCAGTGTCGCACTGGTTCCATGGCGATGGCTTAGCAATACCCGCAGGGGTAAACCCTGGCTGAGGCGCTGGTTAATATCGCTGGTTCGGATTGCCTGGGGAGTACCATCGCCCTGGTATTTCCAGGCGCCGGCTGGTTGTGCCTCAGCGAGAATCCCCAGGTAGGTAATATCCGTCACCGGCACATGCACCAGTCCCAGAATGGGGCGACCGGCGTGGACCAGGGCAATATTCACGGTGAACTCGCCATTACCGGCAACAAATTCGCGGGTGCCATCAAGCGGATCGACCAGCCAGTAGCTTTCCCAGCGGGAGCGCTCGGCAAACGCCGGAATCTGCGCCTCTTCAGACACAATGGGTAAGTCCAGCAATTGAGCCAAGCGGGAAGCAATCACCGCCTGGGCCGCCAGGTCAGCGGCAGTTAATGGCGAATCATCCGCCTTGTGAACCACACCGTGGCTGTCCTTATCGCGGTAAATGGCCATAATCGCCGCGCCGGCATCGCGGCCAATCGCCAACAAATGGCGCACCAATGCAGCATCAATGACAGGTGACATACAACCTCCTTCGATAAACAACTCCCTGACACACTCAGGTTGACTCCAGGGATAAATTCCCGGCCAGCCACTCGCGGGCCATAAACAGGGCAGCGATACTGCGCCCCTCGCATACATCCGGACGCATCACCAACTCCAGCAACCTATCCAGCGGATAGGGAACGACCTCGATAGGCTCGGGCTCATCACCCGGTAAACGCTCAGGATACAAATCCCAGGCCAACACCAGGTTAATCCCATGTTCCATATAAGCAGGCGACAGGTGGATACGCTTGAGAAATTTGAGCTGCCGCGCGCCGTACCCCACCTCTTCTTTCAGCTCGCGATTGGCCGCCTCCAGTAAACTTTCTCCCAGATCCATAGCACCTTTGGGCAGGGCCAGGTGGTAATCTTCAATGCCCACCGCATATTCGCGCACCAAAAGCACCGTATTTTCATCGAGCAGGGGTACAATAAGCACCGCACCCGGCCCACCGGTGCACAACTTCTCATAGGTGCGCACCTCTCCATTGCTAAAACGCAGGTGGATCTCATCGGCGCGGAACAAGCGGCTGCGGGCAACGGTCCCGCGGTTAAGAATCTCTGGCTTGGATGGCATTATGGCTTCCACCGACGAACAAGGTTTATGGTTAACTGGAATCAAATAGACACAGTAATGCTGGATATGGATGGTACCCTGTTGGACCTCCATTTCGACAACTTTTTTTGGCTGGACCATTTGCCCCAGCGCTATGCCACCATTCACGGCCTTGACCCGGAAACGGCCAATCGCCGCCTGACCCAGGATATCCACCAGTACGAGGGTACCCTGCAATGGTATTGCCTGGACTTTTGGTCGCGCGAGCTGCAGGTGGATATCCCCCAGCTGAAAGAAGAGGTCAAACACAAAATACAGATGCGCCCACATGTGGGGGAGTTCCTGCAGCGCCTGCGCGATCACCACAAGAAAGTGCTGCTGGTGACCAATGCCCATCCCAAAAGCCTCAACCTCAAGCTGGGAATCACACGCATCGATCGCTGGCTGGATGTGATTGTGTCTTCGCACGAATTCAATGAGCCCAAGGAATCCCAGCGCTTTTGGCAACAATTACAAGCGCGCGAGGACTTCGATCCGGAGCGAACCCTGTTTATCGATGACACGGCGCGAATCCTCGAATCGGCGCGTCGCTTTGGCATCAAACACCTGCTTGGTATTCACCAGCCCGACAGCCAAATCAGTCGCCGCATGGAACAATTCCCGGCCATCCACCATTTTGATGAAATCATGCCACCTGCACGCCAGGGCTATTGCACCGATTTATGAGCAAGCAAAAACACACTCTTGAGGACGACGCGGACGATGACAAGATCCGCATCGACAAATGGTTATGGGCGGCACGCTTTTTTAAAACCCGCAGCCTCGCCAAACAGGCCATTGACGGCGGAAAAATCCATTGCGATGGCCAGCGCATCAAGGCCAGCAAGGAAGTGACTATCGGCCTGGTGCTGAATATTCGCCAGGACTGGGATGAAAAAACGGTTGTGGTAAAAGCCCTCAGCGACCAGCGCCGCGGTGCACCGGAAGCCGCCTTGCTGTACGCGGAAACCGAAGCAAGTGTTGCCCTGCGCGAAAAACGCCGCCTTGAGCGCAAGGCAGGGCTGGGTGCCTTTATTGTCAGCGACCATCGCCCCAACAAAAAGGAACGCCGCCAGATTCACCGCTTCCAGCGTATCAATTTACTCGACAACGAGGATTAACTCGACAAGGAGCCACTATGTACAAGCCACTGCTGTGGTGCTTACTGGTGTTGTGCAGCGAGAGCGTAAGTGCCGATGTTTATCGCTGGGTAGACAAAGACGGCAAGGTCCATTACACCGATAAAAAGCCGGCGCCGGAAGCCGAGGACATCACCCGGCAGGTCAGCAAGCAAAATATTGATACCAGTAGCGAAGAACTGCGCAAAGTTGAACAAATATTGCGTAAGGAAAAACCTGCCGACCAGGATTTTTATAACGCACCCGACCCGGAAGAACAGGCACAGCGCACACAGCGTTGCAAAGCGGCCAGGCAACGGCAGGCCAAGATCAGCGGCCGGGTGATTTTTATTGGTGACGATGGAAAAGTGGTTAAGGTCACCGAACAAGAACGCCAACACATGCTCGCCGAGCTCAATGGGATTATCAGCGAGAATTGCGAGCCATAGAGTTTATTTTTAAAGGTTCACCCATGACCAGCAACGACCTGCTCCACCGTTTTTTATTTGATGACTGCGATATTCGCGGTGAAATTATCACGCTTGGCGACAGCTATCGCGAAGTACTCAGCCACAATCAACAACCACCGGCTATCCGCCAATTACTGGGTGAGTTCCTCGCGGCCGTAGGCCTGCTGTCCAGCACCCTGAAATTCGACGGTAAAATTATCCTGCAAGCGCGCGGCGACGGCGCCATCAGCACCATCATGGCGGAATGCAATTTCCACCAGAACCTGCGCGGGATAGTGCGCGCCAATGCCGATATTGAACTCAGTGACCAACAGGCCAACCAGGGCAGCTTGCGCGATCTGCTTGGGAATGGTGTCCTGGTTATCACCATCGAGCCGCAACGCCGTGAAAACTTCGAGGGAAAACTGGAGCGCTACCAGGGCATAGTGCCCATGGAAGCCGATGACCTGGCGGGCTGTCTGGAGGATTACTTCCAGCAATCCGAACAGCTCGCCACACGCTTGTGGCTGGCCGCCGATGACCAGACAGTGACAGGGCTATTTGTACAGGCCCTGCCCCAACAATTAAATACCAACCCGGAAGACAACCAGGATCGCTGGAAAACCATCACGACCCTGGCCGATACAGTGACTGCGGAAGAGCTGTGCGGGCTGGACCATCCCACCTTGTTACACCGCCTGTTTCACGAGCAGCCGCTGCGACTGTTTGAACCCAACCAACTGCGTTTCTCCTGCAGTTGCTCGCGCGAGCGCAGCGCCAGTGCACTGCTCACCATTGGCAGGGATGAGGTGGAAGAACTGCTTATTGAAAAAGGCAGTATCGATATCGACTGCCAATTCTGTAACCAGCATTACCACTTCTCGGCCGAAGAGGTGCGCAAATTATTGGGTGGCGATGTGTTGCACTAATGTTTCTATAGCAATTAGCACAAGCGGGCGCGAAATTTGCGCCCTTTTAATTTTCCCTCTTGCAGTTGCCGCAAGGCCGCCCTGGCGATACTGCGATCAACAGCGACATAAGCGGCAAAATCGAAAATATCGATTTTGCCGATTTTTTCAAAGGGCAGGCCGGCATCCTTGGTCAGAGCGCCGATAATATCCCCCGGGCGCAATTTGTCTTTCTTGCCTCCATCAATATTGAGCGTTGCCATCACCGGTTGCGGCAGTGAGTTAGTATCGCTATCCGGCACAGCCTCCAGGCTTATGGTTTGCCGAAGGTAATCCTCCAGGCGATTTACCCGCACTATTTCCCTGGGGGCCACCAGGCTCAGGGCCAAACCTTCGGCGCCGGCGCGGCCGGTCCGGCCAATGCGATGGACATGCACCTCGCTATCGCGCGCCAACTCATAATTAATCACCGCATCCAGGTCTTTAATATCAATTCCACGGGCAGCTACATCGGTGGCAATTAATACCGCACAACTTTTATTGGCAAAGCGCACCAACACCCGGTCGCGTTCTTTTTGTTCCATATCGCCGTGCAACGCCAGGGCAGCCACTTTTTTAGCCTGCAAACCATCGGCTAATTCCTCGCACTCCGCTTTGGTGTTACAAAAAATAAGGGTGGACGCCGGCTGAAAATGTGCCAGCAAATTGATCACAGCACTGGTCCTGGAATCGCCTTCAGCCAACTCATAAAAATGTTGCCGGATTTGCTGTGAGGTGTGCAGGCTTTCAACGGTAACCCGCACCGGATCGCGCTGGTAGCGGGCACTCATTTGCTGAATATTGGCGGGATAAGTGGCTGAGAACAGCAGTGTCTGGCGCTCGCTATTGGCACTTGCAATAACCGTGTTGATGTCATCGGCAAATCCCATATCGAGCATGCGATCCGCTTCATCCAGTACCAATTGTTGCAAGCGATCCAAATGCAAAGACCCTTTGCGCAGGTGATCCACAATGCGCCCCGGCGTACCCACTACAATATGCGCCCCGCGCTCCAGGGAGCCCAATTGCGGCCCAATAGCAACACCGCCACACAGGGTAAGGATTTTTATATTGTGGGTAAAACGGGCGAGGCGGCGCAGCTCTTTGGCAACCTGGTCAGCCAGCTCCCGTGTCGGGCAAAGTACCAGGGCCTGCACCGCAAAACTGTCTACCTGTAATTTTTCCAGCAGGCCAATACCAAAGGCGGCGGTCTTACCACTACCGGTCTTGGCCTGGGCAATCAGATCCCGCCCGGCCAATACCCAGGGCAGGCTTTCTGCCTGGATAGGCGTCATACTGGTGTATTCCAGAGAGGCGAGGTTGTCGAGCATAGCGCGACTGAGGGGCAGTGTTGAGAAAGTACAAGTGGTGGTCACAATCGGTTCCTGGGCTAGAATGGCGGGCATCCAAAGTTGCCATTATACAAGGGATAAGATGCATACCTGTTTTTTCTCATCTGCTTCACGTTTATCCAGGCTTTTTCTCCGGCAGTTTTCCCTGTTAATGGTGATGGTACCTAGCACCTACGCTCAGGATGAACACAAAACCTGGGAGCTGGGCGTAGGCCTGGGTGCGCTTTACGGACCGGATTATCGCGGCGCCGATGAATACCGCAGCTATGTGGCCCCCATTCCCTATATCGTGTATCGCGGCAAATTTATTCAATCCGACCGCGATGGCTTGCGCGGTAATGTTGTGCGCTCAGATACCTACGAGTTCACCCTGAGCGCCAGTGCCAATATCACTCCGGACAGTGAAAAAAACAGGGCGCGCGAGGGTATGCCGGAGCTGGGTTCCACCGCCGAACTGGGGCCATCGCTCAACCTGTTACTGATGGGTGAAAACCTACAGGAGGGATTGCAGTTGCAAATCCCCTGGCGCTTTGTATTTGCGCTGCATGGCGACAAACGCGGCTATATCGGCCAGGTGTTACAACCGCAGCTCATGTGGCGTCAGCGCATAGACGATTGGTCGCTCTCCTATCGAGCGGGCATTACGCTGGCCACCGAACCCTATCATCATTATTACTATGGTGTTGATGAGCGCTATGCAACCGGCACACGCCCGGCCTATACAACAGATAGCGGTTACAGTGGCTGGTTCGGGCAGCTGGCCGTGTCGCACTCGCTACGCATTATTAACGAGCAAACGCGCCTGGCGCTGTTTATGCGCTACGACAACCTTGCCCAGAGCACAATGGAAGATAGTCCGCTGTTATTCAGCAAAAATGCCTGGCGCGGTGGTTTGGCCTTTATTTGGGTGATTCACTAGCGCCTTATAACCGGCGCAACAATCCCAGGGTTTTGATCAGCGGCAAGGCTTCGAACAAACCCGACGCCTGCGCCAGTGTCCAGATTTCATAGGGAGGACGGCCACCGTCTTCAGGGTTGGGAAATACATCGTGAATGGCGAGCCAACCGCCGCGCTGCACATGGGGTGCCCAACAGCGGTAATCGGTGAGCGCTGCCTCCATGCTGTGACCGCCATCGATAAAAACCAGGCCCAGCGGTGTATTCCAGTGGCGTGCCACCAGGTCCGAGGGCGCGACTATGGGCACGACAGTATCTTCCAGGTGTGCGCGGGCGAGGGTGCGGCGAAATTCGCGCAAGCTGTCCATGCGCTGAGCTTCAATATCATAGAGCGCCGGGTCGTGATATGCCTCCCCCAGTTGATGCTCCTCGCTACCGCGGTGGTGGTCGACCGCAAAGAGCAGGGTCTGTGCGCGCTGGCAGGCGCTGCCCAAATACA
The DNA here is from genome assembly GCF_000019225.1 of Cellvibrio japonicus Ueda107. Classification (NCBI taxonomy): domain Bacteria; kingdom Pseudomonadati; phylum Pseudomonadota; class Gammaproteobacteria; order Cellvibrionales; family Cellvibrionaceae; genus Cellvibrio; species Cellvibrio japonicus. The sequence continues at coordinate 382,011 of NC_010995.1, read as the reverse complement.
CCGTCGATTTACCACAGTAACTGCCAATCTCCATACAAGGCCCCAGAATCGACGCCTTTAAGGCATACTCATAAAGTGCAGCACCTTCATCCTTGTCCAAAAAACCTTTTACAGCGTCAATATCTATTGGCAGCATAGCGGGCTCTCACAAAAAACCGGGCACAGTGTAACAGACGAGTACCAACATGCGCCGCAGCAATACTCCCTACAGGATCAAGCGACTCTATAAAGCCATCAACCACTGGTACATCAAGCGCTTTATCGCCCCGCAATTCGATAGCATCGGCACCATTCCCGAAATTGCACATCCACGCAGCCTGGTCATCTTTGGGCGCAATATTCATTTGGGTAAATATGCGCAGATTATTTGTGCGAGCGATAACTGTGTGCGTTTTACCAGCTGGCCGGGCAAACAGGGAGACGCTGAAATTGTGATTGGTGATTACTGTCTGATAGCTCCCGGCGTACGCCTCTCTGCAGGAAAATCTATTCGTATCGGCGATAACTGTATGCTGGCCGCCAATGTCACCATTAGCGATAGCGATTGGCACGGCATTTATAATCGCATCCGCCCTTTTCGCTGCACACAACCGGTGATCATTGGCAATAATGTCTGGTTGGGTGAGCGGGTCATTATTACCAAGGGGGTCACCATCGGTGAAAACACCGTTATCGGTGCAGGGGCGGTGGTAACCCGGGATATTCCGCCAAACACAGTAGCGGCAGGTAATCCGGCGCGCGTGATTAAAACCATCAATCCCAACAGGCGGATGCTCAAGCGCGAATTATTATTTAGCAATCCCGAACATTATTTTTATAATCAGGAACAACTGGATAAACTGATGCTGGGTAACAACGGCTGGCTCAATTGGCTGCGCAGCCTGTGGAAACCCAACCACCGGGATTAACCCAATGAAACAACGCAGCTATACAGAGGTTATGCCCCCCAATTGACCTTTACTCGGTCTACTGGGTGGCTTTTTTAATGTTCATTCCCTATTGAAGGGTACGGCGGAACACTGATGATCGTTAAAATAATAGGCAGTTTATTGATTGGCATGTTGCTAACTCTGGAAGCGACAGCCAAGCCATTGCAACTGGATGCGCAGTATGCCGTGTTTGACGGTGATCCGGTATCTTTGCAGCAGGTGTTGGGCAAACAACCGGTGTACCTGAAATTCTGGGCGAGCTGGTGCCTGGATTGTCGACGCGAGTTACCGCACTTGCAACAGACTTACGAGCGTTATCGTGACCGTATCGCCTTCTATGCGGTGAACCTCAACATTAACGAGGAAGACACCTATATTCAGGCTTTAAAAGACAAACACCAGTTAACCATTCCCATCGTGATGGATAACAACGGCTCCATCGCCGGCAATTTCCAATTTCATGGCACCCCGTTTCATGTGTTGATCAATCGCACCGGCGACGTGGTTTATACCACGTACAAAGATGATGCCCAATTGGCGAGTAACCTGGAGCAGCTTGCCAGCCTGGGAACCTTGGCAACGGCCAAGAATAGCGCACAGATAGCGCGTACCAGCACCCCAGTAACCTTACCAGAGGGACTGGCACTGGTGTATTTCGCCACTACCTGGTGCGATTGGTATATGGCCGATATACATCCAGATATGGCTCGCAATTGCACGCAGGCAGATCAGCTGGTTAACCAGTTGCACAAACAGCATCCCAATATTCCCTTGCAGTCTTATGTATCACACCTGTGGACAGAGGAAAAATACCTGAAGGAGTACATCGAAAAATTCAACATCCGCTATCCCGTGACAGTGGATACCGAAGGTGCGATTGCACGCTATTACCAGAACAGTGAATACCCAACACTGCTGCTATTTGATAAGGGTAAGGAGTTAAAACGCTTTAGCCGGTTTGAGAATCCCGAGGATGTATTGGCGCAACTCAATACACTGCTGGGGAAAAATAAATAGCGGCCAATAAGGTCGCTAGCTTAACCCCTGGGCGGCACGCAACAAGGCAGCAACAGAAATACCATCGGTGATTTCACCACGCATCACCATAGCAATGGCATCCTGTAGTGGTATTTTTTGGTATTCAATATCTTCGCTGGCCTCCAGTTGTTGTTGACCGACAAACAAGTCGCGCGCGATAAACACAATGCAGAGTTCATCTGTCACTGAATTGGATAGATGCAAGCGCATGAATTCCTGCCAGTGATGTGCTTTTAATCCCACCTCTTCTTCCAGTTCACGTTTGGCGGCCTCCAGCGGACTTTCTCCCTGGGGGCAACCGCCCTCGGGAATCTCCCAAGTGTATTGGTTTAGGCTATAACGGCTTTGCTTAACCAACCAGGTATTGCCATCCTCATCTATTGGCAGGACACCGATAGCTGTATTTTTAAAATGCACAACACCATAAATACCATCGGTTCCCTTGGGCGTTACCACTTCTTCGTGGCAAACTTTTATCCAGGGATTTTCGTAGACAACCTTTGAGGTTTTGGTTTTCCAACCACCGATTTTTTCAGCCAGGTATGGATCAGTCATCAGTAATTACTCTTTAACATCCAGGCGCGCGGATTGTGGGTAAACCCGAGCTTCGGGTAATAATCGTTGGCTTGCGGTGCCGCCAACAACACAACCATACAGTCAGGCTCAGTGTGTCCTTGCACCTGGTCGAGCAGGTGTCTGCCTATTCCCTGGTGCTGATAGTCTTCGTCAACGGCCAAATCTGCCAGGTAGGTGACATAGACAAAATCCGTCAGTGCACGGGCAATGCCAACCAGCTTATCTTCATCCCAGGCGGTGATCACAAGATTGGCATTGCGAATCATGCCTTCAAACACATCCGGTCTATCGACAGGCCTGCGCTTACCCAGGCTGGTGCGTTGATAAAGTGCAATGACCTGTCCCACATCCAGAGGGGTATCATGAAGATAGCGAATAGCCATAAAACACCCTTGCTTGCTTATACGATATGTGAAATACAGACTCACCGTTAATGCAAACGGTGCGGCTCCAATTGTACTTCTTCGATGAGGTTGCCCAGCATCAGCACCCGGCCAAAATAACGCTCGCCGCCGGATACTGTGAATTCAAAATAAAAGGCCCGCCAGAAAACGAGCTTGCCCTGTGCATTGCGTTTAACCCACAAACGGCGCAAATAAACACTCTCATCCAGCATTTGCACCTGCAATTCCTCACAGCGTTTGCGCGCTGCCATATAGGCCCACTCCTTAACACGCAGGGCATGGCGCCAATAGAGGATGGCCAGCGATAGGATTATCAGCCAGAAAAACCATTCGATATTCAGCATCGGGGATCAACACAAATAACGGGTGGAAACAGCCACAGGGACCTACGAGGGAGACAATCTTGCAGAAAAATAGATTATGGGACTCTTCTGCCTCCGTCATGGGCGGAAGCACAGGTTAACACCTGTCGTCACAAGATGAACCAAACAACAAGGGGTGATTGATTGCTCAATCACCCCTTGTTTCAGCTCCACTTAGAGTGGAGTTACGTTTTCCGCTTGCGGGCCTTTTTGGCCTTGGGTTACTTCGAAAGTGACCTTTTGGCCTTCTTTCAGTGTTCTGCGACCAGTGCCATTGATTGCACGGAAGTGAACGAACACATCGGCACCACCTTCACGCTCGATAAAACCGTAACCCTTGTCGTCGTTAAACCATTTAACAACACCAGAGACTATATCTGACATAAATTCCTCGTCTTGCATTTTAAAAGTGTCAGCTGTAGCTGACCGAACAAAATAACCGACTTTACTAAAAGCCAGGGTGATATAGCTTGTTAATAAAGCTATTGCTCAGGTCGTGGTGCGTCCAAGTGTCTTGAGCAAGCGGAAATCTTACAAAAGTCTAGTCTTGGGTCGAATCTCAATCTGTAGCGGGTCAAAATTAAAGCACTTGCCTAGGGGGAGTCAAGCAATTCTCAGTGAATTTAAACAGGACGGAGTTTTTTTATAACCAAGCGTAACCTGCCTGTAATTAGTCAGGCATATTGCTCCCCGATGGATCATCGTGTTTTTCATCCTGTGCGGATTTTGTGGGCACTTTTGCCAATACCTCGTGCAAAAAGAGTGCAACAGGAATGACAAAAATTCCGACAATCATCACCTGACGTTTAATTGCTTGAAATTCATAGCCTTGCTTCGCTAATTGATAACAGGCCAGGCCCCAGGCCGCTGCTGCAAAGTAGCCCCAGCGATTGTGTTTACACACAAACCAGGCAATTGTCGCTGTCACCAGGGCAAGAAAGACACCATAAATATTGGCAAAAGACAAAAATCCCACAACAGATGCCAACAACAACAGCAACAAGACATAATTTAAAAAGTGTGCGACAAGTCGCGTTTTACTCATATGAGCCTCTCAGGATAGTGTTACTTTTTTACACCAATATGAAATAGGGTTATTCAGAACCGGTTTTATGTTTGCCGCGCCAATCCTGATATTTTTTGTGTACACCGCGCGTGAATGCCTGGGAATAGTCTTCCAGCAGGTCGACCCCAACCAGGACGGCAATCACCACCAGCGATAATTTAATGGCTACCAGGTTGTAGCCGATGGCAATGCACACACCGATGGATGCCAGCGCCCAGATAGTGGCCGCCGACGTCACCCCCAATACAACACCATCGCGGGCCAACATCACACCGGCGCCTAAAAAACCAATGCCGGTAATCACCTGGCCGATAATACGCGAGGGATCTGTAACGACCTTTTCCGGCCCTGCCAGCGATGCAGAAATTGCCAGGGAGGCGGCGATAAAGATATAGGTGCCCAGGGTAATCAGCGAAGACGTGCGAATACCAACCGGCTTACCGCGCAATTGGCGCTCCATCCCGATAATAGAACCACACAAAATCGCCGTACCTATGGCTTTCCAGTCAAAGGGATAAATTGAAAAAAGTGTATCCAGATCCATGAGTGGCTCTCATACAAAGACTGTTAGCGCGAAATGCCAAGCGCGGCGTTAATAATGATTTTTTTGAGTGCAGGTTGTTGATCACACCAACGCACTCCGGTGTTGCGCAGCCAATTAACCGCCAGGTCACGAGAGCCAAAGAGGCGTTTAAACCCCTCCATGGCACTCATCATTGTCAGGTTCGCGGCCAGGCGCTGGCGCTGGTAGCGACGCAAAATCGAATAGTCATGTAATGGCAATCCCCGCTGATGCGCACGGATTAATTCCGCCGCCAATGCGCCAACATCCAGCAGCCCCAGGTTGACCCCCTGTCCGGCCAAGGGATGGATGTTATGGGCAGCATCGCCTACCAGGGCAATACCCGGCTGGATATATTGGGTGGCATGACGCTGGCGTAACGGAATGGCCAGCAACTCTGCACAATGCTCCACAGATCCCAGGCGATATTCAAAGGCACGCGCTAGCGCTGCACAAAAAGAAACCCTGTCCATCGCCATTAATTGATCGGCCAACCCACTGTCTGCCGACCAGACAATCGAGCAATAGTGTGTATCACCCTGGTGTTGCAGTGGCAAAAATGCCAGGGGGCCGGTGTGCATAAAGCGCTGCCAGGCGGTAAAGGCATGGCTCTTTTCACAGCGCACCGTAGTGACAATCGCCTGCTGCCCATAATCCCACTCGCGCGTTTTAAATCCGGCCAACTCGCGCACTTTGGAGTGGGCGCCGTCAGCGGCAATAACCAAAGGGGCGATGAGTTTAATGCCTGACGATAAGAGCACCTGGATGTGGCTAGCGGTTGAAGCAGGTTGCTGCATATCCAACACGGCGGCTGACTGAACCAGGTGGATATTGGGCAGTTGGGCCATACGCTGGCGCAGCGCACGCACTGCTACAGAGTTCTCCACAATATGCCCCAGTTGGGGCTGGCGCACTTCAGCGGCATCAAACGCAATCGATGCGGTACCTTCTCCGTCCCAAACGTGCATATCCGTGTAGGAACATAGGCGCTGCGCCACTATCGCATCCCAGCAGCCAATATCCATTAACAGTTGCTGTGATGCTTGCGTCAATGCAACGACACGCGGATCAAACCGGGTGCCGGCATAATCGGGCAAGTCAACACCGGGCTCGACAACAACAACCTGCCACGCGGGTACCGCTTGTGCCACCGCGCAAGCCAGGGCCGCACCTACCAGGCCGGCACCGGCAATCAGTAGATCCACATGAGTCCCATCTATTAGCGGTTGCGGGGCTGCCGGTGAAATCGCCTGTCCGGCCAGGTCATCGGCAACCGCTGGCACCATTTCGCGCCAGCGGTATTGACGACCGCCAGCGCCCATGGTTTGGGCGCTGAATACCTGCTTGAGGGGAAACAGGGTTTCCAGGCTCAGCAAGCCCAGATGGCGCAGCGCAACCAATGGCAATTGCGACGAGGAGAACAGGCGCACTAACTTATCGCTAAATTCCACAGTTAATTGCTGGTCGAGCGACTGCCGCTCAAGATAGGTTTGCAGTACCGCCAGGTCGCCGGGATGGCGCTGCTGGTCCAACGCAATTCGCAGGGTTTCCACCAAGGCCGTGCAATCGCGCAATGCCAGGTTAAATCCCTGCCCTGCGACCGGGTGCAAAAAATGCGCGGCATTGCCGAGCAACACCAGATGGGAGCGAATTTGTTCTTCTGCCAGCCGGAGTTGCAGTGGATAGGCAAATCGCGTGGCCACACGGGTAAAGCGCCCGGCGCGAAAACCAAAGCGATGTTGCAAGTGTTCGAGGAAATCCGCATCGCTTAATGCAAGGATGTTGTCCGCAAGTTCATTGGGCAGCGTCCACACCAGTGCCGCGCGACAGGCATCGGGTGATTCCCCCAGGGGTAATAATGCAATGGGGCCCTGGTCGGTAAAACGCTCGTAAGCGATACCGCCATGGGCTTGGGTAAATTCCACATTGGTGATGATGGCGGTCTGGCCATAGGCGCGCACTTGCGTGTGTATGCCCAGCGATTGGCGCAAGGGCGAGTCGCCGCCATCGGCAATCACCGCAAGCCTGGTGTGGATAAACTGCGCTTGTCCCTGATACTCCAGCGCCAGCAAGGCTCCGTCAACCTGGGGTTGCAGCCCATGCACACGGGCCGGCGCGAAACAGGTAATCGCGGGTGTTTGCAACACATGGTCAAGCAGGACACGCCCAAGCCAGGCGTTTTCTACCACGTAGCCAACGGCATCGAGATGGTGTTCGGCAGCCTCTATCACGCCGCCGAGGAAATGGCCGCGATCCGATACATGCACCTGCTGTATAGCCGTCACATGCTGCGCCAGCCTGCTCCACAATCCCAACTCGCGCAAGACATCCACACTGCCCTGCGCCAGGGCGGTGGAGCGCGCATCAAAACTCGGCTGATAAGCTTCGCCCGTTTCTGCCAGTGGCTGTGCTTCTATCAGTGCAATACGCAGGAATGGACACGCCGCTGCCAACAAACTGGCGAGGCTGGTGCCTACCATGCCGCCGCCGATAATGGCGATATCAAACGCGAGGGAATTATTCATTGCCGGTCAGGCTTGTGCCATTAATGCTTCAATGTCTGCAACAGTTTTGGGAACGCCGCTGGTCAGAACCTCGTTGCCATCTTTGGTGATGACCACATCATCCTCAATGCGAATACCGATACCGCGCCATTTTTTGGCAACACGCTCATTATCAGGGGCGACATAAATACCCGGTTCAATGGTCATCACCATGCCCGGTTCGAGCACTCGCCATTGTCCACCCACTTTGTAATCGCCCACGTCGTGCACATCCATGCCCAGCCAGTGGCCTGCGCGGTGCATATAGAATTCCTTGTAGGCTTCGCTTTGGATCAGCTCGTCCACATGACCTTGCAGCAATCCTGCCTCAACCAGGCCAGAGGTAATAACGCGCACGGTTTCCTCGTGGGGATCATTCCAATGGTTGCCGGGCCTGGCCACCGCAATAGCGGCCAACTGCGCATTCAGGCAAATCTCGTACAGGACTTTTTGCTCGGGCGAGAATTTGCCATTGACCGGAAACGTGCGCGTGATATCCGCCGCGTAGTAATCCAGTTCGCAGCCAGCATCGATCAATACCAGGTCGCCATTTTTCAGGGGCGCCGAGTTTTCAATGTAGTGGAGGATGCAACCATTTTTACCACCGCCGACAATGGAATTGTAGGCGGGAAAGCGCGCACCGTTCATGTGGAATTCGTGCAGGATTTCCGCTTCGAGTTGATATTCCATCACCCCCGGTTTGCAGGCTTGCATCGCACGCACATGGGCGCGCGCGGAAATGTCGCCCGCTTCGCGCATCACGCGCAACTCAGCCGCACTTTTGAACAGGCGCATGTCATTTAAAAAGTGACTCAGGTCGAGGAATTCACCTGGGGGTGTTGCTCCCGAACGCACCTTGGCGCGAATGGTATTGACCCAATCCATCACATGCTTATCGAAGTCCGCATCCTTCCCCATGGCGTAATAGACACGTTGCCGGCCTTCGAGCAACCCGGGCAAAATATCGTCGATATCATCAATCGGAAAGGCATCGTCCGCTTCAAACTCACTGCACGCACCTTCGGGGCCTGCGCGATAGCCATCCCAGATTTCCCGCTCGCGATTGCGCTCGCGTACAAACAGGACATATTCACCATGCTCGCGCCCGGGAATTAACACCAGGACAGCCTGGGGCTCCTCAAAACCGGATAAATATAAAAAGTCGCTGTCCTGCCGATAGTGGTATTCAGTATCGCGGCTGCGCTGGCGCTCGGGCGCGGCCGGGACTATCGCGATGGAATTGGGCTCCATCAGCGCCATGAGTTGTTTGCGACGGCGGGCAAATTCGGCTTTGGTAATTCTCATGCGTATCTCGCGGATAATCCGGGGCGTTAAATTAATGCACGGTCTGGTGGTTAGCAGAGCTTAGGTCTTTATCGGCCGCATCGCTTTGCGCTGGCGCAAATTCCAGATAGAGCGAGTTGGTCGCCATGCGCACATACTCTACGACTTCCATATAATCGGCCTCTGCACTCGGCTCATCTTCCTCGTCATCCACCTGGATCTGCACAATGTGGGAAAAATCCTGAAGCATATCCTGTGCCTCTTCATCCAGCTCGCGCTTGGTGGCGAGTTCGACACTGCCAAAGCCGGTCAGGAAACCATGGCACCACTGGCTCAGGCAGCGCGCGCGATCGCTGAGCAGGGTGTCGTCGTCCGGTAACATGAGTTTGAGATTGAAATCACCCTGCAATGCCTGCAAGGTGTTGTGATAAAGGTGCGTCAGGGCAATGCGCACTTTTTCATCGGGAGCGGAGACAAAGTCGAGGAACTCCACCGCCTCCAGCAGCCAGTTAATTTCCGTCAATTGGGCACCACCGGCCAGCTTGCCACACAGGAGCCCGTGCAATTCCGAGGGGCTGTTCAAGGTACCCAGCGGGGCCAGCAGGTTGGCCAGGTCATCGAAGCTGAGGGGGGAATAAGTCTGGGGTTGGCGATCGGTCATAGATACCTCGTATAGCTAAGGCGCGAATCCTATCACGACTGGCCGCCCGTGCCCCTGCGTCTTTTTATATAGCCAATTCTGATACTTGGACATCCTTATCAAAACTTGTATGTTTATCATTTAGTAAGGCACAACTTCTCGAAATCACCTTAACTTGGGGGGCGGCGATTGACCCTGTGACTGGGGCGCAATATAGTGAGCGACCCGCGCTCCTATTGGTCATTTATTATCATGTCTGATGATTTGCTGTTATCCCTGGAAAACAAGCTGGACAAGCTGATCCTGCTGTGTAACCGCTTGCAGCAGGAAAATACTGAGCTGAAAGCCCGCGAAAGCGAGTGGCAGCGCGAACGCCAGCGCCTGATCGAAAAGAATGAACTGGCGCGCAGCCGCGTTGAAGCCATGATCACCCACCTGCGCAACCTGGATGCCGAATAAGCTGGAAGCCGCCATGAGCAATGAAACTGTTGTTGTGAAAATCCTCGATAAAGAGTACCAGGTCGCCTGCCCGCGCGAAGAGCGCCAGGCATTGCTGGAATCGGCCCAGTTACTGGATGAACGCATGAAAGCCATTCGCAGCACCGGTGCTGTCATCGGCCTGGAGCGCATTGCGGTGATGGCGGCGCTCAACCTCAGCCACGAACTGCTCCAGGCGCGCCAATCCGGCAACCAGGGCAAGGGAGCCAACCAGGCTGACCTGTTGCGCCTGCACGAAAAACTGGATCGCAGCCTGGCCAACAAAATCGATTAATCCGCCCCCAATCCTCCCTGAAACGCCCGCAGCAGCGGGCGTTTTTGTTGGCGCCCAGGCACACTCGATCAAGGCGCCATCAAACTGTGCACTTACCACACAAATGGGTAAAAAACCGCTAATTTCCAGTGTTTTTTAAGATTGATTACGCCTAATTTTTTACAGGCTTTGAGCATAAATTCATTTGCGAAAAGCCATAGGAGCTGGGTTATACTGGCGCAAAGCCCTGGGATGTACGCAAACCGACTATGTCCTTGAGCCGATAATCGTAGCCCGGCAGTATCTCGTTGTGTTTGGTGTGCATGTCCGCCTGACGGAAAGCCTAAAAAGCCACAGGTATCGCCACCTTGAACCTTTGGGTTCAAGGCCAGCTTGGTAGCGGCATTTCGGGGTTTTCTTTCTGTACCAAAGGCCAAAAATCATCGCGATTTTTGGCCTTTGTCGTTTATGGTGTGCATTCACCCTGATAGTGCGAGAGAACCTGTATGACCGATGGGGATTTGCGCCAGCCACTGCGCGCCCGGCTCAGAGCCCGGCGGCGCAGCCTGAGCCCACAGGAACAACAACAAGCCGCCCTGCTGCTGGTGCGCCAGCTATTGAAAATGCCGCAGCTGCTGCGCGCCCAACATATCGCCCTCTATAGCGCCAATGATGGAGAGATAGACCCGGAGCCCCTGGCCCGGCAGCTCTGGAAAATGGGCAAGCACACCTACCTGCCGGTCTTGCGGCCGGACAAGCCACGCGAACTCTGGTTTGTCGCTTATGGGCCGGATACCCCCCTGACCCCCAACCGTTTCGGCATTGCCGAGCCCGACTTCCGCCAGGCCCATCGCCTGCCGCCACATTTACTGGATATGGCGCTGATGCCGCTGGTGGGGTTTGATCGACAGGGCACACGCCTGGGGATGGGGGGCGGGTTTTATGACAGGACCTTTGCCTTTAAACAGCAAAAGCCCAAAGGCAAACCCTATCTGGTGGGATTGGCGCACAGCTGCCAGGAAGAGGAATCACTCGCGACAGCCAGTTGGGATATTCCTTTATTTGCCCTGGCGACCGAGCAGGAATTGATCCTCTGCGCCAGGTGAACCCCATAAACAACCACTCCCGCCGCAGCGGGAGTGGTTGTTTTATCTCGGTTGATGCGTAAAGCCGTTTACTGTCGTCCCTACAGCCGCCTATTCCCGGGCACTGGTGATTTCTGTTTCGTCTGTCACTGTCGCTTCAGCCGTTGAAAACAGGGTTCCCACGTCTACCAGGGTGACACAAACCCCCAGGGCAAACACAATCAAGACCAACGTGAATAAATCGACTTTCATGGGGTTACCTATTAATTTTTTCTTGTAAAGGCATACCGCTTTATTGCGCTCTTGTTAATGGGAAGACAAGCCTGCACACAAATGATGCACCGACATCATAAGGAGCCTTTAACCAGAATGAAATATACGACTGGAGAAATTCTACAAAATTCACTCTTTTTGCGCACAAATGCGAGCAAGGTTGACTTTTTTAAGCGAACTTATGCAATTTCGCCCCGATCATGAAAGCAAAAAGCCCGCCAAGGCGGGCTTTTTGTCGGATTTATCTGGCACTTAAAGTAAATGTTGTCCGGTAGTCCCCCCCTAGAGGGTCGAGACACGGCTGGTCTTATCCCCCAAACGGCTGCGCAGCCAAACCGAGGCACTTTGCTCTGCCGTCAGGGCAACCGGGGCCGTCCAGGGCTGCCAGCTGGCGCCCTTGTCCAGGCTGAACTCAATTGCCAATCCCGGTAAAGCGGTGTTGGCCAGCAACTGACCAGATTCAATAACCGCACCCGGCGGCGGCAGGTAAAGATCGGCACCGGCCTGGACTAACCTGGGCAGATCGCGCTTGGCCAGGGTATGGGCAAACTGCGCCCAATCGGCGGTGCGGGCAGTTGTATCCGGCGCATTCGATTCCCAGGCGGCCTTGTGCCAGGCGCGCTCACCCAGCGACATCAGGCGCGGATAGATCATCTGCTCCAGCTGCTGGGCGGTGCGGATGGTTTCGCTCCAGACCTGGCCCTGCATGCCCAGCAGGTTTTCCGGCTTTTCCAGCTTGGGCAGGGAGCGCCCCACCAGGGCCTCCAGGTTATCAATCGGTGTGCCCTCGCGGGTAGTGTCGGCATTGGCATAGAAGTTATCCGGCATAAACCCGAATACCTTGCCCGGGCTGGTATAGCGCGCCGCCCAGTAGTAACCGCGCTCTTCCGGGTGGGCTTCGTGGGGGTGGTCAAAATAGAGATGGGTTCCCGCCGAGAGGATGACCTGGTAGCCGGCGTTCGCCAGGCGATAGGCGCGATCTGCCACACCCCATTCCCAGATGTTATCCCAGGCATTGGCCAGTACCCGCTCGTTGGCAAACGCCTTGCGGTTAAAGGTATTGTTGGGGTCGTACATCAGGCCGTCTTCCCAGCCGACCAGCGCCAGGCCGCGCTCATGGGTAATCGCCGCCAGCTTGCTGACAAAATAGGGTTTGAGGTCTGCCGGGCCGGCAACCCCCTCTTGCGTCGCAAACAGGGTTTTACAGGCGGGAGACTCCACCCAGGAGCCCGCCCCCACCTCGTCACCGCCCATGTGGAAGGTGTTGAGCTTGAGCCCGGCCTTGCGATACATCTGCTGCAACTCATACACCACCTTGTCGGCAAAGGCGTAGGTCGAGGGCAGGCAGACATTGATGGAGTTGTCGGTGTAGTTCTGTACCGTGAGGTATTGGGATTTATCCGCCGGATCAGACAGCAGGAATTGCTCGGCTTCGGCTTTTTTACCCGCTTTCAACAACTTGTGATAGCGCGCGTCCATGGCTTTGACAGCAGCGCGGGCGTGACCGGGCATATCGATTTCGGGAATTACCTCGATATGGCGTGCCGCCGCGAATTTGAGAATCTCGACAAAATCCTCTGCCGAGTAATAGCCATTACCCGAACCGGATTTGTGCGGGCCGGTACCCAACTGGGTCAACAGGCAGGACTGCTCGGTGAGGTCAAAGCAGCGGAAAGCACCTACCTCGGTCAGCTCCGGCAGGCCGGGAATCTCAATACGCCAGCCTTCGTCTTCTGTCAGGTGCAGGTGCAGCTTATTGAGCTTGTAGCGCGCCATCTGCTCGATCAGGCGCAGGGTGACCGCCTTGCCGTGGAAGTTACGGCCCATGTCGTAGTGCATGCCGCGCCAGGAGAAGCGCGGTTGGTCCTTCACCTCCACCACTGGCAGCGTGTACTGGGCAGCCGTTTGGGCAGGCAGCAGGCTCAATAGGCTCTGAACCGCGTAAAAAGCACCGGCGTTATCGCTGCCGCGGATCTGTATCACTTCTTTGCCAATACTCAGGTGATAGGCTTCGGAGACCCCGCCCGGTTCCAGTGCCAGCCGAATCACTGGCCCCTGGGCCGGGATATGGTCTGCCGCACTGTTCAGCTCCAACCCCGCCGCCTTGAGTTGCGCCACCAGGTAGCGCGCTTCGGAGGTCAGGCTGCCGGCGTAGCGGATCTGCCAACTGCCATCCAATTGAATACTGCCGCGCCGGTATTTCACCGACTTGGGCGTAGGAATAATGCCGAGCTGTTCCACGGGCTTGATCGCGTTAACCGCGCGATTGCTTTCGTAACGACCGGCGGAAGTCACTATGGGGAAAGCGTCTGCCGTGGGGGCATTAAAGCGCAATTGCTGTTCCGGACGCACGAAAGGCGACACAAAACGGGTCAGGTCTTCGGTATCGGTATTGGCAAATACCGCCGCCTCTAAGCCCGGCTGGGCGATGAACGCGCGCGGCATAAAATCGCTGTAGCTCACAATCCAGTTACCGCCTGAATAGGGCACTTCCAGGCTGGCACCGGCTGCCAGGCCGGTAAAATCCGCGCTGGGTTCCAATGCGTGTAAATCGCCCTGGACATGTTTGATTTGCAAACCTGCAACCTTGTTTTCGTGCAACTTGCGGATGGAGTGGATGTAAATGCGCCAATCGCCCTTGCCAGCGGGCAAGGCAATTGCTGATTGGTTATTCAGGGTTAGCTGTGCCTGGAATTGGCCATGCCCCAGGGCAAAGTTGCTCACTGGTGCAAATGCCAGTTGCGCATCGCGAGCAAACTGGCTGAGCTGTGCCTGGGTGAGGTTACCGGCATTCGCCCCCACCGCCAGTCCCTGCCCCATAACAGCCCCGAGGATCAGGGCCATCCAGCCCGACCGGGAAATTCGACCCGCTACCTTCATGAATCCGCTCCTGTCTATGCAATGCTTGGGTGTGATTTTGGATATTCTTGTAAATAAAACACGACTGACAACGTTGTCCAGATTACACCAAAACCCCGATCATGCCAGTCCCTGAACATAAATTAACCCTGCCAGTCCGCAAAAGCGGCCCCCCAAACACCGGTATTAACAGGTATTTACCCTGGGCTCTGGCATACTCTCGCCCATCGCGGGGTCCATCACCCTGCGCCCTTTAAACAGATACAGGTTAACCCGGGCATGTTAAAAGCGATTTTGTTTGACCACGACGGCACGCTCGTCGATTCCGAGGAAGTACATTACCAACTCTGGCGCGAGATCATGCGCGCTTATGCGGTAGACCTGAGCGCCGAGGAATACCGCGATTACTACTCAGGCATTCCCACCGCAAAAAATGCACTGGACCTGACTGTACGCCACCAGTTACCGATTGACGCACCTTCGCTCGCCGCACAAAAACACCAGGTCACGCGCGACTACATAGCGCGCACCGCCTTTCCACTTATGCCCCATGCCGATGCGACCGTGCGCCGTTTCGCCGCTACCGGCGCACAGCTCGCCGTGGTCACCGGCTCAACGCGCAACTGCGTCGATGCCACCTTGGCCGCTTACCAGTGGCAGCCACTGTTTAGCACCATTGTGAGCAGTGAAGATGTGAGCAATAACAAACCGGCTCCCGATAGCTACCTGCTGGCATTGCAGCGCCTGGGGCTCAGCGCGCAAGAGGCTATCGCCATCGAAGACACAGCGCACGGCCTGCAGGCGGCAACACGCGCAGGCATTACGTGTGTGGCGGTGCGCAATGCCATGTCACAGAGCCACGACCTGTCCAACGCGATCCAGGTATTTAACCATTTGCAGGAAGCGGCGGATTGGGTGGTGCAACATTACCGTTTTTAAGGACAGGACACCGATGAACCCGATACCGGTTTTTATTCGCTATTTGCAACAGCTGCAACACATGCTGCGCCTTATGGAGGCTCATACACAAGGCGACTGCCAACTGCTTGGGCAACAATTGCATCCCCATATGTTGCCGCTGCTTGCACAGGTGCGCACCGCCGCCAATTTTGCGCCGCGCGCCCTCTGCCCGTTACTCGGGCGTGAACGCATAGGTTTTGAAAATAGCGATCACAGTTATGCGGGATTGCAACAGCAGTTGGCAGAGACCATCCAGTGGCTGACACAACTCCCTACCGAAGACATAACACCGGCCTGTGCCAGCATCAGCGATAAAGCGGGTTTCCAGGACCTGGATTTGCCGGCACAAGAATATCTGCAGCAATACGCGCTACCGAATTTCTTTTTTCACCTGGGCATGGCCTATGCGATAGCGCGCCATGCCGGTGTTCCGCTCAGCAAGGGGGATTTTGATGGCTATCACCAGTATCCCCCCGGCTTTTCCTTTGTGTGAGCGTCTGTTGGGGATAGCCTCAGGGTGTACTTTCGTTGAGTAAGTGCAACAAGACACCGTTGGTCCAACCGAAGCCATCCTGTAATTCATATTCGCCACCGCCGCCGGCCACATCCAGGTCATAGACGTTGTATTTTTCCACCAACTTTCCGGTGTTGCGGTAAACGCGCTGGTTGAGTGCAATCCAGCGCTGTTTGATCTGCTCCGCCGCTGAATTGTGGTGATAATTGCGCAGGCCCTGGATGGTCAGCCATTGCAGCGGCGCCCAGCCATTGGGCGCGTCCCACTGCTGGCCTGTGGTCGCCAGGGTCGTGGTCACACCGCCCGCCTGGATAAAATGCGCCTCTATCTGTTCGGCGACCCGGTCGCCCGTGCGCTGGTCGACCATACTGAAATAAAGCGGGTAAACCGCCGCCAGCGACATGACCGGCGTCTGTTGTGCGGCGACATAATCGTAATCGTGGAAAAATCCCTGCTGCGCATTCCAACAGTAGCGCAGCAACGCCTGTTTGCGCTGCTCCGCCAATTGGTAGTAATGCGTGGCCTGATCCTGGTCGCCCTGCAAGCCATAAATATGGGCCAGCATCCGCTCCAGGTTAAAGACCAGCGCATTCAAATCCACCGGGATAATATCGGTGGTGTGGATGCTGGCCATGCCATTGCCATCTTTGAACCAGCGGCTGCTGAAGTCCCAGCCGGATTCTGCCGCCGCGCGAATATGGCGGTACAGCTCGCGCTTGTTGCCGCCGATGGCTTCCGCCAGTTCGTAGTCTTCGCGGAAGGATTCCGGGCGCGGCGCGGCTATATCATCCCAGTAGCGATTGAGTATGCTGCCATCCGGCAGCAGCACCACACGGCGATGCGCGGGTGCAGCGGGCGAAAGTTTAGCGGCGCCCTCCATCCAGAATTCATATTCCCTGCGCAAATGCGGCAAATGCGCGAGCAGCACCGACTCACCCTGTTTATTGGCCAGCAACTCCACCATCAGGGCGTAAAAAGGCGGCTGGGAGCGGCCCTCGTAATAGGTGCGATTGCCGTTGGGAATAAAGCCGATGGTGTCGATCAGGTGTGAAAAATTATTCACCATACCCTCCATCAGATCCCAGCGCTTCGATGCCTGCAAACCGAGCATGGTGAAATAGCTGTCCCAGTAGTAAATTTCGCGGAAGCGGCCGCCGGGAACGACATAGGGGTAAGGTAAGGGCAGCAGGGTTCCCGCCTCCTGCCTGTCCGGTTGGCGGGTGAGCACATCCCAGAGAATGTCGATATGCTTTTCCACCGGGCGCGAGGTATCGCTGACAAAACCGGAGGCAATGCTCGGCGGCAGCTCAAAATACCGGTGAACAAAAGCGGCGAGGTCAAAACCCGCCTGCTGTTGCCGGACATGGTAAAGCTCGGCGATTTCCGCCAGGGGCAATTTGGGATGGCTATCCACAAAGGTTTTTGAATCGGCAAAAACGCCTGACAACTGGATTTCTTTGAACATAGAGTTTTCGCGATCAGTTAACCCGCTTGCATAATCTATCCGTACCGCTGTTCCACCGCCCGCCCTGTCTGTTGGTATTGAACAGGACACCAGCAGACCCAACACCAGCGACAGCCACAATATCCGCTGCATAAACCCACCCCGCTGACACTTGAAGGTTTAAAAAGGGAGCCCTCCTGGTGACGGGCTCCAAGTGCTAAGCAGTCAATGCTCCGGAACCATCGGCGCTCCACACCGGATGGCCCGGGTGCAGCGCTCTTGTACTGCTTGAGCGAACGGGCAAGCCTAAAAGTTGTACCCCACACTGAACTTCACATTGCGCGGCAGTATGTAACGGCCGTTGGCCGAGGTGCCCACGGCGCGCGGATCGCTTTCGGTCAGCGCCAGTTCGTCGGTGGCATTATCCACGGCCAACTGGACGTTGAAGTTGTCCACGCTCACCTGCACCCCAAAATCGAACTTGGTATAGCTGTCGAGTTTGTTGGTGTTGGCATTATCGCCGTAGCGATCACTGATCAGGCTCAGGGTGCCGTAGACAGACGCTTCTACACCGTTGTTAAACGCAAACTGGTAGCTGGGCGTCAGGCGCACCTGGTGGGTGGGCTGGCGCAACACCTGATTGCCGGCCAATTCGCCGTTATCGATTTCCGGCTCCTGGAAGGTGGCGTTGAGATCCAGCACAAAATCGCCGAGGAACAATTTGCCGTCCAGTTCCACCCCCACCGCTTTGGTTTCCAGGCGATCACAGCTTGCGCCGCCCACATCGCAGAAGGGCTGGCCCTTGGTGTTGTTGGAAAAGGCCGTGGCGTAGAGCGAGTAGTTGTCGCGCGCCAGTTTGTAACCCAGCTCAAACTGGCTGACATCGATAACCAGATCCGAGCCATTGTTGTAATCGCCGCGGAAATCGCGATAGGCATCGAAGTCCGGGTATTTGTGGCCATCGTTAATGCGCACAAACACCCCCATATCATCGCGGAAATTCCAGTTGACCGCCGCGGTGTAGGAGACTTTGTCCTCATCGGCGCTTGCAACAAAATCGGTAATGCCATCGCGCGGCCCATCATCGTCTGTGGTGTGATCTACCGCATAGTGGGTCTTGCGATTGACGACGCGCACACCGGCGTCGAGGGTGACATCGCCGATATAGGTTTCACCGGCGATATAAAACGCATTTTCACGCGCATCGCCCAGGGCGTCCACATCGTATTTCCAACTGCACGTGGCCACCTCCGGGCCCTGGCAGGCATCGCTGATACTGGCGGGGCTGATCATCTCGCCGTTGTGGCCCAGGCGATACCACTTCTGGTTACCGATGGACCACCATTCATCCACTTCCCAGCTGGAGGTGTAATAGCCGAGGGTGAGTTTGTAATTCTCCCAGCGCTTGGCCAGGCTGAGGTCGTTGTTGAACGCCTTGATATCTTTCATCACCACCCAGGGGCCGAATTGCTGCACCAGATCATCGGCGGCTACCGCCGCGCCAGATACCGTTTCACCGGCTGCACCGCCGTTCAGGCTGCCCAGGCTGACAGCCGCGCCCTGGGGCACAAACCCGAGGGTATTGGCGGCACCCTTGGTCAGGCTGAAACGGTCGGTAAAGGTCCAGTCGTTGTTCAGGTTCAGCTCGACGGCACCGCCGGTAACGCTGCCATTCCAGCCGCGCCCCTCACCCATATCGAAGGATTCCCAGCGGGTTTCCGAGCCGCCTTCACCATCGGCACCACTGATTGGCACCAATACCAGGCGGTTTGCCTGCCCCACCTGGGTGTAGCTGGCATCCAGGCCGGTTTTTATCCCATCCACATCCAGTGCAACCGGCAGATACCAGGTGCCGTGGTCATCGGTGCTGCGGTGGAAGATATTGGCTTTGCCGTTATCCAGGATCTTGGTGATATTGATGGTGATCTGGTGGCCCTCTTCCGCATTGAAGCCGGCGTCGCGCACACCGGGCGAAGAACTGACGTAGCCGCCGATCATGTAGTAGAGATCCTGATCCAGCTTGCCGCTGATCACCGCATCGATACGCTGCAATTCGTAGTCCGAGGTAGTGTAGCGCACCGTGCCCTCAGTCTCCTCGCCACCTTCCTTGAGGATAAAGTTGGTGGTCAGACCCACCTGGCCATTGGAGTAGACCGGGTTGGGGCCGCCGCGCAGGCCTTCGAGGCGGGCGATGGTTTCATCGACGCGGAACAGGGTGGAGTTTTCCATAAACGACAGGGTCGGCGCCGGGTAGAGCGCCAGGCCGTTGATGGCGACGGTGACAAAATCCGCATCGCCGCCACTGGGCAGGCCGCGCACAAAGATATTGGCACCGGATACACCGCCGGAGCTTTCCACCCAGACACCGGGAATGGTTTTGAGCAGATCCGCGGTACTGGCGGGCGCTACCTGCTGGATCTCCTCGTCGCTGACGGTGGAGATGGCAAAACTGGCATCGAACCTGCGCACCGAGGCACCGCCGGGGGTGCCGGTGACGATCAATTCCTCGACGGGCCCGGCCGCCCCCGGCTGCGCCAGGGCCGGCAGGCTCAGCAGAGCCAGGGCGAGGGAGCTGATAACCTGTGGAAAATAACGCTGGTGATTAACTGTGGCCAGGGCATGAGCCAGAGGGTGTTTGTTCATGGTGTGTCTCCTCCCATAGGGGGTAGTTATTGTTAGTCAATGCGGAGCCGGGTGAAGACAGCAACCGCCGGGCATTACCGCATCGCCTTTTTATGCTAGGTGATAAAATTTTATTTAGCAATCGATTGCAATTCTTTTTGCAATCGATTGCTGATATGTAATCGATCACTTAATTCATAATGTTTCTATAGGCGTTTATTTTTACCGCAATCGATTGCAAACCAATCGGATATTGCTATGATGGCAAATCCGCCCGGTTTTTGAGCAACACAAATCCGGGAAGCGGCCAATAATTTCATAAGAAACGCTTTTGACGAGATCTTCACCATGCCCCTTGCCCCCCACCAACGCCTGATTGCCCTGGTACTGATGCTCAATTACTTCCTGTTTGGGCTGCTGCTCAACAGCGTGGGGATAGTCATCCTGCAATCGATCAACAGCTTTGGGATCAGCAAGGAAAGTGCCGCTGTCCTGGAGGGCTTTAAGGATATTCCCATTGCCATCGTCTCGTTTTTTGTCGCCGCCCTGCTGCCGCGCCTGGGCTATCGCCGCGCCATGATGATCGCCCTGGCAGTGGTGGTGGCTGCCTGCCTGGCTATGCCCCTGCTGCGCGAGTTCTGGGCCAGCAAACTATTCTTTTTGTGTGTGGGCGCCGCCTTTGCGCTGGTCAAGGTATCGGTCTACGCCAGCATCGGCCTGCTCACCCGGGACAAACAGGACCACGCCAGCCTGATGAACACCATTGAAGGCATATTTATGCTCGGGGTTTTATCCGGCTACTGGCTGTTCGGCGCGTTTATCGATGCCCAAAACCCAGCCAGCCTGGGCTGGCTGGATACCTACTGGCTGTTGGCGACTATTTGCGGAATCAACCTGCTGGTGATGATGGCGGTGCGCTTTGATGATCGCCCGGCGCGGGATGACGGGGCGCGTCCGCTGGATGACTTTATCGCTATGCTGCGCCTGGCGGCGCGTCCGCTGGTGTACACCTTTGTCTTCTCATTGTTTTTGTACGTCCTGATCGAGCAGGGCATTGGCAGCTGGCTGCCGACGTTTAATAACCAGGTGCTGAAATTACCGGCGAGCATCAGCGTGCAAATCACCAGCCTGTTTGCCCTGAGCCTGGCGCTGGGTCGGCTGGGCGCCGGCCAATTGCTCAAGCATATTCCCTGGCACTGGCTGCTCAGCGGCTGCGTGCTGGCGATGGCCACCCTGATGTTGCTGACCTTGCCGCTGTCCCACCAGGTGGAGGCCGATCCCCGCGCCCACTGGTTCAACCTGCCGCTGGTGGCTTATCTATTCCCGCTGATTGGCCTGTTTATGGCCCCCATCTATCCGGTCCTGAATTCCGTGGTACTCAGCGCCCTGCCACGCCAGCAGCAGTCATCCATGGCCGGGTTGATTATTCTGTTCTCCGCGCTGGGAGGCACCACCGGCTCAATGATTACCGGTATGATGTTCAGTCGCTTCAGTGGCCAGACAGCGTTTTATCTGGCACTGGTTCCCATGGCGATTATTTTGCTGTTGCTCTTCCAACTGCGCCGTCGCACACGCGAACCTGTGCCGGCACCTGTTGTATAAACGCAACGGCTTTCATACCATGGCATGACAATCATGGTTTTTTTGGATGTACCCATGCCCAGCAAATCCCTGCCACCGGTTTCCATTGCGGACATTGCCCGTCGCGCCGGGGTCGCTGAATCCACCGTTTCACGCGCGCTCAACAATAACCCCATGATCAACGCGCAAACGCGCGAAAAAATCCAGGCGCTGGCGCGCGAGATGAATTACAAGCTGAATACCGGGGCGCGCAACTTGCGCCTGCAGCGCAGCCACGCCATATCGATTGTGATTAACGCCGAGGTGCGCGACGGCCAGGGTTTTTCCGACCCGTTTATGATGGACATGATCGGCGCCATTGCCGATGAATTGCACCGCCATCACTACAGCCTGCTGTTTTCCAGCCCTGCCATTACCAGCGATGACTGGCACGCCCATTTGCTCGGCTCCAAGCGCTCCGATGGCCTGATCGTGATCGGTGCCGGCCGCGACGACCAGCCCCTGCGCCAATTGCACGAGCAGGGCGATGCCATTGTCGTTTGGGGCGCACCGCGCGGTGACAGCAATTACTGCGTCGTGGGCAGTGATAATTACCAGGGTGGCCAGCTTGCCGCCACCCATTTACTCAGCCGCGACTGCAAGCGCCTGGTATTCCTCGGCGACATTACCCACCCGGAAATCGAACAGCGCTTTCAAGGTTATGTTGACCGGCTTACCCAAGCCGGACACTCAACCCAGGAGCGCCATCGACAATCGGCGTTTTCCATTGAGTCAGGTTATGCACAGGTAAAATCCCTGTTGCAACAAGGGCTCGATTTCGATGGCATCTTTGCCGCCAGCGATAACATTGCCATGGGCGCCATCAAAGCCTTGCAAGCCCATGGCCTGGATGTCCCGCGCGATGTATCGGTGGTGGGCTTCGACGATATTCCCATGGCCCCCTACTTCACCCCGCCACTCACCACCATCCGCCAGGATATACATCGCGGAGGGCAATTATTGGTAGAAAAAATCCTCGCACGGGTTAATGGCGACACAGTCACCTCGGAACAACTGAAAACCGAATTGGTAGTCAGGAGTTCCTGATTACAACCCGCCGGTCAATTCCCCTGACAGCCTTTGTCAGGGGTTGACCTTAACCTAGTGGCAAGCTTGAAAATCCCATCGTCATATGACCAAGGAGCCTGCCATGTCACTCTCTTCTGTTTTCCTGCCTTTTTGCCGCTCGCCCCGGTCACCCAGCCGCCCAACGCCACTCACTCCAGCGCCGGAATCCGCCCGGGTGAGCGCCCTGTTAAAAGCGGCCCTGTGCGGCAGTGCACAGGATTTCCAGGAGCAAATTCACCCGCACATTCGCTGTGTTGGCTTTCCCGAATTCACGCCGCACAATCGCGAGGAATTGTTCGGCTTTTTCAATTACCTGCTGGAAGTGTTTGCCGAACCGCAATTAACCATCGAAGAACTGCCCGGTACTGCACAGCAGGCGACGGTGGAATTTTGTGTACGCGGGCGACATCGGGAAGAATTTATGGGATTACCGGCCACTGGCGGCCAATTGCAACTCTGCGCGCAATTGATGGTGCGCACGGAGGCGGAGGTGATAACAGACATGTGGATCTGCGATAAACGCATCAGCCTGACAACCACCACCGGCAGCGTGTATCGCTTGCACCTGCCGCGCGAACAACAGGAGCATCCTCTGCGATAAACCGCTCGCCAAAGACGCTCCGGTACCTCAAACATTCACAAACAGCCCCATTCCGGTAATACCACGTTACGGGCCGGGCCAGATTCCGGTAAAATCGCCGCCATTTTTACGGGGTTGGCTAGACTGTCTGCAAGATCCCTTTTACAAAGGCTTGCTGCCAAGCCCCACCTGTCATCCACCAGAGAGTTCCCCATGAAGCAACTGATGGCGCTGCTGGCGCTTTTGAGCATCCACACTCACGCCCAAGCCGACATGTTTGCCGTCTTCCGCAACGAAGACGGCAGTACCCGCTGGCAATACGTCGCCAACACCTCTGCCGGTATACTGATCATTACCCTGGCCATAGTGCTCGGCTTCCTGGTGCGCGCCCACCTGCGCGCCCTGCGCTACAACCGCGCGCTCAAGGACATGAAAGCCACCCTGGAAGAGCGCGTGGTTGAACGCACAGCGCAATTGCAGCAAAGCAATGAAAACCTGCACCAGCGCGAGGCCTATATCACCGGTATTGTGGACTCCATGCCGGTGATGCTGATCGGTTTAAACAAACAACTGGAAATTACCCAATGGAACCGGGTGGCCGAATCCATTACCGGACGCCCGATTGCCGATGTACTGGGGCAAAACCTGTGGAAGGCCTACTCAGCCATCACCCTGACACCCGAGCAGGTGCAGCAGGTGCTGGCCACCAAACAAACCCTGCAACTCAAACACCACCAGCGCGGCCAATACAGTTTTGATATCACCGTCTACGCCCTGGGTGAGGATAACGAAACCGGTATTGTGATCCTGGTCTCCGACGTCACCAAACAAGTGAATGCGGAAACCAAACTGGCGGAGCGCGATAAGGTATCGGCCATGGGTGAATTGGCATCGGCCATGGCCTATGACATCAGCCTGCCAATCAACAATATTTTTTCGCGCGTCTCCAGCGCGCGCCAGGAAATCGAAGCCGCCGACCTTGGCGAAGTGAAGGAGTTTTTATTGCAGGAAGTGGAAACTGTCCGCCAAAGCGCGCACCAGGCTACTGCCATTGCACACAACCTGCTGGACCTGGCGCGCGCGCATCGCGACAGCAAACAACCTGCTGCTATTGCGCCTATCATGGATCATGCCATTGAACTGGCAGGTAACCTGTTTACCGATAGCAATGGCCTGAGCTTCAAAGACATCAACATCCATCGCCAATACGCGGATAAGCTGCCGTTAATCCCCTGCTTTCCCGCTGAATTGCAGCAGGTTTTTGTGCGCGTGATGCGCAGCGCGTTTTACGCACTCAATGCCTATGCCCAGCGCGACACCTTTGAGCCGGTCATCGACCTGGAAATCAGTGAGTTCTACGAAACCCTGTGGATCAAGATTCACCACAACGGTAAGTGTTTGAGCGCAGAAGAGCAGTTGGATATTTTCCAACCCTATTTTTCACTCACCAACCATTCATCACACACTTACCCGGCAGAACAGCGTTTGTCCTACTCCTACTTCATCATTACCGAACACCATCGCGGCCAGATGGCGGTGACCTCCACCGAGGAAAACGGCACCAGCTTCCATATCCAGTTGCCGATGGCGTAATGTTTCTAAACGCGCATGGATTTAGTGTTCATGCGCATCCAACACATCCTCCGGGTAAATAGCATCTGTCACACTGGTGTCCTGCTTATATAGCAAGCCGCTGGAAGCAATCCAGCCATCCTTGCCATGTCCCTGCAACACATAGTGGCCATCGGGTGTATCAAACCCGGCAACGGTCAGGGATGCACCGCGGGTAAAGCTGACACTGTAATCCTGGCCGTCGGCACCTTCGATATGGCCGTACCAGCTAATGCTGTTGTAATCATGTTTTTCGACCTTATCGATCACCACCTCAAAGGTATTTTTAGTATCGGGCATCTGGATATCCACACTATCGCCAGGCATGAGTGTTTCGATTTTCAAATCATCCAAAGCGATAAACTGTCGTCCATCGTTCAATTCCTCGGCGGTTAATGGCAGGTGCTGTGGAATTTTTTCGCTCGGTGTCCAGGCGATCGGCTGCGCTATTTTGGTTTGCACCGTCTCCACATCCAGCTGCAACTCAGGACGACGTATTGCGATAGCGTCAAGACGCTCCTGTAAGGTTTCAGGTATCACCTGCTGTGCCGCGACTGAGGACACAGCAGTTGCCATGGCAGTGTTTTCCGGCGCGGGATCGACACCTGCCGGCGCGACTGTCTTCACTGCCGAAGACGTAGCCGGGACAGGTAAAGGCGCCATTGCCGGCGGCTTGGAAAAATACCAGGCCGCCGCCACACCGGTAACTGCGATAGCAAGTGCAAACAGATATTTATTATTCATGGTGTTCTCTGCAAAAGAAGTGAAGAGGGGAACATCCGTACAGGCAGGTTTTACCTCCGGTACGGATGGCGGGATAGCGACGAAAATCACCTAGCGCCTGATGCGAATCCAGTTAAGATTCCAGCCACCTGCCTTGGCAAATACACCCAGGTTGTAAGTACCTGCATTGATATTCACGGTGTGCGAAATAGTCGTCCAGTTTTGCCAACCGCCAGTGGACGGCACTGCCAGTTCACCCAGCACAATACTGCCGCCATTTAAATCCAGTGATAAACGGCCGCCGCCACTCTGGCTGGCAACCCGGTATTCAACGGTATAGGTACCTGAGGTTGGAATAGTGATACCGCTATAGGCCATCCAATCATTGGTATCAATCCAACCCACATTTTGACCGCCGCCGGTATCCGTCGTATTTTCTAACTGGACACCATTGCTGGAAAAATAATTTTCCGCCTGGATCAACAAATTAAAACTGCTGCCCGTGGTAGAAACGATGATGGATGACGCCGCATCGTTAAAACCTGCACTTACCAGGCAGCTATCGTTGCTGGTCCTGACCAGGGAATTGCCGGTGAAATTATCATGCTGGTACAGGGTGACGCTGTAACCGCTTTGCACCCGCACCGAGGACACATCATCATTCAGAATGCCGCGCGCCTGTAATTGGCTGAGGGTATATTGCCCGACGGGTAAACCAACGGTATAGCCCTCGTAATTGCAATGCTGCGAAACCTGTACCGGCCCGGATGAACCAGCCGTGGGACGGAATGCGGCTATTTCATCGCGCACATTGTGAATAGCCAGGGCGGCATAAGCTTCCTCCGCATGGCCGACCGGAAGCCCGCAGGGCAATCCGCGACAAGTGAGGTTGGGGTTGGA
Source organism: Cellvibrio japonicus Ueda107 (assembly GCF_000019225.1). Lineage (NCBI taxonomy): Bacteria > Pseudomonadati > Pseudomonadota > Gammaproteobacteria > Cellvibrionales > Cellvibrionaceae > Cellvibrio > Cellvibrio japonicus. The sequence goes on along the minus strand of NC_010995.1, from coordinate 355,597 downwards.
GAAACGATTGACACGCGTGGTATTGAACACGCCCTCATAGGCCATGATGTCCACAAACACATTCTGCACACCATAACCAACCCCGTAGCGGAAACGGGCACCGCTGGTATCACCCTGTTTGCGCGAGTGGTTCAAACCCATGTTGTGACCCAGTTCATGAGCCATCACCATCGGACCACAACCGGGCCCGGTAACGTTCCAGGCCCAGTTCCGGTCAACGGCGACATAGCCCACACCGCAAGCCCCCCTTTCATGCAACTGGGATACAAAGTCGGCCCCCAATTGATCGCGCAGCGCAATCGCATTGGCATTAACCCGCAGGTTGCCCAGGACCGCCCCCATATCCGCCCCAGCCAGATTATTTTCACGCACCCCAACCAGCCGCAGCTGCACATCAATCTGGCTATCGCGATACGCGGCGTTCATCTGGTTAACCCAGTTATTCATCGCTGTCTGCGGATCACCGCCAAAATAATTTTTTGAATAGGTATCGTAGAGAACCAATAGATCCACGGTTGCCGCCTGGACGTTACCAGCAGCCAGTGCACTGACTGTCGCCACCGTAAACATGTATTTTGCCGCTATGGTTTTTAGCTTGCTGAACATCGTTATTTCCCTCTTAGCATTATTGTGTTAGTGAAATTGCAGAACCTGTATCGTTCACGCCTCCACGACTCTAATTCCCTAACTGCGCTCGTAAAAGTGCCAATTGATGACCGGTAAAGTGGGAGTGTGGGAGTGAAGGTTCGATTTTCGGAAAACCTAATTCAGAACCACCTCCCGCATTCAAATCGACGTCACAGGCCAGTGGAGATCAGCATGTATCTGGAACACAGGGGAAAATTCAGCGGGGGTATCGAACACCTGCCTTCATGGTGTACCAGAAAAAAGTGGAACGCCCTGCTCTGCAGTCCGCCTGATTGAAATGTCTTTCCAAGGTGGGCTCTGATCTACATCCGATTGCAAGCATGACTCCCAAACCCTGTTCTCTTCGCATTTTTCAAGATGTGCGGTAAGTCAACATTCCGAGTTTGGCTGTCGCTTGTTTTTACTGCTTCGAGAAGTTATAGTCGTTTAAATTAAAAATATGGGCGCCAATGAGTGGCGTCCTGCGGAAGAACAATAAATAGCCATTGTTAACTGGCAGGCCTGGCACCCGATGCTAATGGCAATACAAGGAATTGATAAATTCTCCATGAACAACGAATGTTCTCCCACTCAGAAAGCTCCGCTTTTTCGAGAGCAAGTCATCAAACAAAAAAGCGACCGGTTGCACGGTGATGTACTGCTTCTGCCGCAGGTGAGCCACTCTGTATTGATTGCTTTGTTGCTGGTTTGGTTACTGGCCTTAGCTGTTTGGCTTACTACCAGTACTTATGCGCGAAAAGAAACGGTGGTTGGCTGGTTAGAACCACCCACCGGGGTTGTCAGGCTGTACCCGGAAGCATCCGGTCAAGTCAAGAAAATCCTGGTGAAAGAAGGTGATAAGGTACAAGCAGGCCAGCCATTAATAATTATCAATGGCGACAGGATATTAGCCGATGGTGGCAACCTCGAAAGTCGCCTGCTGGAAGAATATGAAAGCCAGCGTCGCTTGCTCACAGAACAAATTGAGCGCGCAGACCGAACTCAGCAGGATCGAGAAAACAGTCTGCGGCGGCAGATTGAATCCATTAAGCACAACCTGAGCCTGATGGATGAACAATTGGCTACACTAGATGCTCGCCACATCCTGATAAAAAATCAAATCGAACGCTATCGTCCCAAGATTGAAAAAGGACATATTTCTCGCCTGGAGTACGATCAGGTACTCTCCCAAGAACTTTCTGTACGCAGCGATAAACAAGGCCTGTTACGGGAAATCAGCAATCAGAAAGATTTGCTGTCTCAGCGCCATACCGACCTTCGACTACTTGCACAGGAAGCTGCTAATAGCCTGGATCAATTGCAAGCACGGATGAGTGAACTTGCCCAGCAAATTGCTCAATTGCAAGGTCAGCGCGCCCATATCATTACCGCTACACGCGCAGGTATCGTGAATAACCTGCAAGCTCGTGAAGGTCAATTTGTCTCATCGACAAATCCTGTGCCCTTATTAACATTGGCTGATAGTGCCAGCCCTTTAGTCGCTCATTTGCTGGTGCCGGTGAGAGCAGCGGGTTTTATTGCATCAGGGCAGCGCCTGGATATTCGCTACGACGCCTTTCCCTATCAGAAATTTGGTCTCTATCAAGGTGAGATTGAGAGTGTGGCAAAAACACCCTTATTGCCAGGTGAGCTGCTAAACACCCCAGTCACCTTGCAAGAGCCGGTGTATCGGGTTGAAGCCCGTTTGTATGAGCAAGGGGTAAATGCCTATGGGCAATCAATCCCCCTAAGGTCCGGTATGACATTAACAGCTGACGTAGAACTGGCTGAGCGCCGTTTATGGCAATGGCTATTGGAGCCCATCTATAGTTTGAAAGGGCGCCTGTAATGAATATGTCACCGGAGCAAAGCGTAAAACAAACAGCAACGAGCCCCGATCAACTGTTGAATTTCAGTGGTGCTCACAGCCTGCCGATGATTCATCAAACCGAAGCGGCCGAATGCGGATTAGCATGCCTGGCCATGATCGCCAGTTTCCATGGTTATGAAACTGATCTGGCATACCTAAGACAACGGATTCAAGTATCCAGTCACGGCACCAACCTGAAAAACCTGATGGAGATGGCAGGACGACTGCACTTGGCAGGTCGCGCGCTGAAATTAAATTCAGATTCCCTTGGAGGACTTCAACTGCCTTGTGTATTGCATTGGGACTTAAACCATTTTGTGGTACTGAAAGCAGTAAAAAGTCGTAAAGCGATTATCCACGACCCGGCAAGCGGAGAGAAAACGCTAACAAAAGAGGAATTTGATAAACACTTCACCGGCATCGCCCTCGAACTAACACCCACCAGCAAATTCGAAGTAGCAGACACAAGAAAACACTTGAAGCTACATCACTTCTGGTCACGTATTAGCGGTTTAAAACGCAGTCTGTTACAGATACTGGTACTGTCACTGCTATTGCAAGTATTTGCCATTATCAGCCCCTATTACATGCAAACGGTGGTCGATGACGTTATCCTCAGAAATGATGACAACCTGTTGCTGGTACTGGCCCTGGGTTTCGGGCTGCTGCTATTAATAGAGACGGGTACCCATGTACTACGCCAATGGGTGATGCTTTATCTGTCCAGCCGTTTGAATATACAAATGGCGGCTAACCTGTTCCGCCATCTGATTCGCCTGCCCATGAGCTACTTTTCCACTCGCCATATGGGAGATGTCGTATCTCGCTTTGGTTCCTTACAGAATGTGCGAGAGCTGCTTACCACCAGCCTGGTAGCAGCTGTGGTAGATGGCATTATGGCCGTCATAACCCTAACAGTAATGTTCTTTTACAGCATTAAACTCACCTTATTAGTGCTCATTGTGGTGTTGCTCTACGCTGCCTTGCGCTTTGCACTTTATAAACCCTTACGACTGCTGACCGAAGAACAGATTATTGCCCAAGCCAGACACGATACCCACTTTATGGAATCCGTGCGTGCGGTTCAAACAATCAAACTGTTTCAGCGCGAAAATGATCGCCAAGGGCAATGGCAAAACCGTCTGGCCGATACTATCAACCAGGGAATACGCATCACCCGCTGGAATATTGGTTACGACACGATAAACCGCTTGCTCTTTGGCATCGAAAATCTGCTGGTGATTTACTTTGCTGCTACCGCTGTTATGGGCAATATTTTTTCAGTAGGTATGCTCTACGCTTTTTTGAGTTACAAAAGCCGCTTTGTTAGCTCCATGGATACACTGATTGCTACATGGATTGAACTGAAAATGCTCGGTCTGCACCTGGATCGTCTATCCGATATCGTATTTACCGAAACTGAAGAACAGGATGATCTATTGCCAAGCCAATCATCCACACGGCCACTTGCCGGAAAAATTGAAGTGCGAAATCTCAGCTTCCAGTATGGCGAAACTGAGGGGCCAACGTTTCAAAACCTGAACTTCATCATAGAACCCGGTGAAACAGTCGCCATCACCGGCCCCAGTGGCTGTGGAAAAACCACCCTGCTCAAATGCCTGATGGGTTTACTGCAGCCTACAGAAGGCGAAATCCTGATTGATGATCGCCCCCTCAAGCAAGTTCTTGATTACCGCCGCCATATTGCTGGTGTGATGCAAAGGAACTTGCCATAACCAGGATATTAGTGGCTCACAGACCGGAGACGGTCAAATCTGCAGGAAGGCAGATAGTACTTTAACTTGGATGTCTAGTTTTATTGGACAATTAATAATTAGGAGATTGTTTTATGAATACTTTTGGTTTGGATAGAAACTACGAACAGTTTAACTTTGAAGAAGTTTCTGTCGAAGATTTACAAATTATATCTGGAGGATCGGGTGGAGGATATGGGACAGACAGCAGTTATTGGGCAATGCTTGGAATGTCAACTGCCTTTGTGATTGGTGCGGCCACTGTGGCAGCAGGGCCAGTAGCTTGGGGGTTTGTTGCGGGGTCACTTATTCTCTCGGGTGGAGCTACATATCATGCCCTTGGCTGGGGTTGATGTGTACTAGCAAATAATCCAATAGCGGATATATTACGAGAGAGCCAATTAATTCTATGGGCTCTCCCTTGTACGGTAAAAATTCATTATGACACTATAAGTGTGGCCAAGCAGGTCACACTTATAAATTTAACAAAGTAAGGAGTGATCATGGTTAATACCAAATTGCAATTATTTGCTATTGCACTGGGCTTATCTACTTGGGCCGTTGCTGTTTTAGTGATAACTAAAACCATAGAGCAATCGGAATCCACTTGGGTATTTTTAGCAATATTGTGTGTTTCAATATTATCTATGCTGTGTGCAACCAAAAAAATATTAAAATCACATAACTACAATAAGCATTAATATAGTGCAAAAAAATAGAGTAATGATATAAAGATGGATTATTTATTTTACTCATCTGTAATAACAGGTGATGCATTTTCATTTATAAAATTAGCCTCATTACTCAATGTACTCAGAGCGAAAGCAGATTTTATCGGTAGTGGTTCTGATGGTGGAGATTGGGGTGGCGCTGGTTATCAAGCTAGCAATTCGACTTTCGGTTAGTACTATCAAGGGTGTCTCCCGTAGACACCCTTTTCTCAGTCTTTTACGAATATTCTTATATGAAATTTTTAATAAAGAATAAAAACCCTATTAGGTCTCTGCTTGCCATCTTGGCCTGTGGAAATATTATTATTTTTTATGTCATTTCTCATGGTTTTTGGCCAACAAACACACAAGAGATATTTATTTTCTACAACCTGATTTGCTCTCTGATATTGTTCGGATTATCAAGGAGACAGTTATCCGTTGAGATAATGAGTGATTACATGCTAGTCACCAGGCTTTTATCAACAAAAAAAATTAGGAATTCAGATATAAAATCCATTGAAGTTCAATCCTATGGAGCAAAGAAGAATGGCAACATGTGTAGATTGGGTGTTAATGGGAGCTTTCCAGTAATATTTACTGAAGACATGTTCGAGGACGATAGAGACTATAATGCATTAGTGAAATGCTTGGGATGGGTTGAAAAAAAATACTCTCATCACAATGAACCTAGTTGGAAAGGAATAGCTTCTGCTTGCTCCAAGCAGCTTGTGACATACTCTGTCGTTTTTATAATGATTATATTAAATTCCATACTGTTCTTTATAAACAAAGATGATTTTTTATGGATAATGGATAATTTTGCGTTTTCAAAGAGTACAATTGAGTTCCGTGAATATTACAGATTTATAACTGCTTTTTTTCTACACTTAAACCCTGTACATCTATTGATTAATCTTATTTCTCTTGGCGTTCTTGGTGGAATGCTTGAGCAATATTTTGGCAGAGCTAAATACTTTAATATTCTCATTCTATCAACCTTTTCTGGTTGGATTTTTTCACTGGCATTTTCTCCGTTCAATTTAGTAGTTGGCGCATCCGGTGGAATTTTTGGTTTATTTGGATCATATATAGCCTTAAAAATTTTAAGCAAAGAGGCATTACAACCATCGGTTGACCCAATGCCTTTTTGGTGGGCAATTATTATTCTAATTTTTCAAGTCATATCAGATTTATATATTCATAATTCAGATTTCTATGCTCACATTGGAGGAGTTATTGGGGGGAGCTTATATTTTATTGTATCAAGATTTACTATTATAAAATCTATCAAAACAGATAAGTTAATTTCATTGGTTATTTTCTTATTATGTATTTTCTCTTTCTTTAAATTTATGCATTGAATAGTTAGCAGGAGCAGCAATCACAAATAAATTGATTTATATTTTTCGATATTATTTTTATTTATTTTTCAATAATTCACACAAGTGTATATTTAAAAAATGGATTACTTACTTTACTCACTTGGCACAACAGGCGACGCGCTTCCATTTATAAAATTAGCTTCATCACTCAATGCATGTGGAGTGAAAGCGGCTTTTATTGGCAGTGAAAAGTTTATTCCTTTGGCGGACACAATGGGAGTTGAGTGCTTACCTGTCTCGACCAAGACAGATTATGAAAACACTTATAACAGTCCACTTACTTGGTCACGCTATCACTCACAAAACCACTACAACGAATTCCATTTTCCTGCCATCAAGCCCACGTTCAAAGCCATTCAACGGGTGGTTCAGCAAAGGCATAATCCACTGATTATTTATCAGGATATATTATCAGGGGCCAGAATGGCTGCCGAGGAATTTGGCCTAAAATCGTGCCAGGTAGTGCTTGCCCCCTATGGGGTGAGCTCCATCCTAAGCCCGGCCTATCCCATGCGCAGGCAAGTTGAGGAGCGCCTTTGGAGTGAAATATTGCCCCAAATTCAGGAGAAGGCGAAGAGAGATACCTTAGAGAGGCTGGTCAAACCACTGATAAATCCAGCCCGAAAAGAGTTAGGGCTATCAGAATGGACTATTCAGGATTTACCCAGCATGCAATCTAGCCCTTCGATATTGGCATTATTTCCTGAGTGGTTTAAACCCAATCCCGGAGACTGGCCCACACAGTTAGTGAATACAGGTTTTATTTTGGGAAACACTCCGGATAACCATAGCAACAAACAATTAGATGAATTTATCACCCAATATGGTAAGCCTTTGGCATTTACCTTTGGTACGGGGATACCGGTTACCAGCCAATTAATCGATAAAATAAGGCACCTCTGTCGCGTAGTCAGGAAACCAGGTGTATTTGTTGCTCACTCACAAACCGCCAGGTTTATAGACAATGGAGATAATCCTGTTTTAACACTGCCATCGGCTCCCTTCAGTTATTTGTTTGCTTGCTCAGCGCTAGTTATACATCATGGAGGCATAGGCACCTGCGCACAAGCACTAGCCTGTGGTATTCCACAGGTCATTTCACCTTACACTTTTGATCAACCTGATAACGCCTTCCTGCTCTGGCAATTGGGCATTAGCAATTCGGTAGATTTTTTAAATGACTCCGTGGATCAGATAGCGAGCATTGTTAATGACGTGATGTCATCCGAATCCGTCGCAAAAAAGGTGAAAGAATATCAGGCACTCACCACAGACGAGACAGCGGCCTCAGTAAAGTTTCTCCTTTCGCTACAAGGATAAGGAACACAAGTATGTTAATTAAATTGGCTGAATCCTTTAATCAACTTCCTGTTGAAGTGAATAAAATTTCCAGTACACGGTTGTTGTGGCGAGATCAATCTGCCAATAGCAGTGATGCTATGTCAAATGATCTATTTCTTGATAATTATTCATGGGTTACAAAAAATAATTTCTTTACCGATGAATCCAGAATACACCCAGGTATCACACAAACGATGTTCGCAGAACGCTATGGCGGATTTGGTATAGGTACTAACGGAGGCGGTGCCAGGGTAGTCAATATTAATGGTATGCAAATAAAAGGGGGCGGTGCCAATGCGCTGGCTGGAGATGGAGCACTTAGATCACACTCCTACGGAGGACTGGATATACAAGGTGCAGTGAAAGAGATCATCTATTCACGACTGTTGAGTAAAATATCTCCCGTTGGTACACAGACGATCAAGGGTTTAATTTTGCTGGATGATACCTCTGCACTACATAATGGCAACAAGGCTCCCAGTGTGCTTATGGTTAGAGAGACAGTAGTGAGGCCAGGTCATTTTTTACCCTGTGTCAACTTCAGATTAAAGCCAGAACATCGCTCGCTTATGCGGTCTGACTATTCTAGGGTGCTCGGCATCTATAAAAGTATTGGCAAGCAATCTTTGCTATCTGAATTTTATACGTTGATCCAACATTTTTTGGATAAGTGTGCAGATCAGTTGTCCTTTTTCAGGATGGCACGATTATCCCATAATGCCTTGACGCCCTCGAATATCTGCTTGGATGGCCGCGTATTGGATACAGCGCTATGCAGTTTTGTGGTCTCGGGGAGCAATTATGGACAAGTCACTAGCTATTTTGAAGAGGCATCAACACCTGTATTGGTAGCCAAAGAATGGTTCTATTTAATACACAAATTTTTAACCGATACATCTGTTGAAGAACATTTTTTAAAGCTCTACGAAGAGAAGTTTTATCAGTATGCCTGCATCAATATGGGGTTCCTATTCGGGCTAGATAGGGAAATGTCCACTAAACTTTCCTGCACTCTGGAATGGCGAAAAGTAGCATCTCGATTATTCTCTTTATTTTCGATGGGTTCCCCCATAAAAACCAGCATTCTGCCTACAACAGATGCAATTGACTTTGTCAATGACATTTTAACCGCCAGCCTCTATTCCATATTACATAATCTTGATACAACGAAAACCAGTAAGTTTCTGGCTGAATTTACCCAAGATCTCAATGCATTGATGACTATTATGGCACGCTCTCTGGGCTGGCATGGACAGGATGAGCAGAGTTTTTACAAAACCTTTGTAATCCAAACTATAAAAAGAGCCATCCTTAGCAGCTACTTTTTCATCACCTATATTGGCCGTACAGTCGATGATTATTGTGCAGCCGGGCGAGTAAATGATACAGCGAAAATTATTAAAGAAAACGACCGTGTTACCAATTGGATATACGAAAATTTACTATCCGAACAAAGCACAATTTATTCAGGCAATAGGTTGTCAATAGGATATAGCAGTATGGCGGATGAGTATATCTATCGTGACGGAGATGGGATTGAAAGGCGTATTAATGATATTTGTTCTTTGAGAACCATCATAGATACCAATAAGAGTGGCTATATCATTCAAGATTACGATTTTTATCCGTATTTAAAACGCCTTTTTTCCCTTTTAGACAGGGACGCGATGAACAGTTTTAATGGAGTGAAAAATGTATTTTGTTGAACATCAAGGCGCAGATTTATTAAATGAGGCTATAGTACTTCGTGTGACGAATGAATCTGGGGCTGATGCTGATCAGCTTCACTGCTTGTTGGAGGCAAGCAAGCACAGGCAAATAATAATAGCCAAAACAGAAAACGGTGAACCTTTGGTAAGTATTGCCTTTGCTAAAATCTCCAAATACACACTTAGGTTGCTTGCTGCCAACCCTGAATACAAATTACGCCCTCATGAGTATCGTGAAGGAAAAATTTTATATATATTGGACGGTTTTTTCAGAAAAAATTTCTTTAAAAAATCTTTAGCTTCACTGGTACCCCAGCTTAAAAAATACCGACTAATTGCCTATGTAAAAAAAGGGAAATTGAAGTTTTTTTGTAACAACAATGGTTCTATTAAGCTTGTGAGACTACCCAGATCATGGCTGCAAAGTACTAATAACTCCACAATATAAGCAGCCACTTAAGGCCTGATAAATAATTCAAAAGGATAGTCCTCGACTAAAATCACATACCAGAAGAAAGCCAGTCAATTTGACGCATTGCCTGATTCAATTGCATTTCCAGATCTGTTTTTATCTGCAAATAATGACTCAGTTGCAAGCCTGTTTGCTGGGCAATAGTTTCCCGGCAGAAGGAGAGGTCAATGTCTGTGATGTATCCGGGATAATGTTCCCCGGTACGGCGGTGATCGAGGATATAACGGGCAACAAGACGGAATGCAGGTCGCCAGACCACTACTGGTGCTGGAGTGCATTGCGGATAAAAAATATCAGCGGACGCAGGAAATGTTGATGGCTGTAATAATGAATACGCGCGCTAAACAGCGAACCCTTATCATCCACCAACATCACCTGTGCCCAGCCGTGGATTCCGTACCAAGCTAGGAAATATCGGTGTGTAATGCAATATCGGTTGAAATGTATAACAGGGAGTTCAACACCAATGAGTTGATTTAATATGATGTGCCAGAAAAAAGTGGGACGCCGTCTACTCCCTTTGCATTGTGAAATCAAAAAATTGTATCTAAGCATACGAACCCATGCCCTAACATAAAGCCCCCATAACCTTCAAGGGACATACTTCTCGCAATAAGAAAAATCACTTCAAAACAAATGATTTCGTTGTCAACCAAATGAAGGCGCCAAATAACGCTTTAATGCATAGGTATTCATATTGAAAGCGCTACAACCTTAGTGTTAGCGTTATACAGTTTTGTTTTAAAAAAATCTAAAATCGCTATAAGCATGGAAAATAACATGAAAAAAGCTAATAAAGCATTGGGTTCTGTCGCATTAATTTTCTTTTCATCATTTGTGCAAGCAGAAATATTTGTAAAGGCACAAGTAGAAGATGAGCCAGCCAACTTGCAGGTATCAAAGCAGAAAGGGGAAAACGAGAAAATAAATGTTATTTTCGAGAATGGTTATAGTCTTACCATTGAAACCTATACCGAAGAAGCGGATCAAGTTTATCAATTCAAAACCGTAGATCAGCCGATGGTAGAAGTGAGAAACGATATCGGAAAAAATGGAACATACATATTCATTGATGTAAATGCGACAGAATACAAAGTTACTGCTGGCGTTGATTCGGTCGAGTTAATGTCATCGAACTAAAAAGGATTTTGTGATGCACGGAATTATTGCCAGGGATTTAAAAATTCAAAGCCTAAATAAAGTTCAATTTGTTCTTAAATTAATTTCCACCTGCAATCTCAGATGTACTTATTGTTATTGGTTTTTTAAAGAAGATAACACCTGGAAAGAATCCAGTGTCAGTGTAAAAGCAGAAACCATAGAGTGGATTATTATTGCAATACAGGATGCCATTGACGAACTGGATCTTAAAGAGGTTGATATTATTTTTCATGGCGGTGAGCCGCTCATGTTAAAAAAGCATGTTTTTGAACAGCATTGCAATCTATTCAGGGAAAAAATACAGAAAAAATGTATTTTAAATTTTAAAATACAAACAAATGCTGTATTGGTTGATGAAGAATGGATTGACATTTTTTCCCGTCAAAATATTGCTGTTGGTGTTAGCCTTGATGGTGATAAAGACGCTAATGATGAATACAGAATAGACATACACGGAAATGGGTCTTATGAAAAAACGGTGGATGGCATAAAACTGCTCATGGACGCATCCAGCTCTAATAAGATCATTAAGCCTGCCCTCATTTCTGTCATTAATCCAAAATTTAATTACGAAAAACTGCTAAATCATTTCTATCAATTGGGATTTGAGACAATTAATTTTTTAATGCCCAATTACTGTCACGATGACATCCCTAATGACTTCAACATGGAGGGGATCACAAAGGCACTGAAAGATATTTTCAATGTCTGGATCACGCAAGATAATCCATTACAAAAGCCGATTATTTTCATTGAAAAAGACATAAATTTTTTTCAGCGGGTAAATTTTAAAAATTACAGATACTCAGAAAATACAAGATATAACGCTATTATTGCAGTTACAACAGATGGCTTGATGTCTGTCAATGACAATCTTATGTGTACTGATTGGAGAAAAATGCAGCCATCACCCAGTATTAAAGATACATCTTTAAAAGCCTATCTGAATTCACTCACGTATATAACACTCGATGAAGAGGAAGGAATTATTCCCCGTGAATGTAGTGAGTGCGAATATAAAAACATCTGCAAAGGCGGGGAGTTGCCACATCGATACTCTCGAAAAAAAGGCTTTGACAATCGTTCAATTTACTGTGTACCGTTAAAAATATATTACCAATATCTATCCAGGTTTCTTGTAGCTAATGGATACCCAACCAATGAACTAAATCATTTATTAGCACAAAATCCAACGGCAAAGCTAAAAAACTACGAAAGAATAATAGAGATATGAAAGTCATCTTTTCAATGGATATTAAAGATAAGCGAAATAGGCTTACCAAATATTCTGGTATTGGCCTTGCCCAATATGAGTATGAAGAAGGTTATTTAATAGATAGCTACATACCTACTGGAATCCCCCTAGAATTATCTGACGATGAGTACAATAAGATCCTATTAGAAAAATATATTGGTGACATTGGGAACACAATTTTTTTAATTAAGGTTGCTAATCACAATGCAAGTTATATTTGTTCTACTGGCGAACTACCCGAAAATAAAGAAAGCTTACTCAAAGGGATAGTACAAGACATACTTGAAAAAGTTAAGGTTGGCGGGGAGGTTCATCCAATTGGGATTTGCACAACCAACGATTCTCAAAAAACAATAACTAGAGATTACAAGAGTTTTCATAAGGTCGGATTGCATATTGATAGCTGGGATTCAGTTCAATTATGCAACAGGCTGTCTTCATCCAATAGGCTTGTAATGAATCTTGGTCCCACAAGCAGAAACTTATTATTTATAGATAGGTCGGTTGACTCATTGGTAAGAGAGAATTCAATTTATAAAAATGAATATGAAGGAAAAGAGTTTTCTACTCATTATGATCTTGCCCAGCAACCGTGGACACAGTTTCAAGCACTCATCCGGGCCTCGTAGGCTTGCGGGCTGATGTGCCCCAGCGTGCTATGTCGCCGCTGGCGGTTATAGTCGGTTTCGATGTATTCAAACACGGTTTCACGCATCTGGGCGCGGCTCATGAAGCGCTCGCCATGGATGCATTCGACCTTCAGGCTGTGGAAGAAGCTCTCTGCACACGCATTGTCGTAGCAGTTGCCTTTCGCGCTCATACTGCATCGCAGCTGATGAGCGCGGATTAGACCCTGATAAGCCGTTGAGCAGTACTGACTGCCGCGGTCGCTGTGTACGATCACTCCCTTTGGCTGCTTTCGCCGCCACAGCGCCATGTGCAGAGCATCGCAGGCCAGGTCAGCCGTCATGCGTTCGCTCATGGCCCAGCCGACCACCATGCGCGAGTACAGATCAATGATTACGGCGAGATACAGCCAGCCCTCGTCCGTGTGCAGGTAGGTGATGTCGCCCACCCATTTCTGATTGGGTGCTGATGCTGTGAAGTCTTGCTTGAGCAGGTTCTCTGCCACCGGGAGCGAGTGTCGGGAGTTAGTTGTGGCCTTGAACTTCTTGGCCGCCTTGGCGCGTAAGCCTTGTCGCTGCATCGAGGCTGCAACCGTCTTGCGATTACAGCGCAGCCCGGCTTCCCACAGGTCATGGCACAGCCGCGGGGCGCCACTGCGGCCCTTACGGGCGTTATACGCTTGCGCGACCCGCTGATCCAGCTCGGCCCGTTGCTGGTGGCGCGTGGATGGCTCGCGTGAGCACCAGGCGTAGAAACCACTGCGGGCGACACCCAGAACACGGCACATGGCTTTCACCGAAAACGCTGGGGCATGTGTCCTCATGAAGGCGTACTTCACTTGAGGCTCTTCGCAAAGTACGCCGCGGCCTTTTTTACGATGGCCAGTTCTTCGGCTTGCTCGGCCAGGAGCCGCTTGAGGCGGGCGTTTTCGTCGGCCAGTGACTGTTCGCGCTCACTGCTGCTCAGGGTCTGCTGCTGCTTACTGCGCCATCCATAGAGCTGAGACGCATGAAGACCAAGCTGTTCGGCCGCTTTACTAACGCCAATTCGCTCGGCCAGCGCTAACGCTTCATTCTTGAAGGCTTGGGAGTGACGGGTACGGTTCTGTTTCATCGGGGTAGCGGTTCTTGCCATGGTTCACCTCGTTGCAGTTTATCGCTTAACGGGGTGTCCACTCGTGCTGGGCAAGATCATTATTTTAATGAACACCCAAAATCCATTGTCTACTCCTTACAGATTAATCCAGGTGAAGCGTATATAGCACCAACAGAAAACCTGATCCATGATGCGACAGTTCCAGGTAATAATCAGATAAACTCGACATTTATGCTAAGAGGAAAGATCGAACCAAAGGAAATGCTTAATGAAATTCTTTGTAATAGCTGATAATGGAATTGGTGATAGTATCATGATGCTTCCCGCACTCAGAGCGCTAGCAATGGAAGTTTCATCAGAAATAAAAATACTCAGCAATCCAAGATATTTTGATAATGTACTTTATGAGTTTACCAAAAAATCAATTCTTCTAAATGACTATAACAATGACAATCAGCACATTTTAACTTGCATTGAAGAAACAGATATTGTTGTAATCTATTCGACCTGGGACATTGTAAATCAGCTAGGCATTAAACCTTTTTTAAAAGACAAAATAGTTTTTGGTTACTTTAGTGAGTATTGCACTAATTTAATCGAATATGATCATCGAAATATGATTGATCAATATTTTAGTGTGGTTATGTTTTTTAACAAAGCAATAGACGTAAATCGATACTCTTACCCCCTTGTGCTACCAGACTCAAGTAAAGTAAATGCCTCGGCGTTGTATTCTGCTTTTTCTCCCGGAACATTGTTGATCGGTATCCATACCCATACCAGAGAAGAAAAAATGGTTTCCGCTGATTATTTCGTAGAAGTAATCAAAATAGTCAAAGAAATTTACCCGCAATCAATATTGATCGTAGTTGATCCAGTTGATACTGAATTGAGTGTAATGTTAGACAATAATACGTTTGTAAATTTACAAGGTTTAGATATATCGATAGTAATGCAATTCTTTCAATACATATCACTACTTATCTGTATTGACTCATGTATTTTGCATGCTGCGGACCTTATCAAGCTTCCCATTATTTCATTTTTTCCGGCAACCTCAGTCAACAATTGGGGGCCTAAATATTCTAGATCATTAGTGATCGATGGAAGGAATTTGTCAATCAAAGAGATTCGATCAAGAGGATGTGAAATAACTTCTTTTTTGAAGTCTTCTTTGGCTGACAAATAAAACAGGGCCAAAATATTTTTGGCTCAACCCAATAAACCAGGAGTTTTTTATGGAAATCAATGAAAGAAAAGTGTCAGGTGAAAAAAGCGAAGCCATGATTGCATCAGAAATCGTTGGCAGACTACTTGCTGAGCAAGAACTTGATGCTATTCAAGGTGCCGGCTGTTCATTTCTTCAGGGGCGTGGTTTCAGTAATACTGCCAGTACTTTCTGTTAAATAAGCAGATGGTTCCCTCCCTTCGTATTCGAAGGGAGGTGTACATTATGAATAATCTATTTCGCAAAGAAGCTATCGAAAAGTTTGGCAGTTCAAATTTTGGGAAGGTTTTTATTGACGTCCCTAATTGGCTGTATTACTTCGCTTATCTACTTAGCTTTGGGGTGTTAATGGCCCTCCTTAAAATATATTAGTTTGAGCTATTCATGATTTCACCCGTCTATCAATCAGAGTCTTCCGATTGTGGTTTTGCTGCAATTGCTATGATCCTCAATTTCTATGGTTTAAATATAAAACTTTCAGATCTGAGAAATCATCTAAGGGACAGACCTTATGGGATCTCTGCGAGAGAAATTATATATCTATCAAACAAATATGATATTAACAGTCGAGCATTAAGAATTGATCTTGCTGATCTTACAAAAATCAAATTACCTGCAATTTTACACTGGAATATGAATCACTATGTGGTTCTTGAAAGGATCCAATCGGGTGAGGCTACTATCTATGATCCAGCTTATGGAAAGCGAGTCGTTAAACAAAAGGAATTGAATGAAAGCTTTACCGGTATTTGTTTTGAATTTTCGCCTTCCCCCAATATTAAACCTATACAACAAGGGAAAAACAGGATTATTCCCGATTATCTACATCTAATAATAAAAAACATAGCATCATTTAAAAAAATTGCGATTCCAATAATTTTAATATCTATTGCAACACAGTTATTAGTTGCGTATTTCCCAACAATCGTTCAAAGATCAATAGATGACCCCAATCCTGGCAATACAATGCTGTGGGCAGCAATTATTTTTGGTATGTGGCTGTTACCAGGAATTTCAGAATATGTAAGGTCGAATTTACTCTCTCACTTCTCTGTTAGAGTTAACCTTCAATTAGGCAAGTTATTTGTTAGAAAACTTATTCTTCTCAATGCTGATTATTTTAAAAGGCGATCAACAGGGTCAATCCTTACCCGTATTGACTCTATCGCTGAAGTTAGAAAATTGATTTCCAACGAGTTTTTGTCAATATTCATTGACTCAATATTTCTATGTACTTCTATATTTTTTCTAGTTAAATATAATTATCAATTTGCTCTGATTACAGTATCAGGATGCCTATTAATTCTTCTAATTTATTTAGTAAACAAAAAGGAAATTCGTGAGTGTTTGTATAGGCAATTAGATTATCAATCTAAATCCAACTCCAATCTTCTTGAAACCATTCAATCAATCGAATCAATTCGAGCAACAGGAAGCGAAGAGTTAAGATACCATCAATGGCTAAATCTAACGTATGAATCAGCCAAAGCTGAAATCAAGTCTTCTCAGCTCTATGCAAGAATAGATTTCTTTAGGCAACTCAGCACTGCAATTGAGCTTAGTCTATTAACATTTTTGATTATTACCTTTAGCAAAAGTGGGCTTATTACAATAGGCGCTATTGCGGCAATATATTCTTTAAGAATGACTTTTAATTCCCGATTCGTTTCACTAATCGATAATATTACCGGATTAAATCTAATAGCCATTCATCTTTCCAGATTGGATGATATATTGGATAGCTTATCAAACGGTGATGATAACGCAGATATAAAGCACGGAGCATTAACAATAAAAAATGTTTCTTTTTCCTATGGGATAAAGAATATTTTGAGTAATGCAAATTTAAGAATATATCCCGGCGAGCATATTGTTATTACAGGAGAATCAGGGATAGGCAAGTCAACATTTATCAAAATAGTTTCAGGAAACTTACTCCCCGAAAACGGACAAGTGTTCATTGATGATAATGAAGTTAACGCTGATAACTACCGCTCAATACAAAAGCATATGGGGATAGTTTCCCAAGGGGAGACTCATATTTTTGAAGGAACTTTTGAAGATAACATTACAATGTTTGACCCCTCTCCAGATGAATCTTACTTTGATCAGATTATTAAAACATGTCTACTGGACGATGTATTAAGTAATTTACCATCAGGAAAAAAATCAATGATGGTTAATGGAACCGTTTTATCTGGAGGTCAATTACAGCGTTTGGTATTGGCCCGGGCTTTATATAAAAAGCCCAAAATACTTATTCTCGATGAGGCAACATCAAACCTAGATGCTGGCACTGAGGAAAAGCTCATGCAAAATATAATAGGACTAAAAATGACTACAATTTCTATTACTCATAGGTCTTCAATTCTAGGATTTTCTGATAGATGTTTCGAACTCAAAAACTCCACACTCAGAGAAATATAAAATGGATGAGCCAATAGAGGTTAATAATAAATTTTTCAGCCATAGAAAAATTTATTTAATATCAACTCTCATTGTAGTTGTAGCAATAACTCTTTATTTATTTAAATCAGAGGATAGCGCCCTGTATAAGGTGGAGCCACTGACATCTTCCCTGGTAATTAGAACCAGTGGTGTTTTGAGGCCGTTAATATACAGAGATTTATATTCTCCTCAAGATGGAGAAATCAAATATATAACCGACAATAAAGCTGGCGAAAAAACAAACAAGGGGGATTTGATATTTTCTGTTTTTAACTCGGAAATTGAAAGCCTTTTTTCTCAAAAGAGAAAAGAATATTCAGATGAAGAGTATGAATTCCAACAAAAATTAATTTCCTTAAAGCAGGATATCTTAAAGACAGAATTAGAAAAGTTATCGATAGAAGCGAAATATGAAGGCGCAAAATCGGAGCTTCTTGCTTATAGCAAGCATCCTGATGTGATCCCGACACTGGAGTTGAATATTAAGAAAAGGGAAATAGAGCTCCTGAAAAAGCAAATAACTCAACTGATGAAAATATCAGAAGATCAGCATTTAAACGTAAAGCAATTTGAAAATAATTGGCAGAATAAAAAAGAATACATGAATGTAGAACTTGGTATTTTAAGTGCGACGATAGAGGCATTAAACATCAAATCTCCTATTGATGGAAATATTGAATATATTGATGAGTCTCTTCAAATAGGCAAAGTAGTCAGCAAAGGGCAGGTATTAGGCAGGGTTAGCGACTTTTCCTTTTGGGCGGCTTACTTGGATGTTCCTGTTGCATCAATTGATCGAATCAAAATTGGTGATCGCGTAATTTTAGATGTTAATGGACACTCCGTTGCTGGTTCTATATATCAGATAGATCAAAAGGTAGAAAATCAAACAATAAAAATTATTGCCAAAATAAAGGATGATAATTTAACCATACTCAGATCTGAACTTCGTGTGAATGCATCTATTGAAACAAACGAAAATAGACCTCTTAGCATTATTAGATTCTCAAATAATATCCCACTGAATTCCAAAACTCTTAATGTTATTGCCCATTATAAAGACGGTAAAAAAAACAAAATTGAAATAAAAGTTCAAGAAATAAGTAACGAAAAAATTATTTTTGAAAGCCTTGGAAGCCAGGTTGAAGCTATAGGATTTTATTAAATGAACGAAAAAATATTAACAGCCAAAGATATTTCAAAAGTTTTTTACACAAAAAAAATAAAAACCACAGCCGTAAAAAACGCCAATTTTTCAGTTGGAAAAGGTGAGTTTATTAGCATTACAGGTGAATCCGGATCAGGAAAATCAACATTACTTAATGTAGTTTCCACGATTGAAAAACCCACCACAGGAGGTATCTTTATTGATGGAGAAAATATTTCCTCATTCAACGAAATTCAACTCTCTTATATTAGAAATAGAAAAATTGGCTTTGTCTTTCAAATGTTCAATCTGATAGGACATTTGTCTGTTATTGATAACGTTGCACTTCCATATTTATATGCCACAGGCAATAAGGAAGATGCTCTAAAGAAAGCAGCAGAAATTTTAGACGAAATTGATATGGGACATCGTATAGATCATTATCCACATCAGTTGTCTGGCGGTCAGCAACAAAGAGTCGCAATCGCCAGGGCACTGATTAACAATCCCAAAATTATCTTTGCTGATGAGCCTACCGGAAATCTGGATGTAGAAAACTCATTAATTATTATGCGTATTTTAGAAAGACAAGTTGATACTGGGTGCAGTCTTATCTTGGTAACACATGATAAAATGATTGCTCAACGCGCGGAAAGAATATTAAAAATCGAAGGAGGAGAATTGCTGAATGTTTAAAAGCGTTCCGATTAAAATACCAAATCTTATTTTTTCCTCTATTGTTGTTTTGCTTGTTTTTATATTTCTTTCGTTTCAATCCGAATTATCCAAAGACAGCAAATCAGATTTAATAAATAAAAAATACAACATAAATGGCGATATATATTCAATTTACTTGAAAAATAAGGAAAATTACCAACATATACCTAAAAACAAAGCGGATGAGATCAGTTCTCTTTTAAAGAGCGACGTATCATCGATTTATGTCACTCAAGTTTCAACCGAAAGTGGAGCCTTTGACATAGGATTGATTTCAAATAACTTTTTTTCGTTGCTTGGCATTAAAGATTTTTTTGGGGAAGATATTCAGCTTAATGCTTACAACCAAATAATACTTAATTATAACCAGCTTAATAAACTTAATAATAAATATGAAATTGGTAGCTCCATCTCAATAGCTGGAAACACTTACACAGTAGTTGGTTTTTCTGATACAGAATTTGATGGCATAGGAGATTCTGGAGAACTAGGCTGGATACTATTTGATGGAAACGAATCAATATACAAAGACTATCCTACTGTAAAGAAAAAATATAGGGATGCGTTATTCAAAGCCGCTCCGATTAACTATGTGTTTACTCGCGCTGATAAAAATCAGCATTTCCGATGGAATCAGGAAATACAATCTCTTGGAAACACAAATATATCTTATTTCCAATATACAGCATCTGCTTTCGTTAAATTTCCAATAGATGGATTCACATTTACTCTTGAGCCAGGACTTATTCTTGATCCTCAAAAGTACAATGCAGAGACTGTTAAAAGAATTGGCTATACGATTATTTCCATATTGATACTGCTATTTGTGACGATAAGCTACAGCTTAATGCAACTTGTAGTTGTAACTGAATCTTTTCGTGACTTTAAGATAATGGAAATATTGGGAATACATCCCCAAAAGTTAAAAACAACTTTGATTGTATTATCATCTGTGCCGATAGTGGCTTCTTATATGATCTATTGTTTAAGTATGCCGTTGATAAGCCTTATGGTAAATGATTTTTCATTTTCACTGTTAAATGTCACATTATTCAGTATCGTTTTAATTTTAGTATCATATTCAGTAGTTATTAAATTTTACACCTCGGAAAAAGATAATGTTTTTTTCTCCAGGTCAACCATCTCACAGCGGAATAGAATTTTTAGAAACTCTGCACTTATATTGCAATGTGTAATAATACAAATTTGCATGTTTCTCTTTGCATCTTCATTTTTCGAAACTAAAGAATTTGAAGATTCCATGTTAGGATTTAGAGATGATCATTATTATTTCGGCGCAGTACAAGAAATGCCTTCAGGTGGCACAATAGGAAAAATACAAATACTGCGGGATGCAAGTAAAGCAGAAAATAATAATAAGCAGTATTTGTCTATTCATGGTTCACATCCCTTTGGTGATCCATGGCTGGCTCAAATAAGCCTTCCTTCAGGAGAGCTGATTAACAGTGTTATTACTATTGTTAGCCCTAACTATATTGAGTTTACTAAAAATAAGCTTATTTCCGGAAGAAATTTTGAAAGTAACAATTATCCAGGAATTATTATTAATAAGGTTTTGTTAGATCTATTAGGTGAAAGCACAAGCAAAATTGTCGATTCTAATATTGATTTTCTTATTATGGGGTTACCTATTTCAAAACAAGTGATTGGTGTTGTGGATGATCTTAGAATTAAACAACCAATTATATATATCAACAGTTTTGATACAAAAAACTTTTACGTAGATAGTGACTTTTTTTTGATAAAATCCAATGAAAATCTATCTATTATTGAATCCAGATTGATAGATGATCTTAAAAAAATAGGATGGAAATTAAGTGAAATAAAGCCGCTATCAGAAAAAATAAAGCAATACACTCCAGCGGTAAATGATTTAACTTCATCTGGCTTATATATAAGCCTCATTTCCTTAGTAATAATTATTTTTACAATATTTGCAATACTTGGCTTCGAAGTTAAACAGAAAAAAGACGAACTGTCTATTAAGCGAAACATAGGTGCTCACCCATTTTATTTAATCAGAGAAAATATAATTTCCTTATTTAAGGCAACATTGATATCAGTATTACTTTATCAGTTGTTATATTTCGTATTTATAGCGAGTTTTAAAAAAATCTACATAGAACATCTGATAGATTATAAACTTATGATGATATCGTCCAGTGTTTCAGTTATTTTCTTTATTTTTTCAAATATAGCTTTCATTGCTATCTCTGTGACTTTTATTAGACGTTATGTATACTCAAAAAATAGTCATCTCTGATTTTTTAGCTCGACTTTAAATTATAAAATGGTACCGAAGGATGCAGGTTAATTCAGAAACACATGAAAATTATATGCATGTGCCGTTTCAGGTAGTAAATATAGTTTCCTCTAAAGTGCTTTGGATATCGAATGAATTCGAAAGTGATTATGGCTTAAGAGGATTCGATATTTTCAAGGAAAAATTTTCTCTAATTTCTCCTGACTATAGATTGAGAGATGGTATGACATTGGATTTATCCACTGCTTCAACGCTATTTGCTGAGCGTTATGGTGGCAATGGTGTTGGAACCAATGGTGGTGGAGCAAGAACAGGTAATCTGGAAAATTTTCAATTAAAAGGGGTAGGAAAAAATATTTTAGCTGCCAACACAACAGATGATTGGCATAGCTATGGCGGATTGAATTTAGTTGATGCAGTAATAGAGACCATTAGTTATCTTCTGTTAAAAAATATATTGCCAATAGGATGTGTAAAAATATATGGAATTATCATAACAGGGGATGAAACTGCATATTTGCCGGGGGGAAAGATCGGACCAGGTGCTATTTTGGTCAGAGAAAAAGTGACCCGGCCGGGGCATTTCCTGCCATGTCCAGCATACAATGTGAAGGAAATACAAGATATTCCACAAGACAGTTATCGCTTGAGATATATAAACAAAATATTATATAAAAAATTTAGAGATCCAAGAGAGCTTGCTGTTGCACTCGCAAAAATGGCTTCAATGATAGCAGATCAGTTTGGATTTTCTAAGATAGCAAGAATTTTCCATGGAAGTATTTCAGCCTCAAATTTATCGATAGATGGCAGATGGTTGGATCTCACTAACTGTACTTTTATCAACGATGTACACAACTATGTTGGCAGCACGCCCTTTCATGCTGAAGGCATCCACATAGTATCTATATTAGAAGAATGGATTTATACAATAAGAAAATATAATAATCTGCGATTTAACGAAAGAATTATCCTGGATTATTACGCCTCTCAGTTAAAGTCCAGCTGTTATAAACATATTGGATATTTGTTTGCAATTCAAGAAAAGGAACTGCTGCCTTTTCATCAGCAATCTTTATTGTTGGATTTTTTTAATGAAGTGTACAGCCATCTTTTTACAGGCAATAAAAATCTGGTTTATGGAAGACCGACTCAAATAGAAAAAGATGATCTTGTAGTAAATTTCGTCACCTCCGTATTAGTAAAATACTCCAATAACAGAAGTGACTCTACTTATTTCACATCGAAATTTATCAAAGAGTTCATTGTAAGAAAATCTCAATATTTAAATATTAAAGAAAAAAATGTACACGTTGCACATGCCATTTGTTCTTTAAAGCGTTTATATCTGTGCGAGTTTTATTTTATCGGCAGATTGGAGCCTATTATTTATAAGTTGGTAGATAATAAGTGTTATGATCAGCTTGAGGCACTAATAGGTTTTTCCACTGAATATGCATCATGGGTATTTGAAGATGTAATGCTCTGTAACACCTCCCGAACAGTTACCGTCCTTAATGTAGATGGGCATAGGTTAATTTATGATGCGTTGAAAGATATTTTTTATCTGCACCATAAAGATAATGATCTTATTAGCGAATTTTTTTCTTTTAACGAATATTTATCATTTGTTCTAAATCCTGATTTTATTGCTCCTATTTTTGGATTTGATTTCGGAAAATATTTTAAGGCGTTAGCATCAGTTTTAGACTGCATTAATGGGCTATATGAACAGTAAAAATATGGATATTTTAATAAAGATTCTTAATTTTAGAGTCATGCATCAACTCGATACAAAGCCTGAAGAGCTTAATTCAATCATGATCGCGCATCAGAGCCATGGTTATCAAATAGTTTCTGATAGTGGTGGCCAGATGTTGGGTTATCTTATTGTTTGTAAAGTATGTAGGTATTCGATACAAAATCTAATAAACAATGGAGTGATAGCCCAATATGGTTATGAATGGAACGAGGGGAAATTTATTTATATCGATGCGATATGCTTAAAATACAGTAATTTTTCTTCAACCATTCAATGGATTAAAAAATTTATAAAAGAAAATAAATACATTTTTTATGTCAGGAGAAATTGCTTATTTTTTGTCAGCCACAGGAACAACAAAATTCATAAAAAGCTCATATATAGATTTGGTAATAAATAATGGATTTTTACTGCACCAATTCTATTTCATTTTTTGAAAACGACAGCAATTCTGAAACAGAAAAACTGTTTTTTCTTCAGTCTCCTCCTTTTTTTAGGGCATCTTATAACGATGGAAACTTAACCATCAAATTAACTCTGGTGACACTGGGTAATTTCCTGATTGAAAGGATAAATTTATTATATGTATATTTAGGGGATGAAACCAGAAAGGAATTATCATTAATCCAGGGCAGCGATGTTAAAAAATGGGTTATCACTTTAAATATTCCTAACTATTACCACAATAATTTTTCCTTTCGTTTCAGTATTTCCACAAAAAAAGGAGAGTTATTTTTCGACCCAAATGGCTTACACAAATATTCTGTTGACAATCTTTCAAACTTCAAAGTCTACCTTAATCAAGATTGGCATTGGATACAGGAATCGATTATTTATCATATTTTTGTAGATAGGTTTTATGGTCGAGAGTTTAATGTTAAATCCGCAAGTGATGATCAATTTGATTTCATGATGGGAGACCTATATGGTATTCAAGATAAGATTCGCTATTTGATTGACTTGGGAATTAACACTTTATGCCTAACGCCTGTTTTTTCATCGACCACCAATCATAGATATGATGTAGAAAATTACTTTGAAATTGATGAAAAGCTTGGTGGAAACCTGGCTTTTTATCAGTTTATGGATGAGTGTAAAAACAATGGAATTAGAGTAATACTGGATGGTGTTTTTAATCATATTAGTCGAAACTCCAAGTTGTTTTTGGATGGTTTTATTAATGGAAAAGAGCCCTGCGCAAATTATTTTTGTACCACAGATAATCTTCATGGATATGAGTGTTTTTGGGGAGTTGCCTTACTGCCAAAGTTGAATTATCGTTCCAGTGAATTGCGAAATTACATTTTTTCAAATGATAATTCTGTTGTTAAATCATGGCTTGGCCCTCCTTTTGATGTTGACGGCATAAGAATTGATGCCTGTACTATGGTAGGACGCTATGCAGATGTTGATCTGCAAAAAGAGATTTTATCAGGCATATATTTTTCCGCTAAATCGAAAAAGAGGGATTGCTATATTCTTGGAGAAAACCCTTTTGATCCTACAGATTTAACTCCGTTTGAACATTATGATGGCATAACAAACTACAGTGGATTCTATACGCCCTTGCTAAAATGGGTTTGCACAGGAGAACTTGAAACGTTTGAGTTTGTTATGCATT
This sequence comes from Cellvibrio japonicus Ueda107, assembly GCF_000019225.1. Lineage (NCBI taxonomy): Bacteria > Pseudomonadati > Pseudomonadota > Gammaproteobacteria > Cellvibrionales > Cellvibrionaceae > Cellvibrio > Cellvibrio japonicus. The sequence continues at coordinate 330,384 of NC_010995.1, read as the reverse complement.
TAAATCGATTTAAGGCACTGCTTGGTTTAGGTTTTTTGTTACGAAGTCAAAATTTTATTGGAAATCATGATAAAAAACGTTTTTTCTCTATTCTGAATAAAAATCGAAAGCTCTATCATGTGTCTTTAGCTATCTTATTTTTTTATCCAGGGGTTCCAACCCTTTATTATGGTGAAGAATATGGACTGATGGATTCGTCAGTTGAAAATGATAGTAGGATGTGTATGAAATGGTTTGATTTTACTGATTGTGAATTGGAAATTAACGAATTTATCAGGCGCTTAATCTATATTAGGAACTCACACAAATTTTTATCCTGTGGTGATGTAATTTTTAATTACTACGATAAGGATACTCTTATTTTCACGCGGGCATACAACGATCAATATATATGTGCATTGGTAAGCAAGTCTTCTTCTCCTGAATTGAATACTCGATTTGACTTTTCTTTTATAGCTAAATTTTATGGAAGTGATTTCTTTACTGAAAAATTTGGCCAGTTAGTTGATATTTGTATTGAAAATGAAATATGTATTGTTCACGGACACCTTGAAAAAGGGGTTTTATTGTTTTCCAACCACCCTTTATAAAAAGGAGATAAATCCTTCTTTATCAATCCGGTATTACGCCAACAACTGCCGCATCGCCTGATTCAACTGCATTTCCAGATCTGTTTTTATCTGCAAATAATGACTCAGTTGCAAGCCTGTTTGCTGGACAATAGTTTCCCGGCAGAGGGAGAGGTCAAGGTCTGTGATGTATCCGGGATAATGTTCCCCGGTACGGCGGTGACCGAGGATATAACGGGCAACGGCGGGCATAAGTTCATCACCATAGGCCAAGGGTGAAAACTCCTGCTCGTCGCAGTAGAGCGAAAATAACAATTGTCCATCGGCGTTCATGTCAGCGATGGCTTTGATATTCATTAATGGTATGCGCATCCATTGCGCTGGGAACTGTCTTGCTTGTACTAACAAAGGCCCGCTACGCCCGGACGAAAGATAGTGGCGGGCAGGCTCCAACTCGTATACCTGGATGTTATCGAGCATTAATGCTGAATGCAGATCGCCAGACCACTGCTGGTGCTGGAGTGCATTGCGAATAAAAATCAGCAGCGGACGCAGGAAGGTCTGCTGGTTGTAATAGTGGGCACGCGCCGTAAATAGCGAACCTTTTTCATCGACCAACATAATACGTGCCCAATGTCGACTATCGTGCGCTGTCTCTACGTCAACTTGATAGAACAAATAAATGCCTGGCACCTTGATCGTTTGGCTGATGGCAGCCAGGGGTTTATCGCGCAACGCATAGCGATCAACCACCAAAGGACTGTAGTCAGCTTGTGGCTGGCTGAGTTTTTCGAGCAGGCGATCATAATCCTTGTAGCGATACACCTGCGGCTGTTGTTGCAAAAATTGCAGCAGCAAGAATTCATCGCCGGTTTCCAACAAATAACGACTTCCCGATGGGCGCAGGCCGGAGTAAAAGCAATGGATGAGATCGCGCCATAAATCGGTGAGACGCTGAGCGATATTGGTGCCCTGGCCAAGGCTGAAACAGCGAATGGTTAATTCCGGCAGCGCCGGGCGCCGCCCCGGTGGCAACAAGCGCAAGTAGTGCAAGCACTGCTGTCCCATAGTTCTACTCATAAGGCGAGCCTCATTTGAGGCTCGCTTTTTTTATGATTCGGCGGGTCCGGTATCAGGATGCTTTTTAGACTCCTACGCTCAAACAAATTTAACTGAATTACCCTCATGATCCGTTGAACTGTCCATCCCGCTTTAGTGCTGTGACGCGAAAATGCCAACAATAGATACGTAATCATGGCAATCCAAATTTGTGTTAACACCGCATTTCTTGAAGTGCCCACAAACGCTTTGATCTTCAGGTTTTGTTTGATCGCTTTGAAGAACAACTCCACCTGCCAGCGATCCTTATAAATCGCTGCAATTGTGGCCGCCGCCAGCTGAAAGTTGTTGGTGAGAAACTCATAGAATTTGCCGGTTGTTGCGTCACGATAGCCAATTCGACGCAACTTCGGTGCGCCGCGTTTGATCGCATGAGCGCTGGATAATTGAATGACCTGATCACTGATAATACCTTTGCTGCTGTCGGCATAGCGACGTTCTTCCACGCGATAGACGGCTTTGGCGCGCAAGCGGGTTACAAAGAAAACTCCTTTATCTGTCAATAACTTAAACCAGCGGTAATCCACGTAGCCTTTATCAAACGCAACGATGCTGCCTTTGGGAAAATCAAATTTTCGTCCCTCAATCATGTCGTTTTCCTGGCCATCACTGAGTGCGACAAACTCCGGCACTTGGGTGCCATGATTCAGGCCAACACTTAATTTTACATTTGCTGTGTCATCTCGATGCGCCGCCCAGGGAAATACCGACAGCGATAAATCAATCGCGCTGGCATCAAGGGAGTACAGCGGATTTTTAAACTGGAATTTGTGTTTGCCCTGCATGGATTTACAGCGGTGAAGCAGACGAGCAAATACGTGTTTGTAGAGTTCGGCGGGCTGTACTTCGTTGATTCGTGCCAACGTTGAACGGGCTATTGGCTTGGCACCGAGATGATAAAGTTTATGCTGCTGTGCTTCGAGATTGGATTGAATATCACGCAAGCTTTGGCGGCCAGAGAGCTGCGACATGGCCATGCCGACAAATTGATCCCAGCGGGTGGCCGAGCGCAATTTTTGGCCGACATGATGCTTTTTAGCTTCCGCTTCAAATTCATGTCTCGATAAAGGTTTGAGTAGTTGATGAAATGCGGTGTTAGAATGTGACAAAGCCTGTTTTCCTTTGTTTTACCAATGTTTGGTCGCACTTACATTGTATCAACTTGGAAAACAGGCTTTTCTTTTATCTACAAACTATGGGACAGCAGTGGTAGTGCAAGAGTGCATTCACCAGGGCATCCTGCGGATAGTGGCGCGCAACCAATTCGCCCCAGGAGTTCAGTTGCACAATGTCCACACTCAACACCAGGTTTGCGCGAAAACCACTGAATCCCAGCGGATCACTTTGCGCACTGAGCATTTGCATCCCTCTTTTATGCAATTCTGCCTGCGGCTCTACCCCCAGGTTAAACAGCATCAGCACTTTTTCCACACGCGCTGCCGAGGTAAATGCCTGGTGCTCGGGTTGATGCGGCTCAGGCAACCATTGCAGGATTGCCTGCAACAGTTGTTGCTTTTGCAGGGCGGTGATCTGGTAATCCTTGCTGATCAAATCGACACGGGTCCCCGGTACCAGCAAGCCATTTACCTGGCTCCACACCAGTAACTCCACCAGGCTGCGCGCGCGGCGCACTGGCTCGACTGCGACAGAGCGCAGGGTTAAATCCTGCTGGCTGCCGCGCACCAGTTGCCAGCTCTCGCCCGCAACAGATTTGTCCTGTACAAAACACAAGGCCGGCTCGCTGAGATTGCGCGAAATGCCGGGATTGATGTATTCGACCTTACCCGCCTTGCGCTCGAAGGCAGCGTGTAATTTACGCCCGAGTACCTGCAATTCGTCGGTGCTGATAGCCGCATTCAACCCGAGCTGCTTATTCAACTCTGCCAGGAGGCGATAACTGTGGTTTAACTCATTGACCAGCAATGCGCGCTCGGCAATCACATGGGGCGATTTCCAATAGGCGCGATTGTCAAGCATATGCAGTTGATGGCTATTCCATCCCCAGGCATGGGTTAGGTCTTCCAACAGCACACGCTGCCAGGATTTTTTTGTACGCGCGTTTTTGCGCGAGAGCGGTTTATTGATTTTGAAATACAGGCAGCGGCGCACCAACTCCAGGCGTGCATCCTGGTGACGCGCGCACAGATAGCGCTCGATACGTTCGTAGATCATCACATAGGGATCAAGCCGGTCAACATCCGGCTCGCGCTCATAGAGCGCACGCTTTAGGCTGAGCGCCAGGGGTTCTGTTGCCGTATCTTGCGCTGTATCACCACTGGCATAGACTTCCAGCAATAACAGTTTGAGAACGGATTTATAGGGCGATGCAATGGCTTTGTATAACTGCCAAATCCCGGCGCCGATAAATTCATTGGCCGGGATAAACGGCAATCCACCGAAATCAATCACTTCAGCAGCCTTAATAAAACGCTTGTGCAGGAGTGTTTCGCTGTAGCGGCGGTAATCCGCCTCGCGCGTTACGGGGACGAACCACCAGAGCGGCACCTTACCCGCCAACCAGAGCGCCGTGCGGTAAAACTCATCCAGCAACAAATAATGCTGGGCAGAGCCACTGGCCTCACTGCTCATACTGGAGCATTTTCCGGTTTGGAAATGCTCGCCCGTCATCAGGAAAAAATGTACCTCCAGGTGTATCTGGCTCGCCGCCCAGTGAGTGATCACCTGGCATTTGCGCTCCAGTTCCTGCAGGGCAGGCAAATCCAGCGTCGGGTTATGGCAAACCCAGATATCCATGTCACTGCCCGCCGTGTGGGCAATACTGCCCACACTGCCCATTAAAAACAGCGCATCAATACCCGGTGTTGTCTCAACCAGGTCGCGGGTGTATGTAAAACTGCGAGCGAGAATCCTGGCCAGGCGCAGGCTGTCCTTATCCGGCTGGTAGGCATATACACCCGCCGGGGTAGCACCAGAGATATAGCCGGGCAACATAGGGTGATTGACGTGAAACAGCAGCGGTAACAACTGCATGAATTGTTGTTGCCGCTCGGAAAGGTTGGTAAGGGTACGCGCAACACGCTGCTCGTTCAGCGACAGGAAACGCCGGCGTAACAGCGTCAGTTGTTTTCGATCCAGACCCTCATCAATTCCATGGGTATCAATAGAGGTGGCACTCATGGACGGCCCGCACGGATTCAGTCGGTAGGATTCTGGGGCGAAGCGGCACGCTGATCCCTTCGCGCACGCAGGACCTCAACCAGGGTGTTATACAATTGTTCAGGATTCACGGGCTTGGAAAGATAGCCATTCATCCCCGCTTCCAGGCAGCGCTCGCGATCACCGCGCATCGCCTGGGCAGTAACGGCAATAATCGGCAGCAATTGTGCAGGCCATTGCCGGCGAATTTGGCAGGTTGCTTCAATACCATCCATGATCGGCATTTCCAGATCCATCAGGATGGCATCAAAGGGTTCGCTCGCCTCCGTCACGGCATTAACCGCCTCAAGGCCATTGGCTGCCAATACAGTGACAACCTGTTTCTTTTTGAGGATGCCGCAAATCACTTGCTGATTGACCAGATTATCCTCAACGACCAATACCCGTGCCGATGCCAGGAGCGCGGCACGGTCTTCGTCACCCACCAGCAAGGGGCTGATTTCCTGCAAGCGCTGCTCACGGTTTACCGCCTGGCTGATGGCTTCGAACAAGCGCGACTCACTCACCGGTTTGCTGAGGAATTCATCCACCAAAATCGCATTGGGATCGGTGCTGGAAATTTCGTCGCGATGATAGGCAGAGATCAAAAATACCTGTGGTTTACAGCGCAAGCTGCGGTCTTTTTTGATCATGCCAGTGAGTTGCAAGCCATTAATCGTTGGCATGCGATAATCGAGTAACACCAAATGATAAGGCTGGCCGAGATTATCCGCCTGACGGATTTTATCCATAGCCTCCAGCGGCTTGTCGGCCTCATCCACTTGCAGGCGCAAACTGCGCGCTGTACTCGCAATAATGGTACGGGCAATGGTGTTATCGTCCACAATCAGGACACGGATATTGCTAAGTTCGCGCGGTTGGTTCACCAGGGTTTTTTCTCCCAAACGGCTGGGTTCAAAATTGGCGCTAAAGCTGACTTTACAGCCCCGGTTGGGCGCGGATTCAATACGCATGTCACCCTGCATCAACTGAATCAGATGATTGCAAATACCCAGCCCACAGGTTGAGCCGCCGGTCTCCTGGCTGCCCTTGAGCAAACGCTCTTTTACATGGCTGAGTTTTTCCGCCGTCATCCCCAGGCCGGTGTCCTCTACACAGAACTCTAGCACTAATTGCTCTCCGGGGAGACGCTTCACTCTTACAACCACCTGATCGCGACGCGAATACTGAAAGGCGTTGCTGATCAGGTGATTCAGTATTTGGCTCAAACGCGAGGCATCGCCGCGTAAAAAACGCGGCACATCCGGCGCTATATCGTAGGCAATGCTGACATTGCGGTGCAGCGCGCTGATCTCAAACAAACGCGTGATTTTTTCAAACACTTGCTCCAGGTCAAAATGGGCATGCTCAAGAATGACCCTGCCCGCCTCGATTTTGGAAAAATCCAACAGCTGGTTGATGATTTGTAACAGCGAATCCGCTGCCGAATTAATGCTGGTCAGGTAGCTCTGTTGTTGCTCGTCCAGCGGGGTATCCTGCATCAAATAGCCAATACCGATAATCGCGTTCATCGGTGTGCGGATTTCATGGCTGATACGCGCCAGGAATTCGCTTTTGGTTTTACTGGCCATATCCGCCTGGGTTTTGGCATGCAACAACTCTTCCTGGGTTTTGATAAAACGGGAAATATCGGTATTGATTCCCACACAGCGGGTGGGCCTGCCATCGGCATCCGGCTCAAAGAATTTGGCTTTGGAGTGCACCCAAATGCTGTGGCCATTGCGGTGCAGCATGCGGTATTGCAATTGCAGGGAATCGCGACAGTTATGCACGGCAACCCGGTACTCCTGCAGCAGGTTGTCCACATCTTCCGGGTGGATGAAATAGTCCTTGAGGGTTTGCAGGTTGCCGGGCAGCTCTTCATAGTCATAGCCCAGCATGCGCAGATAACTGTTGCTGAAATAGATCTTGTCGGTAATGAGGTCCCAGTCCCACAGGCCATCGTTGGTCGCCTCCATGGCATATTGATGGCGACGGTCGCGCTCCTCCAGCAAACGCAGGCGCGCCTCCAGAACTTCCAGCTTGGCCTCCGCGCTGTCCAACTTCTTATCCATGCCGCCCCTGCCTCAAAAACCCGACCTGCACATCAATATTTACCCGTGATGTTATGTTTACCCATGATATTTATCCGCCTGACACCGGCCTTACCGTTGAGCCAGATGCCAAAACGCCTAAAAAATAAACTGTAAAAACCCAAAGACTAGCCCAATTTGGTGCAATTGCCAGACCGAAACGACCAGGATGTGAAATAAATTTTGACGACGCCAGGCAACCATCAAACGAACCCTGGCAACTTGCCTATACCCAATAAACGTTTTACCAGGTCATTTTATTAACATTTTGATTTATAAAATAAAAATGCCGCACCCCGGCGAAGGGCACGGCATTGGAATCCTGGTGCCGGGCCCGCTAGCGGCTGGCCAGGCTGGCCTTGGCTCGCTCAATAGCTGCTTTGACCTGTACCGGCGCCGTGCCGCCAATATGGTTGCGGGCTGCCACCGAGCCTTCCAGTGTCAACACAGCAAACACGTCCTGCTCAATAACGGTCGAGAACTGCTGCAATTCCACCAGGCTCATCTCGGACAGGTCTTTACCGGTTTGAACACCATAGGCCACAGACTTGCCCACAATTTCGTGGGCATCGCGGAAGGGGACACCGCGACGCACCAGGTAATCCGCCAAATCAGTGGCCGTAGAGAAGCCACGCTTGGCCGCTTCGTACATTTCCGCCGTGCGCGGCTGGATAGCCGGCACCATATCAGCAAAGGCGCGCAGGCAATCCTTGACGGTGTCGATAGCGTCGAACACCGGCTCCTTGTCTTCCTGGTTGTCCTTGTTATAGGCCAAAGGTTGGGATTTCATCAGGGTTAAGAGCGCAATCAGATGGCCATTCACGCGGCCGGTTTTACCGCGTACCAATTCCGGGACATCGGGGTTTTTCTTCTGCGGCATGATGGAAGAGCCGGTGCAAAAGCGGTCGGGCAAGTCGATAAACTTAAACTGGGAACTGGTCCAGAGCACCAGCTCCTCACTCATGCGCGACATATGGGTCAGCAGGATGCTGGCAAAGGCGCAGAATTCGATGGCGAAATCGCGGTCGCTGACCGAGTCGAGCGAGTTTTCGGTCGGTGCATCAAAACCCAGGAGTTGCGCGGTGTAGGCGCGATCTATCGGGTAGGTGGTACCCGCCAGGGCCGCAGCCCCCAGGGGCGACTGGTTGACACGCTTGCGGCAATCGATCAGGCGGCCATAGTCGCGCTGCAGCATTTCAAACCAGGCCAGCAGGTGGTGGCCGAAGGTCACCGGCTGTGCGGTTTGCAGATGGGTGAAGCCGGGCATGATGGTATCGGCGTTGGCCTCCGCCACTTGCAGCATACCCTGTTGCAGGCGTGTCAGCTCCTTGGCAATCGCATCGATTTCGTCGCGTATATAAAGACGAATATCGGTTGCCACTTGATCGTTGCGCGAGCGGCCGGTATGAAGCTTCTTGCCGGTAATACCAATGCGCTGGGTCAACAGCGCCTCGATGTTCATGTGTACATCTTCCAGGCTGACTGACCAGGTAAAGGTACCGGCGACGATTTCCGCGCGGATCTCTTCCAGTCCATTGATGATCTGGTCGCGCTCCGCCTCGGTAAGCACACCCACCCTGGCCAGCATGGTGGCATGGGCAATAGAGCCGTTGATGTCGTGATGGTAGAGGCGATAATCAAAACCGATAGACGCGGTGAAACGCTCGACAAAGGCATCGGTCGCTTCGCTGAAGCGGCCACCCCAGGGTTTGATTGGCTGATCGTTCTGGCTCATGAAGAAAGGTCCACCGAAGAAAAAGCGCACAGGCGCGGCTGTTAAACCGGCCACAATGCGCGACCGGCGAATAAGCTAGTATTGGGGCTGTCCCCCAAGCGAGGCGCGCATTATAGCCGAGTCTGGCGTAAAGTTAGGGCCAAGGTATCCATAACCCATAACAATGATCGATTCCATGACATCAACCCCGGCCAAACCAGTCCCTTTCCTGCCCAATCTCTGCGGCACCCAGGTGCTCTTCCTGTTGGTATTGGTTGCCGAGTTGCTGGCGCTGTTGTTGACAATCGCCGATTACGGCTTCCGCGATTTCAATTGGGATCACCTTGCTATGGCCTCAGTGCAAGTGCAGTGGATCATGATCCTCAGCGCACTCTGCCTGTGCCGGATGCGCCACTGGCTGGGCAGCTTGCCACAGGCCAAAGCCGGGCTCATCAGCTATGGCTTGGTACTGGGCATCACCCTTACCCTGAGCCTGATTAGCCAATGGCTGCTCTACGCCATGAGCGGCTTGATCTACCTGAGCGACCATCACTTCCAGGTCAATGGCTGGATAGTACTGGAACACCTGGCACTGGCCGCTATCAGCGCCGGTATCGCCCTGCGCTACCTGTATTTACAACAGCAATTGGCCAACCAGCGCGAGGCGGAAATGCAGGCGCGCATCCAGGCACTGCAATCGCGGATTCGCCCACACTTTCTGTTCAATAGTATGAACTCCATTGCCAGCCTGATTGCCACAGCACCGGACACCGCTGAGCGGGTGGTGGAGGATTTATCCGACCTGTTTCGTGCCAGCCTAGCCGAACCTGGCTTGATTCCCCTGGAGCGGGAGCTGGAATTGTGCCGACGCTATCTGGACATTGAACAATTGCGCCTGGGCAAGCGCCTGGTGGTGGATTGGCAATTGGGCAAACTCGACCCGCAGCTCAAGATTCCCAGCCTGATGTTGCAACCCTTGCTTGAAAACGCGATTTTCCACGGCATAGAACCCCTACCCCAGGGCGGCACCATCGGCATACGGGTGCTGCACAAGGATAAACAATTGCGCATTGTGATTACCAATCCCTACCCGCTCGCCAAAGCGACCACTAAAAAATCACCTGTCGGAGAAGACACCCCCGAATCCAACGGCCGCCACAACCGCATGGCACTCGATAATATCCGCCGCCGCCTCACCGCGCATTTCGGTACCCGTGCACGCCTGTCGAGCAGCGCGGAAAACGGTTTGTTCACCACCTATATCTTTTGCCCACTCAAGGGATAATCCACTATGGATGTTTTGATCGTCGACGATGAAACCCTCGCCCGCCAACGCCTGGTCCGCATGGTGGAAAAACTTGAGGGATTTTGTGTGGTAGCCGAAGCCGATAACGCTGAAAGCGCACTCCACGCTGTGATTAACCAGGACCCTGACATCGTATTGCTGGATATTCGCATGCCGGGAAAAGATGGCCTCGACCTCGCGCAGGACATCAGCAAACTGGATGACCCGCCCGCTATTATTTTCTGCACGGCCTTTGACAACTATGCGCTGGATGCATTTGGCACCAACGCGATTGGCTACCTGCTAAAACCGGTAAAGGCCGAGCAGTTACTGCAAGTCCTCGACAAGGCATCAAACCTCAATAAATTGCAGCGACAAGCCGCCGAGCAAAAACGCGGCACATCAGCGAGCGACAGCCGCACTCACATCAGTACCCGCACAAGGCGCGGTGTGGAACTAATCCCGCTGGACGAGGTGCGCTATTTTATAGCCGACCAGAAATACGTCACCGTATTTCACCTGGGTGGGGAACACCTGCTCGATGAAACCCTCAAGGAACTGGAAGAGGAGTTTGGCAACCACTTCCTGCGCATCCATCGCAACGCGCTGGTATCGGTAAAACACATAGAGGCAATTGAACGCAATGCCCAAGGGCAATACCAGGTTCGCCTGAATGGCTGCGCACAAAAACCCCTGATCAGTCGCCGCCATGTCAGTGGCGTTAAGGACTTTATGAGAACGATTTAATGGGCAAGGACACACACAGATGATCCACTGCGACCAACACGACTACATCGAAATCGTCTGCCTGTACCACTACCCCATCCGCCTCACCCTGACATCCGGCGCGACTATTGAAGGCATAGCCCAGGACACCCAGCACAACGACCAGCGCGAAGAGTGCATCAAGCTCAGTACCGATACTGGCGAGCAACTGGTGGTGTTAAGTGAATTGAAGCAGTTGGATGTACTGGTTGAAAATCCGCATGTAGAACGGGTGGTGTTTGGCTGATGGTGCAATCTGGGGTAATGTTGGTTTTTTAGGAACAGTGATGCTCAAATTGCATTTTTACAATTCTCATTTATTCCTTTCGAACCATTAAAAATATCTTTATAGTCAGACAGATGAGGAAACCCAGAGAATGATATTACGCATTCCATCGGGTGAAAAATGAGCATGCACGGTTTGTTGCTTAGCCTAACGGGATAAATCTGTCTAAAAGCCTTTTGAATCAAAAGGGTTGGAGAGAATCCTGAAACAGGGTTGAAGAGAGATAACGCGCATGCGGGGTATACAAATGTTAGGGCAAAAAAAGATCTAAAAGGAGATAATCGTATGTTTATAGTTTTTTTGAAGTTCTCGGAAAATAAGTCACTCGCAAGCCAATTTATGGATGGCCACAATCAGTGGATAAAACAAGGGTTTGATGAAGAGGTTTTCTTATTGGCTGGCAGTCTACAGCCAAATCTCGGAGGTTCAATCATTGCACACAACACAACCTTAGTTGAGCTTCAAAATAGAGTTAACGAAGATCCATTTGTTAAAGAAAGCGTTGTAACTGCAGAGGTTTTTGAAATATCACCAAAGAAAGCCGATGCTCGTTTAAATTTTCTTGTTGGTGCATAGGGGGCAATCAAAAGCTCTAACAAAGTAGTCAAACACCGTTCCGCTTCGCTCCACTGGACAGAATTTAAGTCGCGGCTTTGTGGTTTTGCTGCGCAAAAGTAATCCATAAAGCTCCAACTTACAAACTGCTCCTGCACTTAGCGTTAGTCAAATAGGAAGCTATGCAGTATCTTCAAAAATTTATCACTGAAAGCCATCGGGAGTTTCAAGCATTGGCTGATACGGTATGGAAACTCAACTGTTCCATTGACGACCTATATGAAGAGGAAAAAGCTAAGCTTGCCGCCTACTTTCCCAGCAACAAAGAACTGCAAGCATTACGCTGGCGTCATGAAGGGTACATTTTGGAGCAAGTAATTCCTAAAGCGCTTAATTACTCTTTGATAGTCTTTGTCCATATAGAACTAGAAACACGATTGATGAAGTTGTGCAACTATTTGCATGAAAGCGAGAAGCTTCCCATCAAAGCAAAAGAGCTTAATGGGCAAGGGGTCACTAAGTACTTGAAGTATATAGAATCATTTTTTGGTGCGAATATAAATAAAATCGATGAAATCGAAGACATTCTATCTCTAGGACAAATTAGGAATTGTATCGTGCATACAAATGGATTCGTGAACCTTTCATCCAATAGCGCAGCTTTAAATAAAATTATTAATCAAGGCAAATACCTTACTAAAGATAAAATAGATCTACGCTCTGGTGAGCAGGCATTGATCAAATTAGAAACCACTGACGATGGAGAGCGCTTAAAAATTGATTTTCACTATCCATTTATCCTATGTGGCTACGCAAGTCGGTTTTTGGAGTCTTTAGTGCGGAGTTTGAAAAAGTGACTAATAAGGCCAATCACTATAGCCCTTCGGGCTGGGCTGCCCAACCTACGGGAGCTGTGATTCAGTTTCCGCTTTTGGCCGAAAAGCGCCATATACAACCCTAGCCCACAATAAACATAAATCCGCTATTGGTTCAGTTCCAAACTTGTATAATTCCGGTCGTCCTAAAATAGTGTGCCAGCGATTGGGTTACCGGCTGGCGCCACTTCCGGAGTTACTATGTCCTATTTGCCCAAATTTACCCTCTTTGCTTGCTGTGTCGGTTTGTTGTCCTGTGCGCAAACACCCGGCACAGGCCAAAGCGCTGCTGCCAGTACGGCACATACAGCTGCTAACAACGCCGGCTCGGCGCCGCTTACTACGGGTACGGCGACACAACAAGCGCCGTTGAGTGATGCTGATTTTGCCGCTTGTATCGACAGGTTTTCCCGGGATGCGATAAACGCCGGTATTTCCGAGCAGGTTATCCGTACCAGTTTGCAGCGGGCGACACTTAACCGACGGGTGCTGGAATTGGACCGCCAACAGCCGGAATTTACCACTACCTTTGCCGATTATTTTAATCGCCGTGTCACCGCCCAGCGCGTTGCCCAGGGCCGTGCGCTTTGGGCGGCGCATCGGCCACTGCTTGATCGCATTGAGCAGGCGTACGGAGTACCTGCACCCTATCTGCTCGCCTTTTGGGGGTTGGAGACCAATTTTGGCAGTTACTTTGGCAATATCCCTGTAATGGATTCACTCGCCACATTGGCATGCGATACCCGGCGCAGCGGATTTTTTACCATTGAATTGATGAATGCTTTACGCATTGTGGAACAGGGTGATATAGCGCCGAAAAAAATGGTTGGCTCCTGGGCTGGCGCCATGGGTAACTTCCAGTTTATGCCATCGGCCTATTTAAAAAATGCGGTGGACTTTGATGGTGATAACAAGCGCGACCTTTGGCATAGCAAGCCCGATGCCATGGCATCGGCCGCCCATTTTTTGCGTAACCTGGGTTGGGTTTCTGCCGAGCGCTGGGGACGCGAGGTGAAATTGCCGCGCAACTTTCCTTTTTTGGAAGCGGGGTTAAAAAACCACAAATCCATTGCTGAGTGGCGCAACCTGGGTGTGACCCGCGCCGACAACACACCGCTGCCACCAGTGGATATACAGGCATCGCTGCTGGTACCGGCTGGCCATGAAGGCCCGGCATTTTTGGTGTATGAGAATTTTAATGTGATTATGCGCTGGAACCGCTCTGAATTTTATGCGCTGGCCGTAGGCCAGTTGGCCGACCAGATCGCCGGTGGCGCTCCCCTTGTGCAAGCGCCGCCCACAGATGCACCGCGCTTACATCGCCAGCAGGTCATACAACTACAGGAAGCCCTTGGCCAAAAAGGCTTTTATCACGAAAAAGCCGATGGCATTTTTGGCCCGGCCACACGCCGCGCACTTAGCGAATTCCAACACCAGCAAGGCTTGATTGCCGATGGTTTTCCCAGCCGGACACTGTTGACCATGCTGGGGGTACTCAGCGATTAAAGTCGCTATCCACATAAAAAAACGCCGCATTCCAGCGGCGTTTTTTTATGTGGGAAATAACAATTCAACAAGGGATTAACGCGGGCTTAAACGCAATACCACGACACCGTGCGCTGGCACCTTGATATTCAGCACCTCTTTTGTAGAGCCTGTTTCACCATTCCAGATATTGCGCCAGTTAAAGGCCTGCTTATCAAAGAAAATTTCGTGCTTGCTGATATCGTCTTTCATGTAATGGAAAGACCAGTCAAAACGATAGTCCATGGCATCATCGGCACGATTGAGGAACAGCACAGCGTAATGGCCTTTTTCCAATGGCTTGATATAAATCTCCAGGTCGCCTTCATCGATCCACTTCATGGCCTGGATGCCCAGTTTGTCCTGGTTAATCGCAATGGTTTCCTTGTGGGTCAGGATAGCGCGGGTGGTGTCGCTCATGTTGCGCAGGTCATTGCCGGCAATCAGCGGTGATGCCATAAATGCCCAGAGTGAGAAATGCGCGCGATCTTCTTCCTCGGTCATGCCGTTGCCCACTTCCATCATATCCATGTCATTCCAGTGGCCGGGGCCGGCGTATTTACGCAAGCCCGCTTGTTTGTCGAGGATGGGCAACACCCCAAAGGAAGACCAGGAGCCGTGGTTGTGTTCGCAGTTCCAACAGGGATAGATGTCGCCGGTTGTGCGCCAGGAATGGCCGACATCCTGCGCCCATTCCCAGGGCTGGTTATCGCCCCATTCGCAAATACTGAACAACATGGGGCGGCCCGCTTTATGGATGGCATCGCGCATGGTGGCGTAGGCGGACTTGGGATTAATATCCTGGGTATCGCACCAATCGTATTTTACGTAATCGATACCCCAACTCGCGTAGGTCAGTGCGTCCTGGTATTCATGGCCGCGACTGCCGGGGCGGCCGGCACAGGTGGTATTACCGGCATCGGAATAAATCCCCAATTTCAAACCTTTGGCATGCACGTAATCAGCAAGTGCTTTCATGCCCGAAGGGAAATGTTTTTTATCCGCCTGGATAAAGCCATTTTTATCGCGCTCGCCGTGCCAGCAATCGTCAATATTAATGTATTCATAACCGGCAGCCTTCATACCGGATGTGACCATGGCATCGGCCATTGCGCGAATCATTTTTTCATCCACGTTGCAGCCGAAGGTATTCCAGCTATTCCAACCCATTTGCGGTGTTTTAGCGAGTTGCTCAAATTTTTGTGCGCTGGCCTGTACTGACACCAACAGGGCACTGACCAGGCCCAGACCGAGGAGGAGTTGTTTTCGCATAGCAAATTACCTGTTGTTTTCGTTGTAAGTGTTGCACTTAGGAAGTGGGAAAAATAATAGCGGTTATTCAATATTTCCCGGTTTTGTCGTTGTGTTTTTTTAAGGTGATGTTGGGTACGCCACAGTATATTTTTATTGTGTATTACTAATCATATAAAATAATCGAGAGGCAAAAAAAACTGCAAGGCAACTTGCAGTTTTTTACATGCACTCAACCGGGCATCAAGGCAGCGCTGTTTTTTCAGTAACGGCCAGTGACGCGAAATCTGCCGTTGATTGTTTGATGATAGCGAGCGTTGAGGCATCGGAAGCCAATACAGAATTTAAACCCTGTGGCTCCTGTGGCGGATCCCCCATAAAGTCATCGCCGGGCTGCCAGATAAAATCGGCGCGCTGGCTGCGACCATAGCCACCCCAGGCCCAGATGTTATAGCCGGCAATGGCATCGCCTGCAACGGCACGCTCGTGCAACTGGTTAAAGACTGTTTGGTAATAGATGTCGCGGTATTGTGTCCCGGAATCGGCCGCAAAAGCACCGCCATCACGATCCAGACCGAACTCCTCCAACACGGTTGGCTTGCCTAATCTATTGGCAATATCAATATGGGTGTCGATATAGGCAGCGGCTTTTTCCAGCGAACCGGTAAAGGTAGCGGCCGGATTTTTTGCATCGAACCAACCCCAGTTTTTCGCCCACATGTGGAATGTCAGGTAATCCACTTCCGGTAATTCATGTGCGGCGACATACACAGCCGGATCACCGATGCTGCCCATCACACCTTCACTGCCGGTGCTAACCAGTTGCTGTGGTGCCAACTGATGCAGCAGTCGCGCGGTGGTTTTGATCCACTGGATATAAACCTCGACATTGGGACGGCCATCGGCATCACTGCCCGGACGAGGCTCGTTGGCCAACTGCCAGGACATAATGGTCGGGTCCTGGTGATAGGCGATGCCGGTGATGCTATTCACACGGCCGGTTAGGGTTTTGATCACCTGGTGGTAGCGTACCTGGGCATCGGCAATGCGATAAAATTCGGCAGAATTTTGCATAAAGGCATTCCATTCGCCAGTGACATCCGGGTCCAATACCGGAGTGCCCTTGTGCCAGGCGACGTATTGCGACATGCCACCGGACCACTGCCAGAAATTATTCAGGTAAAGCACAGCGGTCATGTTGCGCTTGGCCATTTCTGCCAGCAGAAAATCCAGGCCCTGCAACAGCGACTCATTAAATTCGCCCTTGGCATTCACGATCGCGGGGCGCACCGCGCGCACCAATTCGCTGTCTTCCGATACCGCCAGCACACGCAGATTGTTTACGCCCAGGCTGTGCAGTAAATCGAGTTCTTTTAACAGGCGCGTGCGATCGCCCTGTTCACCCTCAGCGCCCAGATAGGCACCGAACCAGAAGTTCACGCCCACCGGATAGTAAGCCTTGCCATCGAGTACAAACTGGCGCCCCTGCACACGCACAAACTCAGCGCCCTGCGTATCTGATTTAGCGGTAGACGTATCAGGTGATGGCATTTTTTCTGGCGCCGTGGCGGCAGGCTCGGGAGCGCAGGCTGCCAAGCCCAGCAGTAGCAAACAGGCACCAAAGGCGCGAAGGGCAAATGCAATCATGTGTGAACCCCTATTGGTTATTGTGATGTTTTTCGGTGCGCGCTGCACTTGCTTCCAAATAGCGTACAGCTTCGATCATGGCGCGACCATTATGGTATGGGCATTTCCAAAAACCCACCTTGTAATAAGGCTCAGCGCGCGCAGCATCCAGTGTGGATAGCCACAGCCATTCTCCATGCTCGTGGTCAATCTGGTATTGCTGGATAAAACGCCAGATGGTTTCGGCAACCCGATAAAATTTTTCATCGCCGGTTGTGGCATAGGCATAGAGAAAACCGACCACGGCTTCCGCCTGCACCCACCAGACGATATCCGGGCTGATGGTTTTACTGGCAAAGTCGTAAGCATCCAGCACATGGCCATGCTCGCCAATCGCCTCTGCCGCGGTGACTTCGGCAATACGAATCAACGTTGGTGTTAAACGTGCGCTGTACTCTGCATCCTGCAAGGATTCCAGCGCCTTGGCAATTAACCAGCTGGCTTCGATGTCATGGCCATAGGTAAAGCCGGGCGAGTGATCCTTCCAGTCCAGATCCATAAACATGCGCAGGTGATAGGTGTTGCGATCGATCATGTATTTATCAAACAGCTCGATGTTGTAGCGCAATGCCTCGCGCACCTCATTACCGGGGTGTGCCTGGTATAAGGTGGTATAGGCTTCCAGCACATGCAAATGGGTATTTTGCGATTTGGGGTAATTCAGGTCTTTTTCGCTGAGGCGCACATCGGCAATAGTGCCCCACTCGCGCGTGAAGGCCTCCAGATAGCCTTCGTGTTCACGGTCAATCGCGTGGGTCTCCAGCAGCTTAAAACAGGCCAGTGCTTGCTCCACAGCAGCGGCATCACCCGTTAACTGGAAATAGGCGCACAGGGCATAAATGGTAAACGCCTGAGCATAGACTTGCTTTTTGGTATTGATGGGTTTGCCGGTTACATCCAGTTCCCAATAAACACCACCATGGTCCCGGTCAAAAAAGTAATTGCGCAGATAGTCATAGGCGCGCTCAGCGCAGCGGCGGTAGAGCGGATTATCCACCACCTGTGCTGCTTCACTGAAAAACCACAGGATACGCGCGTTAAGGATAATGCCCTTGGACGCGTTGGCGACCGGTTGGTTATCCGCCGTAATTTCGCCGTGGAAGCCACCATGGGTTTCATCGATAGTGTATGTTGCCCACCAATCGGCAATGGCGATTAACTCCGCGCGAAATTCCTGCTGCAATGTCAGCGATTGTATCGGGAGGCTGAGCGCGCTCATGCTTATACCAGGTCCTTGAGGATATTCAGGTTGGCGCTGATCAGTTGGTTGCGCGTTGCCACAGACGCCGCTGAACGCAGGCCATCTTCAGGCGTGTTTTTACAATAGTCGATCAGCTTTTCCACAGTAGACGTTGCCACATGCATACGCGTATCGGATGACGCGTAATAAATGAACACTTCCTGCTTGTCATTGACGATCCAGCCATTGGCAAACGCCACATTGGATACATCGCCCACGCGCTCTTCACCCTGGGGCGCAATAAAGTGACCGGCCGGACGATGGCTAATCACCCAGGGGCGCTCCAATTCGGTCATGAACATATAGAGCACATAGCGCAAACCAGCGGCGGTATTGCGTACACCATGGGCCAGGTGCAACCAGCCTTGTGCGGTTTTAATCGGTGCCGGACCCTGGCCGTTTTTGACTTCTTTGATGGTGTGATAAATCTTGTGGTCTACAATCACTTCCGCTTTCACTTCGGCATTGGTCATGGTCTCGGTCAGGCCCCAGCCGATACCGCCACCGGCGCCCACGCTGATAAAACCATCCTGTGGACGGGTGTAGAGTGCATATTTGCCCTCGACAAATTCCGGGTGCAACACCACATTGCGCTGCTGGCCGGAATAGGTGATCAAGTCCGGCAGGCGCTCCCAGGTCACCAGGTCTTTGGTGCGCGCAATACCGCACTGGGCTTCGGCAGCCGAGGTATCATTGGGACGGCTTTCGTCCTTGCGCTCAGTACAGAAGAGACCGTAAACCCAGCCGTCTTCGTGCGCGGTCAAGCGCATATCGTACACATTGGTATCCGGGCGCTCGGTTTCCGGCATGGTGATGGGATAATCCCAGAAGCGGAAATTGTCGATGCCGTTGGGACTTTCGGCGATGGCAAAAAATGATTTGCGATCCACGCCTTCTACACGCACGGCGAGGATATATTTGCCCTGCCAATAAATAGCACCGGAATTAAAGGTGGCGTTAACACCCTGGCGCTCCATCAAATACGGATTGGTTTTTTCATTGAGGTCATAGCGCCAGAAAATGGGGGCATGTTCTGCCGTCAAAATCGGATTTTCATAGCCGGTATAAATACCATTGCCCAGAGCCCTGGGGCTGTTTTTGCGCGTAACCAGCGCGTCGTGCTGAGCCAGTAGCGCCTTCACTTGATGATTAAACGAACTCATAAGATTCCTCAATAGACGATATAGATGAGCACACGCAGGGCCCATCCCCTTGTGCGCTTTCATTCAAATTTTTATATGTGAAATCCACGTAAACGATTACACACAACGACAAAAAAAACGCCGCGCGAACGCAGCATCTTGAGTGCAACACCCGGTTGCACTCCTGATTCGGTTAACCCCTGGTTTCAACCTCACCCGCAGTGCCCGGTAAATAGTGGCGGGGTGTATCTGCCGGGTAATCCTCAAGGTTTTTCCACCAGAATTTCCACAGCAATCCACTGGTGACCAGCAGCACAACCAAGGAGACCAGTAACTCACTCCAGTGTTGGATAACCAGGAAAATAGGCAACGCCACCATGCTGGTCTGCCAAATGATGCCGACCAGTACATTGAACATGTCGCGCACAAAATGCGGATTCTTCTGTACGGCGGGATAATCCTGCTGCACCTGCTCGCGCACCGGCGTCCAGAAGCCCCAGGGACGCACTTTGATGTAAAAGGCTTTCAGTACTTCCATATCGTCAGCCCGAGTCACCAAAGACGCGATGACACAGGTCACCAGGCACAACAGGAACAGGAAGGGGAACGAATAGAGCGGGTTATAGCTGGTGAAGGCCAGGGTGATAGCCGCCACTATGCCTACGACCATGCCCCAGAAATAGCCCATGCCATTAAAGCGCCACCACAGCCACTTCAACATATTGGAGGCGGTATAGCCGCCATAGAGTGCGGCTACTATCCATTGGATGGCATTGTTCAACGAGGGAATAAACAGGCCGACAATCACCCCCAGAATCACAAAGATGACCGAGAACAGGTAACTCAGGTGTACGTATTTTTTGGCATCGGCATTGGGATTGATGTAGCGCTTGTAAATATCATTAACCACATACGCCGGTGCAGCATTCACCGTAGCGGCAAAGGTGCCCATAAAGGCCGCTAACAATCCGGCAATCAATAAACCTTTTAATCCCACCGGGATAAATTCCTTGAGCGCCATGGGCAGGATTTGTTCGAAATCGACAGCCGACCCCATCGCGCGCAGATCATCGGTAAAAAAAACCAGGGCCAACACCGTTAAACCGGCAATCATCATGTAGCGCGGGATAAACAGCACCACGTTGACAAACCAGCTCATTTTGGAGGCATCGGACGGGCTTTTGGTGGACAGCACCCGCTGCATATCGTAGTTGGGTGCAGGGCCGGCCAGTGACACCAGAACGCCTTTCAACAGCACCAACATGAAAAAGATGGTGAACAGGTTGTAGCCGTCTTGCAGGATTTTTTCGTTGGCGGCGGGCAGGCGTTCGGCCCAGTCAATATTCAATTGCCAATGTACGGCAACACTGCTCCAACCGTCGGGCAAAATAGTCGCCAGCAATTCCGGTGACACCTGCTGCATGGCAATAATACCCACCGCAATCGAGGCCAGCGTCATCACCACAAACTGGAAGACTTCGGTAAATACCACCGACATCATGCCGCCTTTTACCACATACAGGGTGGTAATCGCCGTGATAATCAGGGCATAGGCCACATCATTCCAATAGGGGTCTGCCGAGAACTGCCAGGGCAGGAATACCGCCGCAAATTTGCCAATGCCGATAAAACCATAGGCGATAAATGCCACCACATTGATCAACGCAAAAACGACCACAACCAAATGGGAAAGCCTGGCGCCCAGGCTGTTGCCAAAGCGGAAGGTGATAAATTCCGCCCCGGTCAGCACACCGGAGCGGCGCAGCCAGGCCGACAGGAATACCATCATGAAAATCTGGTTGAACACCGGCCACAGCCAGGGAATGTAAACACTGCTCAGCCCATAGATAAACAGCAGGTACACCAGCCACATGGTGCCGCTGATGTCGAACATGCCAGAGGCATTGGACAAACCCAACATCCGCCAAGACAGGGAATTGCCCCCCAGAAAATAGCTGCGCATGTTTTTGGAGGCTTTTTTAGATACCCAGAAACCAACGGCAAGCGTACCCAGGATGTAAGCCAGGACGATGGCGATGTCGATAAAGCTTAATTGCATGGAAATCGTTCACATTGTGAGTTATTCGATATAGCGGCTTCACGCCGCGTGCGGCCAGTGCCCAATAGCCCTTGCCGCCTGCCTTTTTTTGGACAGGAAGCATAATGTAATCGGTTACAACTTTTTTTGCTAGTCACCTTTTACCACCTGTAGTAGATTTTCCATCTCTTAACCCTAATAAACACAACATTGACCGAAGGCCACTATGTCCAATATCCGCGATGTCGCCCGCCTGGCCGGGGTTTCCGTTGCTACGGTTTCACGCGCCCTTAGCAACCCCGAGAAAGTCTCCCCCGAAAGCCTGGAAAAGGTTCATACCGCTATCGCCGAAGTGGGCTATCGCCCCAATATGCTGGCCCGCAACTTCCGCTCGGCGCGCGCCTATGCCGTGGTGGTATTGGTGCCGGACATTGCCAACCCCTTTTATTCCCTGTTTATCCGCGCCCTTGAAGACCGCGCCCACCAAAAGGGCTATGCGGTACTGCTCGGCGATACCCGCGGCACCCCCGAGCGCGAGCTGGAGTACATTCGCCGGGTGGAAACACGCCTGGCGGACGGCATAGTGCAGTTGCGTCCCAGCTCGGAAAAAAGCCAGAACAACATCCCGCCCGATGTCCCCTGTGTTAACGCCTGTGGTTGTGAATACACGACCGGCCCGGCGATCCGTATCGACAACCGCGCCGCTGCGCGCAGCATGGTGGAATACCTGATCTCGCTCGGCCACCGCCGCATCGGCGTGATTTCCGGCCTGAAAGACAACCCCCACGCCATTGACCGCCTGGAAGGCTATAAGGAAGCCCTGGCTAGCGCCGGGATTGCGTTTGAAAAAGACCTGATTGCCGAGGGTGACTTCACCATGTGGTCGGGCCTTAACGCCGCCTTCCAGTTCTGCAACATGAAGAATCGCCCCACGGCGATCTTTTCGATGAACGATGAAATGGCCATAGGTGCCATGCAAACCCTGAAAAACCAGGGCATTCGCATCCCCGAGGATATGTCGGTAACCGGCTTTGACGATATTGCCTACGCCAAATATTCCGACCCGTCACTCACCACCATCTCCCAACCCGCGGAAGAAATGGGCAAGATGGCCATGGATATGCTGTTGAAGGTGATTGAGGGCGAACCCCTGAGCCAGCGCGAGTGTGTATTGCCTACCGAATTTATTATCCGCAAAAGCACTGGCCCAGTACCCAAGCACTGATTTGAACTGAGCCCAACGCAGATAAAAAAATCCCGGCAATTTACGCCGGGATATTTTTAGGCCAGGAAGAATTGATAGGCTTCGTTGTGGGTTTCATCCCAGTAGGGATAATTCAAATCGGTTAAAAACGCCTTGAGTGCAGCGTAATCGCTTTTGGGTACCTGCATTCCCACTAATACCCGCGCCGAGGCCGCACCGTGGTTGCGGTAGTGGAACAGGGAAATATTCCAGCGCCCCGCCAATTTATTGAGGAAGGTATAGAGCGCACCGGGGCGCTCAGGAAATTCAAAGCGGTAGAGCACCTCGTCAGTGACACCGGCAGCATGGCCACCGACCAGATGGCGAATGTGCAACTTGGCCAGCTCGTTATCAGTCATGTCCACCACGTCGTAGCCCTGCTCTACCAGCTCCGCGACCAAATCGATGCGATCCTGGCCGCCGGCGCTGACCTGCACCCCCACAAAAATATGGGCCTTCTGGCTATCGGCGTAGCGATAGTTAAATTCGGTGATATTGCGCTTGCCGATGCTTTTGCAAAATGCCTTGTAGGCACCGGGGCGCTCCGGCAGGGTGACCGCCAGAATGACCTCGCGCTGCTCGCCTATTTCGGTGCGCTCGCTAATGTAGCGCAGGCGATCAAAATTGATATTGGCACCGCTCACGATGGCCAAAAATGTCTGCCCCTTCAGGTTGTGCTGGGCCGCGTATTTTTTCATACCGGCAATCGCCGTTGCACCTGCAGGCTCGGCAATGGAACGGGTATCTTCAAAGACATCCTTAATTGCCGCGCAAATCTCGTCGGCGTTGACCGCAATGCATTCATCCACTGTTTTGCGCAGCACGCGAAAGGGTTCCTCGCCAATTTGTGCCACGGCAATGCCATCGGCAAAGATGCCCACTTGCGGCAACACCACGCGCTTTTTCTTTTCCATGGCTGCCTGCAGGCAGGCAGATTCATCGCTTTCTACCGCAATGACCCTGGTTTGCGGGCGCAGGTATTTCACGTAGGCGGCAACCCCAGCCGCCAGGCCGCCGCCGCCCACCTGTACAAACACGGCATCGATATGGCCCGGGTACTGGCGCAATGCCTCCATGGCCGTGGTGCCCTGGCCGGCGATCACATCCGGATCATCGAACGGGTGTATGTAGGTCAGCCCCTTTTCCTCTACCAGCTTTTTGGCATGGGCCGAGGCTTCGTCATAACTGTCGCCGTGCAATACCACCTTGGCACCGCGCGCCTTGACCGCATCCACCTTGATAGCCGGTGTCGTGCGCGGCATCACAATCGTTGCCTTGATCCCCAAATGCTGGGAGCCCAGGGCAACCCCCTGGGCATGGTTACCGGCAGAGGCGCAAATCACACCGCGACTGCGCTCTTCTTCGCTCAGTTGCTGCAATTTGTTATAGGCACCGCGCAGCTTGAAGGAAAACACCGGCTGCAAATCCTCACGCTTGAGCAACACAGTGTTGCCTGTGCGCTGGGATAACAGGCGCGCTTCGTCCAGTGGGGTTTCGATAGCCAGGTCGTAGATGCGGGCATTGAGGATGCGTTTTATGTAGGTCTCAGGCATAGGAGGTCGGGTATGGCAATCACGGCAGAGGGATAAAAAGAGTCCGCAGTGTACCCAATTTGGCGGAGGCTGGCACGACGAAAATCCGTATAATGGTGCAAGTTTTATCGGCACAACAGAGACAACCATGAGCCCACAAGATCAACTCAAACACGCCGTGGCGCGCGCCGCGATTGAATACATCAAACCCAAGCTGACCCCCGATGCCGTACTTGGTATAGGTACAGGCTCTACCGCCAATTTTTTTATCGATATGCTGGGTGAGCTTAAGTACGACTTCGCCGCCGCCGTAGCCAGCTCCGATGCCTCTGCCCAGCGCTTGCAGACACTCGGGATCGAGGTGCTGGACTGCAACGCCGTGAGTGAACTGCTGGTGTACGTGGACGGTGCCGACGAGAGCAACCCCAACCTGCACCTGATCAAGGGCGGCGGTGCAGCGCTGACGCGCGAAAAGATCGTCTGCGCCGTAGCGCGCGAGTTTGTCTGTATCGCCGATGAGAGCAAATGGGTGGATATCCTGGGCAGATTTCCCCTGCCCGTCGAAGTGATTCCCATGGCGCGCTCCTTTGTCGCGCGCGAACTGGTCAAGCTGGGCGGCGCCCCGGTGTACCGCGAAGGGGTTATCACCGACAATGGCAATGTGATCCTGGACGTGCACAATCTGCAGATACTGAACCCGGTCGAGCTGGAAACCAAAATCAACCAGATCACCGGTGTGGTTGCCAATGGCCTGTTTGCCATCAAGCCCGCTGACGTATTACTGCTGGGCACTAAAGAGGGTGTGAAGGTTATCAGGCCGCAGTAAGCGCTGATAAAAAAACGGGGCCATTATCTGGCCCCGTTTTTTATTGGCGAAACGCTCAGGCTGACCTGGCGCGGCGCCAGCCGAGCAAGCCCAAACCGGACAGCAACAGCAGCAGTACAGAAGGCTCCGGCAGTTCTATTTCTGGCGGTGTGTAACCCCAGGGGAAGTTATGCACCTGGCCATAGCCCACATAGGATTTGGCCGCCAGGGAACCCTCGAAATCATTCCAGGTACTGACTACTGCATCCACTGCCAGCACCGACCCCTTCCATTGGTTACCCACATTCAGGGTATCCGCCTCGTAGAAATTCCACAGGATATTGGTGTAGTTGCCAAAGCCACTGTTGAGGTTGGTAGCACCGCTGTTGGACAGGTTTACACCGGATACGTTGATAATCCCATAGCTGGCAGCGCCCAAATCCAAAGCCCAGTTGCTGTTAAACAGGTCGGCACCGCTGATCTCGAAGACCGCCAGGTCATCGACACCGGCGTAGGAGAACAAACCGCCACCCACATTACCGGTAGCAGCCAGGCCGGCGTAGTAAATGGACTCGCCTTTCAGGGTGTCGTAGAGCGATGCCGCCTTGTCATCCAGGCCGGAGACCTGGTGCAGGCAGGATGCACTGCCACCATACGCATTGCCGTTACAGTTAACCCCACTGAGGTTATTGGCACCGCCGTAGGCCAGGGCACCGGCATTCACCTTGAGCCAACCGGACGCATTCAGGTCACCGGCAACCTCTACGGTGTCCAGGGTCAGCGACTTGTCCAGGGCATTGGCAAATTCCGGGCTGGAGCCATTGAGGTCACCGCCAATAAACGTGCGACCGTGTACATGGAGTGAGCCAGAGGGGGAGAGATCCTCAAAAACGATCAGGCTGTAGTCTGTGAGTGGCCCGGCTGAAGCCCAAAGGGAGCAGGAGAGCAAGCCTGCCGAGATCAAAGCATTTTTATAAAAACCCATGGTGATGTCCTTAATGGATTAGCGTCGTGTTGTCGGCCCCATGAAAGCAAAAAATATACCTGTTATAAATTTTCGTTTGGTATCAACCATTCACCAAAAGACATGCGATACATATCACATAAATCTGTCAATTTTGCCGACACTTATAAGATGACAGCGATGACATTTTTACAGCTAATAACTATTCCGTATTAATCACGGGGCAATTGCTAACGCCCTTATTGCCTGAGAGCCATCTTCGGATGGCCTTCAGGCAGGGCCAACAGGCGGGTATTGCCGTTAGCGATACAAGGGCGGCAGCTCATCCTCAAACAAGACAACCTCACTTTGGTAAAAACGCTTGAAGTCATCGGCAGTGGCCTGGCCAGGGAAGGGCGCGAAGAACTGCTCGCTTTTTTCGCGCGCCAGGTTGGCATTGCGCCACACCATGACATAGGCGATCTCGCTGGCATCGGCGTCAGCGCTAATCGGCCCCAGCAAACGCTCGGTCCAGAAGTTATCGATGGTCAGGCGATTATTGCCCGTCTCGGTCAGGGCGGCGATTTTGCCTTTGCTGCGTGCGATCTGTACCAACTGCTTGAGGCTGGCGGTCAGCGCCGCCTTCTGCTCATCGGCACTGGCGGTATTGGCTTCGTGCCCCACATCCCAGTAATTATCCAGGCCAATAATGTCGACATAGGCATCACCGGGATAGCCGTACAGATAACCGGCCTCGAAATTGGCCATATCGATACGGCTGCGATCAGGCGAATAGGCGTAAATCAGGTTGCGCAGTTTTTTCTCATCGCGCAGGTAGTGCACGGTAAAACGCCAGAGGGCAATGTAATCCTGCTCGCTGGCGTGGCCCTTGCCCCACCAGAACCAGTCGCCGTTATGCTCGTGCCAGGGGCGGAAAATAATCGGTGGGTAGTGCTTGTTCCCCTGCGCATCTACATCGGCCAAGCCCTCATTGAAGGCAACAAAGGTATCCAGGTAGGCTTTGAGGGTTGCATGCCGGGCACCACCGGGAATCAGCTCGTGCACTGCCGGGGTTTTGTCCCAGGAATTGCCGCCCGACACAGGGTTGAATACATGCCAGCTGATGGTGATGACACCGCCACGGCTGTAGCCAGCCTTGATCCAGTGCTGCATCTTTTCAAAGTTAACCGCATCCAGATTGGCGGTGTGTCCCAATTCCAGGCCGCCGAGCTCCCAGCCATACACCGCCGGGTTGGCGCCCGTCACGTCGCGCACATCCGAGCGATCCATATCACCCTCCCAATGGACGCCATAGGCCAGGCTGTCCTCGTGCCCAAACAACAGGTGCTTGTAGCGCAGTTTGGCGAGGTTGCGATAGAGCGCCCGGGTTTCGGCGGTTGCCTGGGTATCAATCAGGGCAGGTAGCGCCGTCTCCGGTTTACCCGACTGGGGAGCGGTGGTTGTGGCGGAATCAGCTACCGCAGCCGCAGATTCTGCAGGCTTCTCGCTACACCCCAACAACAGGCCAGCACTGAGCATCAGGGCGGCCATCAACGACAGGGAAATGGAGGATGTGGACATGGGTGTCTCCTGGATATTGTTATGAATGTAACCGTTTACAAATCGGGCATCTTAACAGGAATTTCCTTCATCGCCAGGTAATTGCGCCGTCAAGCTAGGTAAAGCCGGGCCAAACTGATAGCCTTGCGTGCCTCCAGCATCCAGTTCCCAACCCACTGCGTATGAATTTCACCTTCCCCGCCATAGGTATTGTCCATTCCTGTTTCAAGGAAAAGTTCGGCATACCGCGCCAACCCGGCCTGGCGCCACTGGCCCGAGGGGAAATAGAATTGCTACCGCCCTACGATGACCCGGATGCGCTGGCAGGGCTGGAAGGCACCAGCCACCTGTGGGTGGAATTTGTGTTTCACGCCAACCGGCGCGAGGATTGGAAAGCCAGGGTGAAACCGCCGCGCCTGGGCGGCAACAAAACCCTGGGCGTATTTGCCACCCGCTCGCCAACGCGCCCCTCGCCTATCGGCTTGTCGGTGGTGCGGCTGCACGACTGGGAGCAGCGCGAGGGCAAGCTGTTTATCCGTATCAGCGGCCTGGACTTGCTCGATGGCACACCGGTGCTGGATATCAAACCCTATATCCCCTATGCGGATTGCGTACTCGCGGCCGAAAACCATGTCGCCCCGGAACCACCGGCAGCCATCCCCGTTACCATTCCGGCCGAATGGATGGCGTTTTGCGTCGCTTACTGGAAAACCCGCGACATCGACCTGGCCGGGCTGATTACCCAGGTCTTGCAACAGGACCCGCGCCCCCAATACCAGGAGCCCGAACCCGGACGGGTTTACGGCATGAAACTGCTCGACCTGGATGTGCGCTGGCAGTATCGGGTTGACCCCGGTAACACCTACAGCATTCAATTGACCCAACTTTTACCACTCGCCTGAATTTGGAAGAGGACTCACCATGAAACTGGCCCGCACGTGCTTTTTACTCCTTCCCCTGAGCCTGGTGGCTTGCAACGCCACCCTGCCGCAGATCGCCGAAACCGGTGCCGCTGTCGCCAGCGCCACTGGCTATAACAACCAGGCGCAATTGATCCGCGCGATCAAGGAAACCCTGGAGCTGGGCAGCAGCCGCGCGACCGCCAGCCTGTCTGCCAGCGGCGGCTATGCCAATAGCTCGCTCTACCGCATCGGGTTGCCCGCCAACTTGCAGCCCATTGCCAGCAATTTGCGCCAACTGGGCCTGGGCGCCCAAATCGATAAGGTGGAAGCCTTGATGAACCAGGGTGCTGAAAAGGCAGCGGGAGAAGCAGCGACCGTGTTTATCGATGCGGTGCGCAATATGAGCGTGACCGACGCGCTGGGGATTATCCGCGGCAGCGACACGGCAGCCACCGACTATTTCCGCGCCCAGACCGAAGCCAGCCTGCGCCAGCGCTACCAACCCATCATCCAGCAAAACCTGGAGCAGATAGGCTTCTACAGCCAATACAAACAGTTGCTCAATACTTACAACCTGCTGCCCATCGCCAACAAACCCAGCCTGGACCTGGAGCAGCACGCCCTCAACATGGCGCTGGATGGTTTGTTCAAGCAAGTGGCCGTGGAAGAGAAACTCATCCGCAAGGATCCGGTACAGCGCGGCAGCCAGATCATTGGCGCCGTGTTTGGGCAAAAGCAGTAGCGGCGAGGTGCGTGGCCCGTTTAGCCACGCACTGTTGACGGCGGATCGGCGCTATCCGGCAACACACCGGGCCTGGCGCCGGGCATCCACCAGCATCCAGTAAAACATGGCCAGCCCCGCTGCCGACAGGAACAGACCTACCCAGCCGGTCGAGGCATAGCCAAAACCGGCGTCTATCGCAACGCCACCTAAAAACGCCCCGGCGGCGTTGGCAAAATTAAACGCTGAATGGTTCATGGCCGCGGCCATGGTTTGCGCCTTTCCGGCAACATCCATCAAACGGATTTGTACCGCCGGGCCAATCACAACCACGGTTCCCACACAAAATACCGCAAGGCAGGCAAGCAGCAGGTGCGATGCGGTCAGGGCAAAGAAGGCGCAGGCAAGCATTGACCAGATCAAACAGCGTTTGATTGTCCCCAGTAAATCCTTATCCGCCATGTGCGAGCCGACGATATTGCCCACCACCATACCTGCACCAAACAGTGCCAATACCAAAGGCACACCAACTTCGGTCAGCCCGGCCAGGCTCATCAGGGTCGGTTTCACATAGGAAAAAATGGCAAACAATCCACCGAATCCTATGGCGCCAATCCCCAGGGTTATCCATACCTGGCGATTGGTAAACATGGACAACTCATGGGCGATACGCGCACCGGCACGCGCTGGTTCCGCCGGCACGAATTTGATAATGCAAATAACGGATGCCAGCGCAATTAACCCCACCAGCACAAACGCCGAACGCCATCCCAGCCATTGCCCCAGCCCCGTTGCCACAGGCACCCCGACCAGGGTCGCCAACGACAGGCCCAGCATCACATAGGCGACGGCGCGGGCGCGCATATGCGCAGGTGCCAGGGAAGCCGCCACCAGGGAGGCGATACCAAAATAGGTGCCATGGGGAAACCCGCTTAGCAGGCGCAAGACCATAAAGGACCAATAACCGGGCGCCAAGGCACTGGCGATATTGGCCAGGGCGTAGAGCCCCATCATGACCACCAGCATGCGTGTCCGCGAGCGCCCGGTACTGGCAATCGCCAGCAGTGGCGCGCCGATAACAACGCCCAGGGCATACGCACTGATAGCATGGCCCGCCTGGGGGATAGTGATAACAAGGGAAGTGGATATTTCAGGCAACAAGCCCATGGAGATAAATTCACCCACACCTATCGCAAAACTGCCCAACCCCATGGCCAGGAGCGCAATAAAAAAGGTCGGTGAAGCTGCTTCGGCCGATACAACTGACGATGACAAACCCAGAACCTCAAGACAATAACAATCAATAAGTAACAATTTGAGGCGCCATTATAAGGGATGCCATGACCAGGTAATGAAATAAATGACTATAAGCCTCAAGCGCTTTCACCGACAGTCTGCAACTGTTTCCCCTGACCGCCTGTGGTATCATGCGCGCCATTTTCAGCCCGCCGGCCCTTAAAGGCCCCTCTTGTCTCCTGCTGATCGTTTCCCGTAACGACACCGCCTGTTAACAGCCCGCGGAGACAGCGCTGCACAGATTACCCACTTTGGAGTTCATACCCATGAGCAAAACCTCGTTAGACAAGAGCAAGATCAAGTTCCTGTTGCTGGAAGGCGTACACCAATCGGCCGTGGATACCCTGCACGCTGCCGGTTACACCAATATTGAATACCTGAAAACGGCCCTGGGTGAAGACGCGCTGGTTGAGCGCATCCAGGACGCCCACTTTGTCGGCCTGCGCTCGCGCACCCAACTGACCCGCCGGGTCTTTGAAAACGCGCCCAAGTTGATCGCTGCCGGCTGCTTCTGCATAGGCACCAACCAGGTCGACCTGAAAGCTGCCCAGGAGCACGGTGTAGCCGTGTTTAACGCTCCCTACTCCAATACCCGCTCGGTCGCCGAACTGGTGATCGCCGAAGCCATCCTGTTACTGCGCAAT
The DNA here is from genome assembly GCF_000019225.1 of Cellvibrio japonicus Ueda107. Lineage (NCBI taxonomy): Bacteria > Pseudomonadati > Pseudomonadota > Gammaproteobacteria > Cellvibrionales > Cellvibrionaceae > Cellvibrio > Cellvibrio japonicus. The sequence continues at coordinate 299,440 of NC_010995.1, read as the reverse complement.
ATCCCGCAGAAAAACGTTGTCTGCCATCGCGGCGGCTGGGACAAATCGGCCATAGGCTCCTATGAGATTCGCGGCAAGACCCTGGGCCTGATCGGCTATGGCTCTATCGGCAGCCAAACCAGCGTACTGGCGGAATCGCTCGGTATGAAAGTGCGCTTCTACGATGTGGTCACCAAACTGCCACTGGGTAACGCTGCACAAGTGCGCGACCTGGATGAACTGCTGGCGACCTCCGACATCATCAGCCTGCACGTGCCCGAAACTGCCGCCACCCAGGATATGATCGGGGCGCGCGAAATCGGCCTGATGAAGAAAGGTGCCATCCTGATTAACGCCTCGCGCGGCACCGTGGTGGATATCGATGCCCTGGCCAACGCCATCAAAGCCGGCCATATCGCCGGTGCGGCCATCGACGTATTCCCCGAAGAGCCCAAGGCCAACGGCGATGAGTTCATCAGTCCGCTGCGCGGCCTGGATAATGTGATCCTGACCCCGCACATCGGCGGCTCCACCATGGAAGCCCAGGAGAACATCGGTATCGAAGTGGCGGAAAAGCTGATCAAGTATTCCGACAACGGCACGACTACCAGCTCGGTCAATTTCCCCGAAGTGGCCCTGCCCGGCCATCCGGACGCGCACCGCCTGTTGCACGTGCATGCCAACGTGCCGGGGGTCTTGTCGGCAATCAACAAGATCTTCTCCGACAACAAGATCAACATCTCCTCCCAGTACCTGCAAACCAACGACAAGGTGGGCTATGTGGTGGTGGATATCAACTCACCCTACAGCGAAGCCGCACTGGAGCAGCTGAAAAAGATCGATGGCACCATTCGCTGCCGCGTACTCTTTTAAGCCCGGCTTCTCGCCCATAAAAAAACGCCGCGAGTCCAACAGGCCGCGGCGTTTTTTTATGGGCAGTCTTTATGGATTGGCCGAGGGTCAGGCGCCCTGGCTGCGGCGCTTGATCCAACCTGCGACCACCTCGACGCCCAGCACCAGGGCCACCCCGATAAACGCCCAGAGCACAGCCAGGCCCAGGGTGGGTTCAGTACCGGTAACGGCGGCATAGTTAAAGGGATTGATATTTTCCTGTTGCAGCACCACCGTGCGGCCATGGCTGTCCGTGGTGGTTAACAGCGCGTGTTTCCAGGGCCAGGTCACATAGAGCGACCCCACCAAAAAGCCAACCAAGACCGACAGTGTCTGGTTGTGGTAGGACTTGAGCAGCCACAACAGGAAACGCGAGAAGACAATCAGGCCGGTAATACAACCCGCCCCAAACCACAGCAGCTTGACGATCTCCAGGTTGTGGATCGCCTGCAGGAATACCGGGTAGAGCCCCACCAGTAACAGGATAAAACTACCCGAAATGCCGGGCAGGATCATGGCGCAAATGGCGACAAAACCGCCCAGAAACAAAATCCATCCATGTCCAGGCAACTGGGCAGGAGCCATAAAAGAGATCGCCAGGATAAAGGCAATACCCAACAGCAAACCAAAGACTTCCGTCAGCCCCCAGCCGCGCTGCTCACGCGCCAGGTGATAGATAGATGCCGCCACTAACCCGGAGAAAAAGGCCCACACCAGGATGGGGTAGGCATCCATTGCCATCAACACAATGGCCGCAAAGGTTTTCAGGCTGATCAGGATGCCGCCAAATAAGGCAACGAGGAAATTTCCGTTGATATAGCGCCAGGTCTTGGCAATCCCCTCGCGCTTTAGCATCAGCAATACCGCAGGGGTACAGCGTTTGAGTGACGTCAGCCACTCATCGTAAATACCGGTGATAAACGCGATGGTTCCACCGGATACGCCGGGCACCACATCAGCGGCGCCCATACACAGGCCCTTTAACAGGACGAGCAAATAGTCTTTCAGGGTTCTATCAGGCTGGTTCACAAACAGCTCCTTTCGTTAAATCGTTATAGTGTCAGGGGCGCGAGTGTGCCCAAGCCTGTCACCCGGCTCAAGTCAGTTATCAAAAAAGAAACGATGAATTTGCATAAATGCCTGCTGGCGATAATCATCGCGCTCATTGACCAACTGGTGGCCGGCCCCCTCGATCAGGGCAACGCGGGCGTGCGGCAACTTGCGCCTTATCTGGCGAAGGTTGTAGCGCCAGGCCACTGTGCCATCTGCCGTACCCTGCACAACGAGCAGTGGCGTCTCCTTGGCAGGAAAAGCGCGGAATTGGGCATTCCAGTCCTTCATGGCGCCTACCCACTGCACAGACAGTGTTTTGTCCTGTAGTGGATCGCGCTGATCCAGGAACTCAAGAAATGTCTCATCGTGCGAACTGCGCGAACGGCTGCGCCTGAGCCGGCGACAAAAAGGACGTAACAAGGCATAGGAAATCCGCCCCAGTATCCAGCCACGCGGTAACAGCAGGGGCGCCGCCAGGGCTATGCGGTGCCAGTGTGCCGCCTGTCGGGGATAGCGCCAGAGATGGTTAAGCAATACAGCCCCCCCGGTACTTTGTCCCAGGGCATACAGTGGCTGGGGCAAGACGGGCTGCAAACGCTCCAGGACACCCGCCAGGATATCGGCATAGGTGTCAAAGCGATCAATAGCCACCCTGTCACCACTGCTCAAACCATGGCCGGGCAGGTCAAATGCCACCACCGCCAGTTGCTGCTCCAACCCGAAGCGAATGGCGTGCCCGAAAATCCCCGCATGGTCGTAGTAGCCGTGCACCACCACCAGGGTTCCCTTCGCCCCTGCGGGCAGCCAATAGTGGGTTGCGATCCGGTAGCCGGCGATCTCCAGCCCACCAAAGCCATGGACCAGCCCCGGATTCCGCGCGAAATGGATGCCGTAATACGCCAGATAAGCCTGTACACGGGCATCCTGTGTGTTCAGGTTATCGGCTGTTACCTCCACCCGCAGGGGGGGCAAATCCCCCAACAAGCTTAGCCAGGCAGGGTTATCAGTCACCGGAGCAGATGAAAACATAAGCGATCAGGTATCCATAAAACCGTGATAAATCCGGGCTACTCTACCCACTCGACGCCACCAATGCGAGGGCGACAGCCAAAGGCTAACGGAATTAGCCTGCGACACCCTTGCCCCCATCCTCTATAATCCCCCGGGTGAACCATATAACAATGACAAACCGGGTTTAACCTCCATGCAAAAACACATATTTAATATTCATGACGTTGTCCTGTTCATGACCATGGCGGAATGTTTGCTGCTCGTTATTTTCCAGGCCATGCTGCCGGTTAAAAACAAGCTGGCCAACCGTTTACTCAGTGCATTTATGCTCTCCATCGCGGTCGGTTCAGCCTGTGTGCTGGTGCTGTGGAATGACGATGTCAAAATCACTCCCGTTTTCGACGACTGGCTACTGCCCTATTGCCTGAGCGCCGCCCAGTTGCTGAAAGGGCCAATATTACTGCTGTATGTCGCCTCCCTCACAGAAGACTCCTTCCGCCTCAGGCGCGACCATCTGCTGCACCTGATCCCCCTGGCCTTAACCTGGGCCTGGCTGGCGATATTATCCATCGACTCCAGCGACCTGCGTTTCCGCACCCTGGGCCAAACACCGGAAGAGCGGGAACTGGCCAATGCCGTCTGGCATTTCATCAAGTTACTGCCACTGGCCTATGGCATCGCAGCGGTATTACGTGTACACAGTTACCGTCGCAGCCTGAAAAACCAGTACTCCCATTTTTCCCCCCTGGAACCAAGCTGGCTCAATATCCTCAGCCTGGGTTTCCTGGTCACCTGGAGCTTCTCCATCCTGGTACACCTGATTGCCAATACCATTGCTGCCAACTACCCCAATATTTCCGACGCCTTCGGTATTACAGAAAACTACCTGATCCTGATTTTGATCAACGCGCTGTTTATTAACAGCCTGGTACATACCCATGAGCTGCTCACCACCAAGCCCGAGCCACCCAAGGAAAAAACCGAAGAAAAACTGAGCGATTCCGCGATTGCCAAAGTCCAGCAAGGTATGGAGGAACAGAAGCTCTTCCTCAAGCAAAACCTCAATATCGAGGAGTTCGCCAAACGCATCAGCCTGTCGGTTAAAGATGTTTCTGCCGTCATTAACAAACATTACGGCACCAACTTTTTTGAATTTATGAACAGTTACCGGGTAGAAGAAGCCAAGCGCCTCTTAGGCGATCAAGCCTATGCCGACATGACCGTGATGGATGTGTTGTTGCAGGCCGGCTTTAACAGCAAGTCGGCCTTCCACCGTTTCTTTAATCGACTGGTAGGCATATCCCCGACGGAATACCGCAAACAACATCTCGGTAAAGAAGAAAAAGTCGCGTGAAGGATTGATACCGAAACTCATAAAAAATCCCGGTCAGATAACTGGCCGGGGTCGCTCATTTTTTTAGCGTCTACAACCCCATAATACCCCGTGTGAAACTCAACACCTGCCGCTTATCTCGATCTGTCCTGCATTAAAAAATATCAAATGTGCAATCCTGCGCCCGTATGTGCTTTTACGCGCAGTATCGTAATCCGCTGTAATATCTTTGAGCCAGTCGCCTCATTAAGGTACGTCAGGAACCGGACGCTCCTAAAAAATAACCTGCACGGATTCTCACTCGCATTTTTACCTGCACCCGAGTTAGCCATTGATATTTAAAGGAGATAAAAATTGAAAACACCCTTAAGTTCCCGACTTCCCCAAAAACTGAAATTGCTCGCCGCCGTCGTCGGCATGCTCTCACTGCCAGCGATGGCAGCCAGCAGCAGTTGTATATCAGATCCCAGCTGGTTTCCCCATGCCCAAACCCCGGAACCGGATAACCAGGGCTTTGCCAGTAGCAGTAACTGCGAATTTCAACAGTGGTCTTGGCAAATGTTTTTGTGGCTAACCCAAAGTGTCAATGGGCAGCCGCGTTTTTTGAGTTTTGCCTCGCCCTTCTCACTCCTGGGAATGGCGGATTTTGGCATGGTACCTAAAACCCGGACTAACACCGATGCGCAATCCTTTGACGAATATCTACAGGCGGGCACTGACGGTGTTTTGGTCGACCAGCAGGGCAAGGCCGTCTACTACTCACAATATCTGGACAATACCTTTACCCAGTTTATTGTCAGCAACAAACTCACCGACCCGGCGGTGGTGCGTAAATTCAATGCGACCACCAGCTTCCCCATTGGCAGCCTTGAACTAAAGGCAGCCTGGAAGCAGGTTCAACCCGGCGATAACACTGACGACATGTTTACCATGGACGGCAAAATCAACAAGCTCGCCAACAAAAATGGCCAGATAGTGATAGATCCCACCCAAACCCAAACTGTCAAGCTGGCGCTGGTAGGTTTTCACATAGGCGGTGTGGTGAATGGTCATCCGGAAATGATTTGGGCTACGTTCGAGCATCAACGCAACGCGCCCAATGTACCGGCCAGGGTGACACCCACCACCATCATCTCCAATGAAAACTGGACATTTTATAAAGCCAATACGCCCTATAAAGATTGCAACCTCAATTGGGTCGCCACCAACAAATTGGTGCTGAATGAAAAAACACAAACCCTCTCACCTATCACCCAGGTGTGCCGTCAATACCCGTTTGGTAACGACCCAACATCCCCCAATCCCAGCATAGTCATCAATGATAAAAATATTGCCAGCTTGAATCAGGATGTACTCAGCAAACTGGATCCCAATGATGTTTGGCACAATTACACATTGATAGGCGCCATCTGGTTTGCGGCTATAGATGGCTTAAAACCCAATATGGCGCTGGATACTGATGTCATATTGACGGGCTCGGTAAAACTTTCCAATTCCACCGTAGAAACCTACACCCAGGTGCAGAGCACCATGAACAACTGCTTCCGCTGCCACAATACCTTGTCGGCTTTTCCCAGCTCGACCGATTTGTACCCGCTGCCACCACTTAACCTGAACATCAGCCACGCCTTCCAGAATATTTATTTCTGGTCGCAACAACAGCCAGCTAAAAAATAATTTGGGGAGTTATTAACATGAACAACACTTATTTTCGTGTACATCCAAGCATTAATTTCGCGCGTGTTGGTGTGAGTGAGGACTACTACCTGGCCCCCGAAACAGCCGCCGGAAAATTGGTCGATAGCAACTCGGGTTTATTTGGTGGCCTGCCCATTAAAAAAGGCACAGAGAGCACACCTATAGAAGAGAGCGACCTGCGCGATGCCCAGCAAAACCCACTGCGCCAGGCTGCGCGGTTCCGCATTTACGCTTACGACACACCCCAGACAACCTATCCCTCCACCGACCCTGGACGCGAAGTCAAAATTGGCGATCAGGTCAATGGTAAAACCATCAAGGATATTGTGTGGCAAGTTCACCTGGCGAATAAAAAAGCCAATAACTATGAAATCACCAGCGCCAATGGCGACGAAGATGGCATCGCCGCTTATGAAAACGGCCAGACGCCGCCACTGCGCAATCCGCAATTTCCCGGTACAGCCTCAGACCCCAAACGCATTACGCAATTAGTGATAGACGCGGGGCCGCGTGCACTGAATGCCTCCAGCAACGGTAGCCAGGTACTTAACTTCGATGCAACGACGCCCTGCAGTTATATGAGTACGGATGGACAAATCAATAACCTGCCATCCTACCCGGTCAGTTTTCCTGACGACCACTTTGATATGTTTAACCCGCGCGGCGCCATCAATAGCCTGGGCGAAATGACAATAGAAGCGGGTACAGGTCGTTTGATTGTGAGTGGTGGCTACGGCAAGGCCAGCGCTATTTTAACCGATGGCAAACCACCGGCATTAAACGATGCCATAGACAATAACGGCTGGTTTGATGACACTTCCGATGGCCCCGTAACCGCCACCCTTTTATTTACCGATGGCAGCAGCGCACCGGTTGTACAGGGCTGGGTGGTTTGCACAGATCCGGGCTATGCCCCGCAAACCCGCAATGTGGTATCCACCTGGGATGACAGTTATACCATCTGGGTGGAGCAGTTAAATTTGGTGCCGCAATTATTTTCACAGGGCCAATACAACAGCAATTATTCCGCCTCTTTTGCCGACGATGTGCTGCCGGTATTTCACGGTGCCCTATTACAGCGCTGGAATACCAACCTGCCAAAGCAGGCAGTCAATGGCCACAACTATGTGGCTTCGATAAAGCCCAGCGACAACCCCAAGGACAAAATCCCCGATTTTAAATCCCTCATTCGCGATCCCAATATCGCGGCAGAATCTGACCAGGGGGTAAAAATGCCCCTGGCACTGGGCGATGCGAAAAAAAGTTTTTTAAGCCTGACCACCACCCAATATTTTTTACTGTCGCAGTGGTACGACGGCAAGTCTGTTGCCGACGCAGTACCCATAGGGCGCGGTGAAGAACTCGATCGCATTGCGCTGGAAAACTGTTTGGGCGGGCGCTATTCGCCAGGTATAGACCTGACCTTTATCGTGCGCGATGTCAATTTGTATGCGCAGGATTGGCAGGGGGCAACAGGGCCATTTCGCCTGAATATGCAACCCTTGGATTACTCCACCGCAGTGAGCAACCAGCCTTTCCTGCAAGAGGGTTATATTCCCCTGCGCACCGCGCCGGTCGAGCCGGGCGACCTGTGCAAATTTATGTCACTGCCCTGGCACACGGACTACAACAGCTGTGCAACCCATACACCGGATCCCAATCCTGCCGACAATAACACCTTGTACTGGTCCTGGCCTGCGCAGCGCCCGGTCACAGTGTACCCTGCCAGCCAGTGTACATTTGATGGCAGCAAGTGGAATCTGGGTGGCCAGGTATTTAGTGTCAGGGGCAGCGAAGGCCAGGGTACGGAAACCGATTATCCGCAACAGGAAGGCCGCTACCAATGCTATTTTGATTTTGTTGCAAACTGGCAAAAGGTTGGCTTTGTTATCCAGGGAACACAAATTCCCGCTGCGCAAAACGGTAACTACGGCGCCGATAAATTCCTGGAGGTCGCCAGCCTGTTTGATACCGATGGACAAGCCGTACAACCTTGGCCTACGGCATCCATTCCCGGTTACACACCACCAACCAATTGCGGGCCCACATAAACATGCAGCAACACCCGCTCACCCCGTTTGGTACAGCGCCGGTTCGGGTAGCCATAGTCGGTGCCGGCCCGGCCGGGTCGGCAACCGCTATTGCGCTATGCAACGCCCTGGCCGAGCAAAAGCGGGATGATATCGAGGTTTGTATATTTCATCGCACCACAGCCAAGCGCTGGCCGCTGGGAGAGACCATTCCCCCCGCCGCCAGCGCTGTTTTGCGCGAATTACAATTGCCCGGCCTGTTACACAGCGGCCGGCATTTACCTTGTCCCGGCAGCCTGTCTGTGTGGGGAGGGGAAAAAGCACAGGCCAATGATTTTTTACTGGACTTGAGCGGCAGTGGCTACCATTTAGATCGCGAGGATTTTGATTCAGGTTTATTGCACGAAGCGCAAAAACGCGGTACCAAGGTGCACAGCGACTATTCACTGCGTCATCTATTATCCAAACCTTTATCCGATGAAGGTGGTTTTACATTAATGTTTGCGACTCCTGAGGGAGAGCAACAACTGGATGCCGACTTTGTCGTGGATGCCAGCGGCCAGGGCGCCGCCGTGATGCGCCGCCTGGACATAGCACGCAATCAACTCGATGAAGTGATAAGCCTGTACACCCGCATTGCATTAGCAGACCACAACACCCTGCCGCAGCACACCCTATTGGAAGCAACCGCCGATGGCTGGTGGTATCTCTCCGCAGTACCGGGCGGTGATTGTGTGTTATCACTCACCACCGATGCACAGCAACTCAAGGCAAAAAACCTGGACAAACCGGATCAATGGCAGCATGCCTACACCCAGGCTAAATGGCTCAATCAATTTTTATCAGCACAACAACTTAACCATTATCCGCTCCGACAAGCCCCGGCACGCTCTGCCATCCTATCCAATTGTGTGGGCAGCCATTGGCTGGCCGTAGGGGATGCCGCCTGCAGTTTTGATTCGATTAGCTCTGCTGGCATTACCAACGCCCTTATACAAGGCTTATGGGCAGGCCAGGCACTGGCTGCTTATTTCATCGACGTCAATCGCACTGCACTTGCAGCCTATCAAGACAAGGTATTTGCCCGGTTCAATCAATATGTAGGTGTACGCAGCTATCTGTATGCACAGGAAACCCGCTTTCCAACAGAGGGATTTTGGCAGCGTCGTCGTTTGGGCTGAATGTTGTTCATACTCTGGATTTTCTCTATCGGAATATCCTAACGAAAATCAAAAAAAACGAGCAGCAAACTGGCCGATATTACTAACAAGCCAACACCCTGCCCACCAGACCATCGAATAGGAACAGTGAAATCCAACAATTGCATAATTGCTCCGTTTAATAACGCAAATTCCAATTAACAACAGGCAGTCCTTTGCCTGAGTTATTCACTTCCCTGTTTTTATCTGTTCAACCGCGATCTATTCAATTACTACCCGGATATTGTCAAACGACACATCCATAGCACCGGCCTGGGGCTCAATCACAAACAGGTTAAGGATTTGCAGTGGATTGGCCTTGTCGGCTTGCGAGGTGTAATGGTTACCATCGTTGATCAGGTCGGCAATACGGATACGGTATTCGGCCCAATCCGTATTTTCCGCGGCAGGCTCTATTAGCACATCGCTGGCATTGGGCCAGCCACTGTCCATCTTGATCAGCAGGTAGGCGCCTTCAGCATGGCTGCTGATCTTGTAATCGAACACCAGCTCCGCATCCAGCCAAGCAGTAATATCGCGCGGGCCAGCGGTATTATTGAAATAGGCATTGCCCTGGCCCGCTGCACTTTTTACCACACGGAAGACATTGCCACGCCCGCTTTCTTCCACACCGGAGGTAGTGATCAAACCATCATCGTTATAGGTCAGGATCTGCAATTCTGCATGAGGTGCATCGTCATAAATACTGTAACTGGACGGTACGACCAAACGGATATTATCGAATGACACATCCATCACACCGGTTGGCTCAATCACAAAAATATTGCTAATGGCATTGAGGTTAGCGATACCTGCCGTAATCGAGTTGCCATTGTTAATTAAATCGGCAACAGCAATACGGAATTCCGTCCATTCGCCATCCGGCGCCAGGGTAACATTGGCATCGCTGACATTGGGCCAACCGCTGTCTATTTTTACCAGCAGGCCTGCACCTTCGGCCCTGGAATTGACTTTCACATCAAAGACCAGTTCCCCGGCGTCGGCCCAGTGGTTCAAATCGGCGGCACCGGCAGTGATGTTAAAAAACACATTGCCGCCTGACCTGCTTTTCACCACATTGAAGACATTGCCGCGGCCTTCTTCAGCAACCTGGGTACTGACAATGGAATTGTTATCCGGGTTGAAGCTTTGGATTTGTAATTCTGCCGGAACAGCATCGGCATAAATGGTGTAGAGCGGTACATCGGCAAATACTGATTGGTTTGCTTCACCCTCGATACGGATATTGTCGAAAGACACATCCATTTCGGCAGAAGGCTCCATCACAAAAATATTGGCAATACTGGCAAGGTTAGCTTTGCCTGGCTCGATGGAATTACCACTATTTACCAAATCACCCAGGCTGATCCTGAATTCTGTCCACTCGCCTTCAGCACCCAATGGAACAATGGTATCGCTCACGTTTGGCCAGCCACTGTCCAGTTTGACACGCAGGACAGCACCTTCGGCTTTGCTGTTGAGTTTCACATCAAAAACCAGTTCGGAATCCAGCGACCAATGGCGCAGATCGTATGGATCACCATTTACCCTGAAATACAGATTGCCGGAATCACCGGCTTTCACCAGGTGAATGACGTTGCCGCGACTGCCCTCGTCAACTTCGCTGTAACTGACATGGTTATCCGGGTCGTAGCTGTCAAAGGCCAAGCCGTCTATCAGGTTGTCTTCATACATCACCAACTGTGGCGGGCCGGGCAATTCGACCGGGCCAATACCGGGACGTTGATAGCCGCGAACCAGTTCGGCCTCATCGCCCAGGGTGGCGCAGCCTTTACCGGTTTGCGGAGATACACTGCACTCGTACACGCGCACATAATCAATTTGCAATGTTTGCGGGAAGACACTTTCATCAATGCCTAAATTATTGGTATTGGCTGCCCAGTTACCGCCTACGGCGAGGTTGAGCAATAAGTGATAGCGCGATTGCGCATCATAGGGAGCACCTTCAGGGGCATCCGTTAACACACCATCAAGCAGATATTGGGAATACCAACCGCTGGAGCGCTGGGTTGCATAGTGGACACCATCGACATACCAGCGGATTTCACCCTCTTCCCATTCCAGCGCATACACATGGAAATCGTCTGCCGGGTTAGCGCCTTCCGGCAGTGTATAGGCAGCGCCGGAATTTACATTACCAGGCCATACACGACCATAATGCAAGGTGCCATGTACACGCGCTTCCGGCGCTTGCAATTCACCATTGACCAGCGTTTGTGTTTTTAAATTAACCGCTTCGACAATATCGATTTCACCGCTGGATGCCCAGATGCCATAGGGTGAATCTGTTGGCAGCATCCACACTGCCGGCCAGGTGCCCTGCCCCTGGGGCATTTTTGCGCGAATTTCAAAGCGCCCGAACGTCCACTCTTCCAATCCTTTGGTACGCAAGCGTGCAGAGGTATAGGGGAGCGTCGTATTGCCATCACCTGTACCATCCGGCGTATTGGGTCCCGTGAAACTTTCACGACGCGCTACGATATGAAGAACCCCCTCTTCAATAAACGAGTTTTCGGCGCGGTCGGTATAACATTGTTGTTCGTTGTTACCACCACCCCAGCAGTTCTGTTCATGGCCCCATTTGGCAGGATCGATGGCATCCCCTTCAAATTCATCGCTCCATACCAGTGTCCAACCTGTTGAGCTGGATGAGCCGGTACCTGTCGCGGATGAACTGGATTCACTGGCATCGACACTGCTACTGGAGTCACTTTCGCTGGAGCTGGAGTCATCCACACTGGAACTCGATTCAGTTTCAGCGGATGAACTGGAAGATAACTCTACACTGGATGATTCACTGGAAAGCGACACACTGCTTTCACTGGCAAGGCTGCTGGATAGCGCAGCACTGGAAGAGGATTTACTGCTTCCACCGCTGGAGCCACCGCAACCGATCAGGCCCAATAAGGTGAGCGTGAGACAAAATCCCAGGGCTCTGCTCGCCCCGCCAGCGTTTGAAGAATAGACAAGTAGTTTCATGGTTGACCTCTATTGTTATAGTTCAGGTGTTTTATTGAAGTGCCTTAAATACTCAATCCTTAATACTGCTTCCGGGAAATCCCTTAAGCGGGGTGATGGCCGGATTAACATGGCTGGCACAGCCCTTTCCGGTTTGTGAATGGCGTGTGCATTGGTAGACACGCACATAATCCACTTGCAGTTGTTGCGGGAATGTTGTTTCTGCATTAGGGGAGCCCGGCCAATTGCCACCGACAGCCAGGTTAATCATCAGATGGAATTTCTGGTCGAAAGGGGCAGCGTTTTCACCCGGAACGAAAGGTTTATTGCTATCAGGTTGGTAATAGGTATACCAACCGGCACTGGTTTGGGTAGCGAAATGTACATCGTCGACATACCAGCGAATTTCACCTTCTTCCCATTCAATGGCATAGGTATGGAATTGCTCCCAAATAGGTTGGGGCGGTGTATAGCCGGTACCGCTATAGCGGTTGCGCGGTGGCAGCTCGCCATAATGCAAGGTGCCATGTACTTCATTGCCAAATTTTTCGGTGTTGGAATTAACCGCTTCAAAAATATCGATTTCACCGCTGAGCGGCCAACTGCCGTAGTGCCATTCGCTAGGTAACATCCAGATCGCTGGCCATATACCCTGCCCCTGGGGCATTTTTGCGCGTATTTCAAAGCGACCGTAACGCCAGTCGCCCTTATGTTTGGTGCGCAGGCGCGCTGAGGTGTAATGGCGTTCGTTAGCGGTATCATCGGCACGATAACCGGCCATATCGTCATTGAGTGCCGGACCGCGAAAGGTTTCCCGGCGCGCAACAATGGTGAGCAGACCATCGCGCACAAACGCGTTATCCTGTTTATCCGTGTAACACTGGAGTTCGTTATTACCACCACCCCAGCAATTTTTTTCATGGCCCCATTTACGGGTATCTAACTGGTTTCCCTCAAATTCATCCTGCCATACCAATTGCCAACCATGGGCTTCCGGTGTGGAGTCCGGCGCAGGCGATGGTTTACCGGAAAAATGGCAGGCACCGAGGATGGTTGCAACACATCCCAGAAGTGATAAGCGAGCCCATGATTTCATAACAGCGACCTCTCAGAGCGACATTGCAAACAATGGGCGGCATCCGCAACATCCGGATACCGCCAGCCATTTACTCGGGACACGTAATCGTCTGATCGGCCTGCTCGATACGCAGGTTATAGAGTGTGATATCCAATGCACCGTCGGTGCCTATCACAAAGGGAGCAACCACCATATCCATTTTGATGCGCGCATTGCTGTAGCAACTGAGCGGAATTGCCAGGGTTTGCCATGCGTCTGGTGTAGCGGCCTTGAGGGCGGCAGTAACATCAATATCCGTTTCACAATCGGTGCCGCACGACATACCAATGGTTACTGCAGATGCCGGTGCCTGGTTCAATTTAAAATCAACCACCAGTGCTGCCTTGTTAGCGGCGTAGGCACTGAGGTCGCTGCGCTGGATGGAGGCAAAACTCAGGGTGCCCTTACCGGTGCCATTCCAGACAGCACGGCGCGCATCTTCCTGAACTTTGTTATCTACTGCACTGACTGACAGGGTCGATACTTCGTCTTTGCTGGTGGTCACCGTGCGACTATTGTTCAGGTGATCGCGCAGTACCAATTGCCAGGGGGCTTGTGGACGCTGGTTAAAAATGGCCAGGCGTTCACTGGTCGTGGCAGCAGGCGCTTTAATTGTTTCACTGAGGTTAGCCAGCTCCTTGTGCGCGCGGTAACGCAAGCCGTAGCCGTAGGCAAATTGTGGCTGGTAATCCGCTTGCCCTACATTGAGCGGTGATTGCCCCGGATCTGCCGGCCAGGAGAAAGAGAGCTGGCCTTTGAAATCGTGATTCACACTGCCATCGGCATTGGCGAGGACAACATCGGCAATACCATTCGCTTCAGTGCCCGGTTGCCACACCACCACAAAGGCATCAGAGGCATTGATAAACGAATTGGCCCACAGCGGACGACCGGTGATAAACAAGGCAACAACCTTGATACCCTCTGCGCGTAATTTTTTCAGTAAGGCGAGATCCTGCTCGTTTTGATAGAGCAAACTGTTTACATCACCCTGCATTTCCGCGTAGGGGTTTTCACCAAAGACCACAAAGGCGAGGTCCGGTTTTTGTTGGTAGCTGCCATCGCTGCTCAGTTCAACATGGCCACCCGCTGCATTGACTGCAGTGGCAATACCCTGGTAAATCGAGGTGGCACCGGGGAAATCACTGTTGACATTACCGGTACCCTGCCAGGTAATTGTCCAGCCACCGGACTGCTTGCCAATGTTGTCTGCCCCATCACCGGTCACCAGAATCTTTCCTGCCGGATTTGCCGGCAAGACACTGCCATTATTTTTCAGTAACACCAGTGACTCGCGCACTGCCTGGCGCGCAACGGCACGATGTTCTGCAGAGCCCAGTAGCGCTTGCTGACCGGCCAGGGGACGAGTGGATGGCAAGCCAGCTTCAAACAAGCCGGCACGCAGTTTGACACGCAGGATACGACCCACGGCATCATCCAGGCGCGCCTGGCTGATTGCGCCGGATTTCACTTGCGCTAATGTGTTTTCATACAACTCTTTCCAGTTGGGATCCGGTGCCATGAACATATCGAGACCGGCATTGATCGCCTGCGGACAGCTAGTCGTCGTACAGCCGGGAACAAAGGCATGGCCATTCCAGTCGCCCACCACAAAGCCATCAAAGCCCATACGTTTTTTCAAGGCATCCGTCAGCAGGTAAGTATGGCCGTGCATTTTTACACCCTGCCAGCTGCTGAATGATGCCATCACCGTTTGGGCACCGGATGCCAGGGCCGTGAGGTAACCCGGATTATGGATAGCGACCAGATCAGCTTCACTGATAACGGCATCGCCGCGATCAATTCCCCCCTCGGTGCCGCCATCAGCCAGGAAATGTTTAGCCGTGGCAACCACACGGGTGCCATCAAATAGTTCGGCCGTGCCAGGGATACCCTGCAATCCCTCGACCATCATGCCGCCATAGGCCTTAACAATTTCCGGATCTTCGGCATAGGACTCATAGGTGCGGCCCCAGCGATCATCGCGCGCAACGGCCAGGGTTGGAGCGAACGTCCAATCAATGCCGGTAACCGCCACCTCTGCCGCGGTTGCAGCGCCAATCTGGCGGATCAATTCCGGGTTGCGCATGGCACCCAGGGCAATATTGTGCGGGAAGAGCGTTGCGCCTATCACGTTGTTGTGTCCGTGTACCGCATCAGTTCCCCAGATAACGGGAATCGCAACCCGCCCTCCCTCGGTACTCATTGAGGCTTGGTAGAAACTGTCAGCCAATGCCAACCAGTCCTCCACCTTGGCGTACTTGTTTTCGGCGGGAAAAGAACCACCGCCATTGAGGATGGAGCCCACGGAGTAGCGCGTTACCTCTTCCGGGGTGATCTGGCGCAATTCCGGTTGAATCAACTGTCCCACTTTTTGTTCCGGACTCATCTGGGCCAACAATTCAGCCACTTTCGCTTCTATCGCCGGATCTTTGGCGATACGACTTTGCACTTCTGGCCAAAGTGAGATGCCGGATGTTTCAGTCACCGGCTCACCAGCCGTTGGCGTTGGAGCCTCATCGGAAGATTTGGAGCAACCACCTAATGCAACCAGTACCGCCAGGCTGCACATCAAGGTTTTGCAGGACAAGTGCATGGGCATGAATCACCTCGCCAGAAGCCATGCATAACGCATGGGTATTATTAGAAGAAGAGTTTTTCTGGTGCGGAGAAGCTAACGGCGATTGGCAGGCCCCGAGCGAAAAAAGCCCCCGCCGTCCAGGCGGGGGCAACGCAAGGAGAGTCAACAAAATGTGAACGGGCATAGCCCACCACATTTGCTAACACCCCGGTCAGACCTGACATCATTCCGGGGTCGTCGCCAATGAGAAAATCAATCACATCAGCCAAATCCGGTTAAGACTCAACCACAGAGACTTATCCGGATTCCGCA
The DNA here is from genome assembly GCF_000019225.1 of Cellvibrio japonicus Ueda107. Lineage (NCBI taxonomy): Bacteria > Pseudomonadati > Pseudomonadota > Gammaproteobacteria > Cellvibrionales > Cellvibrionaceae > Cellvibrio > Cellvibrio japonicus. Next base: position 283,257 of record NC_010995.1, on the reverse strand, counting down.
ACCCATAGTTGCATGGCAAGGAACAGGCGTCGTCCCACTTTGAACAGGTTAACGAAGGTGGGGCACTGCATTGAGGGGATGATTGCTGCCCAGTTTTGGGTAATGAAAAACATGGGACGACACAGGGGGGTATAGCCGGTTAACAATTCACTCCGGCAAGGTTGATGGGCATTGCCCTTCGTTTAACACCAGGAATTGTGAATACACCATGAAACACAACTATAAAATTTTTCTCGCGTGCAGTATCTCCATCACCATAGGCATTTATATTGGAGCTGCTTACGCCCCGAGCCAGGATGGCCATGGCCTGACAATATTGTCAGGCCCCGGGCTAGCGAATGAAAAACGGGATGTTCAATCCAGAGATACAGACAACCCCGACACTGCCAATCCTGCTATCCAACCACCACCAGCAACAGCAACTGAACCACACATGTTCCCTGCCCAGGCATCGGTACGGGAGCAAATGCTGGAGCAACAGTTGGTTCAGCTGAAAAACCAATATCACCAGCAAAAATCACTCAACTTTACCCAATGGCTTGGCAGGGCCACAGAAAAGGACAAGAACTTTAGCCTCAGGGAAACCATGCAAAATCGCTTTAACAGCGAGTCGATAGACCAAGCTTGGGCAGAGCCTCAGGAACAGCAATACATAAGCCTGTTTTCCCAGGACCAACAGCTGGCCGATTATGCACTGACATCAACACAATGTCGCACAACCCAATGCGAACTCAGTTTTCACATCACCAACCTTGACCAGGCTAATCAATTAGTAGAAGCACTCGCCAAAAGCCTACAGGCCAAGGGTCAATACCCATTGATCATTGCCACACCCGATCAGCAACAAGGTATTACCCGTCTCTACATTGCCAACGATGAAAACAGTTTTGAATTTGACTAGCGGCGTCCTCCACGCAACCCGTCAATTCAAAAAATCGACAGGGAATTCGATGACCCGGCGATGCGGCTTGATCGCCGTGAACATCCGGCATGGAGCCAGGTGTTCACACACAATAACCCTTAACCATAAATAGGACTTTATATGAAAATATCAACATTAATTCTGGGTATTGGTTTTTCGTTAATCGGCAGTATGGCAACCCACAGTTTTGCGCAGTCCAGTGTCGACTCCGGTTGTAGCTGGACAGTGATTGCGGTGAATAACTTTTCCTATGGGGCAACCGTAGCCTCAGCCTGCCAGTTAAATGGTACGACCCTGGCTTATCGCTCACAAACCTGGAGCCAATATTCACCACCGTCGTGCAGCATTACCTGGGTTGCGCCGAACCACACCAGCAGTGGCGCCTGTGCGAGTGCAAAGATCATGAAGACGGTGGCACCGGTATGCTATACCGGCTCCAGCATGATTGTACAAACGGGGCCCAACGGCTACATGAACCCGGTATTTAACGCCAATCATTTCTGTGGCCAGGGTTGCCCTTACAGCGTACAGCCATTGGATCAGCATTCTTATCCACGCTTGAAATACACCTGTTTGTAATCCGGATAACATGACCCGGTATTTCCGGGTCATGTTATTAAGCGATGATCACGTGTGTTATCTATCCAAACGCCATTATATGGCCTTGCAATAATGATCAATGAATTGTTGATGCCCGGGAAATTGGGCCAGGCGCTGATTATGCTCGCGCTCAATAGATGTCATTAACCGGGTCAGTTCATCATCCGACATTTTATCGACGACAGGATGATAATTCCCGGGTGTTAACCCCTGGCCCAGCATCACTTGCTGCCAGGACCCTTCGAGAAATAATTCATCCTGCTCGCGAAACACACTGGTCGTATTTTTATAGAGGTGGATTTTATGTGCCAGGGTGTCCGGAATCGACATAGTGCGGCAATAGTTCCAGAAATCGCTATCGGAACGGCGTGTCACATGGTAATGCAAGATAATAAAATCGCGTATGCGCTCATATTCATAGCGGGACTGGCGATTATATTCATCGATCTGTGCCTGATTAATACCATCATCACCAGGAAATAAACGAATCAGGCGAACTATGCCCGTTTGGATCAAATGCAGGCTGGTAGATTCCAGGGGCTCCAAAAATCCGCTGGAAAGGCCAATCGCAACACAGTTTTTATGCCATTGCTGGATAGCGCGACCCGTTCGAAATTTTATCAGGCGCGGTTCAGTCCTTACATCACCTGCAAGATTTTCCAGCAACAGCGCTTTGGCCGCTTCGTCACTGATATAACGGCTGCAATAAACCAGCCCATTGCCAACACGATGCTGCAAGGGAATACGCCATTGCCACCCAACACTATGGGCAATAGAGCGCGTGTAAGGTATAGGCTCACCCACAGATTCTGTCTGCACAGCGACCGCCCTATCACAGGGCAACCAATGCGACCAATCTTCAAAACCGGTATGCAGGGTTTGTTCAATCAACAGTGCACGGAATCCTGAACAATCAATAAAAAGGTCTCCGCTAATCATTTCGCCGGAGGCCAGGCGCAGTGACGCAATAAAGCCCATGTCATTGGTGTGGACAGAGTCAATCAATCCCTCCCGGCGAACAACACCGCGCGCCTCGCTGTATTGGCGCAACAAAGCAGCGTAAAGGCCGGCATCAAAATGGTAGGCGTAATCCAGTCCGGACTGGGGATCAATAAAGAATTTATTGCTTTTGGCCGCACGAATATTTAATGAATAATCAAAATAATCCCCTGCTATCCCCATACGCCTGGCTTTGAGCCAGAAATGCTGGAAATTGGCCATCCATGAATCCTTTCCGACCAATCCAAAAGGATGCATATAGGTTTCACCCTGTTCACCCCAGTTTTCAAACTGGATTCCCAACTTGAAAGTACCTTGGGTGGCGCGCAGGAATTCTGCCTCATCGATGCCCAATAATTTATTAAAGGATTTGACGGCGGGAATTGTTGCCTCACCAACACCCACAGTGCCTATGGCATCCGATTCGATCAGGGTTATTTTTTTGCTGGCACCAAAGGCGTTGGACAGGGCAGCGGCAGCCATCCAGCCCGCAGAACCACCACCGACAATAACAATATGCTGATTATTTTTCATGATATATACACAAGGTGATTATGGGAAACTCATCCACTAACGCTTAAGGCGGCTGGATAATTGACTGCGGATTTGCCGCGCTTTTGCTTCATCCATTTCACCCAGTACACCCAGTTTTTCGCTGGGGATATGGGCCGTATTATCTGGACTGTCATCAAAAATGTAGTAATCGAATACATTTTTCCAATGTTGCCGCTCATCGGCTGGCAGGGAGCGAATATTCATCAAGGCATGGGTAAAGGCATCCTGCGGAGAGCCCACATAGTCGGGAAAGGCTGTCCACCAATAATTCACCATCAGGTTAAAAGGCATCAATCCTTCAACGTGATGCCACCACATGCTCGGAATATAAATCGCATCACCTGGCTCTAACTCAGCGATCTGCGCATGGGCCAGCGCTTCCCGGTAACGGGGATATTTGTCAAAGTCCGGATTGTGTAAATCCACCAGGCTGATAGCCGGGCCAGCCGGATTAAAATCCAGTGGGCCTATGTACAAATTACGCAACTGCTCTGGCGGAAACAGGACAAAACGCCGTTTGCCGATGACCACACAAGCAATATTATCGGGCACGTCATGGTGTGCAGCGACAATTGTCCTGTTCCCCATCCACAAGCTGACCCGGGGCTGGAAGGGGTGCAGATTAATATCATTGTGCTCGCGAAAACCCGGCACACACCCATCAACGGGTGCCGAGTCAATATAGTAAGCGCGCTGCGAGCCACTGGCATGGAGATTGTTGATATTGCGGTATACCCTGGTGAGCGATGAGCGCAGTCGCTCATACGCAAAACCGGTGAAATCCTGATTGTAAAAAATAGCACCGTTATTGGTCTCATCACCAATAACCGTATTGAGAAGCTCGCCATTATAAAATTGGCAGAGATAGTTATAGGCTGCCTCGGGAGATTGCATGGCTGCTTTTACAATAGGCCACTCACGCACCAGGCCCTTCAGTACCAGGGGTGAAGCAGAATTCACAACCCAATCGGGAATGGCCCCGGCAGTCAAACCCGCTACCACTTCAACCGGTGCAAATTTATCCACCATGGCCATATCCCCTTATACAGATAAGGATTGATTTTTCCTGGCAATCAGTTTTTTCACATTGGACAAGGATGCGATTACCATATAAATCAATTCAAGAAAGTTTTGGCGATGTAAGCGCACCAACTGCTCACTGTTCAGATCGCGCAATACCATTTCATTAATAGTATAGAAGCCATTTAGTTCAGCTTGGGTGCCATTATCCAATTCGTATTTGAGCGTAAACGGCTCAAGCAGTCCCTCCGCTTGTAATATGTCAGTAAAGCGCTTGCAGATACCCACACCATTGATGAGTTCGGCAAGGATACTGTTTACCTGTTCCAGGTACGGAGAGTGGCTACCGTCCTCCAGGAATAGTGCGTTTCCTTCGGTATAACTAACCCGGGGATGGTCAATATCAATATGGATAACAGGCTGGCGCTGGCTGGCCGATAACTCTCCGGTATAGCCAATCGCAAAAGGAGTTCGCACCTGGGATAGGGGTATGTAGTGACTGCCCCAGCCGGCGTCACTTAAAAACAGGTTTTCATCCGGTGCCAGGCCAAACATGGCCACAGGTTCAAATTGGTTATTTGCTTGTATTTTGCGAAAAAAAATCGGATAGCAAGACGCAACCTGGCGAAACTCCCTGGGAATTATTGCTGAATAGCCTATGTTGTCACCCCAGGTTTTGCCGCGTTGGTTAATCACTTTTATAGTTTTATGGTTCAGATTATCTAACAACACATATCTGGCCATCGGCAGCTCCTCGGGACATCTACTGCTTATTTATTAAAAAGAAAAGCCGCTGGTAAAAGCGGCTTTTCCTTGTCTCACATCAATCGCACAACCATTAGAAGTTGTAACGCACACCCAGGTTATAGCGCGCACCATATTGGTAAGCTGACTTAAACTGGTTTTCATAACGTGCGTACACACGTTGTGATGCATCGTTGATGTTAATCCCTTCAACAAATACCGTCATTCCATCAACCCAGGGCAAATCATAGCTGAGGCTAATATCGACTTGGCCATACTCTTCAGTGTAGTAAGGTGTATTACCTTCACCGAAACCGTTGAGGAACGTATCACGCCAGTTGTAGGCAACACGTGCTTGCAATCCATCTTTGTCATAGAAAACAACCAGGTTAGCAGAGTCACTCAATCCAGGTAATGCAAACTGGAAGTCTGTTGAGGAATTATCTACGTCGATATCACTGGTCACGAATGTGGCGTTCGCCTGAACACCAAACCCGGTTTCACCCAACATATGTTGCACAGCAAATTCCCAACCATAGAATTTGGCTTGCTCCTGGTTAGCGGGTTGGGTCATGTCAAACTCAGCCAATGGATCATCATCGTTTTGCACGATGTTATCACTTGTGGATAAACCTTCATTTGCCTTGATTTGTGCAATCACATTGGCATCTGTGGGATTTATACCCAAGGCTTCCAGGTCAGCAATAGCCTGTTGTGCACGTGGACCTTTGGACGGGTCACGCAGATTACCCACAGTGCGCTTGCTGATAACATCAACGATAAAGTCATCTACTTGCTTGAGGAAGAAGCCCGCAGACACATAGCTGGCATCATCGTAATACCATTCTGCCGAGAGGTCGAAGTTGTCCGCCATGAAGGGTTTCAGGTCAGGGTTACCTGCGGTACCGGTACGCTCACCCGGTTTTGGACGGGAAGTCACACTGGTAGTGCCAATCATTTTGTTCAGGGTTGGACGGGTAATGGATTTGCTGTAGCTCAAACGTGCCACAACATCCTCAGTGACCTCCAGGCTCAGATCCAGGCTGGGCAACCACACATCGTAACTACCACCCACAGAGGTATAGCTGCTTTCTTGCGCTAAATTCAGGCTCCACTCAGTCTGGTTAATCCACACCAGTTCAGCGGGGTCCTGCTGGAAGCTGTTAGCTTCGATGTCGGTAGTTTCATAACGCATACCGGTAGTGATATTGAGTGGCATACCGGCAAGGTCACCGCGAGAATTAAATTCCAGGTAAGCGTTGGTGGTTTCTTCAGTAACCTTATGATCGCTTATTGGGTTGCCATTCAAATCCGGGCGCATAACACCGGTGCCCCAGCCCCAGGGCCTGGTTGATCCGCCAGGAATAGCCCATTCCGCTTCGGCAATCGCTACAGCCTTTTCAAAATCCCAGGCGTGATAGACAGGCACATTAGAGCCACCACCGGAGAAAGAAGGCATCAACCCATTGAGTTTGTGCTCAGTAAAGATTTCATCCGGGAACAAATCCTGGTTACCGCCATACCAGCCGGCAGCAATTTGGCCGGTACTAAAGGTGCGCCAACGGTTAACAATATCTGCATTGCCCAAGCCAAAATTCACAGAGGTAATACCGGAATCTGCATCCGTTTCAAAACTACCGCTGAGCTGGAATTGAGTCACTTCTGATTTGTTGAGATTCAGGTTGGCCTCACCGAAGAGCGAGTCGTAAGACGCAGCCGTAGGCATGCCATCCACAATACCTGTACCACTTGGATTAAAGGTAATGTGCATGAAAGGAATATCCTTCCCGGCAGTCGCATCATAGGTTTTGGTTTCAATAAACGGAGCCGCCAAAATCAGGAAGGCATTATGGCCACGTCCAACACCACCATTTTCATTGACGGAATTGTGGGCATCAAACGCCAGGGTCAGATTATCGTTAGCTTGCCACTCCAAGTTGAAACCAACAGATTTACTTTCTGTTTCCGAGGTATTCAAGCGAATGTTGGATGCATAGTCATCACAGCAGGCCGTCAGTTTGGTGATAGTACCGTTTTCGTCAATCACCACTTCGCGCGCATCACTGCCTGAGTCGTTGTACCAAATACCCACACCGGTATTTTGTGCAGTCAAGTCAACCTTGGCATAGGTGTAATCCAGCGTTGCCTTAATGGTTTCTGTCGGGGTGTACTGCAACACAGCCTGGGCATTGGTACGCTCGCGGTGGAAATCCTCGATGCCATAACCAAAGTTTCTGGGGTAATAGACATTGCCGTTGGGATCACTGCGGTTATCAGTGACGTTCACACTGGCACCGGCATCCGCAACAGCAGTTTCAAAATCGATATTGTTGCGCCAGTTGGCAATATCGGCGTTAACGGCGCGGTTATCGCGCTCCTGGTAAGAACCGGAAATCGCAATACCAATAGTGTCATCCGCAAAGGTGTTGCTGAAAATACCGGAGATTTCAGGGGTAACATCATCACCAACTTCATTGGTGCTATCCATCACTGCTTTGGCACCTAAAGATGCCTTGAAGCCTGGATTGTCCAATGGACGCGCTGTTTTGATATTGACCAATGCACCTATACCACCACTGGCGCGGGTGGCACCGAAGGTTTTGTAAACCTCAACACCACTCACACTTTCGGAGGCCAGGTCAGAGAATTCGAAGCTACGGCTGCTGCCGTTGGTAGGCATCTGGCGACCATTCAATGTCACCAGGTTGAAATCAGGACCGAAACCGCGAACGGTGATTTTACTGCCTTCGTTATTTTGCCGATCGATCGACACACCCGAAATACGTTGCAGAGACTCTGCCAGGTTGGTATCCGGGAACTTACCGATATCTTCAGCAGAAATAGCATCCACAACACCTTTGGCGTCTCGTTTAACATCCATTGAGCGCTGCAAACTTGCCTTGATACCGGTGACGATAACTTCTTCCACAACCTCTTGCTGTTGCGCCATCGCCGGGGCAGCGAAGCCCAACACAGCGTAGGAGGCAACTGCCGTTGCAAGGAGGGTCTTTTTAAAGCCGACTTGATTGTTGTTTTGTGTCTGATTCATGGAGTTCTCCACTTATTGATTGTTAGTGTTATTGTTGGCCTCGCTGTTGTGCCCGGGTGTGGATCAGGTCTCGTCAACAGCAACCTTAGGCCATAACCGCTTTTCTAGCGACTTCATCATCACAACTGCTCTCACCGGTGTCGTCCCACCTTAAAAAGCCCCTCAACATGATTCATCTCACTTTCACGCCGCCAAAGTGGGAAATATGAATCCTCAATAAAAACAAATAGTTAATCTATTTTTTGGGTTGTTACTCGGGTGGGAAAAATCTACACACGCAGGAAGTGGCACTTGCCTGAAACACTCCCGAAAATCATTTCCGGGAGTGTTTTCCAGCGATGGACTGGCGCTTACAGGCGCGTAATGCGGAACCAGTTGATATTCCAACCGGACTGTTGGGCAAAGATGCCGAACGCATAGGTTCCCGCATTGAGGGTTACCGTATGGTTCACTGTCGTCCAGGTTTGCCAGCCGCCTGTCGCCGGAACAGCCACATTACCCAGCTGGATGGCACCGGCATTCAAGTCTGCCGACAAGGCAGCACCCGCTGGACTCGCGACCCGATACTCAATGCGATAGCTACCGGTAGCGGGAATGGTGATATCGGCATAGGCCATCCAGTCCCCGGTATCGATGTAACTGACGTTTTGACCGCCACCGGTATCGGTGGTGGCTTCGGTTTGCACCCCGCTCATAGCGGTGAAGGCTTCAGCCTGCACCAGCAGGCTGAACGCCGGTGCCGAGCTGGAGCTGCTGCTCGCCGGTGTGCTGGAGCCGCCACCGCTGCAACAGTTGAACTGCAGCCAATCCGTATCGTAGGCACCTGCGCCCTGGGCGATGGTAAAGAAGTAGCGCACTGTCGCTCCCGCCGGTATGCCGGTGAGATCGAAGGTGTTGGAGTTATCGGCATTGTGGGTCATGCGGATGTTCTGCTGGGCGCCGTTGTTAACGGTGTAGTGGATATCCGCCCAGGCCGCGTTGTTGGCGTGGAAACGCACGCTGCTGCCACCGGTGATGCTGTGGCCATAGGGGGCGCTGGCCACACTGCTGGAGGAAGATGACGAGCTGGAGGAGGTATTGAGGCTGACTACCAGCGACGAGGTTTTATCATTGAAGCTGCCCAGGTAGTTGCTATCCGCCGTCAGCGTCACCGAGGTGCCGGTAAAGTCGCCGTGCTCATAGAGGGTGACCTTGTAACCGGCGGGCACCCGTACCGAGGTGGTCTGGTCATTGACCGCACCTGCCGCGATCAAGGCGTTGTAGTTATAGCTGCCCACCGGGAAGCTGGCCGACCAGCCGCCGTAGTCTATGTGGTTAAACAGGGTCACCGCATTGCCGGGCAGGCTGCTGCTCGTACTGGATGAGCTGGAACTGCCACCGCAACCGGCACCGCTGGAAACGGTGGACTGGCCGGTGCGCTTGTAGGCATAACCCTTGGCCGGAACCGACATGCTGGTGCCGTCGGAATAGGCCACGTTGATCGCCGAGCAGCCGAAGTTGTAGGCGATATAGGTGAGTATGCCGTTCTTGTTAAAGGCCACCGCCGCCGGGTGGTTGGCGGTCAGGGCGCCGGTACCTGTCGCCAGGTGGCCCAGTTGCTTGAGGGTATAGACCCAGTGGTAGGTATGGGCTTTGGTTTCGCCTGCTTCCGGCACATAGTTGAAGCCGTAACTGAGCAGGTCATCCACAGCCGCCTGGCCATTGGTCATGGCCCAGATATTCCACCAGACATCGCGCCACTGGTCGTTCACCAGGCCCGAAGGTTTGCCATTGCTGGATTCACTCAATCCCAGGGCCACATAGTTATTCAGGTAGTCCGCATGCTGGCCGATATGCAGCACCAGCGGGCTGAGCGGCAGGCCCTGGATACCCAGGATATGGGCATAGGCGCCGCTGAACCAGGTGGAGAACACATGGCCGTTGCCCCAGATGATCGAGGTGGTGGGACGGGTGTAAGCCGCGGGGAAGTTGTCGTAATCCCCACCCAGGCCGCGGTAGCGGTCGATATTGTTCCAGTATTCCCAATAGGCTTCAGTCGATGAGGCGTGCAGGTACATACCGCGCTCGGTAATGGCGTTATTGCCGGTGATCATGCCGTAAAGCACCATGGCGCCGTAGGCGTTGGCCGCTTCCGAGGTGGATTCGTTGTTATTGCCCAGCACGAAGTTGGCGTGGCCCGAGGCCCAGGAGAAGCCATAGGCCGGATCGAAGTTGCGCAGGTAGGGGAACATGGCATCATCGCGGCCGGCGGCGTAGTCGCGAATCAGTAATTCGACCATGGGGCCGTACTGGCTGGAGCTGCACCAGTTGGCATCTACGCGGCAGATTTCGGCGGCGGCGCGCACAAAGTAGCCATAGTGGAAGTGGTGGTCATTCAGCTGCTGCTGGGCACCGAAGGACTCATCAAAGCCGAGCAGGGTGTTCCAGTTGTTGTCGTAGACAAAGTATTTGCTGGTATCCAGCGCACCGGTGGTATTGGCACGGAACCAGTCCTGTAACTCCGCCTTGAGCCAGGCGATCATCTGGTTGGCTTCGGCAGTCATGCCAATGGAGCGGGCAATCGCGGCCAGCTCGGCCACCTTGCCATAGTTTTTACCGGCCCAGTAGGTATCGGTAGCCCCATTCCAGTTGGCTGTGCCCTGGTTGACGAACTCGGTCACCAGCGCGCGCAACTGGGTGTTGTTGTAGTCGCCAATGGCTTCGGGGAAATAGGGCAGCACACCGACATAGGGAATGGTGTAACTGAAGTTGCTGGTGGTCGCAAACTTGGTTACGCCGCGCGCGGAGCGCACTTTGTAGCTGGTGACAGCCTGATTGGAGTTCTTCCAGTGCATGGGCAGCAAGCCAGTCATGGTCGTCACATTGGCACCGTTGAACTGGTACTGGTGACTGACGGTGACCATATTGGTGGTGCGGTTCACACTGTAATTGATGTTCACCCGATCCACCTGCTGGGTGGCGTACTGGGCAAAGGCATTGATCATGGCCGTAGAGGGCGTGCCGGTCAGTTGCGGCAACCAGGTGACCGTCATGCGCTTGGTGCCGTTGTTGACGCCGATGCTGTTGGTATTGACCCCGGTAAAGGTAGTGGCATCGTGGCCGGTGATCAGGAACGCATTGCGGTTGCCCGCCACATCGGTCCAGACGCCGAGATGGTTACCGCTTTGGTAAAACACGCCCTTTTCACCACCATCGCCCGCCTTGGTGCGCACCACCAGGTTGCCTTGCAGGGCGGTGAAGTACACATAGGGCGAGCCGTGGACGAAGGTCGCCTCCATCACCGCGGTGCTGCCGCTGCGCCATTGCACGGTCACGGAGCCGTCGCTGTAATCCTTGAGGAAGGCGTCCAGGTTGTTATAGGACGAGTTGCCCACCGCAATACCGTCAAACACCTCGCTGAACGGGTCGGGAATCGGATAGGTATATTCATTGCCATTAACGCGCAAACCGCCGGGAATCCCCAGCAGGCGCACACCGCGCTCGGTGATACGAGCCGTGATCGGATCGGGCGTGATATAGGCAGAGTCGGTGGTCGCGCCGATACGCATCTCCCCCATAAAGGAGACCGACCCCCACCAGCGGTGGGTCATGGTTGGTTTGGTTGTCGCCGGAGCGACTTTTTGCGGATAGATGGGGGTTGGCGCCCCAATCGGATTACAACTGCTCACCCCCGGCTTCACCACACCGGCGTTGTAAATCCAGTTGCCATAGTCGACAACACACTTCCATCCCGCGGTATTGACCGTATCGCTGATGTTGCCGGCGCCATAGTTGATAATTGCCGCCTGCCCGGCCTGTGCCAAGCCAAGCACCCCCAGCAACAACAGGAGTTTGTTAAATTTTTTCATGATAAGGACCCATTATTAGATGTTATTGGTTATTCACGAAGGGCCTCACGCACATCTCGCAAACGAATGGGTACAACCCGGATACACCGATGCCGGTCTCAACCGCAACCGGACATCATCCACCCTGCGTTTTATTGTTCTTATTCCCCGCGACAAAGCCTGATGCTATCGAGACGGGAGCCCCCAGGGTTCCATCATCTACCCGATGCTGGAATAGGTCGTCCCAGATTGAAGCCAAACACAAGGTGGGCCAGTCTCACTTTGTCGCTGGCAAAAAGGGGGATCATGCAGAAATATAACGAACGGCAATTCACGTGACCTGGGCCACAAAAAATTGTCGGAAACGATGGTTGATGTCGCCTCGCGACAACCCACAGGGTGGCTGCCAAGGAATGGTTGACCACAAAAAAAGCCGGCCCCAAAGGGGCCGGTCAAGCGAACTACAGGTTAGTAGCACTGGAGGAGAACTTAGGGAATCGGGCAGGAGCCTGTACACGCCTCGGTATTCATACGGCTGATACCCAGCAGGGTGACATCGCTCTGACTGACATGGCAGTTGGCCGTATCAAACTCCACCCCCAGGGCCGAGGTACTGCCCTGGCCTTTCACCACGCCTTTGTAGACCTGGCAAATCTTGGTTTTGGCATTGCTGCTGTTATTAAGGGTCAGGTTGCGGATTACCGCCACATCGCCGAAGTTGGAGTTGATTCCCACAATGGTGCTGACATCGCGGGTAATCACCTCATTAATCACCAGCTTGCGCGGGCCGCCGTTGTTGGTGCAGTCGCCGCAGGTGCGCGCCAGTTTGCCGGATTTCTCCACATAGAATTTGCTGATATGCAATTCGCCGCGACCATTGAATTGGAAGGTTTTATCGGACCCGTTAAAGGCCGCACCACAGGTAACATTCATAATGGTGCCCACCGGCCCCATGGCCGTAGCGGCATCCTCACCAATATCCTCCCACCAGACCCGCTCCAGGGTGCAGTTACCCAGGCAATGGATACCGTCAGCGGCCAGGTTGCCAATAATCACATTGCGCACCACACCGCCGTTTTCGACACGGAATACCGGTGGCTGCCCTTCGCTTTGGCTACCGCCGGACAGGTTGTAACGCTTGTTGAGTCCGTCAAAGATTTCACCGGCGGCAACAACGCGGGTTGCGCTTAACTGCACCGTTTCGCTGGGCTCAGGTTTTTCACAGCCGGGGAAATACTGGCTAACCGGTACCGAGCTGGCGCTACTGGCCAGGGAGCTGGAGCTGCGCACCGAACTGGACGACGAGCTGCGCGAACTGCTGGAGAGGCTGCTTGCTACACTGGAAGCAACAGAACTGGATTGTGCCGAGCTATTTCCCGCGCGAGGGATAGAGCATTCATTGACCCCACCGGGAATACGCGGACCAAACACCGCTTCGGAGCACACAAAGCTACCCGACAAAACCTGGTAGCGGAATTGATCGGCACGCCCGAAAGCCACCGTTGTATTAGGCGCAACAGAACAGGTTTTATTTTCGGTACAAATAGTCACAAAACCGGATGGCCGATTGGCAGCAAACACTGAGCCGGCGCAGGCTACCAAGGCAACACCGGCCATAAAGGAAAAGATTCGCATGTTGAATTCCTCAATAAATATCCACACCCGATGATCTTCTGCCAGTGCAAAACATCACCGCCGTTTGTATTGAGGTATTGAAATCATTAACGCTTTTCTGCAGATAACTTTACACACATCAGCGTTATAACTACCAACGAAAACCATGCCGGAATATCATTATTGTGATTATGGTGCCAGGCATGCGCGCACGACAAATCACTGCACATGTGACTGGCCCAACATGCACCCGCGGCGATTAAAAGACAATGGATGTTAGGCATTAATCTGCATTTCGGGAAAATGCACACACAACAAATGCCGATCACTCAACAACAAAAACCCCATAGGGTTGGCATGACAAAAAATAATGGCAACACATCATTTTCTACGCCAAATAAAAAAGGCGATCCGAAGATCGCCTTTTTAACCGGCACTCCATTGATGTCGAAAAAATTACGCCTTGGCACGCTCTTCCAAAATGGCAACGGCGGGTAATTTTTTACCTTCCACGAACTCAAGGAATGCGCCGCCACCAGTAGATACATAGGAGATTTTATCGGCCAGGTTCCACTTGTCGATAGCCGCCAGGGTATCGCCACCACCGGCAATCGAGAACGCCTCGCTCTCAGCAATGGCACGCGCCACCACTTCGGTTCCCTGGGCAAAAGCATCGAACTCAAATACACCGCAGGGACCGTTCCACAGAACGGTTTTGGCGTTTTTGATAATTTCGGCAACACGCGCCGCGGTTTCCGGACCATAGTCAACAATTTCTTCATCGGCCTGGATTTCGCTGGCTTTTTTAGCCACTGCCACGGAATTGTGGCTCCACTCTTTGAAACCTTCTTTAGTCACGCGCACATCAGTCGCAAACACAACTTCCGTTTGCGCGCGCAAACGCTGGGCTTCCGGGATCAAATCTTTTTCGTAGAGCGAATTGCCCACTTCGTTACCGGCAGAGGCCACAAAGGTATTGGAGATACCACCACCCACCACCAGCACATCGGCAATTTTGGACACCGCATCCAGCACGCTCAGTTTGGTCGATACCTTGGAACCACCCACAATCGCCACCAGCGGACGCGCAGGCTTGTCGAGCACTTTACCCAGGGCATCAAGCTCGGCAGCCAATAAAGGGCCAGCGCAGGCGATAGGCGCAAATTTGGCGACACCGTGGGTAGATGCCTGGGCGCGGTGGGCTGTACCGAAAGCGTCCATCACAAACACATCGCACAGCGCTGCCATTTTTTGGGCCAGCGCATCGTCATTTTTACCTTCGCCTTTATTGAAGCGAACATTTTCCAGCAGTACCAGATCAGCGTCGGCGCTATAACCATCGATCCAGTCCTGCACCAGCGGAACCTCGCGTCCCAGTTTTTCGCTCAGGTATTTCGCCACGGGCGCCAGGGAGGCAGCCGCGTCGTAAACGCCCTCATCGGGACGTCCCAGGTGCGACATAACCGCTACCTTGGCACCGGCTTCCAACGCCGCCTTCAGGGTGGGAATAGCAGCATCGATACGCACCGTCGACGTGATACGCCCGCCGTCTAACGGAACATTCAAATCCTCGCGAATTAATACGCGCTTGCCAGCAAGATCCTGGTCTTTCATGAGTTTTACAGTCATGGTTTTACTCCGAATAAAAACCTAATGCCTTTGAATTAAATACCTGTGATTTTTTTGCACTTTAGTCCGCGTACAGGCTGGTACACACACGGGCGATAAAACAAAACACCCGACTCGCGCCGGGTGTTTTTGCTTGCTTAGTCCTCCAGCAATTCTTCAACAGTGCTGACGATATTGTCGACCGTGAAACCGAAGTATTCCAGCAGTTTGCCGCCGGGCGCGGATTCACCGAAACCGGTCATGCCGACTACACGGCCATCGAAGCCGACGTATTTGTACCAGTAATCCACGTGCGCGGTTTCTACGGCAACACGCGCGGAGACGTGGCTGGGCAATACCGACTCTTTGTAAGCTGCATCCTGTTGATCAAAGACAGACGTGGATGGCATGGAAACCACACGCACATTTTTGCCTTTGGCTTTCAAAGCTTCAGCGGCTTTTACCGTTACACCCACTTCTGAACCGGTAGCGATCAAAATAGCATCCGGCTCACCCACGGAATCAACCAACACATAGGCACCCTTGGCAATATTGGCAACTTGCTCGGGTGTACGTGCAAAGAACTCCAGGTTTTGACGGCTGAATACCAGTGCTGCCGGGCCATCTTTGCGCTCTACAGCCGATTTCCAGGCAACGGCAGATTCGGTACTGTCGGCGGGGCGCCAGGTTTCCAGGTTGGGGGTCAGGCGCAGGCTGCCCAGCACTTCGATTGGCTGGTGCGTCGGGCCATCTTCACCCTGGCCGATGGAGTCGTGGGTGTACACGAATACGTTGCGCAGCTTCATCAGCGCCGACATACGCACCGCGTTGGCCGCATACTGCTGGAACATCAGGAAGGTAGCGCCGTAGGGGATGAAACCGCCGTGGGCAGACACACCGTTCATGATCGCGCTCATACCGAATTCGCGCACGCCGTAGTACACATAGTTACCGCTCGCATCACCGGCTTCCACGCCCTTGGAGCGCTTGACCAGGGTCAGGTTGGAACCGGCCAGGTCAGCAGAGCCGCCGAGGATTTCCGGCAACCACTCCACGAATGCGGCAATGGTGTTTTGTGAGGCTTTACGACTGGCAATTTTTTCGCCTTTGGCTTGGGTTTCAGCAATGAAGGCTTCGGCTTTTGCAGCGAAATCGGCAGGCAATTCACCCTTAATCACGCGGCGCTCAAACTCGGCAGCCAACTCGGGATGCGCCGTTTTATAGGCCGCAAATTTTTCGCCCCAGGCTTTTTCTGCCGCCGCACCTTTGGCTTTTGCATCCCAGCCTTCATACACATCGGCAGGCACCACGAAAGGCTCGTATTCCCAGTTAAGGGTTTTGCGCACCAGCGCCACTTCTTCCAGGCCGAGCGGTGAGCCGTGGCAGTCGTGTGAACCCTGTTTGTTGGGTGAACCGAAACCGATGATGGTTTTGGTGACGATCAGGGTGGGCTTGGCAGTTTCAGCGCGCGCCGCGTCAATCGCCGCTTTAATGGCCGCGGGATTGTGTCCATCGACAGCGCGAATCACATGCCAACCATAGGCTTCAAAGCGCTTTGGGGTATCGTCGGTGAACCAGCCTTCAACATGGCCGTCGATCGAAATACCGTTGTCATCGTAGAACGCAATCAGCTTGCCCAGGCCCAGGGTGCCGGCCAGGGAGCAGGCTTCGTGGGACACACCTTCCATCATGCAGCCATCGCCGAGGAAGCAATAGGTGTAGTGGTCAACCAGGTCGTGGCCGGCGCGGTTAAATTGGGCCGCGAGCACTTTTTCCGCCAGTGCCATACCGACCGCGTTGGCAATACCCTGCCCCAGTGGGCCGGTAGTGGTTTCTACGCCGGGGGTATAGCCCAGCTCAGGGTGACCCGGGGTTTTGGAGTGGAGTTGACGGAACTGCTGCAGGTCGTCGATAGACACATCGTAACCACTCAGGTGCAGCAGGGAGTAAATCAGCATGGAGCCGTGGCCATTGGACAGTACAAAGCGGTCGCGATCGGCCCATTGGGGGTTTTGCGGGTTGTGCTTGAAGAAATCGTTCCACAGGACTTCGGCGATATCCGCCATTCCCATTGGGGCGCCCGGGTGGCCTGAGTTGGCTTTTTGTACGGCATCCATCGAGAGGACGCGGATTGCATTGGCAAGATGTTGACGAGTTGGCATGAAACTCAAGGCTCCTTAAACATAAGTTGATTGCTGTTGTAGTCGCCGGGCACCGGGTGACCGGGATTCGCAAAGCGCTGTGGGCATTTGCCGCTTGTAACCGCCTCTGGATGGGCTTTGTGTGTCGTTGGGTTCCAGCCGCCGTCGCTGGCTGGCACCTGCCGGAGGGTGTTGGACCGGGTGAAGTGCCAAAAGGGCGGCTATTTTCGCCCAGCCATGGCACGGACGTAAAGGAATAAGCCATCCCATAGCAGGAATTAATCGTAAACAGCACCCCGGCCCGGCCAGATTCTACACTCCGCACGGCCAACCTATATCAAAAAATTTTGATATAGGTTGGCCGCACTGCTAGACTGGCGCCCCATGAGCAGCCAGATACTCACCAGCATCCCGGAACCCGCGAGCGGATCGCTGGATGCCGATAACGCCCTGACCCACTTATTGAAAGCGGCCGGCGATCCTTTGCGCCTGGACATTTTGCGGGTACTGGCGCGGGACTCCTTCGGGGTGCTGGAGCTGTGCCGGATTTTCTCGATCAAACAATCGGGTATGAGCCACCATTTAAAGGTGCTGACCACCGCCGGTTTGTTAAGCTCGCGCCGCGAAGCCAATTCCATTTTTTACCGCCGCGCCTACCTGCCCCCCGATAGCCCGCTGGCGGCCTTGCAACAGCAGCTGTTTGCAACGGTGGATACACAACCCCTGTCACCGGCACTGCGCGAGCAGATTGCATTGTTGCAGCAGGAGCGCAGCCAGGTTGCACAGGGTTTCTTCAGTGAGAACGCCGATAAATTCCGCGCCCAACAGGATTTGATTGCGAGTTATCCGGTCTACGCCGAACCCATGGCGCAGCTGCTGAACAATACCCCCTTGCGCGCGAAGAACCTCGCCCTGGAGGTTGGCCCCGGCGAAGGTGAATTCCTGGCGCTATTGTCACCGCAGTTTGACCAGGTCATCGCCCTGGATAACGCCGCCAACATGCTCGACAAGGCGCGCCGCTTTGCCGCCGGCAAACAACTGCGCAATATCGAATTTATCCACGGCGATACCGCCAGCCTGCCCAGCCACAAAGTGCTGGCCGATTGCATCCTGGTGAACATGGTGCTGCACCACACACCCTCACCCGCCGATATTTTCCAGGATTTAAGTCGCGCCCTGGTGCCCGGTGGTGCCCTGTTGATCTGCGACCTGTGTCGCCACGAACAAGC
The DNA here is from genome assembly GCF_000019225.1 of Cellvibrio japonicus Ueda107. NCBI lineage: Bacteria > Pseudomonadati > Pseudomonadota > Gammaproteobacteria > Cellvibrionales > Cellvibrionaceae > Cellvibrio > Cellvibrio japonicus. The sequence continues at coordinate 264,949 of NC_010995.1, read as the reverse complement.
CTGGGTGCGCGATGCCTGTGGCGATTTATGGCAGGGCTTCGAGCCGGATGATTTTTCGCGCTGGGCAGCCTCGGCAGGTTTGGAGGAAGGCCAGAGCGTATATTTTGCCCTGCGCAATGGCTTTCAAATCCAGTTACGGCAATTTTTCAAGCTGGCGAATGTTTAACGGCTGTCGGGTGTCCACCCGGGGCCGGTCGTTATTAACTGTATTTTTGTGAATTTTTAAAGGAAAAAATCATGTCCGAATATTCCGTCTTCACCTCCGAATCCGTCTCCGAAGGCCATCCCGACAAAATGGCGGACCAGATTTCTGATGCCGTACTCGATGCCATCCTCACCGACGATCCCAACGCGCGTGTTGCCGTGGAAACCCTGGTAAAAACCGGTATGGCCATCGTTGCCGGTGAAGTGCGCACCTCGACTTACGTCGACCTGGAAGACCTGATCCGCCAGGTCATCCTGGATATCGGCTACAACTCCAGCGATGTGGGTTTTGATGGTGCCAGCTGTGCTGTGCTCAATGCCATCGGTAAACAATCGGCCGATATCGCCATGGGCGTCGACGAAGGCGATCAAAAAGACCTGGGCGCCGGTGACCAGGGCCTGATGTTTGGTTACGCAACCAACGAAACCGCGGTGCTGATGCCCGCCCCGATTTTCTACGCGCACCGCCTGGTGGAAAAACAGGCTCAGCTGCGCAAGAGTGGCGAATTGCCCTGGTTGCGCCCCGATGCCAAAAGCCAGGTGACCCTGCGCTACGAAAACGGCAAGCCGGTGGCTGTCGATGCAGTGGTGCTGTCCACCCAGCACAGCCCCAGTGTCCAGCAGGCGGAAATCCACGAAGCCGTGCGCGAGCTGATCATTAAAAATGTACTGCCGGCGGAGTGGCTGCACAAAGATACCCAATACCACATTAACCCTACCGGCCAATTTATTATTGGCGGCCCGGTCGGCGATTGCGGTTTGACCGGCCGCAAAATTATTGTGGATTCCTACGGTGGTATGGCCCGCCACGGCGGCGGCGCCTTCTCCGGTAAAGATCCGTCCAAGGTAGACCGCTCCGCAGCTTACGCCGGCCGCTATGTTGCCAAGAATATTGTCGCCGCTGGCCTGGCAGATAAATGCGAGATCCAGGTGAGCTACGCCATCGGTGTTGCTGAGCCCACGTCGATTTCGATCAACACCTTTGGTACCGGCAAATTGCCCGATGCCGAGATTATCAAGCTGGTGCGCGAGCATTTCGACCTGCGCCCGCGCGGGCTGATTGAGATGCTGAATTTGAAGCGTCCTATTTACCGCCAGACGGCGGCCTACGGTCACTTCGGTCGCGAGCTGCCCGATTTCACCTGGGAAAAAACAGACAAGGCCGATGCGCTTAAAAAAGCGCTCTAAACATTATGCGTTGCAGGTTGGGCAGCCATGCCCAATAACATTTTCATTAATCCCGATCAGGTTGGGCATGACTGCCCAACCTACAGATTGGTGCAAAACAGGATTCAATCATGAGTTTTACCGATTACAAAGTTGCCGCCAAAACGGCTGAAGAATTCGCGCGCGATGCTAACTGGGGCCGCAAGGAAATTGATATTGCCGAAGGCGAGATGCCGGCACTTATGGCGCTGCGCCGCAAATATCGCGACAGCAAGCCATTGGCCGGTGCCAAAATTATCGGCTGCATCCACATGACTATCCAGACCGCCGTACTGATTGAAACCCTGGTGGAGTTGGGCGCAGAAGTGCGCTGGTCATCGTGTAATATTTTTTCCACCCAGGATCATGCCGCCGCGGCCATTGCCGCTGCCGGTATCCCGGTGTTTGCCTGGAAAGGCGAAACCGAGGAGGAGTTCTGGTGGTGTATCGAGCAGACCATCCTCAAAGACGGCAAGGAGTGGGATGCCAATATGATTCTCGACGATGGCGGCGATGTGACCCTGGTACTGCACGAGAAATACCCGCAGATGCTCGATAACATCCACGGCATTTCCGAAGAGACCACCACCGGTGTACACCGCCTGCTGGAGATGCTGAAAAAAGGCACCCTGAAAGTGCCCGCGATCAACGTAAACGATGCAGTGACCAAAAGTAAGAACGACAACAAATACGGTTGTCGCCACAGCCTGAACGATGCGATCAAACGCGGCACCGACCATTTGCTGGCCGGTAAAAAAGCCCTGGTAATTGGCTACGGCGATGTGGGCAAAGGTTCTGCTGCATCACTGCGCCAGGAAGGCATGATTGTGAAGGTCACCGAGATAGATCCGATTTGCGCCATGCAGGCCTGTATGGACGGTTTCGAAGTGGTGTCTGCGTACAGCAACGGCATCACCACCGGCCACTACGACGACATTAACCACATAGTCCTGGGCACGACTGATCTGGTCGTCACTACCACCGGCAACGTGAATGTGTGCGACTCTGCCATGCTGCGCGCCCTGAAAAACGGCGCCGTGGTGTGCAACATCGGCCACTTTGATAGCGAAATCGACACGGCGTATATGCGCAAGTACTGGGAGTGGGAAGAAGTAAAACCCCAGGTACACAAGGTGTACCGCGATAAAACCACCAACAACCATTTGATTGTTTTATCGGAAGGCCGCCTGGTGAACCTCGGCAATGCCACCGGTCACCCCTCGCGCATCATGGATGGTTCCTTCGCCAACCAGGTGCTCGCGCAAATTTACCTGTACGAGCGCAAATTTGCCGACCTGCCGGCTGAACAAAAGGCCGAGCATATTTATGTGCGTGTGCTGCCCAAAAAACTCGACGAGGAAGTGGCGCGCGATATGGTGGAAGGCTTTGGCGGTGTGATCACCAAGCTGACTGCACAACAAGCCGAGTATATTGGCGTTGAAGTGGAAGGTCCCTTCAAGCCCGACTCCTACAAATATTAAGGCAAACCCGTAGGTTGGGCAGTCATGCCCAAGGTTGAAATTATGTTGGGCATGACTGCCCAACCTACAGGAAAAAAAACATGATTGATTCACAACCTCGTTTAAGTTTTGAATTCTTTCCCCCCAAAACTGCGGAGGGAAAGGAAAAGCTGCTCAGGGTGCGCGACCAGCTGGCGCAATTCGCGCCCGATTTTTTCTCGGTGACCTACGGTGCCGGTGGCTCCACACGCGATAACACCAAGGGGCTGGTCACCCAATGTAAAGCCGATGGCATCAGTGTTGCGCCACACCTGTCCTTTGGCGGGGACGACGAAGCGACGATCAAAGCCCTGTTGCAGGATTACCAGACAACCGGCGTGGATCGCATCGTGGCCCTGCGCGGCGATATGCCTTCGGGTGTCGGCGGCGCCTACCAATTGGTTTATGCCAATGAATTGGTGGCATTTATCCGCCAGCATTTCGGTGATCACTTTCACCTCGAAGTGGCGGCCTACCCGGAAATCCATCCCCAGGCCAAGAGTTACAGCGACGATATCCGCTATTTGAAAGGTAAATTCGATGCGGGTGCCAATAGCGCCATCACCCAATATTTTTTCAACCCGGATGCGTATTTTTACTTTATTGAACAGTGCATCAAAATCGGCATTACCCAGCCGATTTACCCCGGTATCATGCCGATTATCAACTACAAAAACCTGACCCGTTTTTCCGATACCTGCGGCGCTGAAATTCCGCGCTGGTTGCGTAAGGCCCTGGAAAATTACGGCGATGATGAAGAAAGCCTGCGGGCCTTCGGTGTTGATCTGGTAACGGAGCTGTGTGAGGTGTTGCTGGAAAACGAAGCGCCGGGCTTGCATTTCTACACCATGAACCAGACCGAGCCTACCGCGCAGATCGTACGCAACCTGGGGTTGATCCCAACCGAGTAATCTGCGCGTTTCCACTGTGGATAACCGATAAAAAAATCCCCCGCCAGAATAGACCTGGCGGGGGATTTTTTATGGTGGAAAATTCACTTCACCTCAGGGGCAGGCGACGTCTTTTCCAGCACCTTTTACGACACGCACCTGCGCAAAGGTCACATCCAATGTGCCACTGGTTAACAGTGAGAAGGGTTGCAGCACCTGGGTCCAGAACTCTTCCGGCGGTTGGGTTACACCGAAGTTTGCGCCGGAATTCGGGTAGCAGTGGAGTGGCACGGTCACTGTCTGCCAATCCTGTCCGGCAAAGCCTTTAAGTTTTTCCGTCAGGTCGATATCCGATGCGCAGTAAGAACCGCAACCCAAGCGCAGGTAAGTCGTCACTGTGGGAGCCGCATTCACCTTGATATCAAAGACCAGCGCCGAATCGGATTTAACGTAGCCGATAAAATCCTGGCGATCACCCACTGACAGGGCAACCTGGCCAGGTCCCGAGCCATTCCATTGCACGCGGCGCGCGTCCTCTTGCTCGTTGCGATCCACCGCCTGAATTTTCAGCGAGGAAGCGGTCACTGTACTGCTGGCCATGGGCACACGGTCATTCTGGTAACCGATGATTTCCAATTGCCAGGGCTCAATCGGACGACGGTTGAACAGGTCGAGCACATCCAGAGCCTCAGCCAATTGAATACCCTCCTCGGACAGGTTGTCACCCAGGGTATCTTTATCGCCATAGCTCAGGCCATAGCCATAGGGGAACAGCGGATCGTAATTGGCATCACCGCGGTTCAGCGGTGTTTGTTCGGGGCGCTTGGGCCAGGAGAAACTCAGGCGGCCTTTCACGTCGTAATTGATCTCGCCCTGCGCATTCCTGAAGATGACATCGGCAATCCCCTGGCCTTCAGTGCCCGGCAACCAGACGGCCACAAACGCATCCGAGGCATTGATCTCGCGGTTCACCCACAGTGGGCGGCCGGAAATAAACAGCGATACCACCGGAATACCCTGGCTGCGTAATTTCTTCAACAGTTCCCAATCGCTGGTGTCGCGTGGTTTATAGGCCATGTTGCCCACATCGCCCTGCATTTCGGCATAGGGATCTTCACCGAATACCACAATCGCCACATCGGGTTTTTCACTAAAGCTGCCATCGTCACTCAGCAGGGTTTTACCACCGGCCTGCTCCACCACGGCGTTGATACCGGCATAGATGGAAGTAGCGCCGGGGAAGTCCGCATTGGTGTTGCCCGTGCCCTGCCAGGACACTGACCAGCCACCGGATTGCTTGCCGATATTGTCGGCACCATCCCCGGTGACCAACACGGTTTGCTGGCGGGCGAGAGGCAGGAGATTATTTTTGTTTTTCAGCAACACCAGGGATTCACGCACGGCCTGGCGGGCAACCTCGCGGTGTTCGGGGGCACCGAGCACGTCTTTTTTACCAGCCAGCGGTCGCGTCGATGGTGCGCCTTTTTCAAACAGGCCCGCACGGATTTTCACGCGCAGGATGCGCCGCACCGCGTCGTCGACCCGCGCCATGGGAAGCTCGCCGGTTTTGGCCTGCGCCAGCAGATTTTTATACAGCTCTTTCCAATCCGGCTCGGGCACCATGTAAATATCCAGCCCTGCCATCAGCGATTGTGGGCAATTAAGCGCGGTACAACCGGGAATAAAACTGTGGCCGCTCCAATCCCCCACCACCAGGCCATCAAAACCCATACGGTCTTTAAGCACATCGGTCAGCAGGTACTTGTGGCCGTGCATGCGCGTGCCTTCCCAACTGGTAAAGGAGGCCATCACCACCTGCACGCCAGACTCAATCGCACTGAAATAACCGGCACCGTGGATATCGCGCAGGACTTTTTCATCGCCCTGGGTTTCACCGCGATCCACACCATTCAACGTACCGCCGTCGCCAATAAAGTGCTTGGCCGTGGCGATAACATGTTCATGGGTAAACAGTCGGTCAGAACCTCCTGTGCCCTGCAGTCCCTCCACCATCTTGCCGGCGAAGGCATGGACAATCTGCGGATCTTCCGACCAGGATTCGTAGGTGCGGCCCCAGCGATCATCGCGCGCTACGGCGACTGTAGGCGAGAAATCCCAATCCAGGCCAGTCGCAGCAATTTCACGCGCTGTCGCCCAACCGATTTGCTTGAGCAACTCCGGGTTGTTGGTCGCGCCCAGACCTATGTTGTGCGGAAACAGGGTTGCACCTATAACGTTACCCAGGCCGTGTACCGCATCGGTACCCCAGATCACCGGAATACCGATACGACCATCAGATTTATCCACCGAGGCGTAATAGAAGCTGTCTGCCAGCTTCACCCAGTCTTCAAGGCTGGCATATTTGTTGGCACCGGGTGTGCTGCCACCGCCGTTTAAGACCGAACCGACGTGGTATTGCTTAATGTCCTCGGGCGTCACATGGCGAATTTCCGGCTGGACCAGTTGGCCGATTTTTTCTTCCAGTGTCATGCGCGCCAGCAAGTCATCCACACGCGCCTCGACTGCCGGGTCTTTTTTAATGGCGCTGTTGAGCACTGGCCACTCCACCTTTTCGGTGGCCTGGGTCGTCACAGTATCGGCAGATACTGTCGTCGTAGAGTCTGTTGTAGAGGGAGCGCGGGAATCACAACCCGCCAGTGCCGCCAGCACCAAAAGCGATGCGGCACTCACGCGCAACAAGCGTTGAGGGAAATCATCTTTCATAGGTATGACCTGATTGTGTAACAGCCTGGTAAAGGCCTATCTAAGGAACTGGAAATAAATGCCGTGGTGATTTTTTGCTCTCGATGCGCGGGTAATGCGGAGTTACCCGTAATTTATATCACCCTCTTGGCGGGGCGTGGTTTGTTAGTAAAAGGTAGCAGTTGGCGCGCCAGGAACGAAATAAATTTACTTTTTATGACGCGCCAGGGGTCGAAAAAGAGGCTTATCGGCACACCGCCAGCCGGGACAACCCCGGATAGCGGCTCCCGCGGATTAGTGTGACAAGGCCTGCTGCTGTAACTGGTGCAACTGGCCAATACCCTGCTTGGCCAGGCTCAACATGGCCGCAAATTCCGCCTCGGTAAAAGGCTCAGCCTCGGCGGTGCCCTGGATCTCGATAATGCCGCCATCATCGCCCATCACCACATTCATATCCGTATCTGCCGCCGAATCCTCGGGGTAATCCAGATCCAGTACCGGAACACCCTGGTAAATCCCGACCGATACTGACGCAATCGCGCGCTTCAGCGGCTCATCCGTCACCCGGCCTTCGGCTTTGAGCCAGGCCACCGCATCGGCCAGTGCCACCCAGGCACCGGTAATCGACGCCGTACGCGTACCGCCATCGGCCTGGATCACATCGCAATCCAGGTGGATGGTGTTTTCACCCAGGGCGTTCAAATCAATCGCCGCCCGCAGCGACCGACCGATCAGGCGCTGGATTTCCACCGTGCGCCCCTGCTGCTTGCCGCGCGCTGCTTCGCGATCCATCCGCGTACCGGTAGAGCGCGGCAACATGCCGTATTCAGCGGTCAACCACCCCTGGCCCTGGCCGCGCAGGAAGCTGGGCACACCGGCTACCACGCTGGCAGTACAAATCACTTTGGTATCGCCAAACTCAATCAATACCGAGCCTTCGGCATGTTTGGTATAGCGGCGGGTAATGCGGATAGGACGTAATGCCTGGGGGTTGCGACCACTGGGACGTTGCATAGGGAATCCTTACGACTAACGGGACAAAAATACGAGTCAGGGAGGTGTGATACCATCCCGCGTTCAATTCATTGATCAAAGCCCGCGAACTCTACCAGCTATCGACTTCGCAGGTAACCGCCAGCCATGAGGAAATGCCATGCCACGCAGTATGACCGGATTCGCCCGCCGTGAAGCCAAACTCCCCTGGGGTACCGCCGTCTGGGAAATCCGCAGCGTCAACCACCGCTACCTGGAGCCCAGTTTCCGCCTGCCGGAAGACTTCCGCGAAATCGAACCGGCCCTGCGCGAGGCCATGCGCAAGGCTCTGCAACGCGGCAAGGTAGAGGCCAGCCTGAGTATCCAGTGGGAACAGGCCGGGGAAACGGAGCTGGGCATCAACCTGGACAAGGTAGCCCAGCTCACCAAGGCCGCCCAGCAAATCAACGGTTTACTCGGCGAAGTCGCCGCACCGGTTAACGCGCTCGAAATCCTGCGCTGGCCCGGCGTTATCCAAAAGCAGGAACTGGACCGCGAGGCCCTGCAAGCCGATGTTCTGCAACTGTTTGAATCGGCACTGGGCGGCCTGATCGAACACCGCTCGCGCGAAGGTGCCGAGCTGGAACAACTCATCCTGGCACGCCTCGACGCCGTCTCCGCCCAGGTCGCCAATGTGCGTACACGCATGCCCGAAATCCTCGCAGCGCAGCGCGAAAAGCTGCACACCAAACTCGCCGCCCTGCAAATCGAACTCGACCCGGAACGCCTGGAACAGGAAATCGTCCTGCTCGCGCAAAAAGCCGATGTGGATGAAGAACTGGATCGCCTCGACACCCACGTCATCGAAGTCAAGCGCAGCCTCAAACAAACCGACTCCCTCGGCCGCCGCCTGGATTTTTTAATGCAGGAATTAAATCGCGAAGCCAACACGCTTTCATCGAAATCTGTGGTGAGTGAAACAACGCAGGCAGCGGTGGAGTTGAAGGTGTTGATCGAGCAGATGCGCGAGCAGGTGCAGAATATTGAATAAGATTATTACCGCTACCTAGCGATCTTGCACATCATAAAAATGAGATAAGCCAATATATTACATTGTCTTATCTCACTAAAGATTAAACGCCTGTTGTTTAATCAGTTGTTCACTGCGACTGATCCCCAACCGGTTCGCAACGGCCTGCCACTCCTTCACTGCACTCAGTACGTCATCATAAATCCGGGTAGCTTCCTCATGGGTTAAGCGAAAGAAGTCAATCACATCAAAAGCTAAACTGTAGTTGAGCTCATTAGACGTATCGTTAATGTTGAGGTGCAAACCCTGTTTGCCAACGATGGGATTAAGGTCATACGCCGGTGAAAGTTTCCACCCTCTTTTGGTAAGTAAGAAACCGTGATTTCTAAGGTGATCGTCGGTGTTAGATACGGCTATGTTAAATACGATTCTGCGCCACAGCTGGGCAAGGTCAGCTTTGGTCTGCGCACCATGATTTGTTAAAAACTCGGCGATTTCGAGATAACTCGCCCCTTCGGAATGTTCGCCATCGTAGTACTGAAGCTGTGTCATGGCTGATGAAAAATGAATACGCTTGCTTCCAATACGATCAAATCGCTTGGTTAGAAAAGTATGGTGCGCAGACGAAAATTTGTGGATTTCACTTGGAAACATGTCAACCCCTGCGGTTTGGGCTAACTCGTAGCACACCATTTCCCAGGCACCAACGTCGACAGTATCATTTTTATTAGGAAACTTGGCGATCCAGAGTTGGTTTTGCTCGTCTGTTACGCAAGCTTTGGGTCTTGCTCCACCCAATGAAGAACCTGGAGAAATCAACATCTTGAGCCAGTGGTAATACTCATCACTGTCAATATTGTCGTCTTTTTCGATTTGGATGGCAGCATGCTCCAACTCACGCAGTGATGTCATGGGTGGAGCTGCGAACTCGGTATCGTTGTCTAAAAAATCTGTAGACTCTGTTGTTTTAAAACGAATCCCCCCCATTCGATAGGAATCGTGTACGCCTAACAAATAGTCTAATTCTGTGAGCCGCGCACTCGGGCGCAAACCTTTGCGACACTCAATGGCGGCTCGACGTTGCATAAGAATTCGTCCCCAACGATCAGGGCATGAGTCCAAAAACGTGCGAAAATTCCTATCGGGAGAATCGTTGTAAAGCTCACCTGTGTGCAGCGTTAGCCGTGGATCAATCTGCAAACAATAATCAGATGTCAAAAAGTGTTTATCATAAGTAAAGCTAAACACCCCACCGCGACTGGTGTCAGCAAACATTAATTGACCAATTAACAAGGGAGCATCAATTGGCATCCAGGACGCATATACCGCTACTGCGGTGCGGCTCATTTTGAGCCTCTCAACAGTTTTATATTCTGCAGTTTGATGCCAACTTCATCATGGGCTGCCAGCTCAGCAAAGTTTTCCTCCATTCCCAGTACAGCCATCACCTTCAGATAGGTACCAATCGCCACACCAGGGTCGCCAGCAAAAACTTTATTTATGGTTTTGTTATCGAAGCCCGTGCGATCACAGATCATCTGTTTAGTGAGCCCACGACGCTTCACAGCCAGCAACAAATCCTCGCCAAACCTGGCCAGGATCTGGTGTTCTCGAGGAAACAGGACTCTGTACATGTCTCTTTTAGCCATTACCCCCCCAAAAAGGGACTATATTCCCAATTAATAGTCATTTAATGGGAATATAGTCCCATAAAAATAAGAAATCAATGCGTCAGGATTACAAGATTCAACAATAACAAGGACTATATTCCCATAATTTTTTTAAAAATAGGAATATAGTCCAATAAAAGTTAATTTAAGCACTAAATCCACATGTAAGGCTAAAAGTTAACTGGGTAAGAGTTTACTAAAGACAAGGTGGCACCAATCCCCGATCACTCCCCCTAAAAACAAACAGGGGGCTTTTAGCCCCCTGTTTGTTTTTTGATACATCCGATATGGCTGGATTACTTTTTAATACCTTCCACATGAAGCTCCAGTTTCACCATTTGTGAAGCGGGGCCTAAGTCCATTTTGATGTTGAAGTCGCGCATGTTGATGTGGGTTTCGCCTTCAAAACCAACGCGGTAACCACCCCATGGGTCTTTACCCTCGCCGACTTTATCCACTTCGATGACGATGGTTTTGGTGACGCCATTGAGGGTCAGGTCACCGATGATATCAAACTCATCTTTGTCATCGGGATCCACTTTGATTTGCTTGCTGACGAATGTCGCCTTGGGGAATTTTTCCACGTTGAGAAAATCCGAACCGCGCAGGTGCTTATCGCGCTCGGCATGGTTGGAGTTAACACTAGTGGTGTCGATGGTGACGCTGATAGTGCTGGCCTCCGGCTTGGCAGGATCGTAGGTGAATTCACCGCTGAAATTGTCGAAACGCCCTGTCAACCAGGAGTAACCCAGGTGTTTCACTGCAAAGTTGATCGAAGCGTGGGCACCTTTGGTATCGATCACATAGCTATCGGCCAGGGCCGGCAAGCTCATCAAACCAATCGAAGAAACCGCCAAGGCCAACAGGGATTTTTTTAACATGATTAAACTCCTTGATTAAATAAACACGTGGATGATTGAACAGTAACGATCAAATACTAAAAAAATTTTAGCTATTTTTGCTTGCCCGGTTTTAGCATCCGCACCAGGGTGCGATCGCGCCAGACAAAATGGTGCATCAGGGCACCAAGTGCATGGAGGACTGCCAGTAGGACAATGCCCCAGGCCAAAAATTCATGGATTTCCCCGGCCAGGTCTACCTGGCTGGCACTGAGCTCCATGATCGATGGTATTTTCAGCAGTCCAAATATTTCGGCCGGCTTACCCTCTGCCGTAGTGATCAGGTACCCGCTGATAATGACGGCAAAGATCAACAGGTAAAAACCCAGCTTAACCAGTTTGGCCAACGCATTATTTAAACGATGGGGAGACAGGTCTTCCGGGGTTGGATTGGCACCGCGCCACACCAGGCGCACGACCATCACCAACAGTAATACCAACCCAAGGCTGATATGCAGTGATGGCCCTTTGTGATACCACTCGTCGTAATAACTCAGGCCGGTCATATAAATACCCAGACCGAACAGGAAGAAAATCAGCAGCGCGCTGATCCAGTGAATACTGATGCTGATCCAGCCGTAATCACGGCGAGTGTCCTTGAGCATGATAAACCCCAGTGGTTTGAGCGCCCGATAATACGGGGGGAGATCCCAGCGATCCCGACCCCAGTGGCGAATGGGCGTGAAGATAACAGTTATAGTCGGGACTGGCATCCGCGCTGAGTCTAGTCCGTGTCCGACTGGCTGTCAGGCGAGCGCGTCATAATTACAATAATTTTTTGTTTTTCAAGGAGTTAATGAAAAATACGACGACAAACAGCAGTAAACCTATCGATTTTTTCGTGCGTTATCATTCAAATTTCGCAGTGATTTATCGGTTTTTTCAGTCATTAGCCTGCCACCTTTTAACCATTTCCCAAGCGTACCGGACGTTTATGCCCCTGTTCATCCAGGGCGACGTAGATGTATTCGCCCTCCGTCACCAGGGAAATTTTTTGGGTGAGGAAATCCTTGATCCAGACTTCAACCCAGACACGGATTGAGGTGTTGCCGATCCGGCGGGTACTGGTATAGCAGCTGATGATGGCGCCGACCGGCACCGGGCGGATAAAACTCATACTGCCCACGGCGACGGTGGTCACACGCCCCTTGGCGACTTCATTGGCGTGTATGGCGCCGGCGATATCCATCTGCGCCATCACCCAGCCGCCAAAAATATCGCCAAAGGGATTGGTATCGGCAGGCATGCTGATAGTTTGCAGGGTGAGGGTGCCGGTAGGCGATTCGGTGTGGGCGGGCATGGGATCACTCGATCAGTGGAGTTCCTGCAAGTATAGAACCCCACTCACCGTCTTCTGCAAGGCAGATCAAATAGCCCTTACTTACTCATCCCTATCTGCTCCGGCAGCCAGGTGACCAACCCCGGCCACAGGGCCATCAGCATGAGCAGCAATAATTGCAGCATTACAAACGGAATGACGCCCCGGTAAATGGCTGCGGTGGGAATAGCAGCAGGTGCAACACCGCGCAAATAAAACAGGGCAAAACCAAATGGCGGTGTGAGAAAGGAGGTTTGCAAATTAACCGCGATCATAATGCCAAGCCAAATCGGGTCCACGCCCATGGCCAGCAACACCGGGCCAACAATAGGAACCACTACAAAAATAATTTCGATAAAGTCGAGGATAAACCCGAGGATAAACATCGCCACCATCACCAGCAGCACCGCCGTGAACACACCGCCGGGCAACTGGTTGAAGAAATGGTGCACCAACTCTTCGCCACCAAAACCGCGGAACACCAGTGAAAACAGCGAGGCGCCTATCAGGATCATGAAGATCATGGCGGTGATCTGGATGGTGGAGCGCGATACCTCGCGCAGGCGCTGCCAGGTTAATTGCTTTTTGAAGAGCGCCAGTAAACAGGCACCCAATGCACCAACGCCCGCTGCTTCCGTGGGCGTGGCGGCACCAATCAAAATGGAGCCGAGTACCAGGCCAATCAGCAACAGCACCGGCAACAGGCTGAGGACTAATTTGAATACCGGTACGCGTTCATCGGTGTCGACCGGTACCCGCGGGATAATGTGCGGACGAAACCAGGCTGTAAACACCACAAACAGCATGTAAATAACAACCAGGGCCAAGCCGGGTACTATGGCAGCAATAAACAAATCACCGACCGACAGGGTTTTCGGGTTGAACACCCCCATTTTCAACTGTGCCTGCTGATAGGCGCTGGAGAGCACATCGCCCAGCAGCACCAGCGCAATCGACGGCGGGATAATCTGTCCGAGCGTACCGGTAGCGCAGATGGTGCCGCAGGCAAAATCCGGGGCATAACCGCGCTTGAGCATCAACGGCAGCGACATCAGCCCCATAGTGACCACCGTCGCACCGACAATGCCGGTACTGGCGGCCAGCAGCGACCCGACCATCACCACCGACAGCCCCAAGCCGCCGGGCAAGCGCCCGCAGGCTTTGGTCATGTTAGCCAGCAGGTCTTCTGCCAGGCGCGACTTTTCCAGCACCGTACCCATAAACACAAACAGGGGCACGGCCACCAGGGTGTAGTTATTCATAATGCCGTAGAGGCGCGTGGGAAAGCTTTTGAGCAGGTTGGCATCAAATACCCCGGCCACAATACCGAATCCGGCAAACCCCAGGGCCACCCCTGCCAGGGTAAAGGCCACCGGATAACCCAATAACATAAAGAGGCAGATGGCAATAAACATCCACAATGGGATCAACTCGATCAGCATGCTGTGGACTCCGCTGGCTGCATCAAATACCAGAGGTTGCGCAGCAATTCCGCGAACGCCTGTAACCCCAGGCTCAGGGCCATCAGCGGCAGCAGGGTTTTAAACAGGTAAACCCCACCCAATCCACCGGAGTCGTTGGAGCTTTCGCGAATCTCCCAGGCGCGCATCACATAATCCCAACTGCCCCAGCCGATGAACACCACCACCGGCAAGGTAAATACCAGGCTGCCCAGGGCATCGACCCAGGCGCGGCTGCGCGGTGAAAAGCGGTTGTAGAGGATATCCACCCGCACATGGCCGCCCTGTTTAAGGGTGTAGGCAGCGCCCATCATAAACACCATACCGTGCATGTAGGTCACAGAATCCTGCAGGGCGATGGAGCCTATGTTGAAACCATGGCGCAGGATAACCACCAGGCTGGAGATGAGCACCATGGCCAGGGTAAGCCAGGCAGTGGTGGAGCCGGTGATATCGGTAATGGCATCCAGCCAGCGTATAGCGCTGGGGGAATCCTTGGCGGACCGGGAAATCAGCTGGGACATTAGGGGCCTGTAACTGTACTGGTGCGTTGTTGTTATGGGGTAGTTCAGGGGCGGGGATTATAGCGATAAGCCCGCACAATACGCGAATTTACCGGTGATAAATGGTTAAAGGACACTAAAAAAACAAACCCGGCACCAGGCCGGGTTTATAGGTACAGTTTGCAGGAAAGCTACATTTTGCCCAATTGCGCCTGGGCTGCCTCACCAATTTCCCCACCGCCCTGGGCAGCCTGCTGGAAATACTCGGTAGCCTGGCTGCGGTTGCCCTTGGCCAGGGCAATCTCACCCAGGTAGTAAGTTGCGATCTGGGTCGGCAGGTAGCGCTGGCTGGTGAGCAGGTCTTTCTCGGCCAGGTCGCGCTTGCCCAGTTGGTTGTAGGCGATACCGCGGAAGACATAGGGTTTGAAGTAAGCCGGGTTAGCCTGGATGGCTTTATCCAGGGCAACTACCGCCTCATCGCGTTTATTTTGCTGCAATAACAACTGGCCTTTCAGCTCCCAGAACAGGTTTTCCTTGGGCTGGGCCCTGGCCGCCTGATCCGCATAGGCCAGGGCATCAATGTATTGCTTGTTGGCCGCCAGCTGCTGGGCTTTCTGGTATTTCTCGTAAGCCGGCTTGTCTTTCACCAACTGGGCAATCGCGCGCTGGTATTGGGTCTTGTTGCGCACACCACCGGGATACTGGGCGGCAGTTTTGCGGTTGGCGTCGACACGCTCCTGTGAAGGCGGGTGGCTGGCAAACAGGCCGTCGATAAAGCCGGCATTGCGCCCTTCCGACAGCTTCACAAAAATCTGCTGCAACTCCACCGCCGCCTGGGCGTCGTAACCCGCCTCGGCCATATATTTGATACCGACACGGTCGGATTCCAGCTCATGGTTGCGGCCGTATTTGGCCTGCCAGGCGGTGGCACCCACGCCCAATGCACCTATTGCGAGGGCGCCGTATTCCGGTTTCTTCTGGGAGATGGCAACCCCGGTCAACAATACCCCTGCCCCCAGGAGTACATTCTGGGTCTGCTGTTGGGCGCCGTGGCGTGCAGCGGCGTGAACGATTTCGTGGCCGAGTACAGCGGCCAATTGGGCTTCGTCTTCCAGGTACATTAACAGGCCGCGGTTGATGGCCAGTTTACCTCCGGGCATAGCCCAGGCGTTGGGGACATCGTTGTTGAGCACGACAAACTCATAGGGCAGGCTGGGCCTGTCGCTCACGGCTGCCAGCTTCCTGCCCACCGACTGCACATAGGTCGTCAATGCCGGGTCGACCGTGTACTGGCCGCCCTGGGATTGCTGGCTGGGCTCATAGTTTTGGGCACCAGTAGCAATTTCCTGCTCTGGCGACATCAGTGAAATCTGGCTTTTTCCGGTGACCGGGTTGACCACACAGCCGCTCAGGGCAGCCAGAGCCAAACCCACAGCAATAAGACGGGCAAGGTTTTTCATAGTAGGACTCCTTGTGACAGAGGCGGCTATAATGCCACAGCTTTTTTAAATCCGAGGTGAACCCCGTGGCGCAAGCCCTTCAAGTTATCGAACTCTTTGCCGGCCTGGGCGCAAATGGCCAAGCCATTGTAGAACAGCTTCAGGTACGCGAGCTGGAAGATGGCACCCTGCAACTGGTGCAATCCCCCGCCTTTGCCAAAGGCCTGGCCAGTGGCGACCGGGTCAGGATGCTGCCGGAAACCCGCGAATTTGAGCTGGTCAAACGCAGTGGCAACCTGAGCATCCGCGTTTTCAGTCGCACGGATATAGAACACCTGAGCGACCGGATCACCCCCGAACTGGAAAAACTCGGGGGTGAACTGGAGCGCGAAACCCCGCGTATGCTGGGCTACGCCATCCATGTCAGCTGCGGTTTTGAGGCGATTGAAGCCATCCTCAACCGCCATGTGGGCCAGGACGGCCAGAGCCAGTGGATGTACGGCAATGTCTATGATCCCCAGGATGGCACTACGCCACTCAATTGGTGGCAGGACATTTTAAAGCCGGAATAAGGCCCTGCCCCCGATAACTCCTTCGACCTTACCTGACGAGCTGTCCACCCCATGTTGCATGTGATTTCCCCGGCGAAAACCCTGGATTTTGAAACACCGCCGATTACCCGGCATTTCACCCAGCCGCAGTTCCTCGACCACGCCCAACAGCTGATCGACGAATTGCGCCCACTCAACCCGCAGCAGGTGTCCGAACTGATGGACATCAGTGAAAAACTGGGCGTGCTCAATGCACAGCGCTTCCTCGACTGGCAGTTACCCTTCACCACAGAAAATGCCAAACAGGCCGTGCTGGCCTTTAAGGGGGATGTCTATACCGGGATGCAAGCCGACAGGTTCAGCTCCCAGGATTTAGCCTGGGCACAGCAGCGCTTGCGCATTCTCTCCGGCCTCTATGGCCTGTTGCGCCCGCTGGACCTGATCCAGCCCTATCGCCTGGAAATGGGCACCCACTTTGCCAATTCGCGCGGTAAAAACCTGTATGAATTTTGGGGCAATCGCCTGACCGAGCAACTCAACCGGGAACTGGCACAAGCGCCACAACCCCTGCTGGTTAACCTGGCCTCCAACGAATACTGGGGGGCAGTGCAAGCGCGCCACTTGAGCGGTGAAGTAATCACTCCGACATTCAAGGATCGTAAAAATGGCCAATACAAAATCATCAGTTTTTTCGCCAAGAAAGCGCGCGGCATGATGAGCGCCTGGATTATCCAACAGCGCCTTGACCAGGCGGAGGGACTCAAGGATTTCAACAGCGCGGGCTATCGCTATAACCCGGCCATGTCGAGCGCGCGCGAATGGGTATTTACGCGCGAGGAACCGGTATAAATTTCCGCTGCTGACGCAAAACTCCCCGGCATCGTCTAGGCTGTTGTGACGCATTTGCCCTTTGCACGAGGAGATTTTATGGGCGTACGTATACTGGTGGTGGACGATGCCAGCTTCATCCGCGACATGGTTAAAAAACAATTGCGCGACAAGGTGCCGGGCGCTGAGGTACTCGATGCTGTGGATGGCAACCGCGCCCTGGCCATCTTAAAAAATACCCCGATTGACCTGATCCTCTCCGACTGGGAAATGCCCAATATGACCGGCGCCGAGCTGCTCGGCGCGGTGCGCGCCATGCCCGAGTACAGCAAAACGCCCTTCATGATGATTTCCAGTCGCGGCGACCGCAGCCATATCATCAAGGCCATTGAACTGGGCGTTTCGGATTACCTGACCAAGCCCTTCTCCGCCGAGGAGCTGATCAAAAAGGTCTACAAACAGCTAAAGGCGGTAGGCAAGCTGCCCACCCATCATCGCCAGATGGCCAGTACCCAGGGCATTGCCCACGCCTCGGTGGATGTACTTACCGGCGGGCGCACCCTCACTCCCCCCGCCAGTAGCGAGCCGCCACCGCCACCCGCGCGCACCGTTGAGCCGGTGCGCCATAAAGGGCGGGCGCAGTTGCGCTTTAACCACAACCGCACCTTTGGCTGCATCATCCGCGAAATGTCACTGCAAATGATGCACTGCCTGATGCCGCGCGCCGACAACCTGCCCGGCCTGTTCGAGCAAGTTGTCGTGGATATAGAACTGGGGGAAGGCGGTGAACTGGCGCGCGTCAACGGTTATGTCCACAGCCTGCAAGCGGTTGAACCCGGCCCGGATGCGAAAACCATTAAACTCCTGATCCGTTTTGTCGATAACGACGCTGAGAAATTTGAAGTACTCTCCAAATACATTGCGCAATTGTGAGCCCTCCAGGCTTGGCTATACTCCAGAAAAACCAGGGTTTCGGCATCTGATGGGAGATAAATGCCGGTTTTGCTCCCCCATGCTCCTGTAGCGGTTTCTGCGCCATGAGCCCAATTCCGGTAGTGACTGCATGCGTTTACCAATCCCTATTACCCGACTGCTGACGACCAGCCTGCTGGCCATCGCACTGCCGGTGTTGGGCGACAGCCAGGTACAACATCGGTTTAGTGGCTTTGCTACCCTGGGGATTACCAGCAATGACAATCCCAACCTGGTCTACCGTCGCGATGTCATCCAGGACCAGGGTTCCTACGACGGCAAACTGGAATGGCGTACCGATACCCTGGTCGGCGCACAATGGCAGGGGCTCTGGACCCACGCCTGGGAAACCAGTGTGCAAGTGGTTGCCAAAGACCGCTTTGAAGGCAGCCTTGATGATGCCGTGGAATGGGCCTATGTCCGCTACCGCCCTGAGGATGGACTGGACCTGCGCCTCGGGCGCCTGGGTGTGGATATTTTCATGCTCTCCGATTATCGCCTGGTGGGTTATGCCTATCCCTGGGTCAGGCCACCGCACGAAACCTATGGCCTGCTTTCCATGTACCACATTGATGGTGCCGACATTACCAAACGCTTCGATATTGGCGATAGCTCCCTGAGCCTCAAGGCATTTTATGGCCGTTTTAAGGATGACTATCCCACCAGCTACCGCTCCAACGACAGTGTAGGACTGCAATTTGAACCCTATGGATTTAGCACCGTACTGGAAAAAGGTGCCTGGAAATGGCGCGCGACCTATGTCAACGCCAACCTCAGAGATGATTACGCCGGATCATTGATCGATGCCTTAAACGCTGCAGGCCCCTACTGGCCGGAAGCCATGGAATGGAGCCAAAAACTGAGAACCCACAATAAAAACGCCGGTTACTTCGAACTGGGTATGGACTACGACAGCAACAATTGGTGGGTACAGAGCGAGCTGGTCCGGATCAACAGCGATACCAGCCTGATCGGCAATAGCGACCACGGCTACCTGAGTATTGGACGCCGCTTTGGCAACCTGTCTGTCTTTGCCATGGCCGGCTTCGCTGAGCCGCGCGACCGTCGGGTTGTGATTATCCCGCCAGCAGGATATCCGCCGCCCTTGGCCGGACAACTGGAGCAACTGGCACAAGCCACCCAGGGCCTGCTCAATGGTGTGCGTATCGACCAGCGCTCGGTCAGCCTGGGCACGCGCTGGGATTTCCGCCCGCGTATGGCACTCAAGTTTCAAGTAGATGACATCGATATAGCGACCCATGGCACCAATCTCTGGTTTACGGCGGATGAAACCGTCACCTCAGACCAGTCCGCCACCGTTATCAGTCTGACCCTGGATGTACTTTTCTGATGATCACGAAAACCTTTTTCACTGTGGCAGCTTTGATGTTCGCGGGCCTGGTGCAAGCAGAGATACTGGTGATCGTCAACGCCCAAAACCCCCATCTCCAGCTGGAACGTAAACAGGTCGTGGACATCTTCATGGGACGCGTTTCAACCTTTCCCGGCGGCGCACCGGCACAAGCCTTTGACCTGAAAGCAGGCAGTCCCGGTCGCGCCACCTTTTATAAAATCCTCACCGGCAAAAGTGAGGCACAGGTAGACGCCTACTGGGCTACGCTGGTCTTTGCAGGACGCATGTCACCGCCCCGGCAAGTAGACAGCGACCAGGCACTGATCAAGGCTGTCGCGGCCAACCCGGCGGCTATCGCTTATATACCGCGCCAACCCCTTCCTGCCGGTGTCAAGGTAGTGATGGAGCTGAACAACACACCATGAACATGAACAGCCTGCATATCCGCGTATCCCTCGCTGTCGCTGCCTCGGCACTGCTGGTAGTGCTGGTTTCCTCCTACCTGTTTTACGAGAGCAGCTACAAGAACTCCCTGGCCAGCAGCCAGCGCTCGGTGCAGCAGCTGATGGAAACCGTGCGTGCCCCGGCGGCAATTGCCGCCTATGTGGGCAACCGCGAGCTGGCCCAACAGGTCGTCACTGGCCTGGCCCAAAACGATATGGTGGTCGGCGCCAAAATACTCGCTAACCGCGAAATCATCGGCCAGGACGGCAAACGCCCGGAAGATAACGGCAAAGACACCATGACCCTGTCATTAGTCTCTCCCTTTGACGAAAAAGAGGAGGTCGGTACCCTGTTGGTGGCCCCCAATATCGCCCAGATTGCCCTGCGCGCCCGGGATGCGGCCATGGCGACCACCGCCAGCCTCGCCGCACTCGCGGTGGTCGTGGCACTGCTGGTATTGATCATGGTGTATTGGATGATGAGTCGCCCCCTGGTGCGCCTGTCCACCAACCTGCACAAGATCACCCCCGGCGATGGCAACCGCCTCAAGGATGGCCAGCGCAGCGATGAAATCGGCCTGTTGATCAGCGACATTAACAGCCTGCTCAATACCGTGGAGAAGATGCTGGATGAGGAGCGCCAGTTACGTCACCGCGTAGAGCAATTGGAAAACCGCTTCCGCGGTATTTTCGAAGACAGCAGTGCCGGTATCTTCCTGATTACCGAGCAGGGCCAGCTGGTTACCGCCAATCCCTCTTTTTTCAAACTCACCCGTTTCGAGGAGGATGCGCACACCCTGTCACAAAACCTCATTGAACGGGTATTCCATGAGCCATCGCAGGCCCAATCCCTGATCCGCCTGGCACAAATCAGCAAGCGTCCCTGTTCCGCGGATTTGCGCCTGGCGACGGAAGATCCGCAGGATGAGCGCTGGATTCACTGTATTTTCTCGCCCGCGGGCAACGACCAGCGCAGCCATATTGTCGAGGGGGTTATGTATGACGTCACCCAGCGCAAAAAGGCCGAGGAACGCACGCGCGAACTGGCCGAAACCGACAGCCTGACCGGCCTGACCAACCGCCCGGCCGCCGAAGCCATACTCGACCAGTGGCTGATCCAGGCGGCCGCTACCAGCCGGGGCCTGGCGGTCATGATGATCGACCTCGATCGCTTCAAGCAGATCAACGATAGCTACGGCCACGACGCGGGCGACCAGGTACTGCGGGTCGTCGCCAACCGCCTGCGCAAGCTGGTGCGCGACAGCGACCTGGTGGCGCGCCTGGGCGGTGATGAATTCCTGATCGTGCTCAAGCAGACCGATAATCCCGACGTGGACAAACGCATCGCCCAGCAAATCCTCGACGCCCAGGCTGCGCCTATTGAAATCCAGCCCCAGGTACTCGAAACGGTTGGGATTAGTATCGGTATTGCCCACTACCCAGCCCACGGCGACAACCCCCAGAGCCTGCGCCGCCATGCCGACCAGGCGCTCTACTCGGTCAAGCGCCGCGGTAAAAACAACTACGCCATCTACGATCCCGAAGATGTAGACCCTCCCGCGTAACCTTCCCGAGCGCACCCGATTTCCAGGCAGCTTCCTCTTGACCATCCAGGGGGCTCTTATGTCTTATTTTTGTAATCGATTACATTTTTAAAAGCCACAAAAAAGAAACGTTTACACACTGTTTAGGCATTTTTTTAGCAATTTTTTTCTAAAAAAATGCACTTTTGTAAACCAATTTAATTCTTACCATGTTGCTCGATACGCAACAGCTGTGTAGTATTTCTCCCCAGCAGCTCTGCAGAAGCAGCACCCTATCGGCATCAAATTCATCGCAACCGTCAACACAAGATCAAACCCGTTGATTACCTTTGGACAGGAAGGTAGGTGTACCCTGAACGCGACTGTTTTTCATGCCCCTTCTGGTGATGGCCACGGCCATTCGCCATTGCCCTGTCTGCACCAGACAGCAACCCAGTTTCCCTTTACTTACACTTACTACGGCTTTGGCGCCACAGAGATAACCGAGAACGATCCCTACCAGCGCCCCGGCCAACACTATAAAAGCGACCGTGTACAAGAGACCTTCGATGAAACCACGTAAACCCATAGTGATCGCCAACTGGAAGCTCAATGGCGGCCTCGACCTGATTTGCACCTCGGTAGCCTCGTTTATCGGCAAGCATGTCGACGCGCAAATTGCCATCTGCCCGCCCTACCTGTACATGCGCGACATGATGACCTTCCTGCAATTTTCCGAATTGCAGATCGGCAGCCAGAATGTCAGTCGCTATGAATCAGGGGCCTACACCGGGGAGACTTCGGCGCAAATGCTCAAGCAGGCCGGCTGCTCCCTGTGCCTGATTGGCCACTCGGAGCGCCGCGCCATGTTTGCCGAAAACAACGAAGGCTGCCAGATCAAGGTGCGCACTGCGCTCAACCATGGACTCCTGCCTGTGCTGTGCGTGGGCGAAAACCAGGCCGAACGCGAAGCCAATATCACCGAGGAAGTGCTCTACAAGCAGCTTTCCGAGGGTTTGGCCAATATCGAGCTGAATGGGCGCGATCTGTGCATCGCCTACGAGCCAGTGTGGGCCATTGGTACTGGCTTGGCAGCAACACCGGCAATCGCACAGTCAGTACACCAATACATTCGCGCTGAACTGGCGCGTATTTTTGATGCGGACAGTGCGGCGCGTGTGCGCATCCTTTACGGCGGCAGCGTCAACAAAACCAATGCCCGCGACCTGCTGTTGCAGGAGGACATTGACGGGCTGCTGGTCGGCGGTGCCAGCCTGGACCCGGGCCATTTCCTCGCCATTTGCGAACAGGCTTCGGAACTGGCAGAGCATACCGCCTGATAACAAATAGAAACAACACAACAACGAGACAAGAACAACAGGCTCAAAGAGCCACTCGGCGAATCCTTCGGTCATCACAGAATCAACTACTTGCAGGACACGATGATGAACTCTCTCGCCAACCTGGTCGCCCCCGGTGTAGCTACCGGTGACGACGTACAAACCCTGTTAAATGCCGCCAAAGCCGGCGGCTTTGCCTATCCAGCGGTGAATGCGGCTAACACCAACACTATCAACGCCACCCTTGAGGCGGCGCGCAAGGTAAATTCACCCGTAATCGTGCAATTGTCGCAAGGCGGCTCTGCGTTTTTTTGCGGCAAGAGTTTAAAACTGGAAGGCCTGGGCAGCTCAATCCTGGGCGCTATCGCCGCTGCCCATTACGTGCATAACGTCGCCCAGGCCTATGGCATTCCGGTGATCCTGCACACGGACCACGCCGCTAAAAAACTGTTGCCCTGGATCGACGGCCTGCTCGATGCCAGCGAGACATTTTTCGCCCAAACCGGCAAATCGCTGTTCAGTTCACACATGATTGACCTGTCAGAAGAAAGCCTGCAGGAAAACATCGAAATTTCTGCGCACTATCTGGAGCGCATGAAAAAATTGGGCATCACCCTGGAAATTGAACTGGGCTGTACCGGTGGTGAAGAAGACGGTGTAGACAACACCGGATTGGATAACTCCGCACTTTATACCCAGCCGGAAGATGTTGCCTACGCCTACGAAAAACTGAGCGCTATCAGCGACAAATTCACCATAGCTGCGTCTTTCGGCAATGTGCACGGCGTGTATAAGCCCGGCAACGTACAGCTCACCCCGGTGATCCTGAAAAATTCACAACAATTTGTGAGCGAGAAATTCAGCCTGGGCCACAATCCGTTGAATTTTGTTTTCCACGGCGGCTCAGGTTCACTGCCAGAAGAAATCGCCGAGTCCCTGCAGTATGGTGTAGTCAAAATGAATATCGACACCGATACCCAATGGGCCTTTTGGGAAGGTACACTGAATTTTTACCAGGCCAACAGTGGCTATCTGCACGGCCAGATCGGTAATCCCGATGGCGATGACAAACCCAACAAAAAATACTACGACCCGCGCGTCTGGCTGCGCCACAGCGAAGAGTCTATGGTCAAGCGCCTGGAGCAATCCTTCGCCGACCTGAATTGTATAAACCGTTACGTGTAACACGCAGGAATCCGCATGCAGCGTCTAGTCCCTACCCTACGTCGCGATGGCGTTAACCCCGAGTTGATCCCGGTGATCCGCACCCTGCTCGCCGCTACCAAGGAAATCGCTTTCCGGGTGCGCCAGGGCGCACTCTCCGGAGTGCTCGGCTCCACCCTGGATGAAAACATCCAGGGTGAAACCCAAAAACAACTGGATGTTATCGCCAACCAGTTAATCAAGGATTTGCTGCTCGAAGAACCCCAGGTGCGCGCTATTGCCTCGGAAGAGGAAGACACGGTGGTAGCGGGTAATCCCAAGGGAGCTTACACAGTCGCTTTCGATCCGCTCGATGGTTCATCCAACATCGACATCAACGGCCAGATAGGTACCATTTTCACCATCTATCCGGCGCGGGACGACGTACCCGCTGATAGCGAAGCACAATTCCAGCAACCCGGTCATCAACAAGTCTGTGCCGGTTATGTCCTCTATGGTCCATCCACCATCCTGGTTATGACCACTGGCGGCCCGACACGCGGCTACACCCTGGATGCAACCCACGGCAGCTACCTGCTCACCCAGGCGCAATTGTCTGTGCCGTTAAACACCCAGGAATTTGCACTGAATATGGCCAACCAGCGCTTCTGGTCAGCGCCCTTTCAACGTTATGTGCAGGATCTGCTGTTAGGTGAAACGGGGCCGCGCGCTAAACGCTTTAATATGCGCTGGAACGCCGCCATGGTTGGCGATGTGCATCGGGTGCTGACCCGCGGGGGCATTTTCATGTACCCGAGCGATAACCGTAACCCCCGGCAACCCGCCAAATTGCGCTTGCTGTACGAAGCCAATCCCATGGCAATGCTGACCGAAAATGCCGGCGGCAAAGCCTGGAGCGAAAACCAGCGCATTTTGAATATCCAGCCCGACTCCTTGCACCAGCGCGTCGCCGTTATCCTTGGCTCTGCCAATGAAGTGGATGTGTGCATGAGTTATTTACTGGAATAGCGATCGATTATCGCGCACGCGAAAACGTCAACACTTTCGCCGCCCTCATCGCCTGGTTAGCAAGCTGGTTTTGCTGCTCAGCGCCCTGTGCCAATCGCGCAATCGCCTGGTCTGTTTCATTAATGCCCGAGACAAGATTCACCAGGCGATTGCGCATGGCCTGCGCGCGGTTACTTTCGTCCTGGGCACTGAGGTTAATACGCTGTGTCAGTTGATTGGCATCCGCGACCGATTGCTGGATGCGATCCAGCGCAGTTTGGGTCGCAAGGGTTTCATCCATACAGCGCTGTGCCGTTTCCTGTTCCGCCGCAAGGCCAATGGAAATCTGGCCAACACTTGCGCGCAATTGGTCAATCATATCTTTGATTTCGCCCGTCGCCTTTTGGGTATCGAAAGACAGGCGCCGCACCTCCTCGGCCACCACCGCAAAACCGCGCCCCTGTTCTCCGGCGCGAGCCGCTTCAATAGCCGCATTCAACGCCAGCAAATTCGTTTGCTCCGCTACACCTTGAATGGTATCCAACACAGAACCTATGTTGCCGGTCGCAGTGCGTAACTCCGTCAGGGTCGCACAGGAATCGGCAACCTGTTGCGCAAGGCTTTGCATTTCATTCACCACTGCCCGGGCGCGAACCTGGCCCTGGCCCGCTGCTTCCTGCGCAAGGCTGACCTGCCGTGTCACTGTATCCAGATGCTGGCTGATATCACTCATGGATTTCACCACCGCTTCTGTTTCCGCCCCTACATGATTCATTTCATGGCGCTGACGCGCCGTTTCATCGCGACACTGGCGCGTCGTGGTCACATTATCCAAAGCGCCTTGCAAACTCTGTTCGCTGGACTGGTTAACCTGTACCAACACCCGGTTTAATTCAGCAAATAAAAAGTTCAGTGAGCGGCCCATTTCTCCCAACTCATCGCGCCGCTGTGCCGGGAACTCACTGGCCAGGTTTTTATCTTCAGCCGCACGTTTAATTTTATGAGCCAATAACACCAGGGGTTTACCGATAGAGCGCGAAAAGAAAAAGGCCAGCACCGCTGCCAATCCGGTCAATACAATCGATGCAATCACAACGCTGCGCCATAATGTCCCACGCAATTCAGCAACCGCCGCAAAGACTTCTTCCGGCCGCTGCTGGGCAACCAGGGCTAACGCCTGGTCGCCGATCACCAGCGGCTGCCAACTGGTGAACATGGTGCGCCCCAGATAATCCTGTTCCATGCCCGTACCTGCCCGACCGGCCAGGGCTTCACGCACCGGATAGGTTGCAATCTGGATATTACCCGCCGCCTGTTGCAAGCGAATCATTGCATTCAGATTACCCGTCACTGTTTGTTGTAAATCGGCAACAGCCGTCATCGGCGCCTGCTGGACCTCACGCAATTCTGTTAATAACCGCTGTGAACTATCCACCAGGTAGATATCACCCGTTTCGCCTAAGCCCAGTGATTGCCAGTGCTGTTGTGCACTCATGATCTGCGTTAGACGTGTCACCGGGATTTCTGCAATCAACAAACCGATTGCTTTATGCGGACTTTGCACATCGTGAAACACCGGGACACCAACATATACCAGCTGCTGTTCAAAACGACGTGGATTGCTATGAAAGCGAGATACCAGTACCTGATCGGCATGGGCGCGCTGTAACGACCTTGCCAATTGCGCCAGGGGCGATGACGCCAGTGAAGCAGTCGCTAATGAATCCCCCAAGAGCGATGATTTGTTTACCGAATAAATAACCGCCAGGCTCCGGCTATCCACAATCAACAAATCACTGAACCCAAAGCGCCGAGTCAAATCGCGAAAACTGCTGTGGTAGCGGCGATGCTGCTGGCCGTAAATGGTTGCATCAGCCGCGTCTTCCATTGTATCCAGGGCATTGATGGGGGATGGATTGGCTTGCAAATAACGCTGCTGGATTAACAGGGTTTCCAGTGAAAACCCCTCAACCCAGGTGCGCGCATCAGCAGGCTGGCCACGGGTCAGCTGGCGGTGATAAGGCGCGTAGGTTTGTTGATACCAATCCGCCAATTGTGTGCGCAATTCCGCTTCCGGTGTTGCACTAACCTCATAGCGATAGGAGGCAAAAGGTCGAATAAAACCGTATACCGCTTCCTGTGTCATACGTCCGTGTGAAAGCGATAACAGCAATTCAGCGTAACTGGAAAATTGTGTAGCCACTGCCTGGGCGCGCCCTTCCGCCAGGGCCTGGAAACGCTGCTCCAGGTTTTGCGATAACGCGCGATTGGTTTGTTGCAGTGCGAGCCAGCCAGTGGTGCCAGCGGCAAGAATAACAGCAATACCCGTGAGCACCATGGCACCGAGCATTAAACGGGAGGAAATATTCATAAGCAGGAAAGAACATGACGTGTGACGCAGTTCAATCTAGGCAGGGCTTATGACATTTTTATGACAAGAGTGCGACAAATAAGTGATATGAACTTATCTTAACCAGGCAATAAAAATTCTGTTATATCAACTATCCAATTTGCATTTTTTCATTATTGTGGATACCACTCACCCAGGATTTTTTCCGGTGTATAGTCTTCTGCCTCCCGGGCAGAAAGCTGGCGACGCTTGCTATTTACCTGCGCGCCCGGTCCCGCACTTTGATATTCAAAGAAGCGGGAATCCTCCGGTGTGAATTGCACCTTGCTGATACCATCTTTGGCAGTGCCACTCATGGAATACCAACCATCGCGGGTAATGTGCGCATCCATCCAGGTGTTAATAAACACGGATTTACCAATGGCATTCGGGTCGGCATAGCGCCCATCGGCAAACTGGGTCGTGGGATGCCAGGGGCGCCCCAGAGGCACAGAATTATCCGGCACACCGGCAACGCGTGTTAACTTGCAATGGATAAACGTCAGACCGTAATGATCACTGATTTGTGTCGAGGGTGCAGTGATATAACCATGAGGGAAACTTGTTTTGTTACGCCCCAGGGTGCGAATCTCGGAATGGGTAAACAGCGCATTGCCTCTGCCAAAAATATAATCGACGTTACCGGCTACCAGGCTGCGATCAAACCAGCTGCGGCCTGCATTGATATAAAGCGTATCCTGATAACCCAACAAATGCAGTTGGCGACCGATAAAGCGATCACTGCCAGTATCCAGCAAGAGTGCAACAGCCTGGGTGTGCTGGATACGCGCTGGATCATCTACTGCCAAGGCATCATTCGCCAAAAAATCAAAGGTATTCTCAATCGTCAGTTGTTGTAACAAAACGCCAGGCGCGCGCACCGTCAAGGTCGCGGAGCCGGACGTGCCCCAGGTTTTACCCTGCGCATAGCTCTGGCCCGCGTAAGCATCAAAATACAGGCGCGTGCTGGCCGGGCCTGCACCAACGATATGGATGTTAGGTTTATTGATAACCAGCTTTTCGTAGTAATCGCCAGAGGCCACCAAAATACGGTATGGCTCAGTCGCCGCGGCAGGTGCAGCATCCAAGGCAGCCTGGATGCTGGGATATACATTGGCAGCAGAAATGGTTTTATCAACACGCGCCTGATAATGAATGTCGCGCACAGTGCCCGGACGATACAAACACCCTAATACCAGCACACAAATAGCCAGCACCGCAGCTGCGCGCACCATGATATACCTCATACCAACCTGGATAGTTCATGACATTCCTGCATGTCCCTTCGCCATGGGACATGCAGGAATGAAAATAAAAGCGATTAATGACCAAAAGCGTCCTGCACACTGGCCAATACACCTTTGGCATAAAAACGCTCAAGCCACTGGGTTGTGGTTTGAACAAATGGGGTGGCATCGATCAAGTCACTTCCAAATACTTTCTGGATACCGACAATAGCCTTGACCATTCCAGCCGGATTACCCTGGTTAGCATCGCAGGCTGCACGCAATTCTTTTGCCAGTGGATCGGAAACCTCGATAGGATTGCCCTGCTCATCCACACCGGACACATAGCGAATCCAGGCGGCAACACCCAGGCACAAAATATCAATATGGCCATTACCGGCCAATTGCTCGCGCAGGGTTTCCAACAAACGCTGGGGCAGCTTTTGTGAGCCGTCCATTGCAATTTGCCAGGTGCGATGCTTGAGTGCTTTGTTGGAGAAGCGATCGCGCAGTTGCTGTTTGTAAGCTTCAATATCAAATCCCGCAGGGGCGCTGACTGTTTCACCCGCCTCGCGCGCCATATAGGTTTTTACCAGGTTGACAAAAGCGGGCTGCTCCATCACTTCACTGATGTATTGGAAACCCGACAGGTAGCCGGTGTAGGCCATGGTGGAGTGGGCACCATTGAGTAAACGCAGTTTGATTTTTTCAAACACACGCACATCCTCAACCATCAACACACCCACTTTTTCCCAGGCGGGGCGCCCATCGGCAAACTTGTCTTCCACAACCCACTGGGTAAAGGGTTCACACACCACCATACCTTCATCGCGCACACCCAGGCGCGCCTCTATATCGCGACGATCGTCATCGGTGGTAGCCGGCACAATGCGGTCGATCATGGTGCAGGGAAAGGTGGCGTTGGTTTTAATCCACTGCGCTAATGAGGCATCTATTTGCTGGGCAAATTGCACGATCACTTTTTCCAGCACTTCACCGTTATTGGGCAGGTTATCGCAGCTTAATAACGTAAAGGCTTTTTGTCCGGCCTCGTAACGTTTTTTCAGGGCAGCCACCAGGAATCCAATAGCCGAGACTGGGCGATCCAGGTTGGCAAGATCGTGAACAATGTCAGGGTGATTCAGGTTTAAATTACCGGTGGCAGGGTCGTGGCAATAACCTTTCTCAGTCACCGTCAGGGATACAATCTTAATATTGCTTTCAGCAATAATGGCAACCAATGCTTGTGGATTTTCAGGGCCAACCACAGTGTCTTTTACTGCGCCAATAATTTGCAGTTTCTCACCCTCACCGGAACGCTCAACCAGGGTGTAAAGGCAATCTTGCGGTACTAATTGGTCGCGCACACTGGGGGAGCGCAGGCTGCAACCAACAATTCCCCAATCACCGCCAAATTCATTCAATACGGCTTCGGTATAAAACGCCTGGTGCGCGCGGTGAAATGCACCTATTCCCAAATGTACAATGCCCGCCTTCAGCGAATTGCGGTCATAGCGGGGTAAAATAACATCCTTAGGTAACAGGGAAAGTTGTTCTTGGTTTAAACGGTTCATTATCTACATCCAACAAAGTTGATTAACAAGCAAATCCGCAGTTTTTAACGCACAACAGTTTACCTGAACCATACACACTGGCTCAGTGAATAAAAACACTTTTTATCGCAACAGTGGATTTCCATGCAGCCCATTGGCAGCGCAATAAAACCCATAAATTTTCTATTTTTCGCGCAGCAGTAGTGTTATATTTTGCGGCGAATAAACAACCGAATAACACGGCGGTTTCCCTCGTTTTTTTGACTCCTGGAATTATCACCATGGCACATATAGCAGCGATTGGCGAAGTGATGGTGGAGCTTTCTCCCTTTCCCACTGCCGACAGCAATGGCCGCGAAATCATGGCCTTATCTTTTGCAGGCGACACCTACAACACATCGGTGTACATGGCGCGCCTGGGCTTGCAAACAGACTATGTCACCCAGTTGGGTGACGATCCTTACAGTGCGCAAATCCTGCAGCGCATGCGCGATGACAACATAAGCACGGATCTGATCAAACAATTACCCGGCCGCTCACCGGGCCTCTACATTATCCGCAACCGCCCTGACGGCGAGCGCGAATTCTTCTACTGGCGCAAAGAGGCACCTGCGCGAGAATTGTTTGCCACCCAGGAAGCTGCCGATAACCTCTGCCAACAGCTGGCGAATTGCGACTGCGTATACCTGAGTGGTATTACGCTTGCCATCATCGGCGCAGCATCGCGCGAGTTCCTCTACAACAGTTTGCACAAGCTGCGCCAGCAGGGTGTGACTATTGCTTACGACAGTAACTATCGCCCACGCCTGTGGGCCGATAAACACGAGGCCCAGCAGGCAATGCTGTCGATGATGAAATACACCGATATTGCCCTGCTCACACTCGATGATGAACAACTGCTGTGGGGCGACGACACCATTGAAGGCTGCAAACAACGCTACGCTGAGTTCCGCCTGCGCGAGCTGGTGCTCAAGCGCGGTGCCGACGATGCCGTGATTATCACGCACGAAGGCGAACTGCGCGTACCCGTGCCACCCGTGCAGGGCGTGGTAGATACCACAGGTGCTGGCGATACCTTCAATGCCGGTTACCTTGCCGGACGCCTGACGCACAAGTCACTGGAAGACTCGGCCAAACAAGGTATTCGCTGTGCAAGCATTATCATTCGCCATCGCGGCGCTATTATTGATAAGGCTGTTTTTGCTAAAGAGCTCGGCGCTTAGGGCCTGTAAGGCAAAGCCGCATCCAGTGCGGCTTTGCTAATCACACATCATTCACGACTGCTGGCAACGCAGCATCTTGCTACCGCGTTTGCACAACTGGATCGACAACCCCCAGGGATCGCGCATCATCACCAGATGCGAACCATCTTTAATATGTACTTCTTCTGCAAAGCTGGCACCGACCGCCTCCAACTGCGCACGCTTTTGTTCAGGGTTTTCACACACAAACGCCAAATGCAGTAACAGCGGATTCATCGCTGCGTAATCCGGCACCTCATCCGGTGGATTGTTGTAAATCTCCAACATCACATCACCGCTGTCGTCTGCCAGGAAATGGGTGTTCGCACCACCCTCCTGTTTGCGCACTACACGCAGGCCCATGTGGGTAACATACCAGTCCGCCATAGCAACAGGATCAGCAACATTAATGGCGAAATGTTCAATTTTCATGGGGTAACTCCAGGTTAATCACTGCCGCCCACAAGTAAAAAAAGAGCGCTACGGGAGCGCTCAACAGGGCTAGAAAATTACGCAAGGTTTTTAACAATGGTTTCAACCATTTTCTTCGCATCGCCAAACAGCATCATGGTGTTGTCGCGATGGAACAACTCATTCTCTACACCGGCATAACCTGACGCCATGGAGCGCTTGACGAACAGCACAGTGCGCGCCTTTTCCACTTCCAGGATAGGCATACCAAAAATCGGACTCTGCGGATTGGTTTTTGCTGCCGGGTTGGTCACGTCATTAGCACCTATCACAAAGGCCACATCCGCCGTTTGGAATTCATTGTTAATGTCCTCCAGCTCAAACACTTCGTCATAGGGAACATTAGCTTCGGCCAGCAGTACGTTCATGTGGCCAGGCATACGTCCGGCAACCGGGTGGATGGCATAGCTGACCTTGACACCCGCGTGCTTCAGTTCATCCGCCATTTCACGCAGGGCGTGTTGCGCCTGTGCGACCGCCATACCATAACCTGGCACAATGATTACCGAACCGGCATTTTTCATGATAAATGCCGCATCTTCGGCACTGCCACGCTTCACCGGACGATCTTCGCCACCACTGGCAGCCGCTGCCGACGCATCGGCGCCAAAACCACCCAAGATCACATTGAAGAACGAGCGATTCATGCCTTTGCACATGATATAGGAGAGAATTGCCCCTGACGAGCCGACTAGTGCACCAGTTACAATCAGTGCATCATTATGCAGGGTAAAACCGATACCCGCAGCAGCCCAACCGGAATAGGAATTGAGCATGGATACCACAACCGGCATATCCGCACCGCCGATGGGAATAATCAGTAAAATACCGATCACAAACGCCAGCGCCGTCATGGTCCAGAACACCCAGGGAGCCTGTTCTACACAGAAATAACCGATCAGGCCAATAATGACAGCGCCGATCAAGGCATTGAGTAAATGCTGGCCGCCGAACACCATTGGCTTGCCAGATACCAGGCCCTGCAGCTTGGTAAACGCGATAACGGAACCGGAAAAAGTAATTGCACCAATCACTACACCCAGGCCCATTTCAATACGACTGGCGATATAGATTTCACCGGCCGCATTCACAATACCGAAAGCTTCCGGATTACTAAACGCAGCACCGGCTACCAACACAGCCGCCAAACCTACCAGGCTATGGAACGCGGCAACCAGTTGCGGCATCGCCGTCATGGCAATTTTGCGCGCGATGACAATACCAATCACCGCACCGATCAGCAGGGCTACCACAATCCAGGTATAGGAAGTGACTGCCGGGCTGAGGATAGTAGTGACGATGGCAATCGCCATACCCAGCATCCCGAAGAAATTACCGCGGCGGGAAGATTCCGGTGAGGACAGCCCGCGCAGGGCCATGATAAACAGCACTGCCGCCACCAAATAGGCGAGCGATGTCAGGCTTTCATAAGTAGATGACATAGAGATTCCCCCGGATTATTTTTTCTTTTTATACATGGCAAGCATGCGTTGAGTGACCGTAAAGCCACCAAAGATATTGATCGCGGCGAGTACCATGGCCACAAAACCAAGCACCTTGGACAGGCTGACACCTTCGGGGCCGACTGCAATCAGTGCACCGACAATAATCACACTGGAGATTGCATTGGTGACCGCCATCAATGGCGTATGCAAAGCGGGGGTTACACTCCACACCACGTAGTAGCCAACGAAAATCGCCAGTACAAAAATAGACAATTGCGAAACAAATTGACCTTCCATTTGGGAATCCTCACTTAAGTCGCACTGGGCGCTTTGAAATTGGGATGAACCACTTCACCGGCACGGGTCAATGTGGTGGCCGCAACGATTTCATCCTGCCAGTTAATGGCTAATTGTTTGCTAGCAGTATCCACCAGTGGCGTCAGGTAGTTGAGCAGGTTTTTCGCATAGAGCGCACTGGCGTCTGCAGAAATACGGCTGGGAATATTGAATAAACCGATAATGGTGACACCATTGACCTCAACAACCTCGCCCGGTTTGGTGAGGGTGCAATTGCCACCCTGCTCGGCGGCAAGGTCAACAATCACAGAGCCGGGGCGCATGCTGTACACCATCTCATCATTGATAAGGGTTGGTGCCTTGCGACCGGGAATCAATGCCGTGCAAATGGCGATATCCTGTTTTTTCAAGGTCTCCGCGACCAATTCAGCCTGGCGACGCTTGTAATCATCGCTCATTTCCTTGGCATAACCGCCAGCGGTTTCCGCCTGCTTGGTTTCCTCGGACTCAACCATGATGAATTTGCCGCCAAGGCTTTCCACTTGTTCTTTCGACGCCGGGCGAACATCTGTTGCGGACACAATGGCACCCAGGCGACGTGCCGTTGCAATCGCCTGCAAACCGGCCACACCCGCACCCAGCACCATAACGCGGGCCGGTGCCACTGTACCGGCAGCCGTCATCATCATCGGCATGGCGCGGTCATAGACATTAATGGCCTCCAGCACAGCGCGATAACCGGCAAGGTTGGACTGCGAACTCAGCACATCCATCGATTGCGCACGGGTAATGCGCGGCACAAACTCCAGGGCCATACTGGTTACCCCCGCCTTAGCGTAAGCCTCAACGGCTTTGGCATCTGCATAGGGGGAAAGAATGGCAACTAATAAAGCATCGCGTTTCATCAGCGATAACTCATCCAGCTCGCCTTCACCTGCCAACAGCGGGCGCTGCACTTTCAATACGACATCCGCCTGGCCCAGCAGGCTTGCAGGATCGTCAACAACACTGGCGCCGGCATTGCGGTAATCTTCATCGGTGATGCGACTGGCAAGGCCAGCACCGGCTTCAACCGTCACATCAAAACCCAAGGCAATAAATTTTTTGACGGTCTCCGGCGTTGCGGCGACACGTCGCTCATGCGCACGGCGCTCTTTTGGAATAGCGAGTCTCATTGTCGTTTGTCCCCTGTTTTATTCTGAGTCAAATTTTTTCGGCAAAACCGGCCGTTGATCATTCACAGGGAGTGATCGGAGGAACTGCCGATATTTGATCTTTGTATGGTGTGGTATTTATTGCTGATCCATGAACAGCATTATTATCGGGTGCATCCTCACCCTCTCGTCATGAGCGGAGCGCTGCTATACAACAGCGCCGATCTTCCAAGGTATAAATTCATTGTCGCCGTAGCCCAACAGCTCACTCTTGGTGCGCTTGCCAGAGGCAACAGCCAGGATTTCTTCAAAAATTTCCTGACCGGATTGCTCTAATGTTAGTTCACCATCGAGCACCTTACCGCAATTGATATCCATGTCGTCCTGCATACGCTCATAGATACCGGAATTAGTCGCCAATTTAATACTGGGCGCAGGTTTACAGCCAAACGCTGAACCGCGACCTGTGGTAAAACACAGGATTTGTGCACCTGAAGCAACCTGGCCCGTGGCAGATACAGGGTCATAACCCGGGCTGTCCATAAACACAAAACCTTTCTCGGTGATTTCCTCCGCATAGAGGAAAACATCGCGCAAATTGGTTGAGCCACTCTTGGCTTGTGCGCCCAGGGACTTCTCAATAATCGTCGTCAAGCCACCCGCTTTATTACCCGGGGAAGGGTTGTTATTGAGTTCAAAATCATTGCGCGCGGTATAGTCCTGCCACCACTGAATACGCTCCAGCAGTTTTTGTGCAACCTCGGGACTTTCTGCCCGACGGGTCAACAGATGTTCCGCGCCGAAGATTTCGGGGGTTTCCGACAGAATGACGGTGCCGCCGTGACGAACCAGGATATCGCCGGCGATTCCCAGTGCCGGGTTTGCGGTAATGCCGGAAAAGGCATCTGAACCACCACACTGCAAACCGATAATTAATTCACTGGCCGATGCTGTCTCACGCTGGTGTGCATTCACCAGAGGCAACATGGCACGCACAGCGTCCAAACCTTTTTCAATCGCATGGCGCGTACCGCCCACATCCTGGATGGTGTACGCCGTAAAGGTTTTGGAATCCGCCAGGCCGCACTCTTCCATCACGCGCTTGATCTGCATGGTTTCGCAGCCCAAGCCAACCATCATCACCCCACCAAAGTTAGGGTGACGGGCATAGCCGTTAAAAGTGCGGCGCAGGGTTTCGTAACCCTCGCCATCGGAGCGCATACCACAGCCACTGTCGTGGGTCAGGGCAACAACACCATCAATATTGGGGAACTGTGCCAGTTCACCGGATTGGCTGATCTGCTGGGCAATGGCCTTGGCAACGGTCGCTGAACAGTTAACGGTCGTGATAATACCGATGTAATTGCGCGTACCTACCTTGCCATTGGCACGCTTATAGCCTTGAAAGGTGGCACGCTCGGCAACAGGAACGAATTGGGTTGGCCTGGCCTGCTCACAAAAGCCATAGTCTTTTTCAAAATCACCCATGACACAATTGTGGGCATGGACATGCTCACCGGCAGGAATATCCTGATTGGCAAAACCAATAACCTGGCCATATTTGGTGATAGCTTCGCCTTTGGCGATGGGACGCACAGCAAATTTGTGCATGGCGGGAATGTCGCGCAACAAGGTGACATCTTTTTCCGCGTAAAGGACACCAGCGGGAAGTGATACTTTACAAATGCCTACGTTATCACTCTCATGCAAAACAATGATGCTGCTCACACTGATCTCTCTCTGAATACCTAAATGAACCGAACGGGTTTATGCCCTGGAGTATTCGATCATGATTATCAAGTGTAGTCGCGCCAGACGTATTTATCGGCGAAATAGCATCACTCAATAAAAAAACCGACCCTCAAAAAAAAACAGGCGCCCTAGGGCGCCTAAAAATCGGCAATGGTATTCGGTCAATACCGAGAGCAAATGTAATCCTGATTTTTTGCCCCTGCAACTCGCCAAAATGGCAAAAACAACCAAGTGTAACCGTTTACATTTTTTATGTAGGCAAGTCTTAGCCTGTTACACCATCCGGCAAGGTATCGAAAATTAAGTTCATCCTAATAAAAAGCAATAATGTAGATAAAAATATTCTCAACAAAATCATATTTTTTTTAAATTTTTTTTAGTCGAAGTGACATGTATACGTTTACATTTTAATTATTAAAAATATGAAAACGTATACATGTCATTTTTTGTAAATTTTTCACTCAAAAATGGGTTTTTAGCGGAAATAACCTATGCTGAGTGCTTGCAATTCACAGAGGTGACGACCAGAATGATTTTCACCAAGTCTGAGGATGCCCATCTCGCTTATTAAAATTTAAACTCTGCCCTGCTTTATATAGACCACTACTCTATATAGATGGCAAAAGGCCAAGTAGCCAGATAACCGCGATTGATGCCGCTCCCCTGCCACCCACTGTGGCATTGCCATAACGATTAAAAGACTTCGAAAGCGATAGAGATAGGTAGTAAAAGCGTGAACAAGACTCCCCGCCAATTGATCGACCGCCGTGAATTTCTCAACCGTGCCGGAAGTATGGCCGGTATAGCTTTTCTGGGCGCAACAGGGTTAACCGCTTGTGTAAACAACAAGCCCTCTCCCAACTCCGGCATGAGTTACGACGAAGCCTGGCGCACGGCTGACGACATCCGTAACAACATTGCCCGAACCAGCTTCCCCAATAAAACCTTTGATATCCGTGCCTATGGTGCCCGGGCCGGTGGCGCAATTGATGCCACAAAGGCTTTTGCCAACGCAATCGCTGCCTGCCATGCCGCTGGCGGTGGAAAAGTTCTGGTGAGTGGCGGCACTTACCTGAGCGGTCCTATCCACCTGTTATCCAACGTGAATCTGCACGTAGAAAAAGGCGCACGTATTGCTTTTATTACCGATCCTAAAGCCTATCTGCCTGCCGTGTTTACCCGCTGGGAAGGCATGGAGCTGATGGGCTATTCGCCGCTGATCTACGCCTATCGCCAGGAAAATATTGCCATTACCGGTGAGGGCACACTCGACGGCCAGGCCAATCGCACTACCTGGTGGCCCTGGAAAGGCGGCGCCTGGAAAGGTGGTAAAAACTGGAGTGTGCCAGGCTTCCCAACCCAGGACGAAGGCCGTGAGCAACTGCAACGTGCTATGGAGGCAGGTGTAGCACCTGAGCAGCGCCTGTTTGCCGAAGGTGCCAATCTGCGTCCTCCCTTCGT
The DNA here is from genome assembly GCF_000019225.1 of Cellvibrio japonicus Ueda107. Lineage (NCBI taxonomy): Bacteria > Pseudomonadati > Pseudomonadota > Gammaproteobacteria > Cellvibrionales > Cellvibrionaceae > Cellvibrio > Cellvibrio japonicus. Next base: position 227,005 of record NC_010995.1, on the reverse strand, counting down.
TCAACCTTATGAATGCGAGCGCGTCCTGATAGAAGGCGTCACTATCGTTAATTCGCCTTTCTGGCTGCTCAACCCGGTGTTGTGTAACGACGTGATCGTCCGCGGTGTCACCTGTGACAGCATGGGCCCCAACTCCGATGGCTGCGACCCGGAATCCTGTGACCGCGTACTTATTGAAGATTGTTACTTTGATACCGGCGACGACTGCATCGCTATCAAATCAGGCCGAAACCACGACGGCCGCCGCATCAACCGCCCCTCGCAAAACATTGTGATCCGCAACTGCCATATGCGCCGTGGACACGGTGGTGTTGTGATTGGCAGTGAGATGTCTGGTGGTGTCCGCAATGTCTTCGTTGAGCACTGCGAAATGAACAGTCCTGACCTGGAACGCGGTTTGCGTATTAAAACCAATTCGGTACGTGGCGGTGTTGTAGAAAACTTTTTCGCCCGCGATATCACTATCGTAGAGGTAAAAAACGCCATTGTGATCGACTTCCAATATGAAGAAGGTGACGCCGGCGAACACACCCCTATCGTCCGTAATATCGATTTCCGCGGTATTACCTGCGCCAAGGCAGAACGGGTCTTCCAGGTCCGCGGCTATGAACGCTCACCGATCAGCAACCTTGCCCTGCGCAACTGCGATTTCAAACAGGTAAAAGAGATAGGTGTCCTGGAACATATGGATGCAATGACAGCTGAAAATGTCCGCATCAATGGCACGCCTTTCACAATATGAAAGGCGTCTGGATAAAACGAAATACACAACCGACGACTTAGAGCAATATCAACTAAGAAACAGCAAAAATTCCATTGCTAATCACGTTTAGTGGTCAAGAATTTACCCTATTACATCTTTGAGCTTTAGCCTTGCCAAGGCTCAAAGGGTAAAAAACTGCTTGAGCCTGGAAGCTTCAAGTGACCGGAGAAGAGCAATTATTAGCTTGTCATGATTAATCAAAATAACTATGGGGAATAGCTATGAGAAAGTTTCAAATTAATCCATTAGTGTTGGCCATGGCGGTAACAGCGCTGCCGCTGGGTGCTATGGCGCAAAGTCAATCTTCTAATGGCGATGTAGTAGAAGAAGTGCTGGTAACGGGCAGTTATCGTGCATCTCTTGCCAGCGCTCTGGATACCAAGCGCAACAGTGCGAATGCCGTTGACTCCATCAAAGCCGAGGATATTGCTGACTTCCCAGACAATAACCTGGCGGAATCATTGCAACGTATACCTGGTGTTGCTATTACTCGCTCTGGAGGCGAAGGCCGTGCTATTTCTGTTCGTGGCCTGGGTCCAGACTATACTCGTGTCCGCATTAATGGTGTAGAAGCGATCTCTACCACAGGTGGTACAGACGCCACAGGAGGCACCAACCGCACACGTGGTTTTGACTTTAATACATTTTCTTCAGATTTATTTTCCAGCCTGACAGTTAACAAAACTGCAATGGCCTCTATTGAAGAAGGTTCATTGGGTGCTACGGTCGACTTAAAAACAGCACAACCCTTTGACTACAACGACTTTGTATTTACTGCATCTGCACAAGCGGGTTACAACGAGCTTTCAGAAGAAACCGACCCAGCTGCATCATTTTTGATTAGCAACGTGTTTGCCGATGGGAAACTGGGAGCTCTCTTCTCTCTATCCTATTCTGAACGCACTGTACGTGACGAAGGTTCTTCAACTGTACGCTGGTCAAATGCAGCCAATCAGCGCTTTGGATCTTTTAGTGATGGCACACCAATTCTGGCAACTGATAATATAACAACTGCATTCCATCCTCGCATTCCTCGTTATGACTCTTTCAACCATGAAATTTCGCGTCTAGGTGCAAGCCTGTCGCTGCAAGCTCGTCCCACAGATACCACTGAAGTAAGTCTGGATGTCCTATATGCAAAACATGAAGCCAATCGCCAGGAAGTTTTCTGGGAAGCTTCAATGAACGGAACACAAAATAATAGTGTTGTGGTCAATGACTACGAAATTCAAGGCAATAGCTTGGTATACGCTGATCTGTCCAATGTTCGCTTGTTGGCTGAGAATCGCTATGACGAGATGACAACAGACTTCCATCAAATTACATTGAACGTAAAACAGGATTTTACTGATCAGTTAAAAGGTAATTTGGTGATTGGCAGTGTGAAGTCAGATTTTGACAACCCGCTACAAAACACTGCCATCATGCGTGCTGATGGTATGGATTTTAGTTACGACTTCCGCGATGGCAAAAAAGGTAATTTCGTATTCGGTGATACAGCGTACAATGCATCCAGTTGGACATTAACCGAAATGCGTCAACGCCCACAAGCGTCTGTTAACGAATATCAAAATGTCCTAGCTGATATCGCATATGAAATTAATGATGTGCTAACGCTAAAAGCTGGGGTGAATTACAAAAAATTTGAATTCTCAACCACTGAAAGACGATTGGCATCTGAGGCCGCTCCTGCCGGCATCAATCTAAACGACTATCTGCTCACCTATGACTCAGGCCTGGGTTCTGGTGGCGCATGGTTGATTCCTGACCGCGGGGCTATTGCAACAGACTTTGATATCTTTTCTCGTGGCTATAATATCCAAGCCTCAAACACTTACGAGACTAAAGAAGAAACTACTGGCGGTTTTATCCAGTTAGATTTCAACAGCAGTATCGGTGAGACTCCCGTACGCGGTAATATTGGTTTGCGCCAATTCTCTACTGAACAATCTACCTCTGGAGTATTAGCGGGTAGTCAAGTTTGGGTCGACCACAAATATGATGATGTATTGCCTGCAGCAAACCTGTCTATCGAACCAATTGAGGACGTAATTATTCGCTTGGCCTATTCTGAAGGTATTGCACGTGCTGGTTTGGGTTCAATTAAAGCCGATACATCAGTAAGTGTTGCCGGCACCAATATGAGCGTGACAGGTAGCAACCCCTTCTTGGAACCTACCAAAGCCAAAAGCTATGACGTAGGTGTAGAAATGTACTTCGACAACGAAAGTGCGTTAGCCATGACATTGTTCCGCAAAGATCTGGAGAGTCAGGTACAAAGTTATCGTGCTACCAGAAATTTCCAAGACATTATTGCAGGCTTCTCTCCTGAGCAACAAGCCTCCCTATCACAACAGGCAACGACTCAGTGCGCCGCATCGTCTTTAAGTACTGCTGATTGTAATACTAATGCAGTGTGGAACTACACTGTCCCTGTTAACTCACCCGGTGGCGATATTTATGGTTTTGAACTGAGTTATCAAACTCCGTTCACCTTCTTGCCTGGCTTCTGGCAGGATTTTGGATTCATCGGCTCATTTACTTATGTTAAAGGTCAAATTGCCTATCTGGATCCAAACACTGGTAATGTAGAGTTTGTATCCGACCTGGAAAATATGTCAGTTAACACGTCCAGTGCCACTCTTTACTATGAGAAAGATGCATTCCAAGCACGGATCTCTTTAGCCTCACGTAGCGGTTACCTAACCAATGCCCGTGGCCGCGATGGCAATAGTGCAGAGGGTACTCATTCTACTCATAACGTAGATGCATCGGCTTCCTATCAATTAAATGATAACTGGCGCTTCACCTTCGAAGCGCTGAATTTGACCAATGAAGCTGACGATCAGTGGGTAGATTCTAATGATTACCGTCTGTCCTACTATCACGAGACCGGCCGTCAATACTACTTGGGTGTTCAATACAAATACTAATTTGTAAAACCCATTGTTAGAGCCTAAGGGATGCCAGCTCGCTGGCATCCCTATTTGCTTCAAAAAAGAACAAAATTTATCAGGCCAGGATGGCTATGCAAGACGATTTCAATCAACGATTTGAGAGGGTGATAACATTGATTTCGATGAGACATGACAAGACACTGGGTGCGATCTTTTCTATCAGTTTGATGGTGGCCGCTCTGGCAGGATGCTCACCCGATCAATCCAAGCAAGCTACCAACACCGAAACAACAAGCACCCCATCTGCCGCTGTTAACCATCAGCTAGCGCAACTGGAAGTCAGCAATGCCAACGCATTTGCACTTGATCGCGAACCTGTTTTTATTCCACTTTATGATTTGGGGTTAGATGCAAATAATCCCAAAGCACAACAACTTGCCATCAAAAGTGACGAACAAATACTGCCGTCTCAATTGGTAGACACCGATGGCGATGAAACCCTTGATGCCTTGCTATTCAACGCAGATTTTGCATCAGCGCAAACGCGCCGGTTCACCGTTTCTGCTGATCCATCAATCAGCAAACCTGTTGTCAAGAAACAAACCCAGGCTGAAATCTCCATCAAAGAAGGTGGCGAATGGCAGGGTAAAGAATACGTTGGCGGTACCTTTAAAAATGTAGATCGCGTAACGCCCCCACCACAATATACCGATCACTCTTACTGGATACGCTATGAAGGCCCCGGTATTGAGTCCGACAAGGTTGGCTATCGCATTTATCTCGACTGGCGCAATGGCTTTGATATTTTTGGTAAGAAAGTCCATGAGATGGTGCTACAAAATGTGGGCCAGGATGGTTATGACAGTTACCATCACAACGCCGATTGGGGCGTGGATGTACTTAAAGTAGGCAAGTCTCTCGGTATGGGTGGCTTTGGCTTCTGGAACGGCAAAAGTGTAGAACTGGTATCCCAAGTGGATACGCGCGATGCCATCATTACCAATAATGGTGATCTTTATTCCGGTTTCATCATTAACTACAAGGGTTGGCAGATCAACGACACCAAGCTTGATTTGAAAGCACACTTCACCATGACTGCCGGTAGTCGTCTGGTGAAGGTTGATCTGAATGCCAGCAAAGAAATTCCCAACTTTGCCATAGGCATGGTGAAGCATCCGGGGACCACCTTGCTTCAAGGCAATACCGAAAAAAGTGGCTATGCCTGGACTTATGTCGGCAGCTGGGGCAAACAAAGCCTGAGCGGCCCTGATGACCATTTAGGTATGGCTATTATCTTCCGCCGCGGTGATCGCCAGGAGCAAACCGAAGACGAAAGTTCCTATGTGTCGGTCATGAACGATAACGGTGGCAATCTTGAGTATTATTTCCTTGCTGCCTGGGAACACGAGCTTGACGGCATCAAAACAGAGGCCGATTTTAAAGCCTACCTGGAGCGTGAAGTTGACCGTTTAACCAAGGCGCCGCGCATTCGTTTTGAATCAACCCTGAGCGCAGAAGCCAAGCAAAACCTGTTAACACCTGAATCTGCGCTTTCCTGGGCTAAAAAACTGGCGGATTCCGAACTGGATCGTAAAACCCTGAAATACCACTACGGCGGCTGGGATGAGTACCGTCGCCGCCCGGCAAAATTTGAATACGATGTGGCAGGCCTGCAAATCCAGGCGTTACAAGACCTCAACGGTGTTAGCCCTGATCAGCGTTATGTTGATGCTGCCGAAATTGTGACTGGCAGCTTTGTTACCGAAGAAGGCAATATCCACACCTTCCCGCCTGAACTGTTCAGCATCGACCTGACTAACCCCGGACGGGTGCTTATCCTGTTGGAACAGCGTACCGGTAAAGAAAAATACCGCAAGGCGGTCGACTACCTGCGCAACCATTTAAAAATACATCCACGCACATCTGAAGGTGCGTTCTGGCATCGTGCTACCTACCCCAACCAACTCTGGCTGGATGGTGTCTACATGGGAATTCCGTTCCTGATCCAATACGCTTCTATTTACGAAACCGGTGCAGTGCAACACGCCAGCTTCAAAGAAGGCATTCACGAATTTGATATTACCCGCAACCGCCTGCGCGCCGACAATGGCCTGTATATTCACGCCTGGGATGAATCCAAAGAGGCCTTTTGGGCGGATAAAGAAACCGGCCTGGCCTCCCAGTATTGGTCTCGCGGTATGGGCTGGTTAGCCATGGCGATGGTAGACGTGCTGGATTACTTACCGGAGTCCGAGACCGATCTGCGTAAAACCATGTTGGATATGGTGAACGAATTTGCGGCGGACATCATTCGCTATCAAGACCCGGAGACAGGCACCTGGTGGCAAATTACCGATAAGCCTGGTGAACTTGCCAACTACCGCGAATCCACAGGTACAGCCATGTTCACCTACTTCCTGGCAAAAGCACTGAATAACGGCTACCTGCCCGCAGAATACAAAGAGCCTGCACTCAAGGCTTACCAGGGGTTGATCAAGGAATTTGTCACCGTCCATGCCGATGGCAAAATCAGCATGACCAACCAATGCCTGGTGGCTGGCCTTGGTTTTGGTCGCGACGGTAGCTACGACTACTACATGACCGAGCGTATTGTCAGCAACGACCCCAAAGGCAACGGTCCCTTTATCATGGCTGGGATAGAAATCTATAAATTACTCAAACAAGCGCAATAGCGCGTATAGCCAGGTTTAATTTCCTTTTTATTCTGGCTGTTTTTAAGCTGTCAGAATACCCAACCTCGCCCGCTGTCGGTTTCCGACAGCGGGCGTTAGCCGATGAGAAATAGAGAGAAAATTTAGTATGAAAGTTCTCGAAGAGCGTTTCGCCGTCCATATCGACGACTACAAACATTACGACACCCAAAAACTGCGCAAGCACTTCCTGGTTGAAAACATTTTTGCGGCCGATGAAGTCCTGTTCACTTACACCCACTACGAGCGTTTGATGGTCGGCGGCGCTATGCCGGTCAACAAGGCAGTTGTACTGGAAACCTATGACCAGTTGAAGTCAGAATACTTCCTGCAACGCCGCGAATTGGGCACTATCAATATCGGTGGTAATGGCAAGGTTTCTGTCGATGGTGAAGTGTTTGCTATCAACACAAAAGAAGCACTTTACATTGGCCGCGGTGCCAAAGAAGTGATTTTCAGCAGCGATGATGCCAGCAACCCCGCCAAGTTTTATTTGAATTCAACACCCGCACATCACAGTTATCCCACCAAGAAAGTGGATAAGGAAAACGGCAAGGTATTACACATGGGTGCAGGAGATACCTGTAACGAGCGCGATATTTATCAGCTCATGATCAATACTGTATTGGATACCTGCCAGCTGCAAATGGGTATGACAGAACTCAAACCCGGCAGTATCTGGAACACCATGCCCATGCACACACACAGCCGCCGTATGGAAGCTTATTTTTACTTCAATATTCCGCAAGACCACGCGGTATGCCATTTCATGGGCCCGGCGGAAGAAACACGCCATATTTGGGTTGCCAATGAACAAGCCGTGGTCTCTCCACCCTGGTCCATGCACTCAGGTGTAGGTACTGCCAATTACACCTTTATCTGGGGTATGGCAGGTGAAAACCACGACTACACGGATATGGATTTCCACAAACCCAGTGAGCTGAAATAAGGCAAAAATACCATGACACATCCTTTGTTTGATTTACGCGGAAAAGTTGCGCTGATTACCGGCGCAACCCACGGCCTGGGTATGGCAATGGCATCCGGGCTCGCCAGCGCTGGTGCCAAGCTGATTATCAATGGCAATTCATCCCAGGAAAAAATTGATAAAGCCGTTGAATATTATCGCGCTCAAGGTTTTCAAGCCTTCGGTTACCGATTTAACGTGACGGATGAAGACCAGGTCACGGCGGCTGTTGAGCAAATTGAAAAAGACCATGGCGCGATTGATATTCTGATCAACAATGCTGGCATTATTAAACGTACACCACTGCTGGAAATGTCACTGGAAGATTTTGAAGAAGTCATCAAGATCGATTTGACTGGTGTATTCACTATGACCCGCCCGGTAGCGCGTAAAATGGTTGAGCGCCGCCAAGGGAAGATCATCAACGTCTGCTCCATGATGAGCGAACTGGGTCGCAATTCTGTCGGTGCTTATGCAGCGGCAAAAGGTGGCCTGAAGATGTTGACCAAAAATATGGCAACCGAATGGGCAAAACACAATGTGCAAGTCAACGGCATTGGCCCTGGCTATTTCGCCACCAGCCAAACCGAACCCATTCGCGTTGATGGCCACCCCTTCAACGAATTCATCATCAACCGCACCCCCGCCGCCAAATGGGGTGATCCGGATGATTTGCAAGGGGCTACGATTTTCCTCGCATCCAAAGCAAGTGATTTTGTGACCGGGCAGATTGTGTATGTAGACGGTGGTATTCTCGCTACTATTGGTAAGCCCAGTAACGAAGCCTAGTTTTAACCTATCTTCGTCAAGAATAAACCCGGCTGCTTGCCGGGTTTATTCTTTCTATCTCACAAGTAAGTAGAAATATTCCCTGTTTCTACAAGGTTCCCATCACCGCCCAATTTTGTTAGTGTTGCCCCTCCCTTGCGATTTTCTACAGGAGAGGCCGATGAAAGCGTTGATTCAAGGCTGGTTGGAGCCCTATCAGTTAGCCCATGCGGATTTGATTTATGTTGCGATTGTACTGGGCCTGATTGTCCTGACGTCGCTGGTGTTGCATGTTATTTTGCACTCTGTTGTCCTGCGGGCGATTTCATACTCCACACGCAATTCCGAGCAGCTCTGGCGTCAGGCGCTTTATAAAAACCGCTTGTTCAACCGTATTGCCCTGGTTTTTCAGGGTGTCATTTTATATGTCCAGGCCAATATCTGGCTGGCTCCCGACAGCGATGCACTGGCATTTATCCAGATACTGACTGAACTCTGGATCCTGCTGTTTGCCCTGCTTTCGCTCTTTGCATTACTCAATGCACTTGAAGAAATATTTATGCCGACCAGTATCGGACGGCGTATGCCACTGCGCGGGATTTCCCAGAGCATCAAATTAATCGCGGCACTGGTAGCCATTATTTTCGGCATTTCCCTGGTCATTGATAAATCCCCCCTGATTCTGTTCAGTGGTCTGGGTGCTATGACTGCGGTGCTGCTATTGGTTTTCAAGGATGCCATCCTCGGTTTTGTGGCAGGCATCCAATTAGCGGCCAACAACATGTTGTCCCTGGGTGATTGGCTGGAGATGCCCAAATACGGCGCCGACGGCGATGTGATTGATATCAGCCTGACTACCGTTAAGGTCCGCAACTGGGATAACACCATCACCACTGTTCCCGCCTATGCACTGATTTCCGATTCCTTTAAAAACTGGCGCGGCATGAGTGAATCGGGAGGTCGACGGATTAAACGCGCCGTCTACATCGATGCGACCAGTGTGAAGTTCCTCCAGCAGGAAGATATTCAGCGCCTGCGCCGAGCCGCCTTGCTAAGCGATTATATCGAGGAAAAAATTCGCGACATCGAAGCTGATAACCAGCAATCCGGTATCGATCTGGAGTATCCGGTTAACGGGCGCCGCCTGACCAACCTGGGTACCTTCCGCGCTTACCTCAGCGCTTATCTGCGCAACCACAAAAATATCCACAAAGGAATGACACAGATGGTGCGTCAGCTGGAGCCAAAGGCAGAGGGGATTCCCCTGGAGGTGTATGCGTTTTCCAACGACACCAGCTGGGCGAATTACGAGCGTATCCAGGCTGATATTTTCGACCATATCTTTGCGGTTATTCCCGAGTTCGGCCTGCGTGTCTACCAAAGCCCGTCCGGCTACGATATGCAGCACATGGCCCACCAGGTCGGCCCCTTGAACTCCTCCGACCAAGCCCCCACATAGGCGACCTGGCGATACAACCTTGGGGAGTTGCTATGAGCGAATGGTTTATTTTGCAAAACCAGCAAAAATTGTTTTTGGGCAAGCAAAACCAGTGGGTCGATGGTCGCGACCCCGCTGCCCTGTTCAAGACTCCCCATAAAGATGAAGCCATTAACCAAAAAGTTGAAGCCAGTGCCAGGGATTTCACCCAGCGCATCCAGCTATTGAGTTGCGGCCTTAACGAAAAGGGACTTCCCCTCCTTGATCCGGCGATCTTGCCTGAGCCTCTGCCTAAACCGGCCAAGGATTTATTTGAAGATCCGGCAGAGCCCGCACCTGTCATAGAGACAGGCACGCAAACCGCGCCATAAACGCTAGACTAGCTATCAGCCAGTCCCCTTCCGGGCGCAACAACTTCCCTGCCCACCCCAGCGGGCCCATACAGGAAATCCCAGGTGTCACAGATTAGCCCTATAGCCACAGCGCTGTTACAGCTGCTGGCTAAACCCTCCGTTAATACCAGCCTTGGCGGCATCATGCGCGGATTGGAGAAGGAAAGCCTGCGCGTAACTCCGGAGGCTTCGCTGGCGCAAACAGATCACCCGGCAGGATTGGGCTCAGCACTTACCCACCCCCATATCACTACCGACTACAGCGAGGCCCTGCTGGAATTTATTACCCAGCCCTTTACCAAGGTTGAGCCTTTACTGGACCAGTTGGAACAGATCCATCGCTTTACCTATCAACAGCTGCCTGTTGGCGAGCGCCTGTGGCCCACCAGCATGCCCTGCCATCTGGGTCCCGACGACAATATTCCCGTTGCCCGTTACGGCACCTCCAACTCAGGCCTGATGAAGACGATTTACCGTATAGGCCTGGGGCACCGCTATGGGCGCTCCATGCAAACTATCGCGGGCATCCATTACAACTTCAGCCTACCTGATAGTTTCTGGCAGCAATTGCAGGCCCATGTGGGGGATCAACAATCCCTGCAAGATTTCAAGACCGAACGCTATTTCGCCCTGATCCGCAATTTCCGTCGCCATTTCTGGTTATTGATTTACCTGTTTGGCGCCTCACCTGCCGTAGGTGCTTGTTTCGTAAAGCGGCGCGACCACCAACTGCAACCCTTCCCGGGGCACCAGGACACGCTTTACACACCCTATGCGACTTCCCTGCGTATGGGCGACCTGGGCTACCAGAGTGATGCGCAGAAATCCCTAGTGGTGAATTACAACAACCTGAGCGATTACCTGAAAACCCTGTGCGGCGCCATTACCCAGAGCCATCCGGCTTATGAACGCATCGGCGTTAAGGATACTGAAGGCAATTACCAGCAACTTAATACCAGCCTGTTGCAGATCGAAAACGAGTTCTACTCCAGTATCCGCCCCAAACGTACCAGCAAGCGCGGAGAAACCGCTTTACAAGCCTTGCGCCTGCGTGGTGTTGAGTATGTAGAAGTACGTTGTGTCGACCTAAACCCCTATGAGCCCCTGGGTATTACTGCCGAGCAAATCCGGGTCATGGATAGCTTCCTGTTGTTCTGCCTGTTAAGCGAAAGCCCGGCGATGGATGAGCAGGAGTTTTACCAGGGACAGGAAAACCAGAAGCGTGTTGTTAACCAGGGGCGCGACCCCGCACTGACATTACTCAGCGGTGATACACAGCGCCCCTTGCGCCTGTGGGCAGGAGAAGTGTTGGCACAAATGCAAGGCTGTGCCGAACTGCTTGACCAGGCACAATCCAGTACTGCGCACCAGCAGGCGCTGGAGCAGCAATTACAGAAACTGGAAAACCCGTCATTAACGCCATCCGCGCAGCTACTGGCCGATATGCAGGAGGCGGACCAGGGGTTTATCCGCTTTACCCTGGCGCAAGCCGAGCGCCAGCGCGCGCACTTTGCCCGGAACCCCTTAAAGGGTTCCGAGCTGGCGAGATTCCGACAGATGAGTGAGGAGTCGCAGGCGGAGCAGGTACAACTGGAGACCAGCCAGCTGCTCAGCTTTGACGAATACCTGGCAAATTACTACGCCCAGTATCAGGGGTGCAGCTGTGGCTGTTAACGCTGCACCACGAAATTATTAAAGAGCAAATCCGAGGCTGGCTTATTGGCCGGTATCGAGTGTTGTGTCGCCGCATCGGCACCATACTCGATTTCATGTACAACCCTGTTGATTTCAGCCAGCGCCTCCAGACGCAGCTTTTCCTTACCCTCGACCGAACCCAGGGCCTCTTCAGTTTGCGCACTGAAAATGCTGATCAGCCGATCGCGAATCAATGGCAAGTGATGCATCAGGGTTTTGGTATCAGCGGCATTTTCAGCGCGAATAGATAATTCCACCTTGATGTAGCGCGTCTTGCTGTCAGGGCCGCCGTAATTGACGATCAACGCCGGCGCGACCGGAATATAGTTAATCCCCTCGGGAATCTTATCCCCGCCACCTGCGGCCCAAACAGGCACCATAATAGATGACAGGAGCAGGCCAATTGCCATACAGATTCGTAAAACGTACAGGTTCATAAACATCTCTTCTCCATTGGAAGCCACTTTTTCCAAATAACAGACACTGGCAGCCACGTCCCACTGCACATGCTGATTCACTGAACTCACGATGCCCTGAACTACACAGGACCCGCCCCTGAACTATCCGGGCAGATTAGACTCCAACGCGCGAATCCCCACAAGCATAGCCCATTTGTCCGGCCTATCCTGCAACAGGTCGATAGGCGCTGGCAGTCTGTCGGGCCAATTGCGTAACATACCGCCACGTCCACCCATGACCATCATCAAGGAAACCCCATGCTCTCGATTCGCCAAACCAACCTGCTGATCTTCCTCGGCTGTACTGCCTTGATCCTCGCCGCTGCCTACATGGAGCATGTGATGAAGATGGTTCCCTGCTCACTGTGCATCACCCAGCGCGCCTTTGTCATTCTCACCGGACTGATCGCCCTCGCTGCCCTGATCCATCACCCGGCAACGACAGGCCGCCGCGCCTATGCAGTATTCGGGATAATCTCTGCACTGCTGGGCGCCGCTTTCGCCAGTCGCCAATTATGGCTGCAAAGCCTGCCCGCTGATCAGGTCCCCGCGTGCGGCCCCGGCCTGGCCTATATCTTTGAAGAATTCCCCTTGATGGAGGCATTCAAATTACTGCTGCAAGGTGATGGCAACTGTGCCCATGTGGACAAAATCTTCGGCATGAGCCTGGCCTTTTGGACCCTGGCGGCATTTATCGGCCTGGCCCTGGTTAATCTTTACCAGGCTATACGCAAAGCGTGATGGTTATGGACCACCCTTGCCCTGTTTCGCAAGATGGCCTATTGTGGCGCACCTGATATTTCTGTTTGTGCGATACGCCTTTAAAGGAACCATCAATGTTAGAAAACTGCAAAAGTGCCAAAGAACGCTGGGGTGGTGTCAGCGAGATCATCGACCGCTGGCTTGAAGAGCGCCAGCAGATGCTGGTGCAATACTGTGACCTGAGCGCACTCGAAGCGACAGATGCCAATGAAGCCCTGCGCGGTCACAAACTGCGTGAGCTGTGCCAAATTCTGGTGGATTACGTTTCCGCCGGGCACTTTGAAATTTACGATCAACTGATCAAGGAAGGACGCGAGTTTGAAGATGAAGAAGCCCTGCAGGAAGCCGGCAAGCTCTATGCTGTGGTAGATGAGACCACGGAAACCCTGTTGGACTTCAATGACAAGTACCTGGAAACGGACGACCTGGGGAGCCTGAGCGACGACCTGTCACGTTTGGGTGAATCATTGGAAACCCGTTTCAGTGCTGAAGACCGCATGATCTCTGTCCTGCATACATCGCACAAAGATCTGGTGAACTAATCCAATCCTTGCTGCTCAGGTGCAAGCCATAAAAAAACCCGCCGTAGCGGGTTTTTTTATGGCTTGCCATCCATGACCACCACCCTCCGGGTCGCCGCTGACGCGGCGTTGAAAATTTCTCCCGGAAATTTTTTATGAGCGGCCGGTAAACCCGGCAACGCCTTAGTTAGCAGCCGCTTCCGGCGCTTTAATTTCCAGCAGCTCTACTTCGAAAATCAGGGTAGATGATGGTGGGATTGGACCCTGGCCACCAGCACCGTAGGCCAGTTCAGAAGGAATGTAAATTTCCCATTTGGAACCCTGCGGCATCAATTGCAGGGCTTCGGTCCAGCCGGGGATAACACCATCCAGCGGGAAGGTGGCCGGTTGGCCGTGTTTGGCAGAGCTGTCAAACTCGGTGCCATCAATCAGCTTGCCGGTGTAGTGAACGGTCACGGTATCCGTTGCCTTGGGCTTGGCACCTTTACCTTCGGTGATCACTTTATACTGCAGGCCGCTCTCGGTGGCTACGACACCTTCTTTAGCCTTGTTCTCGTCGAGGAAAGCCTTACCCTTGGTTTGGTTTTCTTCGCTCAGTTTTTTCTGTTCTTCTTCCTGCTTGGCAATCGCTTTTTCCTGCACTTCCTGCATGATTTTTTGCATTTCTTCTTCGCTGATACGCGAGTCTTTGCCATCGCGTATATCAGCCAGGGCCAGGGCCAGGGACTCAGGCTCTATCGCCAGGCCGCCATTCTTCAGGTTACGGCCAATGTTCTGGCCGATAATGTAGTTGGCTTTTTGCTCAAGGGTGGTGAGTTTGGCGCTGTCATCTTGTTTGGCTTCTTCTTTACAACCGACAATCAGCGTGGTGGAGGCAGCCATAAGGCCGAGAACTAATAAACGTTTGTTGAACATAATGCACCTTAAATTTGTAATCATTTTGACGAATAGACTGCTCACATCATGAGCGGCCATGCGGTAAGCCGATTGCGAACGCAGCGCCAGAGCAGGCCGCCATGGTATACCAAGTTGGCGAAAATGTACTTACCGAGGCAATTAATTGACCGAAAATACCATCAAACTGTGTACTGCCCCCCAGAACATCCCACGTAAAAAGCGCAATTGAGACTTGCCAAACCCGGTGTAGTTCCTCTGGCCAGGCATCAGATTCAAGCCGGTTCAGCCATTGCCCGGTACCGAAAGGGGCAGCTACAATCTGCGCCACCCTGCTCGTATCAGCAGGCGTGAATGCGAGTTATTTTGCCCAATCATTTTTTGACGATGACGAGCACAGGACATCCCGAGTGAACGTAAGTCTCCGTCTTCTGTCCCCTTTTCTGTCTCCGACTTGTACAGGAACCTTGCTATGGCCGCGACAAAATCTGCTGTAAACGCTATTGCCGAGTTAGAACATCAAATTGCCAAGGTCACCGCTGCCGTGGAGAAAGCCCGCGCGCAAGAACTCGCGTCTGCGCAAAAGGCGTTGGTTGCTGCGAAAAAAGCAGCCGCCAACGCAACTAAAAAAGTCAAAGACCTGAAAGCCAAGGGCGCTAAAAACGCAGCGGCAAGAGCGCGTTTGAAGCTGTTACAACAAGAGGTGGATAACAGTGGCAAGGCCCTCGCTGGCGCCCAAGAGCGAGTTGCTCAATTGGCCGCTGCCCAAAAAGAAGCTGCTGAGATATCCAAAGCTGTGAGCAGGGAATTGGGCGCCAAAGCGGTAAAACCCAAGGCAGCAATCAAACCGGCTAAAAAAGTAGCTAAAGTTACTGCATCCAAGGTAGAAAAAACCATCACTGCAAAAGCAGCCCCCAAGGCCAGGCCTGAAAAAAATACCGCGAAAAAGGTCGCCGTAAAAAAGACCGGGGCGGTAACTCCCAACACGGAGCAAAAGCCCGCCGCTAAAACCCAAAAACCTGCGGCGAAAAAAGTCGTTCAAGGCAGTGTAATAGCAACTCCTCCTG
Source organism: Cellvibrio japonicus Ueda107 (assembly GCF_000019225.1). Lineage (NCBI taxonomy): Bacteria > Pseudomonadati > Pseudomonadota > Gammaproteobacteria > Cellvibrionales > Cellvibrionaceae > Cellvibrio > Cellvibrio japonicus. Next base: position 211,672 of record NC_010995.1, on the reverse strand, counting down.
TAGCGCCTGTTGAAACAACACCGGAACCGGTAATTCCCGCAGTAAACGCTGCTCCGGTTATTGCGCCTGTCGTAGCAACGGCCAGTGAACCCCGTGGTGATACACCCTCTGTGGAAAACTAAGCCAACAGCGGATTTTTCCACCCATAGCAAAAAGCCCCGATGCTCATCACACCGGGGCTTTTTTTGTTGAACACCGCTCTTGACAGCGAACGCTTTATAAGCGCACTTCGATGCCCTGAGCGCGCATAAATTCTTTGGCTTGTGGCAGGGTGTATTCGCGGAAATGGAAGATACTTGCCGCCAATACGGCATCGGCACGCCCGAGGGTTACGCCATCCACCAGGTGCTGTAAGTTACCAACACCACCGGAGGCAATCACCGGAATCGGCACGGCATCGCTGATCGCGCGCGTCACCCCCAGGTCATAGCCTTTTTTGGTGCCGTCACCATCCATGCTGGTTAACAGGATTTCACCTGCACCATACCCGGCCATTTTTACCGCCCACTCCACCGCATCGATGCCCGTGGGTTTGCGCCCGCCGTGGGTAAAGATTTCCCAGCGTGGCATTTCACCTTCAGCACTGACTTTTTTTGCATCAATGGCGACGACGATACACTGGGCGCCGAAACGATCCGACGCAGCTTTTACAAAATCCGGATTAAACACCGCCGCCGAGTTGATACTCACTTTATCGGCACCGGCGTTGAGCATGGTGCGGATATCATCCACCGTACGGATACCTCCGCCAACCGTCAGCGGGATAAATACCTCGCTGGCAATTTTTTCCACAGTGTGCACCGTTGTGTCACGGCCTTCGTGGGTGGCGGTAATATCGAGGAAGGTAATTTCGTCTGCGCCTTCCTGGTTGTAGCGCTTGGCAATTTCCACCGGATCACCCGCATCGCGGATGTCGAGGAATTTCACGCCCTTCACCACGCGGCCGTTATCGACATCGAGGCAGGGAATTATGCGTTTGGCGAGAGGCATAGGCAGTACCGAATCAGTTAGCGTCGCAGTAGGCCTGGGCTTCGGCCATATTGAGTGTGCCCTCGTAAATCGCGCGGCCGGTGATAGCACCGCAAATACCTTTGTGGGCTTCGGCCTTGAGCGCGCGGATATCATCCATATTGGTAATACCGCCCGAGGCGATGACCGGAATGCTGGAGGCCTGTGCCATGGTCACTGTGGCTTGCACATTCACGCCCTGCATCATGCCGTCGCGCGCGATGTCGGTGTAGACGATGCTGCTCACGCCATCCTGCTCAAAACGCTTGGCCAGTTCCGTCGCTTGCACATTGGACACTTCCGCCCAGCCATCGGTGGCAACCCAGCCGTCTTTCGCATCCAGTCCGACGATAATGTGACCGGGGAAAGCCTTACACATGTCGGTGACAAACTGCGGCTCTTTCACCGCCTTGGTGCCAATAATCACAGACTGCACACCGGCTTGCAGGTAATACTCGATGGTGGCAGCGCTGCGAATACCTCCACCAATCTGGATTGGTAAACCGGGATAGGCTTTGGCGATGGCAGTGACCACACCTCCATTCACCGGCTTGCCTTCGAAGGCACCGTTCAGGTCAACCAAATGCAAACGGCGGCAACCCTGGTCAACCCATTGCCTGGCCATAGCCACCGGGTCATCGGAAAACACGGTGGAATCGTCCATCAAGCCCTGGCGCAAACGCACGCACTGGCCATCTTTTAAATCAATTGCGGGGATAATCAACATTCTTTGTTCTCATCGATTGATAGTGGAGATGGTGCGGTCGGCGATGGGGAGATCTGCCTAAGCCCGCCCATCCCAATGTAAAAAATTCTTTAACAGTTGCAGGCCAACGGTGTGGCTTTTTTCCGGGTGGAATTGCACGGCAAATAAATTGTCGCGCGCGAGGGCCGCATGGAATTCCAAACCGTAATCACAGGTGGCCGCCACCAGTGACGGTTCATCCGCGTGGATATAAAAGCTGTGCACAAAATAAAAACGGCTGTCTTGTGCAATATCCGCCCAGAGCGGGTGATGGTTGTGATGCACCTGGTTCCAGCCCATGTGTGGCACCTTGAGCGGATTGCCCTGGGCATCCTTGTGCTGCTCGCCAAAAAACTTTACCTGGCCCGGCAACATACCAATGCAATCCACACCGCCATTTTCTTCGCTGTGATCCATCAGAGCCTGCATGCCCACGCAAATACCCAGCACCGGTTTGCCGGTGGCGATCTGTTCGCGCAACAGGGTATCGAATCCCAGGCGCTTGATTTCTGCCATGCAATCGCGAATAGCCCCCACACCGGGAAACACCACCCTGTCGGCAGCCGCAACTGCCGCAGGATCAGCTGTAACGATTACGTTTTGCTCGGGGGCAACCTGTGCCAGGGCACTGGCTACCGAATGGAGATTACCCATGCCGTAATCAATCACGGCGACTGTTTGCTGGGCCATTAACGTTTTACCACGCTGTTCTTAGAGGCTGCCTTTTGTAGAAGGCATGATGCCTTCCATACGCGGATCTTTTTCCAGCGCCATACGCAGGGCGCGACCAAAGGCCTTGAACACGGTTTCGATCTGGTGATGGGCATTGTGGCCGCGCAGGTTATCGACATGCAGGGTTACACCGGCGTGGTTGACGAAGCCCTGGAAAAACTCCCAGAACAACTCGGTATCAAACTGGCCGATGCGCTTTTGGGTAAAGGGAATATCCATGACCAAACCGGGGCGACCGGAGAAATCAATCACCACGCGCGACAGCGCTTCGTCCAGTGGCACATAGGCATGGCCATAGCGGCGAATACCTTTTTTATCGCCAACCGCCTTGGCAATTGCCTGGCCGATGGTGATGCCGATATCTTCTACCGAGTGGTGGTCATCAATATGGGTGTCGCCATCACAGGTCACATCCAGATCAATCATCCCGTGGCGGGCAATCTGATCCATCATGTGTTCAAGGAAGGGAACTCCCGTGTTGAATACACCCTTACCGGCGCCATCCAGATTAAGGCTAACGCTGATTTTGGTTTCCAGGGTGTTGCGGGTGACCTGGGCGATACGGTCGGACATAAACAAGTCTCGCGGGATAGAAAGTCGAAGGGTGCGCGAATTATATAGATTTGAGCCACCAAATTCACGGAAACCGCGGCTATGGCGGTGATTAAACCAGCGACACCCCCCGAATCCTGGCGATCCTGCTGCTCTTTATAAAAAGTCGGTATTAAGCCTTACTTGCAATCACAGGGCTATGGATTAGGGTTAAAGCGTTACAGGGCAGCAGTCGCCGCCCAAGGCAGGCCTATAGTGATAAGACATACACACCCCATGAGACAAACCTTGACCAACGATCTTAACCCTATCCGGGTGCTCATACGGCAGGCCCAGGAAGAGGATTCAGCATCAGGACGATTGGTAGACTTTCTGGAACACCGCCAGGCGCACCTCCACAACGCCATTAAACTCCCCACCGAAAAGGCCGCTATATGCCTGGCTGATTTCGTCATGCGCTATATACGCCATGTACCTGACTTTATTGAAGCCATCAGCACCATGGCCAAGGAGGCGGGAATTTATAGCGAAGTATCGCCACTGCTCAAGATCGCCAGCGATTACTTCCTCTCCCCGCCAAGCCTGGTGGGTGAACACAGCCAGTTGCAAGCCCTGCTGGATGAGGCTTACCTGGCCCACCGACTGCTGGAAGAAGTGAATGATCGCTTTATGGCCCAGAGCGGTATCCCTCTGGCGCCGATGGACATGACCCTGGCCAATATCATTGCCCATGAACTGATTGGCGAGCCCTTCGCCAATGAGCTGGACCAGGCCGTGCTTTTCTCGGCGGAACTGCTGCTGAATGAGCATCGCCTGGAAGGGGAAAACGTGCGCCGCTATGTGTACCAGCACCAACACCAGGGCTGGGAAGAAGAATTGAAACGCTGGCCCTGCCTGACGGAAGACCTGGCCATAGAAATCGATTTTGGCAAACCGCCGGGGGTATGGCACTAGCAGCCAACCCGGCGTTAATCACAGGCTGCCTATTTTTCCTGGAAATCGGGTTTTTCCACAGGATCAGGAGTTTGGGTGCCGGCGTTTTCTATGGGCTCGCCCTCCATGGAGGCATTCATGTCGCGGTAGCGCTCTTCGTCCAACATACCCTCACTTTTAGCCACCACTATCGCACCGACAGAATCGCCGGTGATATTGACCGCTGTGCGCGTCATATCCAGCAGCCGATCTACGCCGATAATCAACGCAATCCCCTCCACCGGTAACCCTACTGATTGCAGCACCATAGCCAGGGTCACCAGGCCTACACTGGGCACACCCGCTGTGCCTATAGAGGCCAGGGTAGCGGTGAGGATAATCATCAGGTAACCGCCAATGCCCAGGTCTATACCAAATGCCTGGGCAATAAAAATAGCGGCAACCCCCTGCATGATGGAAGTGCCATCCATATTAATGGTTGCCCCCAGAGGAATGGCAAAACTGGCGATCTTGTTGTCTACGCCCATCTCATCGCGACACACGCGCATATTAAAAGGCATGGTGGCACTGCTGGTGGCCGTGCTGAAAGCAAACAACATCACCTTCCATTGTTTTTTGAAAAAGGTCACCGGGCTCAACCCGGTCAGGCTGCGGATTAACAATCCATAAATCACTACACCGTGCAGCAGTAACACAAATAGCACGGTGAAAAAGTATTTAGCCAAATCCAGGATCGCGCCAAACCCCAATTGGGAAAACAATTTAACCAACAGGCAAAAAACCCCATAGGGCGCGAATTGCATCAGCAACATCACCAGGCTGATCACAACATCATTAAGGCTATTAAAAAACGAACTAATTACCTTGCCCGATTCCCCGGTGGTGCGAGAAATCGCAATACCGAACAAAATTGCAAACACAATGATCTGCAACATGTTGGCTTCCACCATGGCCGCCACCGGATTACTGGGGAAGATATCAATCAGCATGCTCTTGATCGACGGGCTTTCCGGTGGGGTAAAATTAACCGCCATATCCATTTGCACCCCGGCACCCGGCTGGATCAGCAGTGCAAAACCAACCGCCAGTGTCAGGGCAATCACCGAGGTCAGGGTGTAATAAATAACGGTCTTACCCGCCATAATTCCCATGCGACTGTGACCACCCAGGGCCGCAGCACCGCACACCAGGGACACAAATACCATGGGGACAACCAGTAGCTTGAGCGAGGCGATAAAGATTTGCCCCAAGGCATCAAACAACCCCTCTATCAGGTAAGTTTGCAGCCACAGCGCCACACCAGTGAGCGGAAGCAGCTGGCCGTCCGGGCCCTTTTCAACCCCTGCCAGCAAATTGAATCCCGCGCCCAGGAGAAACCCCAGCAGCATCCCGATCAGAATTTTTGTGGTCAGGCTCATACCACCTCCAGACAAAAAGCCCCGGCGGTCGCCAGGGCTTGTGGATTATTCATTAACGGCGTCTTTCAGTGCCTTGCCGGCCTTAAAGCTCACGCTCTTGCTGGCAGCAATCTGGATTGCTTCACCAGTTTGCGGGTTGCGACCGGTACGGGCAGCGCGCTCACTCACCTGAAAAGAGCCAAACCCCAACAGGGCAACACTTTCACCGCGCGCCAGCGCATTGGTGATCTGCTCCACAAACGCGGACACCACCAGGTCAGCTTTGTGAGCGCTGAGTTCTACTGTATTCGCGACAGCAACAACGATATCGGTCTTATTCATGGGTAACTCCTTGAGTGTGATAAACAAAAGCCGCAAAACCGGCCAAAGCGCGCGAGTTTACCTGCTGCAAGCGCATTCGTCGCCCCTTGCACAGTACATACCCCCTCGACCAGAGCCACAAACTGGTACACTTTCGCCCCATTTGGGCCAGCCCCCCCAGAACCAATACCACCAAGCCCATGGAGTTTCGCTTGCCTGCTCTGCCTACCACCTGTGATGCGACCATGCTGCCCCACCCAGCCAGTGTTCCCCTGCGCTGGCGCCCCGTGCAGCACTGGCCCCGGGCAAACAGACCAAACCTGGCACTGCGCGACTGGTTAAGCCATGAAGGTTCACTCACCGCAAGGCTGCAACAGCGAAGCCAGGGGTACTTCCAGGTGCACATACTGCGCCAGCACCTGGCACTACCGCACCTGGACGAGCGCCAACTCCTCGGCCAATACCGACGCCCATCCCTGGCATTGATACGCGAGGTCATCCTGCAAGGTCGCGGAGAAGACTGGGTATTTGCCCGCAGCGTCCTGCCTTTACAGAGCCTCACCGGCCGCCTGCGGCATTTGCGCCACCAGGGCAGCAAGCCCCTGGGAGCCTTCCTGTTCAGCCGCCCGGACCTGGCGCGCAGCCCCATCGAACTGGCCTGTATCAGCCCGCAACAGGGCTATGTTCCCATTAGCCTCTACCAGCAGGCGCAGCACCTCTGGGGAAGGCGCTCGGTTTTCTACCTCGACCGCAAACCCTTGCTGGTCAGTGAAGTCTTTCTCCCCAGCTTTTGCCAGGGTCTGGCACACTCTCAACCACGCTAACAGGCCCACAGGATTGACCCATGCCCGGTAAGTCACCCAAACCCACTAAAAACCGCAGCCCACGGCACAAGGCACCGATAACCAATCGCTGGCTGACCAAGGCTACCCATTACGTACAGCTGATGCGTCTGCACAGGCCTATAGGTATCCTGCTGCTGCTATGGCCAACCTGGTGGAGCCTCTGGCTGGCGGCCAAGGGGGCTCCCAGCCTGAAAAACCTGGTGATCTTTACCCTCGGGGTGATCCTGATGCGCTCGGCCGGCTGCGTCATCAACGACTTCGCTGACCGCAGGATCGACGGCCATGTAGAGCGTACCCGTGAACGCCCCCTGGCTACCGGCGCTGTTTCCAGCCGCGAAGCCATCGCCCTGTTTGTGGTGCTCTGCCTGGCTGCCTTTGGGCTGGTGCTTAACACCAACCTGCTGACTATCCAGCTATCCGTGGGTGGCCTGTTGTTAGCCTTCTGTTATCCCTTTATGAAGCGTTACACCCACTTGCCACAAGTGATCCTGGGGGCCGCCTTTGCCTGGGGGATTCCCATGGCCTATGCGGCTGAAGCCGGGGAGATTCCCGCACAAGCCTGGCTGGTTTACCTGGTTGTCGTTGTCTGGACGGTGGTCTATGACACCTTCTACGCCATGGTGGACAGGCCCGATGACCTCAAGTTGGGCGTCAAATCCACCGCCATCCTGTTTGGCGAGCAGGACAGGCTCATCACCGGTATCCTCCAGGCCATCACCCTCTACACCCTGCTGTTGGTGGGCAAGCGCTTTGACCTTGGCAGTTACTACCAGCTCAGCCTGGTTGCCGTGGCCGGGTTATTCATCTACCAGCAATGGCTGATCCGCTACCGCGCCCGTCAAGCCTGCTTTAAGGCCTTTCTCAACAACAACTGGGTAGGATTTGCCATATTTACCGGTATAGCGCTGGATCTGGCCCTAAAAACATGACGGCCTTGTGACATTGTCATAATTCCGTAACACTGTATTTATTAAATAGCGTCACACGATGTAAGCACCCACCAGGCACAGTGTTATGACCGGACGCAAAATTCTTATTGTTGACGACGAATCCGCTATTCGCGACATGCTGCGTGTCGCGCTCGAAATGGCAGACTACCAATGTATCGAAGCAGGCAATGCGCAAGACGCACACAGCCTGATCATCGACGAAAAACCGGATCTGATCCTGCTCGACTGGATGATGCCCGGCACCAGTGGTATAGAACTCGCCCGCCGCCTCAAACGCGACGAGGTCACCGCCAACCTGCCCATCATCATGCTCACTGCCAAAGGTGAAGAGGACAACAAAATCCAGGGCCTGGAAGTCGGCGCCGACGATTACATCACCAAACCTTTCTCACCGCGCGAATTGGTTGCCCGCCTCAAAGCGGTATTGCGCCGCGCAGACCCACACGTCAACTCCGCCCCGATTATCGTTCAAGGCTTGTGCCTGGACCCGGCCAGTCACCGCGTCACCATCAATAACCAATCGGTCGACATGGGGCCTACGGAATACCGCTTACTGGAATTTTTCCTCACCCACCAGGAAAGAGCCTATACTCGCAGCCAATTGCTGGATCACGTCTGGGGTGGCAATGTCTATGTCGAAGAGCGCACAGTGGATGTCCATATCCGCCGCTTGCGCAAAGCCCTCGCCATTGATGGCCACGAAGATCTGGTGCAAACCGTGCGCGGTACCGGTTATCGTTTTTCCACCAAAATCGAAGCCTGATAAATACCCCGCACCTACCGCGAGAGGCCGCTCAGCTTGTTAAAAGGTTTCACTGCCGAATTGCGTCGCATCGGCCTGATTTTGTGTATCGCACTCATAGTTGGTGTAGCAGTAGACCATATCACCCTGGCGCTACTGCTCGGCAGTACCATCTACATCATCAACCATTTTTTACAATTGCATAAACTGCACAGCTGGACCACCCGCAGCGATCAACCACCCCCGGAAAGCACCGGCCTCTGGGGTGAACTTTTCGATAGCCTCTACCAACTGCAACGCCACCAAAAACTGGAAAAGGAACAGTTGCAAGCGGTCATCAAACGCATCCAGGAAATCACCTCTGCCCTGAAAGACGGGATCATCATCCTCGACTGGCGCGGCCACCTCGACTTCTGGAACCCTGCTGCACATCGCATGCTCGCACTCAACACCAAAGACCAGGGCCAATCCGTCATCAACTTTATCCGCCACCCCAAATTTGTCAGCTATTTTGAAGAGCGCAACTACAGCGAGCCGCTGGAAATTCCCTCACCTCGCTTTCCTTCCAAATACCTGCAATTCCAGATCACACCCTTTGGCAACAACGAGCGTTTGATTGTAGTGCGCGATACCACGCAATTACACAACCTGGAAAAAATGCGCCAGGATTTTGTTGCCAACGTTTCCCACGAACTGCGTACGCCGCTCACGGTTATCAATGGCTATGTTGAAACCCTTGCTGATAACAACACCACTCCCGCCTGGGATAAGCCCTTGCAACAAATGCTGCAACAGGCCAAACGCATGTCGCTGCTGATTAACGACTTGCTGGTACTCTCCAAACTGGAAACTACCGAGGCCGGTCACAATCACAAAGCGATTAATGTCGAACAATTATTGCAAGTCGTCAAAAGCGAAGCCGATGTGCTAAGCAGTGAAAAAAGCCAAACACTCACTCTCATCTGCAACAACACCACCAAACCACTCACCCTGCAAGGCAACGAAAAGGAACTGCACAGCGCCTTTTCCAACCTGGTCACCAACGCCATCAAATACACCCAGGCAGAAGGAAAAATTTCCATCCTGCTATGGCAGGATAAAAACCACTTCTACGTCTCCGTCAGCGACAACGGCCCCGGCATAGAAGCCAAGCACCTGCCCCGCCTCACCGAGCGCTTCTACCGTGTAGACGCCAGCCGCAACAGCGGTACCGGCGGCACCGGCCTCGGCCTCGCCATCGTCAAACACGTCCTCATGCGCCACGACGCCGAATTAAAAATCACCAGCGAAGTGGGCAAAGGCAGCGTGTTTATGTGCGTATTCCCTCTACCTCAATAAAACCTAATAACAACGAGTTAAACCGAAGAAAATCGGCATATAAAATACATCGAGCGATGGTTGTTTAAATAACGCTTTACGATGCAAACTTGCCTTGAAAAAAAGTTCATTACTTGCAACGTAAATCCAGTTCGTACTCCATTCATACCTAGTACGCCTTATACAAACTGCGCACAATTAAAAATTATTGAATCTTTAGTAAATTTTCTTAAAAAGAGAAAATGCAACCTATTTCAAATTTTTCTTATTTAGCATAAAATCAAGTAGCTTACGCAAAAATTTTTACCCCTCCCGTAAAGGAAAAACAGAAAATTTGAGAGGTTCTCATGAAAGGAAATATTCAGGATGTGTGCAAAACACTAATTTTTGTTATTACAATACTTAATATCACTGCCTGTGGTGGTAGCAGTAGCAGTAGCAGTAGCAGTAGCAGTAGCAGTAGCAGTAGCAGTAGCAGTAGCAGTAGCAGTAGCAGTGTTCAAAATACTGCTCCTATTGCCAACGCAGGACCAGATAAAACGACTAATGAAAGGGAAGAAGTTGTTCTGGATGGAAATACCTCTTCAGATATAGACAATGACCCACTCGCTTACAGCTGGACCCAGATTTCAGGTCCCAGTGTTTCCCTGACGGATGCGAATACGGCGACAGCCAAGTTTATAGCCCCAACTGTAGCAGTTGATACACCAGCAGTATTTCGACTGACAGTTGATGATGGTTTGTTGAACCATACTGACGATATCCTGATTACAATCAAACCTGTAACCGACAGTATATCTATTGCAATACTCGGACTCGGCAATGAAATTCTAGTTACCAATGAACCAACAATCTCTGTGGCAGGCATAGCCAGTGCTGACGCCCCTATCAACAAAATCAGCTTCAACAATCCATCATCTGCAATATCCGGTGACGCGGCGGGAATAGAAAATTGGTCAGTTTCAGTGCCTCTGGCTATTGGCGACAATCCTTTGACTTTTACCGCACAGGCAGCTGATGGTAAAACAGCCGAAATTAACACCACTATAACCTACTACCCCAATCTTGCGTTTAATACCCCACTAATATTATCTCAAGATATCGCCTACAAAAATGAAACTGTCAACCTATCTGTAACCATAGGCCTGTCCACAGGAACCGAACCAACAGTCACTCTATTTACAGCAAGCGAAGATGGTACGCCTGGAAGTGAACTTGAACCAATGTTGGATGATGGCAAACTGCCAGACGAGATAGAAAAAGACGGTATCTACTCTACTCAATTTGCCATTACACCAACCAGCACAGGCTATCAATGCTACCGAGCCAAAATTGAGATTAACGATAGCACGCCTTACTTCTCAGAACTTCGGTGTATGTGGGTTACATCTCACTACACTGCTGAGGAAGTAGCCACAGCAACCTCTGTCGCTGATGATCTGGAAAGTGCTTATCTCACTCTACTTGCCAATGGCAAAACCGAGATAGAGGCTGCTAACACTGTTGTATCCAGCCTCTCAACTAACATAGATATTGGTGAGGCCGGAGCAACTGGAGATGGTGGTATTTGGTGGGTCACTAAAGCCGGTATTCTTGGAGCCTACCATCCGGTACTTGAGAACCAACGGGCAGCAGCTGCAAAACAGCGCAATGCAACTCCACGCAAACAGAATCCCATATCAACAAAAAAACCTGTCGTACCAACTGTTGCTTACCCGGCGACTTATCTTGCACATCGCAACTACTATGTTCCATCAGCGCCTGCTCAACCGACCAGTAAGTACAACCTTCGGACTAAAACAGCTGGCGAAAATAATCCTATTCTCAGCAATAAAGCCCTTATTATTAGTCCTTATCTCAATAATCCAATTGATCCACAAAACAGCTTTGGGAGTTCCGATGATTATTTTGGGGTATGGAATTCAATCAAAAATGGGAATCAGTGCCTGCTCTATGCAGAAAAAGAAGCCGTTAATAATGGCAGCCTAAATGTCTCTCTTAGTGACTTTTACAATCTTTCATCCTTTGGCTATATACACATAGTCACGCATGGTGATAATTTCTACAATGGCCTCCTAAGCTTATGGCAAAATAATTGGGGCCCCAACAATTTTCTTACCGGCTCCTTGTCTCAAGTTGTAATTTACAGCGGCTTATATTTACCTTCTGATGGCAATGGAGGTTACGACATCACTGGCTATGAGGATGACCTCCAGGCCAAGCGTCTGGTCATAGCGCCAGGTGGTGCCATCGCTATACTACCTAGCTACTTCCAGCGCTATGTGGGCGCATTACCAAACAGTTTGGTCATACTGGGTGCTTGTCGATCCACCTATAACAACTCACTCGCAAACGTTTTCCTAAGCAAAGGTGCCGGGGCTGTGGTTGGTTACACGGATTACGTAAATTCATCCTATGCACAGAACACGCTAAAGATGCTTGTAGAGGAAATGTATACCGGCAAGGATGTTGGCGAAGCGATTAATGCCACTACTGCCATTTACGGAACCAACGACGCAGACAATGACCCAGCCTACATCACCTTATCCGGTGCCAGCAATCTCTCGTTTGGTTCCGGCAACTTCAGCAATCTTGGCTTTGAGGATGGAACCTTAACGACCTGGGAGCGTAGCGGCGATGGCCGTGTTATTTCACAACTGGGTTCAACACGACCTACTGAAGGAGTTTGGGCAGGAATTATATCGACTGGACTGGGTTACACTACAACTGCTGGACAAATCGAACAGACTGGTTGCCTGGCTAACAATGTAACCAAACTAAATTTCGATTGGAATTTCTTCTCCGAGGAATTCCTGGAGTATTGTGAGTCTATATATCAAGATGAATTCAAAGTCGATATATGCGAAAAAGATAATAGTGTAACTACAAATTGCCAAACCCTATTCCAGACCAATATTGACCAGCTTTGCAACTCTGTATCAGCATCTGATGTTTCGTTTGATCAAGGCGGAGTCTATAACACTGGCTGGTCACGCAAGAGTCTGAATATTGATAGTTATGCTGGTAAAAATGTACTGCTACGTTTCTATGCAACTGATATTGGAGACAGTATTTATGACTCAGCAATCCTGCTGGATAACATCGAAATAGAATAATGATGATGCACTACGGTGCCATACCCAGGCACCGTAGTGCATAAAAAGTCAATGAAAATTTTAAAAAATCATTTCACTCTATGTAAAAGTCGTCTGATACTTTACTGTGCAGGCTGGTTAATAGCTTCTTGTTGCTCATCTAATACTGAATCAAACAGAATGGAAAAATGGGATACGGGAGATGTGCAATTCAGTTTGAAGGGAGAAACAGCAGATGTAGATACTCGCACTTGCTTGGAGGAGGTAAGCAGAGGACTGATACAGTCTATTCAGGCCAACACACTTGTGACGATGCGTGTGTATGTTCACCGCAATCATCAATTAGTCAAAAATATTATCGATAGTAAATCCCTTACGATTACCCTGACTACACCATCAACTCCTTTGGTACACTACTCAATAGCGATAGCTGATTCCTTTGACTATATTGTTGTATATGACACTAAGTTAGATAGATATTCTATCCGCAACTTACCTGAAGGCATGGCATTTCCTAATCTCAAAACCTGTTTCTCCAAGGAAGAATAGATTTTCTGCAAAATAAGCTGGCATTGGCTACTACTCGTTAACCTATAAGGCCCACCTATGCCATATTCAAAAATTATCTTCTCATTCATTGCCATACTGGCAGCTACTTTCCACACATTTGAGTGGGGAGTCAAATTTGACGCTATCGGCATGTCCTTGCTATTGCTGGCGGCTATACCCTGGGCATCGTCGTGGCTTGAAAGTATTAAGGTCGGTAATTTTGAAGCGAAGTTCAGAGAGCTGCAAGAAGCCGTAGATGCCACGCAGAAAGAGCTGGATCAATTGAAATCCACCTATCGGGAAATGGAGCAGGACTTCATGAAGACCTGTAACGAATTTGATCCGGATGCGCCGGCAACCGAACTGAATAAACTTGCCTCAAAACTCAAGGCCAAAGCCAAAGGGCTTACGTCAATAGATTTCCTGTTTTCCAATTTGGCAAATTCATCCAACCAGGCTGAGGTATTCGGTGCTGCCTGTGCTTTGCATGTCAGGCCGCAATTCCATGCCATTGATGGTGTTATCAACCTACTTGACGCATTATCAAAAACTGCGACTCTACGGGACTTCCGCTTAAAAACAATCTATCGATTACTGATGGCGGTAGACGAAATAGTAAAACTGGATACACGAAATGACGAAAGCCTGTTAACGGATGAGCAGCGAAAAGGGATTGCCAGGGTACTGGCACAACTTCAATCTCACCCAAGATGCCTGGCCGATGATACGTCTCAATACGCGGCTAAAATCATTGCCAAGTTATAACCAGAAGTCATCTCAAACAACTGTGCATTTTTTTGCTGTAATATTGGGGTATTCTATATCCCCTATCAAATTCAAAATATCCACAGAATATTATTAACAGGCATATTTTCCATGGATAAACGATACCAGGTGTTTGTCAGCTCCACCTATGAAGACCTGAGGGAAGAGCGGCAGGAGATTATGCAGGCCCTGCTTGAGCTGGATTGTATTCCCGCCGGGATGGAACTGTTCCCTGCCACCAATGAAGACCAATGGACGCTCATCCGAAAGGTCATTGAAGACTGCGATTATTATATTGTGGTTATCGGCGGGCGATACGGCTCTGTTGGCCCATTGGGTATCAGCTATACCCAGATGGAGTATGAATACGCGGTAGCACAAAACAAACCTGTCATTGCCTTCCTGCATAAAGATCCGGGTACACTGCCAGCCAAACGGGTTGAGAAGTCCGAACAGGGCAAAGAAAAACTCGATGAATTCCGCGCATTAGCCCAACAAAAAATGTGCAAATTCTGGACAACACCGGCCGATTTGGGATCTGCGGTCAGTCGCAGCCTGATTAAATTAATTAAAGCCAACCCGGCAGTTGGATGGGTCAAAGCTGATTTACTTCCGGAGAAAAGTGCCACAGAAGAAATTTTACGCCTCAGGCAACAAATTGAAGACCTGCAAAACCAGCTCGCAGATTCCCAGCAAGCATCAACGATTGGTATTGAGCACCTGGCCCAAGGCGATGATATTGTCGAGATCAGCTATGCATTCGGCGCATTCAAAACATCGGAATGGCGACCTGATGTAACCTATAAAGCCTCATTCCAAACCACCTGGAACCATATTTTCTCAGCCATATCGCCCTTACTCATTGATGAAGCACCGGATAATACGCTGAAAAAAGGACTCAACAGTTTTATTGAAGCGGAACAGCTTAACTAGCTGCATTCCAACCGGAAACTGGATGGTTTTGTGCTTAAGAATTTTGAAATGAATGACGATGTTTTCAATACGATTAAAGTTCAATTCCTGGCCTTGCGCTTAATGGCCAAAAGCACCAAGCGGAAAACACGCAGCGTTAATGATAAATCAGCCTATTGGATGTTAACCCCGGCCGGAGAAGCCGCTATGGTTACCTTGCGAGCCATTAGAAAACTTCAGCTGACTCAAGAATCCTGATTGTTATCCGGCATTGTTCCTGCAGCAATGGAAGACGCCATTCACCCCTGCGCAGTACCTTCACGCGATATTTCAGACGGCGTAAGCTCATGGGCCGCTTCATCCTTGAGCCACTGGTGCTCGCGATTTTGTGCATCAATCCAGTTCATTAACGACTCCCAATCCTCGCGGTCGCGGGCGTAGGCTTGTTGGGGATAGTCGATAATGCCTCGTCCTTCGGTGTAGGCACGCACATAATTTTGGGTATCGCGCAAATTGGCGGGATAGGGGATTTGCAGGCTTTGCAGGAATTTTTGCAGACGCACCCAGGCACTGGCTTGCTGGCGGATACGGTTGGCGACAACGGCTATCGGACGGCGCTTGCGACGCATGTTTTGTGTTAACAGCAGCTCACCGATAAAACGGGCACTGGCACGGATGTCGATTTCAGACGGCATTACCGGTACCAAAATCAAATCGTGGTCGCGCACCAGATCATCCAATGCCAGGCCGCTGAGCCCCGGTGGCGCATCGGTAACCAGCCAACGGGTAGATTTGGGCGCGCGCAATTGAAAGCTGAGGGTTGTACGACTGCTGGATTCGATTTTAAAACCATAAATAAAGGGCAATTCCAGCGGACGCTGCTTGATCCAGTGGCTGGATGATCCCTGGGGATCGGCATCCAGTAATGAAGTGGACTCACCGCGCTTAGCTAACCAGGCAGCAAGATTGGTGCTGAGCGTGGTCTTGCCCGAACCGCCCTTTCCGTTAATAACCAGGATACGGCAGGCGTTGAGCGCCTGGATCGAGATCAGGGGCTCCGAATGGCGCTTGTGCAGGGGCGTAATATCCATGGGGCTGTCGCTGTTATCAGTTACACATAGAATATAGTCAGATCGTTTATAAATTCGACCTTTTTGTCATCTTTTAGCAGGTTTCGAGTATAAAGCACCCACATCGTGATGTCGTCGCAATAATCCTCGCTACTGATACAGCCTCTCCCCTGGTTATTTGCAATAGTTGGCCTATCAATCGAATTTTTGGTGGATTCGCCATCAACTGTCCCCCTCGTTCACTGGAAAATGAATCGCTAGTATGGACACCAATCAATATCCGAAACATGAAGGAGCGCGTTTGCGCTCGATACCTGTTATGACCAAAGAATCCCATCCCTGGTTGATTGTGTTACTGGCCGCGATTATCGCGACCACGCCCCTGGCCGTGGATATGTACCTGCCTGCCATGCCGGTGATTGCCGGTGACCTGAACGCCCACATCGGCAGTGTGCAGCAATCCCTGAGTATTTTTCTGGCCGCCTATGCCGCTGGCATGCTGCTGTTTGGTCCCCTGGCCGATATGATCGGCCGCCGCCCCCTGGCCCTGTTTGGCCTGGGTGGTTTTACCCTGAGCAGTGTAGCGCTCGCTTTTTCCAGCCAAATCGACCAATTCCTGTTATTGCGCGTCATCCAGGCTTTCTGCGGTGCTGCCGCTACCGTTGTAGCGCCAGGGGTTGTGCGTTACCTGTACCAGGAACATACCGCCAAAGGCATGTCCTATATCTCCATGATGATGATGCTGGCGCCCCTGTTGGCTCCCGGTGTGGGCAGCCTGGTGCTATGGGTGAGTGATTGGCGCAGTATCTTCTGGTTACTGGCGGTGTATGGGCTGTTGATCTGGGTATTGATATGGCGCTATTTGCCAGAAATTCCGCGCGCGGAAAACCAGCCCAAACCCAATTTGCTGAGTGGCTATCGCACTGTGTTTGGCCATAGTGGCGCCCGCCCGCTGATTGTGAGCATGATGTTTGGCTCCTTTGCATTTTTCTGTTTTATCACCGCGGTGCCTTTTGTTTATATCCAATACTTCGGCGCCAGCGAACAGCAATTCAGCCTGCTGTTTGGATTTAATGTGGTGATGTTGATGCTGGCGAACTGGGTTAACAGTCGCTGGGTGATACGCGTCGGCTCACTCACCATGTTGCGCGCCGGTTTGGTGCTGGCAACGGTCAGTGCCCTTGTCCTGGCCGGTGTGAATCTCGCTGAATTAAATTTGTGGTTTACGGTGTTTAGTGTGGCGCCGCTGATGATGGGACTGACCCTGATCGGGACCAATACCGATGCACTGGTATTGATGCAGTTTCCCCATAATACCGGTACAGCGACAGCCGTTAATGGCACCCTGCGTTTTGGCAGCGGTGCATTTGCCGGCCCGTTGCTCGCCTGGTTTTATAACGGTACGGCCCTGCCTTTTGCATTATTAATGTTGACTGGTGTGCTCGGCGTTATGCTGTGCCAGATCTACTATGGGTATTTACATCGCAAACCCCGGCATATTGTTGAGCCTCTTTGATACGCATCAAGTCACCGCCGCCCACAGGCTTTAAGCTGTGCGGATGGCGGAGGCTATTATGAATCACCCTTTTTTCCAGCAAGACAAAGCGCATTTTTTATTTAACCAACCCGGCCACCAGTGCATCCAGTTTTCTGACCTGGTCGTCGGTGAAGGAATACAGGCTAACCAGTTTTTAATTATCAGCAACGGCCGCGCAGCCCTCATAGACCCGGGAGGCGACCTGACCTATACCCCGCTCAATATCGAATTGGGCAAACGGGTCAAAACCCAGCAGCTGGATTATATTTTTGCTTCACACCAGGACCCGGATATTATTGCATCGCTGCCGCGCTGGATGATGCACACCCAATGCAAGGTGGTCACCTCTAAACTCTGGTCGCGTTTTTTGCCGCACCTGGCATCGCAGTTTATGACTCAGCAATATTGCCAGGCGTTTGAAGAGCGCATCATTGCACTGCCGGATCACGGCGGCGCTACGCGCCTGGGTAATACGGAAATCATTGCCCTGCCCGCCCATTTTTTACATTCCGTCGGTAACTTCCATTTTTACGATCCTGTCAGCAAAATTTTATTCAGTGGTGATATGGGCGCATCACTGGTTGAAACCCACGCAGAAAAACCGATAGAAAATTTTGACGCCCATGTGCCCCATATGCTCGGTTTTCACCAGCGCTATATGGCGAGTAATAAAGCCTGTCGCCTGTGGGCCAATATGGTGAGGGAAATGGATGTGGACATGATGGTGCCACAACACGGCAGCCCGTTTGTGGGTAAGGCGATAATCCATCAGTTCCTCGACTGGATCAGCAACTTACCTTGCGGAATAGACCTGCTCAATCAATCCCGCTTTGATGCGCGCAAGGCCGGCTATCGCGGCGAATAATAGCGATACCTCAATGCTCCTCCTGCTGCCGATTCCACAATTGGGCGTAGGCACCCTGTTTGGCCAGTAATTGCGCGTGACTGCCCTGCTCTACCACCTGGCCCTGTTCCATCACCAGGATTTGATCGGCATCTACCACCGTGGACAAGCGATGTGCAATCACCAGGGTTGTGTGTCCCGCCGCCAGCTCCCGCAGTGCATCGAGTATGGCGGCTTCGGCGTGGGAATCGAGCGCGCTGGTCGCTTCATCAAAAATCAGGATAGGCGCTTTTTTGAGAAGCACACGTGCAATCGCAATACGCTGCTTTTCACCACCGGAAACTTTTAAGCCGCGCTCACCAACGAGGGTTTGATCACCCTGCGGCAAGCTGCGAATAAATATTTCCAAATGGGCCGCCTTGATCGCGCGATCAATCTCCTCTTCACTGGCGGCAGGATTACCGTAGGCAATATTGTCGCGAATGCTGGCATTAAACAGCACCGTATCCTGGGGCACTACGGCGATGGAACGGCGCAAGCTTTCAAGGGTGAGCTGGCGAATATCCTGTCCGTCGATATAAATATTGCCGCCCTGGATATCGTAAAAGCGGTAGAGCAAACGCGCGATCGTGCTTTTACCCGCCCCTGAAGCACCGACAATGGCCAGCTTGCTACCCGGTGCCACACGCGCACTGAAATTGCGCAGGATGGGACGCTCCGGCGTATAGCCAAAATCCACCCGCTCAAAATAGATTTCACCGGCGCCGGCTTGTCGCGGCTTGGCATCGGGTGTGTCGACAATTGCCGGTTGGCGACGCAGGAGCGCGAGCATATTTTCCAGGTCGGTGAGCGCGCGGCGGATTTCGCGATAGACAAAACCGAGGAAGTTCAGCGGAATAAATAACTGGATCATGTAGGCGTTGATCATCGCCAGGTCCCCCAGGGTCATCTGCTGGTCGATCACACTCTGTGCCGCCATCCACATCATGGCGGTCATGGCGATGGCAATAATCAGGGCCTGGCCGGAATTGAGTGCCAGCAGTGACATGCGGTTTTTTAATTTGGCGGATTCCCATTTTTCCAGGAATTTATCGTAGGTCTCCGCTTCGTAATGTTCGTTGTTGAAATACTTTACCGTTTCATAGTTGAGCAGCGAATCTATGGCGCGCGTACTGGTGGATGAATCAGCCTGGTTGGCTTCGCGCACAAAACGGTTGCGCCACTCGGTGGTCAGGATAGTGAAAATGACGTAAATCACTACGGCCAGCAGGGTAATAACCGCATACCAGATGGAAAAAGCCGCCGCAAAAATAATCGCCACCATCAGGATTTCAAACAGCGTGGGCACTATGTTGAACATTAAAAAGCGCATCAAAAAACTGATGCCGTTGGTGCCGCGCTCTATATCGCGGCTGACGCCGCCGGTCGCGCGATCAAGGTGGAATGCCAGCTCCAGCGAATGCAGGTGTTTGAACACCCGCAAGCCGATATGGCGCATGGCATGTTCGGTAATCCGGCTAAACAGCGCATCGCGCAACTCGCCAAAAAACACACTGCCAAACCGCAGCAAACCATAAAACACCACAAACGCGATGGGTAATACCAAGGCGGGCGACAGGCTGCGATCAACACCATCAATGATATGTTTCAGCGCCCAGGGCATGGCCAGGGTAGCGCCCTTGGCGGCGAGCAAGGCCAGGATGGCAAGTATCAGGCGCCCTTTGAAATCCCACAGGTATGGCAGCAGGTAACCCAGGGTTTGGCGCAGATGGACAGGGGTGGGGGAGCGCGGCTCCTGGTTGGGATGTGCAGATAAACCGGAGCTGTGCATGCCGCGCATAAGGGCAACCTGTCTGAGTGAGAGGCGAGAAAGGAATTCAGGCCAATCTGGGGACAGGTAGGGAGATTACAACCCGCAGGCCGCCAAGGGGGCTGTCTTGCAGTGACAGTTCACCGCCAATATGGCTGAGGATATCGCGCACTATCGCTAACCCCAGGCCATGCCCCTCTACCTGCTCATCACCGCGTGAGCCCCGCTTCAGGACCGCCGCCCACTGCTCTGGCTCAATACCGGGGCCATCGTCATCGACCGCTATCAGGTAGGTGTGGCCTTGTTGCTGGACGCTCAGGCTCACTTCGGCGCCGGCCCATTTGCAGGCGTTATCCAGCAGGTTGCCAAACAGCTCCAACAGGTCTTCCCTGTCCCAGGGGAGCTGCAGGCCAGGGGGAGCATCCCAGTGGAGCTTCAGGTCGCGTCCGTGTATCTGGCGCAGGGTATCGCAGAGATCCGCCAGCTCGCGCGCGCAATCAAAATAGGCACCGGGCAGGGCCTCACCGGCCAACCGGGCGCGCCCCAATTCACGCGCCAGGCGCTGCTGGATTGCATCCAGTTGCTGGCGCAGGCTATCGCGCAGGGCCGGATGTGCATCCAGCTCCTGGCGATTACTCAGGCTGAACAGCACAGCCAGAGGGGTCTTGAGCGCATGGCCCAGGTTGCCCAGGGCGTCGCGCGAGCGGCGCAGGGTATCTTCGGTGTGGATCAGCAAGCGGTTGATTTGCTCCACCAGGGGCTGCAACTCATCCGGCACCCGGGTATCCAGGCTGGAGCGCTGCCCCTGCTGTAACTGGGCCAATTGCAGACGCGCGGTTTCCAGGGGGGCCAGGGCGCGGGTCACCAATTGGCGCTGCACCCACAGGATCAATAACAGCGCCAGGGCACCGCCGCCCAAAACCCATAGCTGGATACGGCGCAGGCTCTCCAGCATGGGACGGTAATCGCGGCCTACCACCAGAACGGCATCGCGCCCCAGGCGATGGTAATCCGCCCGAAGCAGGATTAACTGCTGGCCCTGGGGGCCGGGTACCAGTTCTTCCTGCAAGCCGGCCTTATCCGGCAGGGCAGTATCGGTATCCCAAAAAGAGCGGGAGCGCCAGCGCTGGGCCGGCGCCTGGTCTGCTGGCTCCAGGTGCACCACATAGTACTGGCCGGAAAAAGGCCGATCGTAGGCCGGTGCCAGGCGGCGCGGGTCCAGGCGGATTTCGCCCTCCTGGCGCACCAGGGCACGCAACAGGGTTTCCGTTTCGATGCGCAGGTGATTCTCCAGGTAGCGACGCAAGCCCTGCTCAAACAACCAAATGCTGATCTGCGCCAGGAGCACGCCTGCAATCACCAGGCTGGTAACCAACCCCAGGCTGAGCCGACGGCGGATAGAACTCAAGCCTCACCCCCGAGGCGATAGCCCTGGCCGCGACGGGTTTCAATAATGTCCTTACCCAATTTGCGGCGCAGGTGATTGATATGCACCTCAATCACATTGGAGTCGCGCTCGGCTTCGCCGTTGTAAAGGTGATCGTACAGTTGGGACTTGGACAGGATACGTTCGGGATGCAGCATCAAATAGCGCAGCAGGCTGAACTCGGCGGCGGTCAGGGTAACGGTTTCACCGCGGTATTGTGCCATCTGGCGCGCCTCATCCAGCACCAGGCCTGCCGCCTGGAGTTGGGGCTGGTTGGCAAAACCATGGGCGCGGCGCAGCAAGGCCTGTATGCGCAATTGCAATTCCTCGGGGTGGAAAGGCTTGGTGAGGTAATCGTCTGCACCAGCCTTGAGTCCATCGATACGCTCACTCCATTTATCGCGTGCAGTGAGGATCAATACCGGTGTATGCAAGCCCTGCGCGCGCCAATGGCGCAAGACATCCAGACCGGAGGTGCCGGGCAACCCCAGATCGAGTAACACCAGGTCATAGGGCTCTATCAAGCCCTGGTGCAGGGCGTCGCGACCATCGGCCAGCCAATCCAGTGCATAGCCCAGGCGCTTGAGGTCGCGATTTAACTCATCGGCCAGGGCGACATTGTCTTCCACCAACAGCAAACGCATTAATCGTCTTCCTCATCGCTCAGGATCTGTCCGCTGGATGCGTCCAGTTCCAGCTCGCGCACACGGCCCTCGCGGGTCAGCAATTCCACTTCGTACACATAGATACCATCTTCCCGTTCAAGGTCGACCTCCAGCAGGCTGGCCCCCGGATAACGCTGGTACAGGCTGGTCAGTATTTGCTCCAGCGGCAATATATGGCCCTGCTCACGCAGGGCTCGGGCCAGGTCCTGATCGAGGTCATCCGCGCCTGCCCCGGAATTCAGGGCAAGGCACACCAGCATCAAACCGACAGCAGTGAAACGGGGAATCAGGCTCATCGATTATTTCCCATAAAACGTTAATCATCGCGCTCATTGCGCAGCAGCTCGCCAGTAGCCGCATTCAATTCAAGATCCCACTCCTGGCCCTGGGCATCCAGCACTTCCACCTGATACACATAGCGGCCCCAGGCTTCTTCCAATTCCGTATCGCCAATACGGCCACCGGGATGCTGGGCGAGGGCCAGGTTATTCAGTTTATCAAACGCGAGGATAGCCCCCTGGTCGCGCAGGGCCAACGCCTTGTCCGGGCCTATATCATCGGCCTGAACTGCCGTGGATGCGATAGCCAGGACACTTGCCAAAGACAAGCCAGCAACCAGCGTTCGGGAAATTTTCAGTGTAGTGTTCATCATAGGTCTCCTGAGTCAGTTTGTCGTAACAAGCTCAGGTTAGGGCAACAAGGTTAAATCAACCTTAATTTGGCCAAGGCGTTTTCAACAGAGTGAATTGACGCGCTAATAGACCTCAGTGATACTGCCGGCCTGCAGTTTCGTGTCAGAAGTGTGTATGGATCAGCCAGGGAGTTTACCCCGCAGCCCGCTATACAGGACCCTAAAGCTGCATATCAAGGACTACTAAAGGAAAACGATTATGCGTTTGTTTCGTCTCATATTCAGCAGTCTGGTGCTGCTAATGGCATTGACCGCGGTAACCCATGCCGCCAAACCAGCTAAGCATACCCCGCAACCCCTCTCCAGCTTTTATCGCGATGAAGTCCTCGACAGGCTTGAACTGTCTCCCGACGGAACCCACTTGCTGGCCCTGAAAAACATCGATGGTATTACGGCAGTGATGGTTTACGAATTGGCCACAGGAAACGTTTTTTTCCCCACCAAAACGGACAATAAGGAATTCAAATTCAATTGGGTGCGCTGGGCCAATAATGATCGCTTGTTAATGAGCCTGCGCTTTGCCAGCAGGCGCGGTATGAATACCTCCCTGCAATTCACCGAAACGCGCTTGCTGGCCGTCGATGCGAAAAAACCATCAAAAATTATCACGCTGGTCAAGCCCAATGAAGATGCGGTCTACCAGGGTTGGGTCAGCCAATTTCAGGACAATATCATCAGCATGTTGCCGGATGATCCCGAACATATTTTGCTGAGTGTGGATCGCGACCTGCCCGGCCACCAGACCGTCTATAAAGCCAACGTCTATACCGGCAAGTTATCACGCGTTAAAAAATACCACAGTAGTGTGCGCTCCTGGTTGGCGGACCGCCAGGGCAATGTGCGTGCAGGTGTGGGCTACAACGACCGCGATCGTCGCATCAGCATCCGTGTACTCGATCCCAACACCAATAAATGGACGGAAGCCTGGTCCTATATCAACTTCGATGAGCCGGATATTTCACCTGTCGGCTTTGGCAACGATCCCAATGAATTATTTTTGTTCGCCAACCACGAAGGTCGCCAGGCGCTGTTCAAAGCCGATTTATCCAAACCCGGCTATCCCAAAGAATTGGTACTCAGCCATCCGGAATACGATGTCAGTGGCAGCCTGATTTATTCACCGGCACACAAGCAGGTGGTCGGCATTTACTACAACGATGGCCAAAGCAAAAGTATTTTCTGGAACCAGGAATTCAAAGCCTTCCAGGCAGGCCTGGATAAAGCCTTGCCCGACAGCAACAACTACATCATCAGCCTGAGTGAAGATGCACGCAAATACGTGTTGTACTCCAGTGGCAACCTCAACCCGGGCGCTATTCTCTATGGCAATCGCGATACCAAAGAGCTGGTACACGTTGCCGATTTGTTGCCGGAATTAACAGAAGACGTACTGGTTAAAAAAGAATTCCGCACCTACAAGGCGCGCGATGGCCTGGCACTTGAGGGTTATTTGTCTTTGCCCAAAACCTTTGCCAACAAACCGGTTGCCACCATTATCCTTCCCCACGGTGGCCCTATGAGTGAAGATGGCTCCGGTTTCGATCGCTTCTCGGCTTTTATGGTGGATCGCGGTTACGCGGTGTTCCAACCCAACTTCCGCGGTTCGTCCGGCCGCGGCCACGACTTTATGATGCAAGCCATAGGCGGTTACGGCCTGGAAATGCAGGATGATCTTGAAGACGCCGTGCATTACCTGGTCAGGGAAAAAATTGCCGACCCCAAAAAAGTGTGTATTGTCGGCGCCAGCTATGGCGGCTATGCAGCACTGATGGGCGCCACCAAAACACCGGACCTGTTCCAATGTGCCATCAGTTTTGCAGGCATGTCAGACCTGGTCAAAATGCGCGATACCTTCCGCTACTATATGGCGGCCAACAGCTACCGGGAACAGTTTGGTAATGACCGAAGCCAACTCAAGGAAACCTCACCTGCACGTATGGTCGACAAGGTTAAAATTCCAATCCTGCTCATCCATGGCGATAAGGATGCCTCTGTCCCTGTCGCACAAAGCCGGTTAATGGCCAAGGCCCTGGCAAAAACCAAGAAAACCTACGAATACATTGAATTGGAAGACGGTACCCACCATCTGGACTACCTCCCTCATCGCCAACAAACCTTCGAAGCCATGGATAAATTCCTGAACCAATATTTACCGTTATAGACTTCCAGGGCCAGCAGCAATGCTGGCCTTTTTGTTAGCGCAGTTCTTTTTATTAGCACCGTTTAATACGCACAAATCTTGACAATTTCAGTCTCACCCTCAGCTTATGCTGTGCGCTCTGCGTTGGATAGAAATTTGGCGAATATTAGTGCAGCATTATCAGCAGCGACAATCACTGCCGGAGATCCAGCTTATATTGCTAAGCGCTTAGCAGAAGGTGATACGGTGGGAGCATGGGTAAGTAAAGTCGCTCACCCTGATACAATTTTTATAACCCCTCATTAACAAGCAATAGAACATATTTCTCTGCTTTGCTTGTTCATGAAGCCGCTCATCTGGCAGGTTTTGGGCATGAGCATTTCCAAGGCGCTGTCGCCTATGGTGGAGCTGGTGCAATAGGTTTGGCAGGCAGTTTTGGGTGGTCTGTGACAAGGAATAACGCTTCCAGCTATGCCTGCGCTGCATACACCAGAGCAATTGATTGTCAGTGGAGAATGTTAATGAAAAAAATAGTACTATTTTTTATTTTTCTAGTTGTTAGCTGTTCGTCATTTGCAAAAAAATTGCCGACGCTAAGGTATATGTAACTCCCGCCAAATGCGAGCGTGACCATTGTGTCACGCTTAGTTACATAAATAAATTTGATAGGGCGGTATGCATTAAAAATACGTATTTTCCCTATGATGGCAATTTGAATGAGAACGCTTTTCGGCTAACAAGCCAAGCCTCAAAGGAACGCTCAAAGTACAAATTGATCGAGCCCAGCATGGCGACGAAATCTCTGGATGCAGTTTTAGTAAGATTGGTTTCCTCTGGGGGCGTTGCTACTACGACTATCAATCTTACTGAAACATCGTGGGAATGGCAGGCCGTTTTTGACAGCCATCCTGTCAAAAACTTGTTGAGGATAAGAGATGAGATATAAAAAAACTGGCATTTATGTTTTAAAAATGCCAGTTTTCAATCAACCATCCTGTGGTTTACAGCTTTACAGGACATTTACCTCATACAAGCGGAACATCATTGATGAATCAAAAATTCGAGCCTCACAATAGCATTATTGTCTTCGATGGCACCTGCAAATTATGCAATTCATCAGTAAATTTTATCATCGAGAGAGATCATAAAAATATTTTTAAATTTGCACACATGCAAACAAACATTGGTCAACAAATACTGGTCACTTACAACATATCGAACGACAACATAGATACCTTTCTCTTGGTAAAAAACGGCGAGGCTTTTATCAAGAGTGACGCAGCGCTAGCAATAACAAAAGAGCTTAAGAGCCCCTGGAATCACCTTATCATTTTACGGATCATCCCGAGACCAATACGAAACTATTTGTACTCTTTAATCGCTCGTAATCGATACAAATGGTTTGGAAAACAAGAGTACTGCATGACGCCCACACCAGAACTACAAGATAAATTCCTCACCTAAAGACACACCAAACGACTAGACCAGAGATAGCCCCTAAAGAACTGAAAATTATTAGTTGGTCTAATGGCGGAAACATCGCAGAAAAAGAAAATAACAAAAAGGCCGTAAGCAACGAAACCATAACACCCATAAGTACGCAAAATCTCAAAGGGATAGCTTCTTTCAGCCTAAGCGCAAAAACTGAAGGCAAACCCACCACGACTACCAACACATAGGAAAAAAGTATCGTAATCAGAAGCACCGTTTTGTTGAACGGTGCTTCTGATGCATACGACAAGTAAGAATAGTAAATGGCACCAAGTAATGGTGGCGTTAAAATGCCTGCCAAAATAGCCTTAAACCAAATCATTGTTGTTGCACCGCATGATGGTAAACCATACGCCTTATCCTTAAATCCACATCACGCCACAAGGCACCATCGACCAACCTTGCAGCCACATTTAATGGGGTCGCGGGGCCAACCTTAGACGTCTCAATATACACCCAGCCACGGCTATCAGTGACAACTTGTCGCGTAACAACTCCCGAAAGCACATGTCCTTCTAACGCAACATTATGAACGGTCAAAGTATCATCATTAAAGAAGTGCTGAGTCGGCCCAACAAACAATTCAGAAATCGCACCGTTTTCAAAAGGGGTGCCATCTCCTCCGGGTCCGGGGAGGATCTTCAAACCATTACTATAAACTGATTGAGGTGT
This sequence comes from Cellvibrio japonicus Ueda107, assembly GCF_000019225.1. NCBI lineage: Bacteria > Pseudomonadati > Pseudomonadota > Gammaproteobacteria > Cellvibrionales > Cellvibrionaceae > Cellvibrio > Cellvibrio japonicus. Next base: position 184,463 of record NC_010995.1, on the reverse strand, counting down.
ACATCCTTCCATTGCTGTGTTGCATATTGCTGTACGCAAAGGACCATAACTACCCCAACAGCTCCCCTCTTGTGCATTATCAAAACCGAGCCCATTACCATTCTTTTGTTTGCTTGTTGATTGTAGCTCCTCCTTTTCATCCCGTGGCAATTCCTCCATCCAAACCGTAGGCGTTCCCTGATTGGCAGCCCTCTCTGCCACCTTCTTGGCTTGCGAATAATTAATCTGCATTTGAGCCGCCTGGTGGCTGGCATTCCAGAACCACCCCGACGTGTGTTGATAGGACGACTCCATCGCCCACTGCATCATGTCTGAAAAATACCCCGTTGGATCGACGAGGCTCAGCGGATTATTAAACACATAACTGTAGCGGTTAAAGCTCTGTGTGTTATACGGCGACTGAATGTACAAGTCCGCACTCAGGAATCTTCCGATGCTGGGGTCATAGATTCGCCCCCCATATGAACCAAATGATGGGCGTCGAGCTGCTCATGGCCAGTGTAACCCTGTTGGGTCTTGAAGGCATTCAGCTCACCGGTGGAGGGGGTACCCGTCTGCCAACTGGCCTGCTGTCTCTGTCCCCAGACCCCAAAGCTCATCCGACCAGTCAGATTACCGTTGGCATCCGTCATCGCTTCCGTCGAGCCCAGATGATCCTTATGCAGGTAGGTGACTTCGATGATACTGCCTGTTTTGGTCTGTACCATAAAGCCATCGACATAGCTCTTTTGCGTTACGGTTCCTGTGTTGTTGTCGACGATCTCTTCGTAAGCACCACCGTTGATGACATAGGTGGTTTTTCCACTGGATACCTGTTTAAAGCGCTCGTGGTTGGGGCCATAACTGAAGCTGCTGGTGCCATTGCTACCGTTGATGGTCAGGGGTTTGTTGAATACATCATAAGTGATGGTTTCACCACCGCGACTGGTCATGTTGCCGTAGCGGCATAGGCCAGGCTGTTCTTTCTTGCAATCAGTGGTAAACGCCTAACTAACCCCATCCTTGTAATTCCACGGTAATAATGCCTCGATCTGTTCGAGGCTTGTCGCATTGGGTAATTCAGTGAAGATTGTTTTTAAATACCCATAAGGCTCCAGCCCATTGGCCTTGGCGGTTTCAATCACACTGTATAAATTTGCACTCGCCGTGGCCCCTTTGGGACTTGTGGAGAATAGCCAGTTTTTTCGCCCAATCACAAACGGGCGGATTGCATTCTCCGCTGCATTGTTATCAATCGGATAATCCCCCGATTCCACATAGCGAACCAGCTTCGGCCATTGTTCATGCAAATAATGCAATGCCTTTCCAATCAACGATTGTGGCGGTGAATGTGCCAAGCCTTTATCCAACCAGACTTTTATTTTTTGTAACACCGGCAGCGATTGTGTTTGTCTCAGTTGATATTTTTCTTCCGGCGTTTTGTCCTTAATCGCCTTTTCTATTCCATAGAGCTGCTGGATAAACGCAATCGCTTGATCTGCTTTACCGGTTTTTCCCTTCGCCTGGATTTTTTGTGCCTCGATAAACTTGCGACGCGCATGTGCCCAACAGGCTAAATGGGTAATACCCTTTTTTTCACAAGGTGCGTTGTAAGCTGCATAGCCATCGGTCATGAGTGCGCCATTAAAATCACGTAGCAATTCCGTGATTACTTTTCCACTGCGTGTCGGTTCGTAGCGATAAAGCACTGCTGCACACGTGGGTTGCGTACTGCGCAATACCCACATAAAACTCTGTGTTTCAGCCGCACGACCGGTTTCATTCAACACCTGCACACGCGTTTCATCCGCATGAAGAATCGTTTGTTCCAACATTCTTTCGTGCAGCAAGTTAATTAATGGCTGCACCAGGTTTCCACAACGGATCATCCAGTTGGCGAGTGTAGTGCGATCCATCTCCACACCAATACGTTTGAAAATGTCCGTCTGGCGATACAGCGGCATGGCATCTACATATTTTTGCGTGGCAATATGGGCCAACAGCCCGGGTGAGGCGATACTTTTTTCAATCGGTTGTGCGGGTTTCTTTGCGGTCACAAGATAGTTTTCGCAACAGGGGCAGGCGTATTTCAATCGTTTGTGATGTAACACCCGAACACTGGCGGGGATAATGTCTAATTGTTCGTGGGATTCAAAACCGATGGGTTTTAATAACGATCCATCGTGCGGACAGCATTTTTGATCCTCAGGCAGATCGTGGGTAATCTCGATACGATGTAGCTCTTTGGGAATGGATGCACGTTTCTTCTTGCGTTTATGCTCCGCTACAACAACCGTGTCATCGGCAAAGGCATCCACTTGTTCAGGGGCTTCGGCTTCCGCGGTATCCTCCGCTTCGGTAAAGACCAGCTCCGCTTGAAGCACTTCCTGCTTTTCACTGGAACTGCCAAATTGTTTTTGCTGAAGCGAGAGGATATATTCTTCAAGAATACGAATGCGTTTTTCTTTGCTTTGAAGGGACTTTTCCTGCGCTGAAATAATATCGTCTTTATCGGCAACTATTTTTTGCAGATCAATATTTTCTTGCAGAAGATCGGGTTTGTTTTCCATCCACACATCTTATAAAAAACCTGCGCAGGTTGATAGCACTAATTCGCCGAGAAGAAATATTTTTCTGTGTGTGGTTGAAGCTTTTCAATATCTAACCCGCGCAACAGCCAATCAAACTGTTCGTGAGTCAGTGATAACACAGCATCACCCCGGCGTGGCCATTTGAATTTGTCTTTTTCCAGCCGCTTGTACCACAGACAAAACCCGGTTTTATCCCAGTAGAGGATTTTTATTTTATTGCGGGTGCGATTGCCAAACACAAACACGGATCGGGAAAATACCTCCAGTGCCATGGACTCCTGCACCAAGACACTCAACCCATTAATGGATTTGCGAAAATCCACCGGTTGCCGGTGTACGTATACCGGCACATCATCCCACTGGATCATGCCAACGCCCTGAGCAATTGGGCCAGCCACTGAGGTGGCGGTAGTGTGCCAAATTCAAGCTGGCCTACATGATGGCGAATGGTCAGTGATGCAGCCTTCACACCAGAAGCTTCGTGCGGTATTTTGGGCTTTACTTTTACACGAACAAAACCGGCTTCCTCTTTACTGGCCATCTTTGCCAATTGTTTGCGGCGCAAGCTGAAGTATTTGGGGCACAGCTCGTTCTGCTTACAAAAAACGGCTGCTGATACACCGCTGGCGTCGTGCTGCGCAAACAGTGCTCGCCATTGTTCTTCGTTACGTTTTTTCATAAGGCCTCCTGGTGAATTTAGGAAAAGTACCTTAGTAAAAAAACAATTAACTCGATAGATGGGGTTAGTTAGGCGCTTACAGTGATGTCGGTTGTCGTACCGGTTTTGGTCTGTACCATAAAGCCATCGACATAGCTCTTTTGCGTTACGGTTCCTGTGTTGTTGTCGACGATCTCTTCGTAGGCACCGCCATTGATTACGTAGGTGGTCTTGCCACCGGTTATTTGTTTGAACCGTTCATGGTTGGGGCCATAACTGAAGCTGCTGGTGCCATTGCTGCCGTTGATGGTCAGGGGTTTGTTGAACACGTCATAGCTGATGGTTTCACCACCGCGACTGGTCATGTTGCCGTAGCGATCATAAGCATAGGTTTTGTAATCAGGTGTGCCGCTGGTGCCTGAGCTGGTAACAGCATGCACACCGGCATTGCCAGTGCGGTTATAGGCCAATGCGCCGGTGTCGCTGCGGTAGGTAAGGTTACCCAGGTCATCATACTGATAATCCAGACTACGGTTGAACAGGCCCAGACCCGAGGTGGTGCTGGCAGTGACCCGATTGAGCTTGTCGTAGGCAAAACGTTCGGTAGTGTTTTCAAAAGCCAGGCCGTTGTTGTCACTGCGCTTTGTGGTGCGGCTGCGCAGGTTGCCGAGGCTGTCAAACTCATAACTCAACGCCTGGATATCGCCGTTGAGGCTGTTCAGCGTGTTGCTGGCCGTTAACCGGCCGCTGGTGATACTGGCCAGGCGGCCGTTGCTGTCGGTGTAGGTATGAGCCGTGACGACACCGTTGCCGTAGAGCGCGTGAGTCAACTGGCCACGATTATTCTGTTGCTTACCTAGAACCCACAGGGTGTTGTCAGTACTGCCTGTGACGTCACGAGTGCGCACATGCATACCGCTGGCTTGGTAATCGCGGGTGATAGTCAGGCCGTTCGGGTAGGTGGTGGTGGCCGGTCGGCTGAAACTGTCGTAGCCGTAGGTAAAGACTTTGCCGCCAGCCAGGCCAGTGATGCTGGTGGTTTGGGTCTGCACACGGGATAGCGGGTCGTAGGTATAGTTTTCGCTGTAACCATTACCTGATTGGCTGGATAGCAAACCTAACTGGCCCGGTGCATCCCATACCCAGCTATAGCTGGTGGCGTTACCACTGGCAGGCTGGTCGATGCGATGAGTTTTGCGGCCCAGGTCATCATAGGTGTAGGTGATGGATTTGGTGTGGCCGGTCAGGTCGGGTTGCCAGGTCTGCTTGCGCAGTTCCCCAAAGCCGTTGTAGGCAAAGTCGATCACCCCGGCATCCGGGTCGGTGATGCGGGTTTTGTTGCTGGCCAGGTCGTGCACGACGGTGATAGTTGTCAAGGTATTGTTGTTGACGAGCGTGGTCTTGAGGTGGCCCTGGGCATCGTAGGTGTAGCTGCCACACAAAAATATCTAACAGGAGATAATTGTGACTGTTGTTTCAATAAGGATTTTTATCGAGGCTGCATGGCTTATTTGGATTCAGCAGAAAACTGTCTTCCTGAAGCACCTTCGCTTGTTAGGCTTATTGATAAAACGACAAAAACCGCTTTTCCGTGCAAAACAAAAAATCAAATCAACCGAAAAACAATCGATAATTATTGTAAAACGACAACGCAAACCGGCATGGGTTAAACAGGAAATTATCCGGCTCAAAGCGTTTATGGTTCACGATGGCTGCCGGAAAGTGGCTGATGCCTTTAACAGGCTTTATCGTGAAAAACAGGACATGTCCGTGAGTAAAACGTATACAGCCACCATCATCCAGAAACACGCCAAAGAAATCCTGTTGTTACGTAAAACACTAAGAAACCGCACACCCAGGCCATTACCCAAAAACCTTGTATGGTCAATGGACCTGACGTACGTTAACGATGATGAGCACATACCACAAACCATTTTGGGTATTGTGGATTCAGGAACCCGGCTGTGTTTGCAGTTGGAACCAATCCCCGGCAAAGCATCGGCAACGTTGTTGCGGTATCTATTGGATACTGTAGAAAAATACGGAAAACCGAACTTGGTCAACACGGATAATGAGCCGGTATTTACCTCGAAACTCTTCCGGTTTGGCCTGTGGCTGTTACAGATCAAGCACCAGCGCTCGGAGGTTTGCTGCCCGTGGATGAATGGAAAAATTGAGCGCTTCTTTGGAACCTTGAAGCAGAAGCTGAAACATTACACACCGGGCTTCACTGAAAATCTTTCAACAGATTTGGATACTTTCAGGTTTTGGTATAACCATATTCGGACACACCAGAATTTAAACGGATTGACCCCGTTCGAGGTTTGGAAAAACACAACACCTCACACCGGAAAGCCACTGATGTTTTCTGCATGGGATGGTGCATTGACAGGAATCTATTTTTCACCGCCCTGAAGAAATTTATAGCGTGAGACATAAAACCTTGTAGCGGAATCTATTGTCCGGGGTTTTTATCATGCCGAAAATGAAAAAACCGGATTTTACAGATTGTTAAAGAGCATTGTTCAAATTTTGTGCGTTTAACCAAAAAATGAACTTGAAAAAATTAGTACTGCCTTATCGGGACATCGGACAGGACAGGCGGAGTCGTAAACTCGCCCATCCAGAAGAAGTGTCAGATCAAGTTTGAGCTAGTACAATTTATGAACACTACTTTCGCCAATTCTCTATCTTATCCGATATAAAATCCTCAAACTCTTTTGCTAAAGCAATATTAGTGTTTTCCAAGTGGAATGAAACACCATATCCATTTACGTTTTTCTTAAAATAACAAACTTCAACATTGCCAGTCAGCCCCGACCGACTACATTGTGCCTCCAAGAATTTACCTCCACCCTCAGACGACACTAACAGCCAGCTATCTGATGAACGATATAATCGCTCGTATGGCAAATATTTATCAGCATCAACTCGTGTATCACTTTTAACAAAACTCGTGAGGACAGAATTACTAACGGCATTCAAATCAATAAAGCTTTGTTCCACAACAAAACTTAACTCTCGTTTTCCTCTATTTTCAATCTGGTACCGAGGAATTTTACGTTTAACTTCATCTTCTGGAACCACTAGCGCGATACCAATAGACTCATCATCAAAAACTCCCTTTGGACCTTCGGAAGGAGCATGCAGCACATACTCCTGAGGGATTTTTAACCCTTCAAAGTCAATAGACTTTGAATTAACACTGCAACTAGAAGATGCCATAAAAATTCCAATAAGAAACCAGTTTTTCACAAATACCCCCGTCAATTACTATCGCAAGATGGCCGACAATAAAAAGGCTCCAGCAAAGGCTCATGTCTGCCCGTCCCATAACTTCCACCATACCATCGCCTACTAACATTAAACCGATCAAAAACTACATGGTGATATTGGGTAATTTCGTCAGCTCGTAAAAAGTAGTGTCTACCAGATAAGTCTGCGGCAGTTGCGTCTAAGTGAGCGGTTGCAATGGCCTTTCCAAAAGATAGTACAGCGGTATTCAAAGCATCAGGGTTAAGTAATAGCTCAGGGTTTCCCGTAAGCAATCCATTGCGCGCATTAAATCGAACTGTGGCACCAACCCCCACCCAATAAGCACCATCTACTTTACCGTGCATTGCTAGAACGTCAGCAGGGTCTCCCCATGTTGCAAAACCGACGCAGCCAATAGGGTCGCCGGCAGCGCACCTTCCTTGCCACATTTCTGCCAACTTACCTTCAGAAATCAACTTATATTCTGCTTCGGTAGGTTTAAGCCCCTCTTGTGCACCATCCAAACTGAGCCCATTACCATTCTTTTGTTTGCTTGTTGATTGTAGCTCCTCCTTTTCATCCCGTGGCAATTCCTCCATCCAAACCGTAGGCGTTCCCTGATTGGCAGCCCGCTCTGCCGCCTTCTTGGCTTGCGAATAATTAATCTGTGCTTGTGCCGCCTGGTAGCTGGCATTCCAGAACCACCCCGACGCGTGTTGATAGGACGACTCCATAGCCCACTGCATCATGTCTGAAAAATACCCCGTTGGATCTATGCGACTTAGAGGATTATTAAACACATAACTGTAGCGGTTAAAGCTCTGTGTGTTATATGGCGACTGGATGTACAAATCTGCGGAGAGGAACCGCCCAATCGTGGGGTCATACACCCGCCCGCCCATGTGAATCAGATCGTGATTGTCGAGCTGCTCATGGCCAGTGTAGCCCTGTTGGGTCTTGAAGCTGTTGAGTTCCGTCGTGGGTGGGGTACCCGTCTGCCAACTGGCCTGCTGTCGCTGCCCCCAGACCCCAAAGCTCATCCTGCCGGTCAGGTTGCCGTTCGCATCCGTCATCGCTTCCGTCGAGCCCAGATGATCCTTATGCAGGTAAGTGATGTCGGTTGTCGTACCGGTTTTGGTCTGTACCATAAAGCCATCGACATAGCTCTTTTGCGTTACGGTTCCTGTGTTGTTGTCGACGATCTCTTCGTAGGCACCGCCATTGATTACGTAGGTGGTCTTGCCACCGGTTATTTGTTTGAACCGTTCATGGTTGGGGCCATAACTGAAGCTGCTGGTGCCATTGCTGCCGTTGATGGTCAGGGGTTTGTTGAACACGTCATAGCTGATGGTTTCACCACCGCGACTGGTCATGTTGCCGTAGCGATCATAAGCATAGGTTTTGTAATCAGGTGTGCCGCTGGTGCCTGAGCTGGTAACAGCATGCACACCGGCATTGCCAGTGCGGTTATAGGCCAATGCGCCGGTGTCGCTGCGGTAGGTAAGGTTACCCAGGTCATCATACTGATAATCCAGACTACGGTTGAACAGGCCCAGACCCGAGGTGGTGCTGGCAGTGACCCGATTGAGCTTGTCGTAGGCAAAACGTTCGGTAGTGTTTTCAAAAGCCAGGCCGTTGTTGTCACTGCGCTTTGTGGTGCGGCTGCGCAGGTTGCCGAGGCTGTCAAACTCATAACTCAACGCCTGGATATCGCCGTTGAGGCTGTTCAGCGTGTTGCTGGCCGTTAACCGGCCGCTGGTGATACTGGCCAGGCGGCCGTTGCTGTCGGTGTAGGTATGAGCCGTGACGACACCGTTGCCGTAGAGCGCGTGAGTCAACTGGCCACGATTATTCTGTTGCTTACCTAGAACCCACAGGGTGTTGTCAGTACTGCCTGTGACGTCACGAGTGCGCACATGCATACCGCTGGCTTGGTAATCGCGGGTGATAGTCAGGCCGTTCGGGTAGGTGGTGGTGGCCGGTCGGCTGAAACTGTCGTAGCCGTAGGTAAAGACTTTGCCGCCAGCCAGGCCAGTGATGCTGGTGGTTTGGGTCTGCACACGGGATAGCGGGTCGTAGGTATAGTTTTCGCTGTAACCATTACCTGATTGGCTGGATAGCAAACCTAACTGGCCCGGTGCATCCCATACCCAGCTATAGCTGGTGGCGTTACCACTGGCAGGCTGGTCGATGCGATGAGTTTTGCGGCCCAGGTCATCATAGGTGTAGGTGATGGATTTGGTGTGGCCGGTCAGGTCGGGTTGCCAGGTCTGCTTGCGCAGTTCCCCAAAGCCGTTGTAGGCAAAGTCGATCACCCCGGCATCCGGGTCGGTGATGCGGGTTTTGTTGCTGGCCAGGTCGTGCACGACGGTGATGGTGGTCAGGGCATTGTTATTAACAATGGTCGTTTTGAGATTCCCTTGGGCATCGTAGGTGTAATCCACCGGGGTGCCCCGCGCATCCTCGACCCTGACCACCTGGCCGAGGGCATTGGTATAGCGGCGAGTAGTCTGGATGTCCGTACTGTTGGGCGTGACCACTGTGACCGTTTCACTGGTCTTGAGCCGGTTGGCATCCAGGCTGTAGGTCACACCCAGGCTGCCGCCGTCGGGGCCGATGATGGTGTTGGCCCGCCCCAGGGCATCGTAGTCACTGTAGGTGGTCCAGTGGCTGGCGAAGCCGGTGAAGGGTTCGGACACGCGATGGACATACCCCGCTGCGGTGTACTGGGTATCGCTTTTCACCACCGCCTGGTTGAGGCTGTGGGTTTCGTTGCGCACCACCCGTTGCAGGCTGTCGTAGTAGGTGATGGCGAGCGGTGCGCCCAGTTTGCCCGGTTCACTCGGGTGGGTGACGCGGGTGGCTGTCAGGTAGACCGCATGACTCGGACAGGTGACCGGTGCGCTGGCGCAGTACCAGGACAGCAGTTCGGTGATGGCGCCATCCGCAGCGGTTTCACGCACATTGCGACCCAGCACGTCAAAGTCCCGACTGCTGATCAGACTGTTGGGATCGGCTTCCTGGTTGACCTTGCCGAAACGGTAGTCATAGCTGAGCGTGACGATATGACCGGCAGCATTGGTAACTGCCTCCGGGTAGATACCTTTATCGAGATCGCTGAAGCTGGTGATCCGGGCCGCGGTATTGGTGCTGTTCAGGTCTGCTGCTATGGCACCGGTATCGGTGATGGTGCCCTGTTCATTACGATTGGTAGTGGTGACTACTTCCAGGGCCGTACCTTCAAACACGGTCTGTTGATACACATCAAACTGGGCATTCGGCTCGAAGGTCGTGGTGACCGTGCGCGGATTAATATCCCCTGCTTCGGTGTAGGTTACGGTTGTTTCCGACACGAAGTCATCGGAACAATCACTGTCACTCGTGTTGATCAACGTGTTGGTCAAGGTAGCCGTGCCCAGAATGCCGGTAACGGTTATACCGGACAGGCCGGTGCCAGTTGTGGTAGTGCGCCCTATGAGATTGCCGCAGACATCGAAGCTGTTCTCCACTTTGTTGACGGCCAGTGGTGTGTTCAGCGAGGTGGTAAGCAGTTGGTAATCCTGCTGGATGCTGTAATCCAGGTAGGGGAAGCGGCCATTATGGCTGTGCGTTGTGTAGTGGTTCTGGGTGCGGCTGATCAGGTTGCCGCTGACACTGTCCTTGATCAGCACCTCGCTGATGCGGCCGGTATAGGGGAACCCCTGCAGATAGTGCGTGGCGGTTTCCACACCGCTACTGGTGCTGGTGGTTTCGATCTTCGCAAACCCGAGGAAGCCGCGCCCCTGTAAATCCTGTTTGCCGCCGGTGTAGTGAAACCAGGTGTGCACCTGGCCGCCGAGGCCGTTGCTGACGGACAGTTGCTTGACCACCTGCATACCGCGACTGGCAGGTGCTTGCGGGAAGGCGGGTGCTACGGCATCCGGGGTATACAGTGGTTTGCCGTTATTGTCATCGTCCACCAAGGGGCTGTAACCCAGCTCCTGGATTGCACCGAAGCCGTCGGTAACTTTGCTGAGCAGGTCGGGCTGTTGCTGTTTGCCAAAGTATGCTGCGCCACCGATGACAAGATCAGGGATACCGTCATTGTTGATATCACCGCGGAAAGGGTTAATGGTTTGCTCTCCAGGAACAATATCCAACCCAACCAGGTAACCCAGCTTGCCCATAAGCGGATCTACGCCACCATTGACAAACGACAAGGTTCCATTGACGTAAGAGCCATAGAATACCCGCATGACGCGCTCACCAGGGCCACTGGAAAAAAACACAATAAAATCATCTACTCCATCCTTGTTGTAATCCATCACAAAAGAATATTGCCCAAGAGCAACGTTATTCATGGGTACAACCGATGCCCCCGAGGTAATCAACGGCTGTAGCGAGTATGACTGACCATCTCCTGTTGATAAACGAATCCGCCATTGCGGCGCGCCTGAATGCTTATCCGCATAGAGCACATCCGCATGACCATCGCCATTGATATCGATCCAGGAATGCCAAAAACCGATATTAGATGTATAGCGATAGTGGAGAGGTGCATCAATATGCCCAACCCCAGATACTTTGGTTGCTGGTGATACCGAACTGACCCGCATTGAGCTACTGAAGGCTCCGAATTTATCAACCTCATTCAGAGCACCATAGAGCACGTTGTTAAAAAGCCCCGAATCCACTAATCCGTGAAAGGACACACCGGTTCGATCCAGAAGCCCATCATTGTTGATATCCACAAAATGGGGCTGGATACCACTGTAAGAAGAGGGCGCTTCATAAGGGTAAGTAACGGTTGCCAGAGATTCAACGAACGAAGCATCGCTCTGCTGAATCCAGAGGTGACCACCGATATAGAGATCCGTCAACCCATCATTATTTAAATCAACGGCGTGAACCTGCGGCAAGTTTGCCTTTGTCAGCGACACAACCGTCGAGGAGGTTTCCATGCCTGAAGGAGACATACGGATTATCTTGATATCCACATAATCTCCTCGAAGCACTCCCCTGGCCATATATTTTCCGAAGCGGGTTTGAATAGTACGGAGAAACTCGTCTGCGCTATCATTCGCTGCAACAAACCCGGTGGCAGAACCCCAGGCCAATATGCTTTTCTCGCCAATAACATCCACGAAGCCATCATTATTGATGTCCTCGTAAAGAACACCCTCGTAAGCCAAGGGTTGCCCTGCTTGCTCAAACCCAAGCTCCCCCATCTGCCACTCAAACTGCAAAGGCTTCGCGCACTGCCTGACTCCGGTCGAGGTAAAACCACATTCCCGGATTTCCTTCACCAGATGACGATTGGTAGTCGCGCTGAGCTGGTAATCAATGTCGTATTCCCTAACCCTGGTACCGGCTGTCGGTGTGCTGCTATCGGTTATACCAATGTAGGTCGTGACTTTATCCAATAGTTTTGTGCGCACATATTGATGACCGCCGTCATAACCCCAAGGTGTATTGCCGGTGCGGTCGATGTAACTGAATACCACAGCCGATTCCGGCGCCCAAGTGATATGGGATGGGTAGTGTTCCCCTATGACAGTATCTCGCAGGTAATAGACTTGATAGCGGTTGCCGTAGCGATCTTCCACCTTGTCCAGCATCCAGTTACTGATGGGACCATTAGGCTGGCCCGGTGCATAGATACGGCTCTTCTGGTTGGTCGCTTCTTCACCGAATGTCAGGGTACGACCGTCTTTGGTGGTCAGGGTGAAATACTGCGGCCCGCCTTCATGGGAACCATGGGCCTGGATACGGGTAAAGCTGTCGATCTCCGTCTGGTAGATCGCATTGGCAGCCCAATAGGCACTGTTATTGGCCGGGGTACTGCTGCCGGCAATAACCAATTTCTGACCATCCAGGCACAAGCGATCTCCCTGGGTGTATTGCGGGTTGGATTTTTGGGCCTCTGCACCTTCGGAGGCAAAGGTAGCACGGCAGCGATGGATGGATGATAGGCCACTGAGAAACCAGCCAACCCCCATCACCCCGTCACTACCGTGACTGTTGTAATTCAACCCCAATGTCGGTGCCAGATCACGAATCGCAGGTGGCAAGTCAATGGCAACCTTGTAGGACGCTGCACCACCATCCACATTGAGTGCGCCCTGGGTGATGGCCACAAAATCACCACTCCCCAAGTTTGTCACACCATCGGTGAGGTTGTGAATGAAGCTCGCCGGTGCATTGGCCATATCAAAAGTGATACTGGTGTCAGCCGAGACAGAGACCTTAACCGACAAGGTGCTTTCACCACCGTCAGCATCAGTGACCTTGATGGTCACCATTGCCAAACCGCTCTGACCAACCACCGGAGTAATCTTCAGGGTACGGGTGGCGCCACTGCCGCCCAGCACAATACCACTGGTGGCGATTAGGCCAGGCTTATCGGATGAGGTGGTGACACTGAGTGACGCTGCCGGGGTCTCGATATCGCCGATAGTGAAATTCAAAGTGGGGGCTGAGGTTCCTGCCGTAATACGCTGCTCCGGGATGGGTGTAATGGTCGGCAGATCGTTGACGGCGTTTACTGTCAGAACAAAGCTGCGTTGGGCAGAGGCACCACCGGCGTCCGTCACAGTTACCGTAATAGTAGTGACCCCGAAGGCATTGCCTAAGGGCGCCACTGTCAGCGTGCGATTGGTGCCGCTACCTCCCAGAACCAGGCGGTTGTTGGGCACCAGGGCCGTATTACTGGAGGTAGCCGATACGATCAGGGAAGCGGCGGCAGTTTCTTCATCATCCACTGTAAAGAGAACTACGCCAGTACTGGTATCTTCATCAATAGTACGATTACTGAAGGTTGAGATCACCGGCACATCATTAACCGAATTCACCGTCACCACAAAACTTCTTGAAGCACTTAATTGCCCATCCGATACCGTCACCGTCATCGTGGTTGTGCCATGGCCACTGGCTACCGGAGTGACGTTGATGGTGCGGCTCGCGCCGCTGCCACCCAAGGTGATATTGGCATGAGGTACCAGCGCAGTATTGCTGGAGGTGGCAGTTACCGTCAGGTTAGCTACCGGGGTATCAATATCAGCAATGGTAAAGGGTCGTGCACCGGTGCTGGTATCTTCGTCGATGGTGATGTTGGCAATCGCGGAGATCGTTGGTGCATCGTTGACCGGGTTCACTGTCACCACAAAAGATCGACTGGCCGTCAACTGACCATCGGATACTGTGACGGTAATGGTGGCCGCACCATTACCGTTGGCAACTGGCATAACATTAACCGTGCGGTTGGCTCCGTTGCCACCCAAGATGATATTGGCATGGGGTACCAGCGTGGTATTGCTCGATGTAAACGTGACTGTCAGATTAGCCACCGGAGTATCAATATCAGCAATGGTAAAGGCCCGCGCACCCGTACTGGTATCTTCATTGATGGTGATATTAGCAATCGTGGAAATTGTCGGCGCATCATTAATCGAATTCACCGTCACCACAAAACTTCTTGAAGTATTTAATTGGCCATCCGATACCGTAACGGTAATCGTGGCCGAGCCATAACTATTAGCCACTGGCGTGATATTGATCGTGCGGCTGGTACTACTGCCACCTAAAACAATATTGGTATTAGGAACCAGAGCAGTGTTGCTCGATGAGGCTGAGATGGTCAGGTTAGCTATCGGCGTATCGATATCACCGATAGTAAAAGCTCGCACACCGGTGCTGGTGTCTTCGTCGATAGTGATATTGGCGATCGTAGAAATCGTCGGGGCATCATTAATTGGACTCACCGTCACCACAAAACTTCTTGAAGTACTTAACTGACCATCCGATACCGTAACGGTAATCGTGGCCGTGCCATAACCATTAGCCACTGGCGTGATATTAACCGTGCGATTGGCTCCGCTACCACCTAAAGCAATATTGGTATTGGGGACCAAAGTGGTGTTGCTGGAGGTGGCTGTCACTGTTAATGACGAAACCGAAGTGTCGATATCACTGATGGTAAACGCCCGCGCACCGGTGCTAGTGTCTTCATCGATAGTGATATTGGCCATTGTGGAAATTGTCGGCGCATCATTGACCGAATTCACCGTCACCACAAAACTTCTTGAAGTATTTAATTGGCCATCCGATACCGTGACGGTAATGGTGGCTGTGCCATAACCATTGGCCACTGGCGTGATATTGATCGTGCGGCTGGTACTACTGCCACCTAGAACAATATTGGTATTGGGGACCAGTGTGGTATTGCTCGACGTGGCCGAAACAATCAGGTTGGCTACCGGTGTATCGATATCACCGATGGTAAAAGCTCGCACGCCTGTGCTGGCGTCTTCGTCAATAGTGATATTGGCAATGGCCGAGATTGTCGGTGCGTCATTCACCGGATTCACCGTCACAACAAAACTGCGGCTGGCGGTCAGTTGGCCATCCGATACAGTCACGGTAATCGTGGCTGTGCCATGGACATTGGCAATCGGCGTAACATTGACTGTGCGGTTGGCTCCGCTGCCACCCAGGGCAATATTGCCGTTAGGCACCAAGGCGGTATTGCTGGAGATGGCTGTGACCACCAAATTGGCTACTGGGGTGTCAACATCGCCGACGGTAAACGCCCGCGCACCAGTACTGGTGTCTTCATTGATGGTGATATTGGCAATGGCCGAGAGCGTTGGGGCATCGTTAACCGGGTTGATGGTAACCGCGAACAATTGTTGGGCTTGGCCACCCTGAGCATCGATTACCCGCACGGTGATAGTGGCACTGCCAAAGGCATTGGCCGTTGGCGTCACTGTCAGGGTGCGATTGGCACCGCTGCCGCCGAACACCAGGTTGCCATTGGGAATCAATGCAGTATTGCTGGAGGTGGCGCTAACGGTCAGATTTGCTACCGGAGTTTCCTCATCCCCTACCGTAAAGGCGATGGCACCGGTATTGGTGTCTTCATTGATGATGCGGTTGCCGATGGTGGAAAACGTCGGAACATCATTCAAGGCGGTCAATGTGATCGAGGCATTAGCCGAGATACTGCCACCATTACCCGTACAGATCACTGTAACCGTATGAGTCTGGCTGCTGACCAGTGTGGCCGGTGCTGTATAGGTCACCGTGCCGGAGGTGCTGCTGACACCGCTGATACCGGTGGCCGTACAGCTATTGGCATGGGTCGAACTCCAACTCAGGTTGGCCGTGGTATTAGCAGCGCCCGCATTGGCCTCATTGACTGCGGTTCGGTTAAAACTGGCATTAACCACCGGTTTCGGAAAGGCGACAGTAATACTTTTCTGGCTGTGGGTGCCCTGACACACCAAGCCTGCCTGGGTCACGCCAACACAATCCTGAAGATAGTACGTAAAGGTACCATTGGCCGTCTTGGTAATGCGTCTGCTGCCCACGGCAGAGGCACTGCCCGATGAACTGGCCGTGATATCAACACCGTTTTCAAACAGGCGTACTCCCTGTGTTCCGTACTCCCATTTCAGGTCATAGATACCTGTGGTACCGGTTTCCTCAATCCAGAGTTGTGGTGTCAGGTTATTAACCGTCACCGTGAAGGTACGGGTAACTGCACTACTACCAAAGGGAGCCCGAACGGTCATGGTGGCCTGGGCAGATGAGTTCGTGGAAGTGATACGGCCTGCTGTCAACTTGACCGAATAGTTATTACCGCTCCCACTCAAGACCGGCGTCACTGTGCCATTGGCACTGGAAGTGACCGTGATACCGCTGACTGGCGAATCAATATCCGTCACCGTGAAATTCACGGTGGTCTCAGCCAGTTCATTCACCGATACATTATTGATGGCGGAAATCACCGGTACATCGTCCACCGCATTCACGGTAACCGTGAACGACTGCTGGGCCTGACCGCCGTGTGCATCCGTCACCCGCACAGTGATGGTGGCACTGCCAAAGGCATTGGCCGCCGGTGTCACATTGATGGTGCGATTGGTACCACTGCCACCGAGTTGGATATTGGCATTGGGAATCAGGGTTGCATTACTGGAAGTAGCGGTAACGGTCAGATTGGCTGCCGGGGTTTCTTCATCGCCCAGGGTAAAGGCAATGGCACCGGTACTGGCATCTTCATTAATAGTGCGATTGCCAATGGCGGACAGAGTCGGCAGATCATTAATCCAATTGATCGTGAGTGATGCCGTAGCTGTTTTGCTGCCACCACCCCCGGTACAGGTAACCGGAATGCTCACCGTCTGGTTGCCGCTCATCACTGTCGGCGCCTGGAAGGTCACGCTGCCAGACGTGCCGCTGACGCCACTGATACCGGTAGCGCTGCACGCAGTGGCATGAGTCGAACTCCAGTTCAGCGTGGCTGTTCCTCCTTCGTTAATCGTAGCCGCATTAAAACTGGCAGAAACTACCGGAACAGGCTGGGAAACAATCGTGGATTTTTCCTGATGACGCGGTGTGCAATCCAATGACTGTCCATTGGCCACACAATAAAACAGACGGTAGTAATAAGTTCCGTTGGCACGCGTAACCGAATAGGATTGACTCCCCGCCAGGGTGGTCAATGTTATCCAGGAGCCGCTTGTCCCGACTCGCTCTTCAATTCGGGTATAGGTTGCTGTAGGTGGCGTTTGCGCATAAATACTGTATTGACCCGTTGTACTGGTAGCTGGAACACCAAAGGTTTCTGGTAGCGTTACCGCATTGGCCGTTTTCCAATCGGAACAGCCATAGGTATTACAGGCGCGCACGCGGAAGGTATAACTGGTATTTGCCTGCGAACCTGAAGGTGTAGTACTGGTGGCAGCGCCGGAGTACACCAGGCTACCGTTGCGCTGCAACTCATAGTGAATCGCGTTGGCCAGGCCGTCCCAGGATACCGAAATAGTTTCACTAAACGGATTGGGCGTCACCATCAGGCTCGAAAGTACAGCAGGAGGTACCGTAGGTGGCGTTACCACGACCGTTTTCTGGTATTCAGTGCGCAGCGGTATCGGCTGGTTCATCCCGTAGGCGCCCATCATATAAACGTCAACCAGAATATAAGTGTAGGTGCCTGGAGACTTTGCGATACTCAATGAACCATTGATGCCGTAATTATGGCCGACACGCATCCGTGTGGTACCAACCAGTTCGTAAATCTCCACATAAGTGCGCGCCCCGCTCCAGGTCAAGGTAAATGTACCTTCCTGTGTCGGTGTGGAAATGTCAAAAGTCGCTGCGTTTGCTGACTGGATGGCGATGAGGAAAGGCAATAGAAAAAGATATTTCCTGAAAAAATAACCCAACATAAATGCTACGTTGTTCCTGATAGAGAAAATTGAAACTGGCATAACGATCACTGTTTTCCTATAACTGTCCAGTGCTGGCGATAATTGGAATTGCTCCGCTTAACAGGGATTAATCAAATACCAGAGGTGTCTGGAAAAATAAAAATCACACAATAGAACTATAAATTAGCGGCGTTCCGCAAAGCGGATTTCCCAAGGCGCGGCGGTTTCATCTGTCATCTGACAAATCAGTGCACTGGAACCATTCATGGCGATGATCATTTCGCAATATCCTTGCAACGGCAGCGCATCGGTTTCGCTAACCATGGCGCCGTGAATGTTGTAATAGTGTCGGTGAGCCTGCGCACCATAAAGGCCGAGGAATTGATCACCTCGCTGCAGTGTTATGGAGACACTGCCATTACTCATGGTCAGTACCACCAAACTGGTACCACAAGCAGAAGTATAGTCGTCGCCGGCAATCACCAGCTTGCTGCAAGTACCTTCATAGCTTTGCTGCGATTCCAGCGTAATGGATTGGCCCGGACTATCGAGCTGGTTTTCATCGGCATAGCCAATGTGGCTGAAGGCCAGGAGCGCACCTAGCACTAATAATGTGCGGAGAGATAATTCAGGAATGCCAGAGACGGGCAAAAAACACATAAGGATTCCTTTAACAATAACAACAATTCTCCCAGTCCCTGAGGCGTACTTTAGTGGTTGCCAGTGCTAGCTATATCACTTAAGAGGAAGAGGAATTGTAAAGCGATTAATACGCATGCTGTTTGTTTAAAATGGCGCCATTGTTAGTGGCAACAAAAACCTTGTCAAGAGCAGAGGTAAGTATTTACCAGAAAAATTATTACATCGGATTTATAGCTCTTGTCATATTTATAGCATTTCACATCCCTGTACACAGGTTGTATCGCAAGAATGCCTAACCTCACCCCTGATATTCAGCCTCGCGCAATACCGTGAGGAACTCTTCACCAAAACGTTTTAATTTACTTTCACCCACCCCGGTAATGCCACGCAATTGATCCAGTGTTAGTGGACGAAACTCCAACATTTCACGCAGGGTGCTATCGTGAAAAATAACATAGGGGGGAACCCCCTGCTCTTCTGCCAAACGTTTGCGGCATGCGCGCAATGCCTGCCATAGCGACTGGTCTTCATTGGCGATATCTTGTGACAAGTTGGCGCGACGCGGCGAATTGGCAATGCTTTTGGCTTCGCGACGCAGCAACAGCCGCTCCTCTCCGCGCAAATAGGGACGGCAACCTTCATTCAATAACAAACCGCCAAAACCATCGCTATTCACATCCAGCAATCCACGCGCCACCAACTGGCGAAAAATAGATTTCCATTCATCCACACTGAGATGCTTGCCTATGCCATAGGTGGAAAGTCTATGATGATCGAATTGCAGCACCTTCTCGTTGTTACTACCGCGCAGCACATCGATGACATGCCCGGCACCAAAACGCTGCCCTGTGCGATAAACACAGGACAGGGCCATTTGTACCGCCTCACTGCCATCCCAGGTTTGGGGTGGTATCAGGCAGTTATCACAATTACCACAAGGCTGTACCAGGTGATCGCCGAAATAACGCAACAAACTCTGGCGGCGGCAACTGGTAATTTCGCACAGCCCTAACATGGCGTTCAACCGTTGCTGTTCATTGCGTTTGAATTCCTCGCTGCCCTCTGATTGCGACATCATCTGGCGCAGCTTGATGACATCTTCCAAACCATACAATAATAAGGTTGTCGCCGTTTCCCCATCGCGACCGGCGCGACCGGTTTCCTGGTAGTAGGCCTCAATGCTTTTCGGTAAATCCAGGTGTGCTACAAAACGCACATCCGGCTTATCAATACCCATTCCGAAAGCGATAGTGGCCACCATGATAATGTTATCTTCGCGCAGGAATTTCTCCTGGTGTTGTTGGCGTATGCTCGCTGATAACCCCGCATGGTAGGGCAAGGCATTAAAACCTTCGCTACACAACCACTCGGCAATCTGCTCTACCTTATTACGCGACAAACAATAAACAATGCCGGAATTGCCGGCCTGCTCCTCGCGCAAGAAGCGCATCAATTGGATTTTGGGATTGTTTTTCTGCGCAATGCGGTATTGGATATTGGGGCGATCAAAACCACTGATAAACTGCCGGGCATTGTGCAACTGCAAACGCTCGACAATTTCATCGCGGGTACGCAAGTCGGCGGTCGCTGTCAGGGCTATGCGCGGAACACGGGGAAACTCGCGCGGTAACAAATCCAGCTTGAGGTAATCTGCCCGGAAATCATGTCCCCATTGCGATACACAATGGGCCTCATCGATGGCAAACAGGGCAATGGTTAATCCATGGAGCAATTCCAGTGTACGCGGCTGGATCAAGCGCTCGGGGGCAATGTACAGCAAATCCAGTTCCCCGCGCTGCAAGGCAGATTCTGTCTGCCACCACTCCTGCGAGGACAGGGTAGAATTTAAAAAACCGGCGCGCACACCCACCTCTCGCAGGGCATTGACCTGATCCTGCATCAATGCAATCAACGGTGATACCACAACCGCAACGCCCTCTCGTACCAGGGCGGGTATCTGGTAACACAAGGATTTACCACCACCGGTTGGCATTAATACCAGTGCATCCTCCCCCGCAACCAGGGCATGAATAACCGCCTCTTGCGGGCCGCGGAATTCGTGGTAGCCGAAGACCTGGTGCAAAACTGCCTGTGGTGAGGTTTGCACGGTATTAATCGTTGACATCCTGTTTTTTAGCCTCTTCTTGCTTTAACAACATAAGAACACCCTGTTCATTTTTAAAGGCAATATCAAAGTGATTAATATATTGCTGTTCATTCAATAATGGATATTGCTGTGTGGAAACAATCACCATTTTACTATTAAATTTATTCAATAACTCTACCAGTGCATCAGTACCCACGGGTTTACATCCCTCTGCCCGACAATCCAGCATTTGTGAATAACGTGCCACACCGAACACATCACCTATTGCAATACCTGAAAAGAAGTAGGCGGCATTTTCAAAACCCAACTGTACCAGCCTATCACCATGGCTTGCGCGCCATCCGTTTGCCTGGGTAAATAATTCATAGCCACTGACACGTGACAATCGATGATCCCAGTTAGCAATATTGCGACGGAATTCACCAAAAATCAGCGAGCAACACAGTAGTACTGTAATTACCGTCAATGCCCTGGAATAACGGGCAATATATGTCCCAGGGTTGAAAGATCCTATATTGATATTCACCAGGCGATATAACATATAAAACGCCAGATAAGTACCTACTGCCATGATCGGTGCCAGGTAGCGCTCTACCTGGGTGACAAAAAACCAAAAGCCAAAATAAACCACAAAAACCAACTGCATTAAGCGTATTGAAGAGGGCAACTTTTTAAAGAACACCAAACCGGCCAGGGCAATGGCCCAAAGCTCTATTCCCGCATCCTTCAGGGCGGCCCAAAGGTTTAATAGCGATGGCGCAACCCCATGTGTTTTTTGCTCTGCGACCTGCGCCAATAGATCCTGCTCATTCCATAAGAAATAACCGAAAAAATTGGCAGCAATCGGGTGGAATGGATCACCGGATATAAGATAACTCCTCACATACCACCAGGCGCCTGTCGCGAGGACACAGATACCAAACACCACACTGTATAACAACTTGCGTGTTGCAAGCAGAACCGTTATGCACAGGATCAATGCAAATACACCACCGAATAACTTGGTACCTGCGGCACCACCCGCCAGCAATCCCGCAAGAATTATCCAGGTTAATGATTGCGTCTTTTGTCCACTGTCATTTGCTATACCTATCACCATGGCTAAGAGTGCAGCCCAACAAAACATGGCCAAGCCTGTGTCTACATACGCGAAACCAAAGCCAACCCTGAATGCCTCTATATTTTTTGCCAGCAGGATTGCAACAACAACTCCGGGGATAGCACTTCCCATATGCCATTTGCTAATTCCCATAAAACCAAGCGCAATCACAAACCAGGGCAAGGTCGCAAAAACCTGGGCTCCCACTGCACCACCTGCCCCTATTGCATCCGTTGATAAATAGCCCAACACCATTAGCATATTCATATGTTGTGGAAACAGGGGAAAACGCAGATATTCCTGCAGTTCAATTCCTTGTTGCTCTACATAGAAGCGCACCAGGGGCAAATGGAAGGATGTGTCATCCCAGTGACCGGGAGCCTTCCAGGCAAAGGCAACGGCCAATAGCATTAATATGGCTGGCCACAATAAATATTGGCTATTGGAGAGAAGTAAATATTTTCTTAAATAACCCAATTTGAAAATAGCAGGCAACATCAACAATAGCGCTGCAATCAAAATAATGGTTGGTTTTAGCAAACCGGTGAGGCCTAATAGCATCAGGGCTAATATGACAGCAACCATTCCTCCGGCAATTGCAAAAAATGCAAACAGATACGCATTATAGGAATCCGTGAAACTATTAATCCTGATTCCTATCCTATTTAATAAGCCAGTGCCCAGAACAAGGCAATAAAGGATAAAGACCATTGCAACCAGATAGGAAGCGACAACATTGATAAGCATAACTGAAGACCCATAAGGGATAGTGACTTATAAAAACCAGCTTGAGGGCAATGCCAGGAAAACCATATCGGTTACATAAACGCTTGTAATACCCTGTTCAAAAAGCGTCGCCCTAATGGCGTTGGGCGAAGAGCCCCATCAGCCAACTCTACCAATTTTTTTCGCGCAAGCTCATCCCAACAAGATGCAATGGCAGAGAAATCCAGGCCTGTACGTTGGGCAAAGTATTGCTCGGGAACACCCCTGTGCAAGCGCAACGCATTCATCATAAATTCCAGGGGCAATGACTCTTCACCAAGCAGGTCACTACCACCGCCAAACGGATTCTGGTGGCCTTGCAGGTTAGTGGATATCCTTGCGCTGGTCGCTGCATCCAAATAGTGTTTGGGCAGGCGGGTTTTCCACAGGCGCAAAATGTTCTGCTGCTCCGGTAAAGTGACCTTGCCATGGGCGCCGGCACCTATACCCAGGTAGTCACCAAACTCCCAGTAGTTGAGGTTGTGACGGGAAAATTGTTTAGCGCGCGCATAGGCAGAAATTTCATAGTGTTCATAGCCTGCCGCTGCCAGGAGTAATTGCCCGGCATCCTGTATATCGGCCAGGATTTCCTCTTCCGGCAATACCGGCGGAGCAGAATAAAATGCCGTGTTCTGCTCGATAGTGAGTTGGTACCAGGATAGGTGTTCAGGCTCCAGCTCAATCGCCTGCTGCAAGTCTGCCTGTGCATCTCCCACGGATTGCCCGGGCAAGCCATGCATTAAGTCGAGGTTGATGTTGTCAAACCCCGCCTTGCGCGCAACATTGACCGCACGCAGGGCCTCATCCCGGCCATGGACACGACCCAGCAAGTGTAATTGCTGATCATTAAAGCTTTGGATGCCTATCGACAGGCGATTCACACCGGCTGCGCGAAAACCGGAAAATTTTTCCTGTTCAAAAGTACCTGGATTGGCTTCAAGGGTAATTTCAATGTGTGGCTCAAAACCTATCAACTGTTCGGCATCGACCAGGATCTGGCCAATGGCCTGTGCCGATAACAGGCTGGGTGTACCTCCACCAAAAAAAATGCTGGTGATTTTACGCCCCTGGGCGAGCGATTGGTCACACGCCAAATCCTGGCGCAGCGCAGCAATATAATCTGCCTCAGGAATGTCATTGTTGGCCTGATGGGAATTGAAATCGCAGTAGGGACATTTGCGAATGCACCAGGGTACATGAATGTAAAGTGCCAGCGGTGGCAGTTGCAGTGGCATTAACGGCTCGCCAGGGCAGAGAGCGCGCGCAGTAATTCCTGCATCGCTTTGCCGCGATGGCTAATGCGGTTTTTTTCGTCTTTGCTTAATTCGGCCGAGGCACAATGATGGCTGGGCACAAAAAACAAAGGATCGTAGCCAAAACCACCTTCCCCGCGCGGTTCGGTAAGAATGCGCCCCTCCCATACGCCGTGGCATAAAATGGGTGTTGGGTCTTGCGCGTGGCGCATAAACGCCAACACCGCATGGTAGCGCGCCCCGCGCTCTTGCTCGGGTACACCGGCTAATTCCTGCAACAGTTTTGCATTATTAGCGGCATCGGAACCCGGCTCACCTGCGTAGCGGGCCGAATAGATACCGGGGCGGCCGTTAAGGGCATCCACCTCGATACCCGAGTCGTCAGCCAGTGCAGGCAAGCCGGTGTTGAGGCAGGCAAAACGCGCCTTGAGAATGGCGTTTTCCACAAAGGTCAACCCGGTTTCTTCGGCACTTTCGCTAAAAAAGTCTGACTGGGGTACAACGTCATAACCGCAGCCCGCCAGAAGTTGCCGGAATTCACGCAATTTGCCGGCATTGCCGCTGGCGAGCACAATTTTGTTCATGATTATCGATCGGTATAAAGCGTGCGACTAAACGTGACCGCAAAAGGGCGCTCATCGCCATACTGCACCTGGATGTCAAAATGCAGCACTTCTTCGTTGTTAAAGACAAAAGGAGCCAGATAGTAAACCGCTGTACCCTCGTTGACCTCGATAAATTTCAGGGTTTGCGATTGCTGCATCAGGTTGCGTGTTTTTCCGCTTACCTTGGCAGGCAATCCCAAACTGGTTGCGCCATGATCGGTTTTGGTCAGGCTGATGTTTACCAGGGCGCGATCCTTACCGCGAACCAGTTTATAAGCCTGTGCCACCTTGGCAGGAATATCCGTGCTATTAAAGACGTTGTAATGCAGGGTGTAAGCCCCAAACTGTTTGCTGGTGGTGATTTCTTTGGGTTGATCTATTTGCGCCAACACACTGGTCGACAACAATAACAACAGGCTTGCCCACAAATATTTCATGTCATAGTCCCCATCATTTACTGAGGTGATAGATCGCCGTTTCACCAAATAAATTCGGCATAAGATCTTTTAATACCTGTCCTGACTGCTCATTGACCACCTGGCGGCGAATCACTTTGATGTGTCGCTCACGGCACAGCACTTCAAAATCCTTAAAGGTGCAGAAGTGAATATTGGGTGTGTTGTACCACTCATAGGGCAACAAGTCAGATACCGGCATACGGCCGCGCAACGCCAGGTACAGGCGCGCTTTCCAGTGACCAAAATTGGGGAAGGTCACAATGCATTCCTTGCCCACACGCAACATTTCATCCAGCACCAGGTGCGGAAAGTGCAGGGTTTGCAGTGCTTGGGTCATGATCACGGTATCGAAACTTTTATCGGCAAAATTACCCAGGCCGCGATCGAGGTTTTGCTCAATCACATTTAGTCCTTTATCGATACAGGTGTTTATCTGGTCCGCATCGATTTCCAAACCATAACCTTGTACAACTTTGTTATCGATCAGGAATTTTAACAGGGTGCCATCACCGCAACCCAGGTCGAGTACACGACTGCCCTGTGCAATCCAATGCTGGATTTCATTCAGATCTATACGCATATCGTCACACCTCCACACTGGCAAGGTAGCGCTTGAATACCTGCTCATAGCGCGCATCGGGCAGCAGGAATGCATCGTGGCCGTGTTTGGATTCAATTTCAGCGTAGGTCACTGCTTTGTTGGCTCCCACCAGGGCATCGACAATTTCGCGCGAGCGCTGGGGGGCAAAGCGCCAGTCGGTACTGAACGAAACCACCAGGAATTTTGCCTGGGCACCCTGGAAGGCGAGTACCGGATCATCGCTGTACTCGCGCGCCAGGTCGAAATAATCCAGCGCTTTGGTAATACGGATATAAGAGTTGGCATCAAAGCTGACAGCAAAGCTGTCACCCTGGTAGCGCAAATAGCTTTCGATCTGGAATTCCACCGGCTCGGCAATACCCAACTCAAAACTGCCGCTGCGCAGGTCGCGGCCAAATTTTTCGCCCATGGCGTAATCGGACAGATAGGTGATATGGCCAATCATGCGCGCCACCGCCAGGCCATTTTTTGGCAGGGTGTTATGCGCGAGGTAATCGCCGTTGTGAAAATTGGGGTCGCTGATAATCGCTTTGCGCGCCGCTTCGTTAAAGGCAATATTTTGTGCAGACAGTTTCATCGCCGAGGCGATGACTACGGCATAACGCACCCGCTGTGGGTATTGGATACTCCAGCGCATCACCTGCATACCGCCCAGGCTGCCGCCAATAATCGCCGCCCAGGTGTCTATCCCCAGGGCATCGGCCAGGCGCGCCTGGCTGGCAACCCAGTCGCGCACGCGCAGCATGGGAAAATCCGCACCCCAGACGTTGCCGGTAGCCGGGTTGATAGAGCGCGGGCCGGTGGAACCGTGGCAACCGCCAAGGTTGTTGAGCGCCACCACGAAAAACTTATTGGTATCTATGGGTTTGCCCGGGCCGATATAGGCATCCCACCAACCGGGACGCTTGTCCTCCAGGCGGTGGTAACCGGCGGCGTGATGGTGGCCGGACAGGGCGTGGCAAATCAGTACCGCATTGCTTTTGGCGGCATTCAATTGACCATAGGTTTCGTAGACCAGGTCATACTCGTTCAGGCTGATGCCGCAGGCGAGTTCCAGTGGCTCCGAAAAATGCAGGGTTTGGGGAGTGACCAGGCCCACTGAATCAGCGGGTAGTTGGTTTGGCATGGGAATTCCAATGTAAATTCAAATGGCGCCAGTCTAAAGAGGCAAGCCAGTACCTGCAAGGCTCGCCGGTTGACTTGCGGCGACAATGGGAAATAAAAAAGCCGGGTTTTGCAGACCCGGCTTTTTCCACGGATTGCCCTGTTATTGGCCAAAATAACTCAAGTACTTTTTGGCATATTTGGCCAGTTTCTTTTCTTTAGCGCCCTTGGCAACTTGTTCAATCAGTGCCTTGTATTGCTCATCGCGACTACCAGCCAGGGCGCGACACATCCAGGCGGTAGTGTCCAACGCCAATCCGCCCATGGGCTGCTGATAGCGCTGCTGGATACCAGCGCTCAGTAAAGCCAGCAATTCAGGCTGGTAGTTGTTGGTAAAATGTATACGTTTTGCCGCCATACGTACCAACTCATCATTACCGCTGTTGAGCATGTTTACCAGGCGCTGTTCCAGGGAAGGATGTGTATATTCCGGCCAGGGTTTAGGTGCAATCAACGGATTTAACTGGCTGTAGAGGGATAACTGGCCAAGTGCCTGGGTCGCATATTTTTTCAGCCTTTTATGCGGCGCATCCTGGATAATTTTCTCAATGGTGGGGCGGTATTTTTCATTGCCGGAATAAGCCAAGGCATTGGTCAGGTGCGCCACATAATTAACATTTGTCCTGTCGGTTGCCCGCGGCAAATACTCCAGTGCTTTGGCTTCGACCAAATCATAAAGTCTAGGTGATGAAATCCCGGCCCATTCCAGTGATTGTGCTGCTTTTTCCTGATCGGGAAGATTAGTGGACTGGAAGATTTTTACATAGTCCTCGGGCGTTTCCGGCTCGGCGCAGACAGTCCAGCTAAATCCCAGGGTAACAACTAACAGCAATGCGCGGAATAACATAGCGATAAGCTCCTTGTGCAATAAAAGGCCCTCCATCAGGCGGGCCAACGTTTGAAAATCAATGAAGTATTGATACCGCCAAAGGCGAAGTTATTACTCATGATGTAAGTGCAATCCAACCGGCGTCCTTCGCCTACAATGTAGTCCAAATCTCCACACTGGGGATCGGGCGCCTTGAGATTCAGGGTAGGGGCAAACCAGCCGTCATTCATCATCTGGATACTTGCCCAGGCCTCGATGGCCCCGCAGGCGCCCAACGTATGGCCGATATTGCCCTTAAGGGTGCTAATCGGCACAGTTTTCTTGCCAAACAGCTTTTCGGTAGCCACAGATTCTGCAATATCACCGCGATCCGTTGCCGTGCCATGGGCATTGATGTAACCAATATCCGCAGGCATCAGGCCCGCATCATCAAGGGCCTTTTGCATGGCGATATTCATGGTAACCGGATCCGGCTGGGTGACATGCCCACCATCAGAGTTGGTGCCAAAACCAACCAATTCAGCATAGATTTTTGCACCCCGCGCCTGTGCATGTTCCAGCTCTTCCAGGATTAAGGTGCCGGCACCTTCGCCGATCACCAACCCATCGCGATGGATATCAAAGGGGCTGGGAGTTATATCAGGCGTATCGTTTTTGGTACTGGTGGCGTAGAGGGTATCAAATACCGCCGCTTCCGATGGGCACAGTTCTTCAGCGCCACCCGCCACCATCAGCGTTTGCTGGCCATATTTGATCGCTTCATAGGCATAACCTATGCCCTGGCTGCCCGAGGTACAGGCCGATGAGGTGGTGATAATCCGCCCTTTCATGCCAAAGAAAACACCAATATTGACGGGCGCCGTGTGCCCCATCATGCGGATGTAGGTGGTCGCTGTCGCACCGCCAATATCGCGCTTGTCCAACATGACCGCAAAGTCGCGGGTCGCATCGGTGCTGCCCGTTGAGGAGCCGTAGGCAATCCCCATGGCACCGCTCTGCACCACGGGATCATCGAGCAAACCGGCATCTGCCAGGGCAAATTCTGTTGCGCGGGTAGATAGCAGCGACACTCGCCCCATGGAGCGGATTTTCTTGCGTGGATAATGTTCCGGAACCACAAAGCCTTCGATTGGCCCGGCAAGGTTGGTATTGAGGTCTTTATAGGTTGCCCAATCATCCAGGCGACGGATAGCGCTAGTCCCCGTTTTGAGTTTGGCGGCAAATTCCGGCCAGCTATTCCCCAAGGCGGTGACCACCCCCATACCGGTAACAACGACACGTTTCATTAAAACATACCACCATTGACTGAGATTACCTGACGGGTCAGGTAGCCCGCCGGTGGAGATAGCAGGTAGCTAACCAGGGAAGCGACTTCTTCCGGTTCACCGGCGCGGCGCATGGGAATCATTTTTAGCGCCTCCTCTACCGGGGCCTCATCAAGCATGTCGGTATTAATCAAGCCGGGCGCGACACAATTAACGGTAATCTCACGCTTGGCCAGTTCAATTGCCAGCGCTTTGGTCGCGCCAATAATGCCCGCCTTGGCGGCACTATAATTTACCTGTCCGCGATTCCCCATCACCCCGGAGACCGAGGCCAGGGTCACAATACGACCGGGTGCCCGACGGCGTACCATGGGCATAATGATGGGATTAAGCACGTTGTAAAACGCATCAAGGTTGGTGTGTATCACTGCGTCCCAATCATCGCCACTCATGGCAGGAAAGGCGTTATCGCGCGCAATACCGGCATTGCATACCACAGCGTAATAGGCACCATTGGCCTCCATATCCGCTTCAAGCAACTGCCTGGTCAGGTCGCGCTCTGCCACATCAAATTGCAAAATGCTGGCGCGGCCACCTCCAGCGCTAATAAGCTGCTGGACGGCTTCAGCCTGGTCGCGCTGCTGGCGGCAATGGATTACCAACTCATAACCATCACGCGCTAATTGCAGGGCAATGGCACGGCCTATACCGCGACTGGAACCTGTCACCAATACTCGTTTGTTATTCATCGTTATTCTCCTGCCAGCGCATTCATTTGCATAAACTGCCCCATGACTGCATCAATATCCCTGGGTTGAATTGCTTTTATCTCAGCTTGGGCAAGTCGCTGTGTACCTGCATATAGCTCACCGTTAAACAACACCAGGTTGGTCTCATCGCGCAGGCGCTCAGTGACACACACCCGCAGTTCCTGCGCCAGGTCAAAATGGCTGACATCGGCCTGGTAGCGACGTGTCCCCAACAAAAAGCCAAGGCGAATCGGCTCACCCTCCTGGCGCGCGGCAATTCCCGCCAGGGCACCTATGGCCTGGGCCATATACTCAATACCCACCCACACGGGCAAGCGACCGTCCGCATCGATAAATACATGGGAGTCGCGCGGGTCAACCAGGGCCTCAAGCTCCCCCGGCCCCCAGCGCACCACCTCTTTTAATAGCAACATAGGTGGGCGATGGAGTAATAAGTCCTGCACAGACTCAAACAGCGGTGGTTGGCTCATAGCATTATCAATTCAACGGCTGGCTGTGGATGAGCAAACGCAAGTCAGCGGTGTTATAGCTCAGGCTGCCCTGCCAGGGATTAAGGAGACCGGACGCTGCCTGGGGGCCGGAATCGCCAGCCTTGTTCTCATTAACTGCCAGGCGTTCAATAGTGGCGCGCAATATACCAGAAAAGTACACCTCCCGACGGCCATTGCCTTCACTAAAGACCCAGCGGGGATCTACCCCCTGAAGATCAGCCAGGGGCCAAAAGCCAAATTGCCAGGCTTGTAGTAAATCCGGCAATTGCCGGGTTGCCGGATGGGATAGGTGGCGCTCAACATGCAGCCGCTGGCCATCCGACTCTACCGTTACAAGGCGCTGGCCCAACTGGTTGAGCATGATCAGGCGCCACCGGGCCGCCCGGCGCTCGACAATCACCTCCAGGGCATAATCGCGCCCTTGTGCGTACACTTGCCACTGCTGTTGCACAACATAGGTATGCTGGTCACTGGTGGTCACTTGCAGGGGAAAATCCCTGGTCCCCACAAAACTACATCCCGACAATATTGCCAACGCCAGGAACATCAGCAGGAAGCGGGTCAATGGGGCATTATTCATCGTCCTGTTTCCCCTTGTGACGGTGGAGTCGTTGCATAGGGGGCTTCAAGGTTGCCACCAATGGGGCATATAACCAATTAAAGAGACAACCGAGTAACAAGGTCATACCAAAAGCCTGCACCATAGGAGTAGAACTCAACGACAGAAGGCCAAATGACAATAGGCTGGTAACCACCGATAACCAAATGGCCCGCTGGGACACCCGGTCGTGCATGCCACCGACATAGGAAAAAATACTGTAATCCATGCCCAGGCCAAGGATCAGGTAACAGCCAAATACGTGGAATAAAGTAATGTCCACTCCCAGGATGGCAAGCACGGACAGTGTGGTGAGAGTCGTCAACATGGGGACAACGACCTGCACCAGCGCCCGCCATTGGCGATAGGCGCACCACAACAGGACGATAATCACACCGTAGGCTAACAGCAGCAGCAGTGCCGATACCTGCAACAAGTGCTGCAACAACACCGACATATCGGCAACACGATCCACCCACAGGATAGTGTTTTGCCCGGTTGCCGCCCGACTCGCCAACCCGGCAAGGGCATCAACATCGGCTACCCCGCGCAACCCGATAATACTCACCCAGGACTGCTCCCGTTCACCCAGCCACAACAGGCGCTGATCAGGGCGCGCGACCTGTAGCCAGGCATCGGGCAGCAACCAAGTATCAGGCAGCAAATCGTTACCTGCGGCCAGGTGGAATTTTTCCCGGGTATCGGCAATAGCTTCCGCCCCAAAACCAGCGGACTGCATAAACTCGCTCGCCAGCCCCTGGTTGCTGTACACACGGTCGCGCTGCAATTGGTAATCCAATGCCTGTTGCCGCTGCGAAGGCACCGCCACACTGGTTGCGGTATAGCCATGTACGGCACCCCTGGCAACCAGTGGATCAAGATGCCCATAGCGAAATTGCTCTTCCAATTGCAGCAACTGCTCCGGCGAGGCGGCACTCAGCAGGAAATACTGGTTGGGCGACACACCTTGCAGAACCTGTTGCAAGCGCCGCTCGGATGCCATCAATTCCGGGGATGGCGTGTAGAAAGTGCGCACATCATTGCTGATTGAGAAGCTAAATGCCCCCAGGCTAAACACGCCTAACAGTACAACAGCCAACCAGATCCGGGCTTGACGGGAAGTTGCTTGCCAGAACTGCCATATGGAAAAGGCACAGCGATCCACCAGCGGCACAGGCGCAGGCAGGCTGCTGTCCACCTGGGCGCGCTGACGGAGCAACAAGGGATACAACCCCATCACAAATAACCAGGAGCAGGCCAGTCCAATGATTGAAAAACAGGCAATCTGTTGCAGACCCGGTAAAGAGGCCTGGAACAGGCAGCTGTAAGCCAGGACGGAGGTTATTAAACTCAATACCAACGAGGCCAATAACCCGTCGAGTACAGGCTTATCCCGATCGCCACCCGACGCCAAGGTCGCGTGGTATTTACACAAATAATGCAGGGAATAATCTACCGCAACCCCGATCAGGCTCGCGCCAAACACCAGGGTCATCAAATGGATTTCAGCAAACAGCCAATGGGTGACTACAAAAGCACAGCCACAGCCATAGGCCACCGAGAGAACACTTAAGAACAATGGCTGCAAACGGCGAAATGCCAACATAAACAAAAGTAACAGGCCGACCAGGGAGCCGATACCAATCACCCTTACCTCGCGCTGGGCCTGCTGTGCTGCCTGGGCGGCATGGAATATCGCCCCCGATACCAGGATCTGGCTGTTGGCTGTGTGCGGGTTATCCTGTAGCTGCTGACGCACCTGGGTGAGCCAGGTATCCACCTGCTCTTGTACCGACAAACTGAATGCCTCGCCCTGTACACTCAAGGCAAACAGGATCAGCTGGCCCTGCTCATCCGCCACCAGCAAGCGGTCGTTGAGCAACTCGCCGTTGAGTGCCGGTTGCAACTGGTGCAAATAGCCGGGCACTAAATTCAAGGGATCATCCAGGGGCGACAGGCCATTGCCATTAAAACCAAACAAGGCCGCCTGGGCCTGTCCCAACAGCGGGGTGGGGTCAGTCCGCAGGTGTTCGCGCTGTTGGGGCGTTAATAATTGGAAATGATGGCGGGCAATCAACGCCTGTTGCGCTATCAACTGCGGCGAGTGACCTGCCACCTGCTCTATATGCAAGAGTGGATTGTGGGCAATGGCCCGGGCCAATACTTCAGCAGCCTGCCGGGCCTCATCCCGTTGCGGCGCCTGGACTGCCAGTAGGGCTTTATTGCCAAACTCGCGATAAAGCTGCTCAGTGGCGCGCGCGGCCAATGGATGGAGTTGGTCTTTAGGAAAGAGCTTTTGTAAATCCGCCTCCACCCTTACACCCTGGTTAAGCACCTGCCCCAGCAGCGCCAGTACGGCCAGCGTCACTATCGCCGTGATAACACCCAGCCAGCGCTGCACAGTATTTACGGGTACGGTCACAAAAGGCATATAGTCCCTACACGCCTCAAGGTTGGTTGGCTAATTCGGTACAGCGGGTGTCTGGTGGCAGGAAAAACCAGCGACAGTCCCCAGCAGTAGGTTCCGTTGCCGGTTGTTGGTTGCTGAACTGGATGCGCGTCTCATCGCCATTCGCCGCCAGCACACGAATCGATTGCAGCAAGTGATCACCAGCCAATTCCACGCTACGCATATTCTTTGCAATCAACTCCAGCCTGGGGGTCAGGGTCAGGTGCCACTGGTTGTCGGTAAACTGCCATTCGGTATTAAAGCGCTGCTGGATCAAGGCGATGTCCGCGCTAAAAAAAGCGAGCAGGGTTTTGTTGACTTCGCGCTGCATAATGGCGGGCTGCTCCCTGGAGAGGCTGCCCGTACCGTCCGCCTGCCAATTAATTAGCGCATCCCGGGTAATGGTAAAGGCATTGAAAAAGGGTTTCTCTGTCGCCTGGTAAAGCCCCTGGTTTTGCCAAAAAATAAATGTTCCCTGTGCCCTAAGCGCGTAGGGCAAACCCTTCAGGGTTTTCTCCTGCACAAAGTCGCCGCGGATAAACACTATCTCGCCCAGGCGTTGCACCACCTGGTCAATACGCTCCTGGGTCGGCTCTGCCGCACGACCATGGACGGCTGCCAACACTAGCCAAAGACACAGGGCTTTACTAAAGAAGCACACGCTTTTACTAACAAGCAGGAGGCTGTTCATAGGCATTTCAACCGGGCAGATGACCTAATTTTCGGGTGAGCGATTCCCGTAATACGAGGGGTGATTCAAAACACATTGCCTGGGTCGCCAGGTCTACCGCAACCTGGATGGTGTACGCCTTGGTCAAGCGCTCACCGGTTGCGGCATCACTGATCACATAGTCAATCTTTAAACGGTATTCCCATTCGCGCAGGGCGCATTGCACCCGCACACGCTGGCCAAACCGCAGGGGTTTGATGTATTTAATGCGCATATCCACCACAGGCCAGGCATAACCCGACTCCAACATGGCCTGGTAGCTGTAATTAAACGACTCCAGGAATTCACAACGCGCGACCTCCAGGTACTTAACATAGTGCCCATGCCAGGCCACTTGCATGGAGTCCACGTCATGGAAGGGCACCAGGATGTCGGTATAGGTCGTGTACATAAAACGAATGGCTCCGCTAATCACAGGCGCTGGCGACGGGAACTATGGCGCTGCAACAACACCGGGATACGCACCAGCATTCCAAAGAACAGGCGCGTGTGCATCCAGCTAATGCGCACATTGTCTTTCACAATATCGAAGTGGGAAGGGATATCGTCCTGATACAAAATTTGCGTGGGAATGTTTTCCACGGCCAATCCCTGCCAATAAAGGCGCACCAGGATATCCGTGTCAAAATCCATGCGCGCCCCTATTTTTTTGCGCGCCAGCAAGTGCATCGTCGGCGCCAGCGGATAGAGCCGGTAGCCGCACATAGAATCGTGAATACTGCGTGACAGGGTATTCACACACACCCAAAAATCCGTGAGTTTGCGGCCGCTGCGCCGCGATGGCGGCATGGCCTCATAACTGCGCCAACCGCTCACGACCGCCAACGGCTGCTGCTGCGCCCGGGCGAGGAACCTGGGCACATCATCCAGGTCGTGTTGGCCATCGGCATCAACCTGGAGCGCATGGGTAAACCCGCGCTCATGCGCCAGGGTCAACCCGCGACAGACGGCAACCCCTTTGCCTGAATTCTGCGGCAGGCGCAGCAGGATCACCTGTGGCTTGGCGGCGGCAATCTCATCCAGTACGCGTGCACAGTCCTCCCCGCTGCCATCATCAACGAGGATACAGGGCAGTCCATAGGCAATCAGCCGATCAACCAGGCCCGCGATTTTATGCGGATGGTTAAAGACCGGAATCACTGAGCAAGGGTTAACGGCAGGCATAGCAGGAAAGCTATTGGCGGGGAACTGACAGGGAAGGCTGCTGGTAAACCAGGCGCCCTTGGGAAAAGAGCAGCTCGCTCCTGCTTCCGGTAGCTGCTCCCGCAGGAGCCAAACGATAAAAGCGAAAGTCCACTGTCGCCGCCTCCGCATCATGGCGCAGGCTTAGCCGGAGCTCCACCCCGGGGCATATAGGACAGGTGAATTTCAAGCGTTCGACATTAACTACCGGTGTATCAAGTAACAACAGCTGCCGGGCGATATGTACCGCCCAGTCGATCTGCATCACACCCGGCAGGATTGGCAAATCCGGGAAATGCCCGGCAAACCCGGCCAAATCCGCGGCCACCAACAGTTGGGCATCAACCTGCCCAGGGCTTGTTTTGATATCACTTAGTGCCGGCCACCGCACTATCGCAGGGGCTGCTTCGATCACGGTTAATCCTGGCCTGCGCTGGCCAGGCCATCAATTTCTTCCGGGCGGTTGAGCAGGTCATAGACCGCATCCACCACGTCTTGCACGGTGCGGACTTGCTTGAAATCACTGGGCTGGATACGACGGCCGGTAAACTCTTTTAGCTTTACCGTAAGGTCTACGGCATCAATGCTATCAATATCCAAATCTTCATAAAGATTCGCTTCAGGGGTAATCGCACTGGCGTCTATTTCAAATAATGAAACGAGGGTCTCCTGCAGGAAACCATATATTTTTTCTTTGGTGTACATAGGAATTTCCATTGGTATCTTTCTCTTAACCCTTTGTTGATACAGACATAATCTGCAAACACGCCAGGTTTGTTCCCCCTCCAAAACAAGGGCGGCAGTCTACCAGAAGCATAACTGAATGCCCAAGCGCGATTCGCCCTGACCGGGCTTCCTACTTATTAAGATTCTTCGCGCTGTTTTTACCTTCACTCGCCGGGGTTTTCACCGCCTACCGCGAACGGCTTGCGGGCAACAATCAAGATTTCGGTAGGCTCCGTATTACCTAAACCCAGTCCCAGCTTTTGGGCTATGCCAAGGCAGCGGCGGGACCACCAGGGACGGGAGGTTTGTACATCGGCAGCGGAGAACGCAAAACCGGCACTGCGCACCAAATCAATATAGCCCTGTGCATCTTGTTGCGCCATGGAGGGATGGCGGAATAACAACCGGACCGGAATCGAATTAATAAATGTGCGGCAGGATTCACCCACCAATAAAATGCCACCGGGGCTCAGCAAGCGGTAAAACTCCTGCAGGGCTTCCACTTGCTGGTTAGTGTGATGCAGCAGCTGGTGACACAGGATCAGGTCAAAAGACTCCGCCGGAAAAACCGGTGCACAGGCGTTCCCATGGGTGGCGGTTGTCGGGGTTGCCATACCCGCAGCAACTGTTGATGCCTTATTGATTTGCTCCCTATCGATATCGATCCCCGTAATCGCTGCCGGTTGGAAACAGGTTTCCAGCAAACCAAAGGCAAGCCCCTGTCCACATCCCGCATCCAATACCCGCGGCCTGGCAGGCAAGCGCCCGGCAAGCAGTCGGTTAAAATCCTGGACGGCCTGTGCGAGGACATAGCGATACCAGGTATGGGTTCCCAAAAACCAGCGCCCAAACCGTGTCTCACGCACCCACAATGCTTTGGGCTTGCCAGAAACCTGCGTTGATGGATGGCTGAGGGGGCTCTTGTTGGATGACATAAGGGCTGGACTGCTTAATAAACTACCAGGGCCAAGCACACCCTGTTTTGGATATGTATTTCGGGCGGGCATAATAATCCATTACCAATTCCCCTGACTACCAACACCCGGGTGAAAACCGGGGCTGAGACCCACCATGAAAACCTGGCTCGAATCTGCTGCTGAATCCCTTCCCCTGGTTATTTTCCTGGCTTATATCCAGGTAGCCGATATGGCCGTGCGGGCTGATTGGCTTGTCCCCTATGGCCTCGCCAGCGCCATGGGGCTGGCAACCAGCCTGTACCTCTACCGGCGCAAACTCATCTTCAACCGCTTGCTGCTGGGCATCAACCTGTACTTTTTTAGCGGCTTGCTGGGGTTGGCCAGCAACTGGGACTGGTTAAACCAGCTCTATGGGCAACTGGGCGCGGTGGCTATGCTCGGTTGGATATTGCTGACGGGTATAGCCAGTGGGCTGGCAAGCCCCCATGGCTTCCTGGGCACGCTGACACCCGGTTACCTGTCCCTGCCGCAAAACTCGCTATTGCTGCTAGTGGCCACTGGCCTGGCTACGGTGACTGCCGCCTGCTTCATGGGTAATAAATGGCTGGGCGAGTGGCTGCCGTTTATTTTCCTGTTTTCCTGCCGCAACCTGTTATGGCAACTGAACAATAGGACCGGGAAAGTCCTGGGCGATTAATACCCCGGCGGCGGCCAACCCACCGGCACATGAATTAGCACGACTGGAGCAGCCGGGTGAAATAAGCCTCAAGGTCGCGCGTCAGCTGGCGTGAGGCGACACTTTGGAGTTCGCCCTGGGCCATATAATGCGCGGTCGGAAACTCCGGCATTACCCGCAAGGTGTAGTGCGGCGGCTGCGCACTGATTTCATACCACTGCTGGTCTTTCAAGAGGGTAGCGGGCTCGCAGCGGATAAGTACCGGCGTAATGGCTACCCCGGCGCTCAGGGCAATATTGGAAGGGCCGCGATGAAACGACAAGGGCGTCCCCGGTCGGGTACGGGTGCCTTCAGGAAAGATAATCAAGGAGCGTCCGGCCTTAAGGGTATCCAGGCAGCGATGAAATAAGGCCGGATCATTGTTGCTGATGTAATTGGCCGCCCGCACCGGCATCGCGGTAAACGGATTGCGCCACAAACTCCCTTTGACCACACAACTGGCGTGGGTCAGTCCCAGCAAAAACACCACGTCCAGCAGTGACGGATGGTTGGCAATAATCAGTTGGCCAGGGCGCTGCAATTGCCCGACCTGGTGGAACTCATAGCTGAGTAAACCCAGCAGGCGCAAAATCCATATGTAGCTGCGAAACACCCGGGCAATCACCTGCCGGGTATAGCGCTCGCGCCGCACCTGCCCAATCGGCACCAGGAGCAACAGGGGGAAAACACTGAGCGATAGCACAACCCCGCCCATGCCAAAAAGGGCAAACCCCAGCCCGGTGGCGGGCACCCGCCACCCGCGCGAAAAGCGCAACCGCTGCCACAAGGCAGCCATCCGGTTCACGGCAACAGATTCCATATACCGTCAATTTCCAACAAAAGGTCTGCGCGGCAGATATCGGCTACCACATAAGCGATGGCGGCCTGGGGATAGGCCTGCCCCACCCGGGCCTTAATGGCGGCAAGGTCAGCCGGGTTGCGAATATAAACCTTAAGTACTTCTGCCTTGAGTTGCGGATTGCCCCCCCGGGCATGGCGATACTGCTGCGCGACATGGGCTAGCAATAACTCAAGGTTTTCCAGGGTGACATCGATTTGCCCACCCAGCTGGTAGGGGTGCAAGGTCAGGTATCCGACGACACTGGCAGTCCCCGATACAAACAGCGTGGCGGTTTGCCCCGGCAGGGATAGGAGGCTGGCGCGGGCAAATGAAGGGCTGCGCGGCCCATATTCCGCCGGATAATGGTAAGCACTGGCCTGGCGCGGATTTTCAAAATGCCAGGGGGTCGTTTTGCTCGCCAGGGCATAAACCAGCAAGTCGCCACCGCCATGCCCCAATGCACAGGCAGAGGGATACTGGTTTTCGGCAAGGCCATGGGCGGTAAAGGCGTCAAAACGCCCTAAACAAAACTGCCGGTAGCGCTCCAGCCCCTGTGTCTCTCCATTAATATCGGCAAAATAATTCCACATGCGCACCAGGTGAGGATAGCCACGCGCCCGGGTGTGCCCTAACAGGCGCTGGTAGAGGTGTTGGCTGATAGCTGCCAGCCCGGCCGCATCCGTTTCGTCGGCCCACAGGGCGAGGAACAGGTAGTCGTCGCTTTCAGCCCAATAGCATTGCTCACCAAAACCCCGGGTAACCGGGCCCCCGGCCACAGCCAGCAGCTCACCCGCAATACCCTCCACCAACGGCTGTAACCCGGTACTTAATACCGGTGTGCCAGGAGGGTTTTCGCAGTGGGCGTCAAACCGGAATTGCGCCAGGGCCAGATCCGGGATAACCCCTGCATGTGGGGTATCGCTATAGCGGCAAATTAATCCGGGCGGAGTTACAACCATGTCCATTTACTCATTTTTTAGCACACAAGCTATCGGCAAAAAGGGCTGCCGATGGGTTAATTGGCGCGAATTATAGGTGTAAACATCGCCGCTGTTCCATGGGCTTTCCTGATTGTTGCTCTCAAATACCCGCACTTTTACTAAAAGTAACGCCGCCTTGCACCAGTGCCCCTGCTCCCGTAAAGTACGCGCTTATTTTTAGGGACCCCCAGCATCATGGCCAACAACAAACCAAACTCCCTCGCCCCCCACCCGGTATTACCGGACTATTATGGCAAGGCCGAAGACAGGCGCAGCCGTGTCGATGCCATGTTTGACTCCTCTGCTGAACACTATGACTGGATTACTGATGTCATGAGCTTTGGCTCAGGGCGCCGCTATCGCCACCAGGCGTTGGTGCGCGCCGGGGTAAAGGCAGGCGACAAGGTATTGGATGTGGGCGCCGGGACAGGGGTTGTATCCTGGTTGGCGCAACAGATCGTTGGCCAGGATGGTTTGGTGGTAGCCCTCGACCCCAGTAAGGGAATGCTGACCCAGGCGGTAAAACTCGGGGTTGAACACACTTCCATGGGGCTGGGTGAAGCCTTGCCCTTCCCGGACAATACCTTTGACTATGTCACCATGGGTTTCGCCCTGCGCCATGTCGCTGACCTGGGCGCGGCCTTTACCGAATACCAGCGGGTACTGAAGCCCGGCGGTAAAATCCTGCTGCTGGAAATCACCCGCCCGGAAAGCAAGCTGGCGACGGCCTTGTTGAAGTTTTACCTCAAGGGCGTTATCCCCAATATTGCCCGGATTTTCCGCCGCAGTGCCGATAGTAAGGTCCTGATGCGCTATTACTGGGATACCATCGAGCAATGTGTGCCGCCGGCCACGATTGTCAGCGCCCTTAAAGCAACCGGGCTGGAGCAGAGCCAGCGCGCGGTTGTACTGGGTATCTTCAGTGAATACACCGGTATCAAACCTGCTAATCCCTGAGGATGATTCCCGGGCCCGAATGTCCCCGGGAGAAATTGCTTGTTACAAGCAATGCCGCCAATGAAATAGGTATATGGAATGAGTCTACAGACACCACAAGAACAAGAGCTGGCAACCCTGTTGGTTTCCGCATTGGACCTGGAAGACCTGGAGCCAGGCGATATCAACCCGGAAGCTCCTTTGTTTGACGCCAGCCACAGTGACAGCCTGGGGCTGGATTCAATTGATGCGCTGGAAATATCCCTGGCAGTCGCCAAGCACTACAAGGTGCAGCTCAAAGCCGACGATGAAAACAACAAGGCCATCTTCTATAGTCTGCGCTCGCTCAGTCACTATATAAACGAGCAACGTGCTTAAACGAGTTATCACCCTTGCATTGATTGCGGCCTACCCATTGCTGGTACACCTGTCACTGGTATTGGCGATGCCGCCGTTATTGTTTATCGCGCCCATCCTGTTCCTGACCGGAGCCTTCCTGCCCGGGTTAAGTAGCGGCAACAAAAGCGCCTGGCTCTGGTTCAGCAGCCTATCCGGCCTGATTGTGCTGCTCGAGTATCTGGATATGACGCTTTACTTGCTGTTCCTGCCCCCGATCCTGATTCCATTGCTATTGCTGGTTATCTTTGGGCGCACATTGCGCCGCGGCAGCGAACCCTTGATTACGGCCATTGGTGAAGCGGCGCGCGGCCCCTTATCGCCGACAATGCGCCGCTATACACGTCGACTTACCCAGCTCTGGTGCCTGGTATTTATCGCAATGATCCTGTCTTCGTCACTCTTGCCCCTGTTGGAGCAACCGGAAGTCTGGTCCTGGTTTACCAATATCATTAATTACTTGGTGGTCGGGGTATTGTTTGTGGGGGAGTTTATATTGCGGAAAAAGATCTTCCCGGCCCACGACCATCCGGGGTTTATTGAATACCTGCGCATTATTGCCAGCGCTAAACCCCGCATCTGAGATGCTGCCCCATGCCAGTAACCCATCCGCTTACCATGCTCCCGGCATTGGCCCTTAATCATCCTGTTGCCCTCATCGAGCCTTATATCCCCGATCAGGTACTGGCGATCCACAAGGGCCGGCAGATTACCCAGGCAGGGTTCCTGCAGGAGCTGCAACAGGTAGCCGCCCATCTGCCGGATGCCGGTTTTGTATTTAACCTGTGCGAGGATCGCTACCATTTCCTGCTGGGCTTTTGTGCAATCCTGCTGCGGGGAGCCGTCAATTTATTACCGCCCAACCGCCAGCCGGTCACCTTGGCTGAACTGGCCCAGGACTATCCGGGCTGCTATTGCCTGGTTGATCAGGCCCAGGACCTGCACAGCCAACTTCCCAGTACCAATATTGTTGCAATCCTGGCCGGTATTACCCCAGCGGCGGCTGGCCCCGTTCCGACAATCCCCGCCCAACAGCTTGCAGCCGTTGCGTTTACGTCCGGCAGCACAGGCAAATCCAGGCCCAATGCAAAATGCTTTGGGACCCTTGCCGCCACTGCCCGCCTGCTGGGAGCAAGGTTCAGCCATAACCTGCCAACCCCCAGGCTGGTCGGGACAGTCCCCCCACAGCATATGTATGGCTTGGAAACGACCCTGTTCATGGTGCTCCAAGCCGGCTGTGCCATGTATAGCGGCAAGCCCTTTTACCCGGCGGATGTCCA
Organism: Cellvibrio japonicus Ueda107; assembly: GCF_000019225.1. Classification (NCBI taxonomy): domain Bacteria; kingdom Pseudomonadati; phylum Pseudomonadota; class Gammaproteobacteria; order Cellvibrionales; family Cellvibrionaceae; genus Cellvibrio; species Cellvibrio japonicus. The sequence goes on along the minus strand of NC_010995.1, from coordinate 142,989 downwards.
GCAACTGCTGCTGCATATTGCAGAGCCGGTGATCCTGATTACCACCCCCATCCACCTGCGCGCCCTGGTGAGTGCGGGCCTGGATATGCCCGGCCTTGCCGGGATTATTTCAGCCACAGCTCCGCTGGACCCGGTACTCGCAACAGCGGCTGAACACTGCTTCCAGGCCCCCCTGTGGGAAATCTACGGCTGCACCGAAGCTGGCAGCATGGCAACACGCCGCCCTACACAAACCACACATTGGCAGCTATTGGACGGTTTCCACCTTGAGGTGGACGATGAAGGCGCTCTCGCCCGCGCGCCCCATTTACCAGACGCAGCGCCCATCCAGGACCAGCTATCCCTGGTTGCAAACGACACCTTCCTCCTCTGCGGGCGCAATGCCGACATGATCAATGTCGCGGGTAAACGCGCGTCCCTGGCCCACCTCACCTTGCAACTGCTCCAGGTGGAGGGGGTAACGGATGGCGTTATCTTCCTTCCGCCCCACACCGGCCACACCGAGCTGCGCCCGGTAGCCCTGGTCGTCAGCGACCTGCCTGAAAAACAAATCCTCGCCGCCCTGGCCCTGCGCCTGGATGCCGCCTTGTTGCCCCGTCCCCTGCGCAAGGTCGCAGCCCTGCCGCGCAATGAAACCGGCAAGCTCACGGCTGCGGCCCTCCACCACTTATGGGAGCAGACCCATGCCCGCCCCTGATGCCATTGAACTGCACCTGCCAGTCCCACAGGATCACCCCTGCTTTGCCGACCATTTTCCGGGGGCTCCCCTGGTGCCGGGGGCACTCCTGCTCAAGTGGATAATGGCGCTGCTGGCCAAAGTGCATTCCGGGCGAATCAACTACCTCAAGCAAATCAAGTTCCTGGCGCCGGTACAACCGGGGGATGAGCTGCGTATCCACCTCACGCTACCGGCGACACCCGGGCCAACCATGGCCATTGCAGCCTATCGCGGGGAAACCCTGGTGTTAAAAGGCCAGCTGGGATGTATTTATGACTGATACCCCCGGCGCCAGGCAGTGGCAGGCCCAGCGGGAGCGGGGAACGCCCTTTTTGCTTAACCTGCTTACCTGGGTTGCCCTGCACCTGGGGCGCAGGATGGTGTTTATCTGGCTGAAGGTTATTGTGTTTTACTATTTTCTGTTTGCGCGGGAAGCGCGCCGGGCCTCGCGTCACTACCTGCAGCGTGTTTTCGGGCGCCAGGCCCGCTGGTGGGAGGTTTATCGTCACCTGTTAACCTTTGCCCAGGTGGCGATCGACAGGATTTTTTTCCTGGCCGGGCATGAACACCAGTTTGATGTGCATATCCATGGCAATTCCTTATTCAAGCACTATCAAAACCGCGGCTGTTTCCTGGTGACGGCCCATATTGGCAGTTTTGACGCCATGCGGGTCATGGGAATGGGTAAGCGTAAGGATGCCCTCCCGATCCGGATACTGCTGGATATCCAGCACAACGCCAATATCATGCAGCTGCTGCACAAACTCGACCCGCAATTGGCCGCCGGGGTAATCGATGCGCGCACTCCCGCGGCAGAATTAGCCCTGATACTTAACGAAGCTATCAACCAGGGACAGTTGATCGGTATCATGGCCGACCGCTGTGCGCGCGGCGAACGCCACACCTCATTGGATTTCCTGGGTAGCCAAGCCCGGTTTCCAGCCGGTGTCTGGCAACTGGCCAGCTTACTGAAAGCGCCGATTATCAGCTGCTTTGGTATTTACTCGGGGGCCAACCGCTATGACCTTTACTTCCAACTGATCAGCGAACAACTGGGCACCCATCGCCACGAGCGGGCCGCTGCTATCGATGCGGGTATGGCAACTTATGTCGCCCAGCTACAGCACCTGGTGCGCCAATATCCTTACAACTGGTTCAATTTTTATGATTTTTGGCAAGATGACTCCTCTGCGCATCACTAGCTATACCTATACCACTTGCCTGGGGGCGGGACTTAATGCCAATTGGGATGCCATACAAGCGGGGCGCTCCGGGCTGCAACCCTGCACATTTTTCCGAATCAATGACCTGGATACCTGGGTCGGCGAGGTCGCCGGCCTCGACCAGGCCCTCCCCCCATCCCTGGCAGAGTTCGATTGCCGCAACAACCGCCTCTCCTGGCTGGCCCTGCAGCAGGATGGTTTTATCACCCGGGCCCAGTCAGCCATTGCCCGCTATGGCGCTGCCAGGGTGGGTATTTTTATCGGTACCAGTACCTCGGGCATCCACCAGACAGAATTGGCCTATTTTGCCAACCAGGACCCCCTGCCTGCCTGGTACCAATACCGCACCACGCACAATGTGTCTTCGGTGGCGACCTTTGTCCGTGCGGCCCTGGGCGCGTCCGGCCCGGCAATCGCTATTTCCACTGCCTGCTCCTCCAGTGCCAAAGTGTTTGCCTCGGCCCAACGCGCGCTCAACACCGGCCTGTGCGATGCGGCAATCGTCGGCGGTGTCGATAGCCTGTGCCTAACTACCCTGTATGGTTTCCACGCCCTGCAATTGATCTCGCCGCGCAAATGCCAGCCCTTTGATAGCCAGCGCAGCGGCATTTCGATCGGCGAAGCCGGCGGCTTTGCGCTCCTGGAAAAAACCGGCGACAGCAACCTGTGCCTGCTCGGCTATGGCGAGAGCGGCGATGCGTACCATATGTCATCACCCCACCCCGAGGGGGCCGGCGCCCAGCTCGCCATGGGCGCCGCCCTGCGCAAAGCCGGGCTGGACACCAGCGCCATCGACTACATCAACCTGCATGGCACCGGCACCCAAACCAATGACAGCGCCGAAGCCAGGGCGGTACAGCAATTGTTTGGCAATACCACTCCGGCCAGCTCCACCAAGGGGTGGACTGGCCATACCCTGGGAGCAGCGGGCATTGTCGAGGCCTGTATCGCACTGGAAGCCATTAACTACCATTACCTGCCCCAAAGCCTGCATTTGCAGGATGTGGATGAAGGGATGGACATCGCCCTGCTCAAACACCCTGAAACCCGCCCGGTGGCGCGGGTATTAAGCAATTCGTTCGGTTTTGGCGGCAGTAACTGCAGCCTGATTCTAGGGAGCCACTGATGTTGACCTGCTACCTTCACTGCATCGGCCTGGCCGCTCCCGGGCTGCCGGACTGGCGTACCAGTACTGCGGTACTCCAGGGTACCGAACCCTACCGGCCAACACCCCTGGAAAAATACAAACCGGCATTGTTGCCCGCCAATGAGCGCCGCCGTGCCACTGAACTGGTGCGCATGGCATTTCGTGTGTGCGAAGACCTGGCTGCGGCCAGCCATATCCCGATGGATACCTGTGCCAGCGTATTTGCCTCATCCGGCGGCGACTACCCGATCATTGATCAAATTTGCCGCTCCCTGTGTGAACCCGAGCGTCTGGTATCGCCCACCCAGTTCCACAACTCTGTACACAACTCCGCCGCCGGCTACTGGAGCATTGCCACCGCCAGCCGGCAGCCGTCCACCAGCCTGTCCGGTTACGATGACAGTTTTATCGCCGGCTTGCAGGAGGCCATGGGCCTATGCCAGGAGGAGCAGCTACCCACCCTGCTCGCCGTATATGACATACAACCGCCCTATCCACTCAGCAGCAAACGGTACATCCCGGTGGAGTTCGGTGTCGCCCTGCTGCTGACACCACATGCCCGTGGGCAAAACCTCGCCCGCCTGCAACTTCGCCTGGACAATAGCGGAAACAACACCGGCAGCCCGGCAACCCAGGCCGGCCTGGAGTCCTTGCGCCTGGCCAATCCGGCAGCACGCAGCCTGCCATTGCTGGAGCTGGTTGCCCAAAACCGGGCCGGCCACCTGGTATTTACCAGTGACCAGCAGCAGTCTCTACTATTGGATGTCGAACCATTGAATGCGATTGAACGCCCATGAACCGCCAGCAGATCGCCCAGCTCATTCCCCATGGCGACGCCATGTGTATGCTCGACGAAGTCGTCGCCTGGAATAGCGAACATATCCACTGCCGCAGCTACCTGGTGAATATGACAGCCAATCCGCTGTGTGAGCACGGCCAGTTGGATACGGTGTTATTGATTGAATACGGTGCCCAGGCCGCTGCAGTACATGCCGCGCTTGTGCAATCGCACCTGGGAGAAATGCGCCCGGCCTACATAGGCGCGGTAAAGGACATTGAGTTATTAGGGGCTATATCCGACAATTCCACACCGCTGGAATTACACGCACAATGCTTGCTGAACAATCGCCAGGGGGCAATTTATGAACTGCTGGCAACCCAGGCTGATATACCGCTGTTGCGCGGACGCCTGCTACTGAATCAGCCGCAGATCTAACACGCAATTTGCAACACCGACATCAACGACATCCAAGGAGTCCAGAATGAATTTCATCACCCGCAGCATCGCCTTTATTGCCCTTGCCACTTGTGCCGCTACAACCCTGGCGCGCGACGACATCCAGGAATATTCCATTGCCGAAGCACTCTCGACTGAACAAGCCAAAAATATCCTGGGCACCAGCGTAAAATTTTATTTTGGGAACCAGCCCCATGGGGCCATCGTTAAAAAATATGGCGAGTTTGGAACCAACAAAAAAACCAATGGCGTCGGTAAATCCGACAAGCAAGCCTGCGAGTGGGCTTTTTTATCGGCCATGAAATCACTGCGTGAGCGCGCTGAACGTGAAGGGGCAAATGCGGTCGTTAATATCCGCTCCAATTATCGCAATGCCACTACATCCAGTACTGACACTTTCAAATGTGGCTCGGGTGCAATCATGTCCGGTGTCGCACTGCTGGGTGATGTTGTCGAGCTTAAGTAAAAACGGATAAATCGCAAGGATGCGTTTTGCTACAACAACATTGCCCCTTAATGATTGACTCCCCCGCATCTCTCACTTATGGAGGTTCAAGATGCTCAGCCCAAAGTTACTTGCCATTCTCGTCTGCCCGGTTAGCAAGGCACCACTCGACTATCGCCCCGAACAGCAAGAGTTGGTCTGCAAAACCAGTGGGCTCGCCTATCCAATCCGCGATGGAATTCCTGTCATGCTGGAATACGAAGCCCGTCGCCTGGCTCCCGAAGAACGCTAAGCCTGGCAGCCAGGCTGCACAGGAAGGACTGAAAATCCCCTGCGATGTGCTTTAGCGTTAACTGCCGCGCAACAGCTGGCGCCCCTGGTTAATGGATACAACCTGCGCACCCACATTGTCCTCTTGCATCACGCCATCGGCCATGGATTCCGGTAACAACGGGTTGGTGAGCAGATCGCGATAGAGCGGTTCCAGTGCCGCCAGGGATGCCTGCAGCTGGTAGATATTGGTCTGCAAGCTTTCAAGCTGCTCACTGAAGCTGTTGCGCTGGGTTTGCAGCTGGGTCAGGCGCAACATGTGGTGTTCCAGCAATTGCTTCTGGTACTGGTTGTGGTGGAACAGCGGCGTCAGCGCTTCGGCAATCCAGCTGCGCACATGCTGGTTGAGGTCGGCATAGACATTGCGCACTTCCTGTACCAGGGTGTTGATAAAGCGGGTGATCAGCGCTCCCTTATGCATTAGCACGCTGGTCAGCGATTTGCGGAACTCATCAGCGCGATGGTGTAGCTGGTTGAGCTGGCGGCGCTGCTTCTGGATCTTAAGCAGGTGGCGCATCACCAATTGATCGGCACTGTAGCCATGCTCGGGGCGCTCGAAAATAGACGTGAGCACCTTGTTGGAACGCTCCATTTCGCGCTCCAGGTGGCGAATGTTGTTATCCACATCGTCAAAAAACTCACCAATCGCGCGCGACAGGCCAAGGGTAGTCCAGCTCTGTGCCAGCTTGCGGTGGGCTTCGTCGATCTGGCGCTCAAGCAAAACCTGGCTAACAGGGGCAAGCAATGCTGTTTCCTGGGACTCAAGCAACCGCTGGCTGGTGCGTAGTGAGAGCGCTTGCTTGTGGTAATCATGATGGGCGCGGCGAATGGTATCGCGCAGTTCATTGAGTTTTTCAGCGGCTTCGCGCGGTGCTGTATTGCGCAGTTCATCCAGCTCTGCTTCCGCTGCCTGCAAACGCCGGCTGAGGCTATTGCGGGTACTTGCTACCAGGCTGTAGCTGTCGCCGATCAGGCGATGGCCAATCACCTGCTGCTGATGGCGCAAGACAGCTTCTGACAGCATACGCTCCAGCTGTGGAAAATTGCTGCGCACCAGTTGTTCACGCTTGCGCCCAACCTTACCCAACAAACCCTGTTTAGCCGAAATCGCCACCACATGCTCAGCCGCCAAATCCAGTTGCTGGGCGGTCAGTTGGCGCAGGCGCAGGATATTGGTATCCACTTCCGCCGGCGGTGTCAGGTCATCCCACAGGCTGTCGATTTTGTTGAGCAGGGCGATTACAGCCGTGCAGTTGTCGTCGCGCAAGGACTGGATATGCTCGCGCCAGATAGCCATATCACTGGCTGTCACGCCGGCATCGGCCGATAGCAAAAAGAGGATCGCCTGGGCATCGGGCAGGGTTTTGAGGGTGAGTTCAGGCTCGTTGCCCAAGGCATTGAGCCCCGGAGTATCAACGATGCGCAACCCCTGGCGCAGCAGGGGGTGATCCAGGCTAATCAACGCATGGCGCCAGGCCGGGATAGTCACCAGGCCATCGGCGTCACGCTCGCCCAATTCATTGGCAGCAAACCCCAATTTTACTGCCTCTGCCGCTGTCACCTGCTTGCTCGCAGACACCTGGTTAATGGCAGCGCGGGTCTGCTCGGGATCGGCGGCATCAAAATGGATGGTGATCCAGTTCTGGGGGATGCGTTTAAAGTTTTGCAGGCTGGTGTTGGTGCGACGGGTTTCAATCGGCAGCAGGCGTACACAGTTGGCTGGCTGGCGCGGGTCCCAGTAGATTTCGGTCGGGCACATGGTGGTGCGCCCCGGCTGGGAGGGCAACAAACGACGTCCGCCACCAATATAGAGGAGCGCGTTAATCAGCTCTGTCTTGCCGCGGGAAAACTCGCCGACACAGGCGATAGTAAACGTCTCGCTACGCAGTAGCTGGCGCGCCCGCTGAAGGGTTTTCAATGCGCCCGGCGCCGCCGTACCCTGGGCCTGGTTCCAGGCCTCAAAGCGTTGCAACCGCTCATCCAGCTGGCGGCGCCAGCGGTTGTAGTGGTTCATTTGACGGTGGAGAGTTTTCACATCCATAGCAGCTCACCTGAAAGTCGTATCGCCTGTTGATTCATAACCATGCGAAATATCCACAGCATGGCTAGATAATTATTTTGATTGAGGCATTAAAGCGGAAAAGTACGACACTGGCCATATGTTGCACAGCCAACGGTCAAAATTGCGCGCTGATTGGCGAATTTCCGCTACTTTGGGAAACAAATGTGGGCTTCTTCCGGCAAGTGCCTGGGGGCGTGGATACCCAGGGTTTTGTGCCGCCCCAACTCACCCTGGAGAATTTTTATATTGCCCTTGGGCACCCGGAACTGCTTACTTAGCCATTTGATGAGATATTCATTGGCCTTGCCATCGACTGGGGGAGCTGTGATACGGATTTTGAGGCGATCGCCGTGGACACCGACAATATCATCACCAGAGGCCTTGGGTTGCAACTGGCAGTGGAGGATCAGATCCTCCCCCTGCCAGCGATAGTGACCGGCCTGCCCAACCACCTAGAGCAATCCTCCGGGCACCCCCATGGCATTGGCCAGGGAGGGCATGATGTATTGGTTGAAAATGTGCAGCAGCATCAGCGCCACCATGGGGCTGAAATCCAGTCCACCCATATTGGGCAGGATCTTGCGGATAGGGGCCAGTGAGGGCTCAATCAACTGGCGCAACAAACTCAGGCCGGGGTTATCGCTGTAGGGAGCAATCCAACTGGCGATCACCATAATCAGCAACGCCCAGAAGTAGACACTGGCAAGCAGCCCCAGGATGCCTACGACTGACCAGGGCAGGAGCAACAGCGGATTCTGCCAACCGGCGCCGGCGATCAGGATAATCGCCTGCAGGATGATGATCTGCACCAGCAGCGCCAGCATCAGGCAGGCAAAGTCTATACCCCAGAAGCCGGGAACAATCTTGCGCAAGGGAACCAGCAGGGGATTGGTTGCCTTAACAATAAAGCGGGAGATAGGGTTGTAGTAATCCGCACGCACCAATTGCAGCAGGAAGCGCAACAGGACAATCATCAAATAGATGGAGCCTATGGTACGGACAAGGTAAATCGCAATTTCAGCAAGGGTCTGCATAGGTCTCTCTCGCAATGGAAAATTTACTGGCCTAATAACTCGGATAATTCCTGTGCGCGCTGGCTGCAAGCGCCCATCGCGCGCTCTACTATGCCGCGGATGTCATCGCGCTCGAAGGAGAGTATTGCCTGCTCGGTTGTCCCCTTGGGCGAGGTCACCCGGCGACGCAACTCAGCCACCTCAAGATCGCTGCTCTTCGCCAGCATAGCGGCTCCCATCGCTGTTTGCAGGGTGAGTTCCGTGGCGCACTCGCGCTCCAGCCCCAGTTTCACACCAGCCTCGATCATCGCCTCCATCACCAGGAAAAAATACGCGGGACCAGAGCCCGACACGGCGGTAACAGGATTCAGCTGCGCCTCATCTTTCACCCACTGGACAATGCCCACGGCCCCGAGAATGCTGTTGGCGATGGACTTTTGCCCATCGCTGACCCGCGCATTGGCAAACAGGCCGCTGGCACCCGCGCGCAATTGCGACGGGGTATTGGGCATACAGCGCACAATTGCCTGGTCCTCACCCAGCCATTGGGCAAGGCTTTGGGTGGTAATACCGGCGGCGATCGAAATCAACAAGGGTTTGTGGCCTAGCGCTGGCTTGAGTGCAAGCGCCACTTCTTTTAACACCTGGGGTTTAACCCCCAATATCACTACATCCGCAGCCGCGGCCGTAGCCAGGTTATCGATACTGACGGGGATGGAAAATTCGGCGGCAACCTTGTCGAGGGTTTCCTGGCGCGGGCCGCTGGCACTGATTTGGGTGCGGTCAAAGCCTTCGGCCAGCAGGCCGCCAATAATCGCCCTGGCCATATTGCCGGCGCCGATAAATGCAATCTTGGGTGTATGCACAATAAGTCCTGTTGGTTAATCAATCGTGAAAGGGATAAAGCAGATCCAGCTATTGGCGAGCGCCAAAGATATCGGTACCCACGCGCACAAAGGTAGCACCCTCAGCGATTGCTGCTTCCAAATCGCCCGACATCCCCATGGACAGGGTATCCAGCGCCAACCCCTGGCGATTCAGCGCCGCTACTGCCAGGCGCAAGCGGGAGAAACTGGCGCGCTGCTGTTGCGTATCGGATGTGGCCACCGGGATTGCCATCAGACCGCGCAGCCTGAGTCGCTTGAGCGGCTGGATAGCCAGCGCCAGCGCCGGCAGCTCCGCCAGGTTCACCCCGGATTTGGTATCTTCGTCGTCGATATTGACCTGGATGCAAATCTCCAACGGCGGCAGGCCTTCAGGGCGCTGGTCATTCAGGCGCTGGGCAATTCTCAGGCGATCCACCGAATGGACCCAAGCAAAATGCGCTGCGATCAAGCGCGTCTTGTTGGATTGGATGGGGCCGATAAAGTGCCATTGCAAGTCGTCCAGGGCGTGTAACGCCTGCTGCTTATCAAGGGCTTCCTGCAGGTAGTTTTCACCAAAGCGGCGCTGGCCCCAGGCATAAGCCTCGGCGATGGCAGCAGGGGGTTGGGTTTTGCTGACAGCGATCAACTGCACAGTTTGCGGATCTCGCCCGGCAAGGATGGCGGCCTGGTGAATTCGTTCGGTGACTTTCGCGAGCTTGTCGTCTATCTTGTGCATATCCAGTTGTACTGACTCTTCAAACAAATCGGCGCCGCCGAGCGATAACAAAAGGTTACCCAGATGGATATCACCGAACTCCTGGCCTTCAGCGCTAAACAGGGCGCGTCTGACTTGCACCTGTCGGCGGGGCTGCCGCCTATGATCCGCGTCGATGGTGATGTGCGCCGTATCAACCTGCCGCCCATGGACCATAAGCAGGTGCACGGCTTGATTTACGACATTATGAATGACAAGCAGCGCAAGGACTACGAAGAATTTCTGGAAACCGATTTCTCCTTCGAGGTACCCGGTGTAGCGCGCTTCCGTGTCAATGCCTTTAACCAGAACCGCGGCGCCGGCGCCGTGTTCCGTACCATTCCCTCCAAGGTGCTCACAATGGAAGAGCTGGGCATGGGCAATGTGTTCCGCGATATCTGCGCGGTTCCGCGCGGTTTGGTATTGGTCACCGGCCCTACCGGTTCGGGTAAGTCCACCACCCTGGCGGCGATGATCGACTATATCAACGACAACCGCTACGAGCACGTACTCACTATCGAAGATCCTATTGAATTCGTGCACGAATCCAAAAAATGCCTGATCAACCAGCGCGAGGTACATCGCGATACCCACGGCTTTAACGAAGCCCTGCGCTCGGCCCTGCGCGAAGACCCCGATGTGATCCTGGTGGGTGAGATGCGCGACCTGGAAACCATCCGCCTGGCATTGACGGCAGCCGAAACCGGCCACATCGTATTCGGCACCCTGCACACCACCTCGGCGGCCAAAACCATCGACCGTATTGTGGACGTGTTCCCGGCCAATGAAAAATCCATGGTGCGCTCCATGCTATCAGAATCACTGCAAGCGGTTATTTCGCAAACACTGCTAAAGAAAAATGGCGGCGGTCGGGTGGCAGCTCACGAAATCATGCGCGGCACCTCAGCAATCCGCAACCTGATCCGCGAAGATAAGGTAGCGCAGATGTACTCGGCGATCCAGACCGGTGCTTCACTCGGTATGCAGACCATGGATCAGTGCCTTGCCGATCTGGTCGCGCGCCGGGTAATCAGCCGCGAAGCGGCAAAAACCAAAGCCAAGTTCCCCGAAAATTTCTAATAATTCTCCAGGTAGATTCCTATGGATTTTGATCGTTTATTATCGCTGATGGTTGAGAAAGGCGCGTCGGATCTGTTTATTACTGCGGGCGTGCCACCGTCGATCAAACTCCACGGCAAGGTAGTCCCGGTCACCGCCACGCCACTCGCACCGGAAAAAGCGCGCGAGTTGGTATTGAGTGTGATGAATGAAAAACAGCGCGCGGAATTCCTGGACAAAAAAGAACTGAACTTCGCAGTAAGTGCACGCGGTATAGGGCGCTTCCGCGCCAGCGCCTTTTACCAGCGCAACCTGGCGGGCATGGTGTTGCGCCGTATTGAAACCAAAATCCCGCAAATTGACGAGTTGGGCCTGCCCGAAATCATTAAAGAACTGGCCATGACCAAACGCGGTCTGATTATCTTTGTGGGCGCAACAGGTACCGGTAAATCCACCTCGCTCGCCGCCATGATTGGCCACCGCAACCAAAACTCCAAAGGCCATATCATTTCCATTGAAGATCCGATTGAATTTATCCACCAACACCAGGGCTGCATCATCACCCAGCGCGAGGTGGGTATCGATACCGAGTCCTTTGAGGTCGCCCTGAAAAATACCCTGCGCCAGGCGCCGGATGTGATCCTGATCGGCGAGGTGCGCTCGCGCGAAACCATGGACCACGCCATCGCCTTCGCCGAAACCGGCCACCTGTGCCTGTGCACCCTGCACGCCAACAACGCCAACCAGGCATTGGATCGGATCATTCACTTTTTCCCGGCCGACCGTCACCGCCAGTTGTGGATGGACCTGTCGCTCAACCTCAAGGCGATTGTGGCCCAGCAGTTAATTCCTACCCCCGATGGCAATGGCCGCCGCGCCTGCCTTGAAATTATGATTAACACGCCGCTGATGCAGGATTTGATTCGCAAGGGAGAGGTTTCGGAACTGAAAGAACTGATGAAGAAATCAACCGAGTTGGGGATGCAGACTTTCGACCAGGCACTCTATGACCTGTACGACACCGGTGATATTACCTACGAGGACGCCCTGCTCCACGCCGACTCACCCAACGACCTGCGCCTGATGATCAAGCTGGCATCGGAAACCGATGCAAATTACCTGTCCCATGCCGCCGATAGCCTGTCAATCCAGGGCGATGAACACAGCAATCGCGGACGGATGTTTTAACTACCTGTAACGTTATATGTAAGGAGAAAGCTATGGCTGGCTGGTATGAATTAACCAAAAACGACAAAGAGCAGTATCACTTTGTACTTAAAGCGGGCAATGGGGAAGTGATCTTGCGCAGCGAAACCTACGAATCCAAGGCGGCTGCACAAAATGGCATAGCCTCTGTGCAAAAGAACAGCCCATTGGATGAACGCTACGAGCGCAAGATATCCAGCAACGACAAGCCTTACTTTAATTTGAAGGCCGCCAATCACCAAATCATTGGTACCAGCCAGCTCTACTCCAGCGCTGCCGCGCGCGACAATGGGATTGAGTCAGTGAAAACCAATGGCCCGGCCACTACCATCAAAGAGTAAAAGCGGAAGGGTTAAACGGGCGGCAGTCGAAGCTGCCGCTCCAGCCAAGCCTCCAGGATTAACCTGGCTGCGATGGAATCTACCGGATTGTGCCTGTAATCGCGCGAACCGCCGCGTTCCATTACCTCGCCCTTGGCCTCGAAACTGCTCAGGCGCTCATCCACCATTTCGACCTTGACGCCAAAGCGCCCCTGGGTGCGGTTTGCAAATTTGCGCGCACGCGCGCTGAGTTCACTTTCGCTGCCATCCATATTTAATGGCAAACCAACCAGCACCAAATCCGGTTGCCAGGTTTTCAACAAGGCCTCTATCTCATTCCAATCGGGAACCCCATCGCGCGCCCTGAGGCCCGGTAATGACGACGCTGAACGAATAATGGTCTGTCCGGTCGCGACACCGATATTTTTGGTGCCGTAATCGAAGGCCAGCAGGGTTTTGACCATGGATCAGGCGTGACCAGCAGTGCTGGTTATCAGGTTGACATCAATACCCAATGCCTGGGCAGCGGCAGTCCAGCGCTGTTCAAACGGCGTATTAAAAATAATGTTGCGATTGGCCGGCACCGTGAGCCAGGAGTTAGCCGCTATCTCGGCCTCTAATTGCCCCTCCCCCCAACCGGCATAACCGAGGGTAATCAAATATTCGCGCGGACCACGGCCTTCGGCCAGGGCCACGATAATATCGCGCGACGCCGTCAAGCTGATGTCAGGAGAGACTTCCAGTGTCGATTGCCATTTGCTATCGCCTGGATGTAATACAAAGCCGCGCTCGGTCTGTACCGGGCCACCGGCCATAACGATCTGGTCACCCACGTCGGCAAGGTCTTCCAGTTCCATCTGCGCGAAAATCTCGCGCAACTGCATGGGGGTAGCGGTATTGATCACCAGCCCCATCGCACCCTTGTCGCTGTGCTCGCAAATATAAGTCACGGTATGTGCAAACGATGAGTCATTCAATCCGGGCATGGCAATCAGGAAATGATCACGCAAACTGCCGGGCGTCAGCTCATCGTAAGTAGCATTTGAAAGTATTTTGTCGTTCATGCAAAAAGTATGAGGCCTAATGTGATCAAAACAAGTTGGGATCTGCAAAATATATTCGCAACAATTCAGTTGGCAGATGTGGTGATGGTGCTGCTGCCGCCGCTGATTTCAAAATTCCAGGTGCGGATAATTTGCAAGCGATCCGTATGCTGGCGAATTTCGGGAGGGAAGGCGGCAAAAGGCGATGCCAGACGCACAATTTGACGTGCCGCATCATCCAGCAACCGCTGCCCGGAAGATTGCAGGATATTCACTTCGTAAATACTGCCATCGGGATTAATCACCACCGACAAGCGCAATTGCCCGGTGATATGGCGCCGCAGGGCCTCTCCCGGGTAATGGCGCGTACCTACCTGTTCAATACGGGTACTCCAATCGTGCAGGTATTTGGCATCAAATGAAGCCTTGGTCGATACCGAGGTGAGGGTGCGGATACGCGGACGGCGCGCATATTCCTGGCGCTGCTGGTCAAGCTTGGCCTGCAAACTGGCGATCTCGGCTGAAATCATCGGTTGGTTTTCTACCAAGCCATCAATTTGCTCACGTTCTTCCTGTTCATCGGGGTAGGGTTTGATCTGCGCCTGGAATTGGCTCTGCCCGCGGGTGGTCACCAACTGCTGGTCGCGCTGCTGGATTGCAGCTGCCTGCTGCTGGGGAATCGGGTTGACATCGCGCACCTGGGTATCGGCAAACTCCGCTTGCTTTACCGTGGTTAGCTGCTTGGCCTCATCAATGGTGCCACTCGCTTCCTGGTTATGCTGGGCGAGGAAATCGGCATCGTCCGGTGCGCGTAACGCATTGTGGGTAGCCAGGGTAATTTCAATAGTTTGTGAGTGGTTACTATGCTCAGGCAGCTTGAAATCTATGCCCAGCAAAATCAAACCGTGGATCACCAGCGCCATAAACAGGGTAAAACTGAGCCGGTCACCGGTTTCAACCACCGGCTTCAGGTCCACGTCTTCCATTGCCACTGCCTGGTTCATAGTGTTAACGCGCCGCCAGCTTAGGCTCAATGGCATCCATCAGGCGTGCGCCTATGCCCGTACCATAGGCCTTGTCAATTTCACGCGCGCAGGTTGGACTGGTCACATTGATCTCTGTCAGGTAATCGCCAATCACATCCAGCCCGACAAACATCAGGCCGCGCGCCTTGAGGCTGGGCGCCACCTGCGACACTATCCATTGATCGCGCTCACTGAGTGGCTGGGCCACGCCCCTGCCACCGGCAGCGAGGTTGCCGCGGGTTTCACCCTGGGCGGGAATCCTCGCCAGGCAATAGGGTACCGCCTCGCCATCCACCACCAGGATGCGTTTGTCACCCTGGCTAATGGCCGGAATATAGCGCTGGGCCATGGTGAGCTGACGGCCGAAATCGGTCAGGGTTTCAAGGATCACCCCCACATTGGGGTCATCTGCGCGGCAGCGGAAAATGCGGCTGCCGCCCATACCATCCAGGGGTTTGAAAATCACATCGCCCTGGCTTTGGTGAAACTCGCGCAGGCGAACCATATCGCGGCTTACCAACAGGGGCGGGCAGCACTGGGGAAACTGGGTGGCAAAGAGCTTTTCGTTACAGTCGCGCAGGCTGCGTGGATCATTAACCACCAAAGCACCCTGTTGTTGCGCTGCTTCCAGAATATAAGTGCTATATATGTATTCATTGTCGAATGGCGGGTCCTTGCGCATCAGGATCACATCCAGATCACCGAGCTTGCAATCCGCACGCGCACCCAGTTCAAACCAGCCATCTGCATTATCCGCAACAGACAGGCTGCGCATGCCCGCACGGGCTTCGCCCTGTTGGATATAAAGGTCGCCCTGTTCCATATAGTGCAGGCTCCAGCCGCGCGCCTGGGCGGCAAGTAGCAAAGCAAGCGTTGTATCTTTATAAAACGTAATGTCGGCGATGGGATCCATCACCACCCCGAGGGAAATGGCCATAAATGGGTACTCGCGGATAACCGGTAGAGCGCAAAGCGCTGGCGGCTAACGTTAAGACCTCGGAAAGATTAAAGCAAGGACGTGGGGCACAGATTAAAGCGGTCTAATAACTTAAAAAAATGAATAGATTACTCATATATTCAACTAGTTATGGCGAAACCCTAAAAACTGTGTTAAAAGTTGGCTTTGCAATCTTCATACAAGTTATAGAAGCAGGCGCCAACCAATCTGCTATTTTATGAAGAAGCAACTGCTTAAAGCGCCTCCCGGCCATACAGCGGCAGACTATCAGGGCACGGCGTATCAATCTGGCAAATACGGCAATAACAAAGGCAAGGTCAGAGTATGGAAGTAACTTACGAAAGCCTGAAGGTAATGGTTATCGACGACAGCAAAACCATTCGCCGCACGGCTGAAACCCTGTTAAAAAAAGCGGGCTGCATGGTGATTACCGCCACCGATGGCTTTGATGCCCTGGCAAAAATCGCTGATACCCGCCCCGACATCATTTTCGTCGATATCATGATGCCGCGCCTCGATGGCTATCAAACCTGTGCATTAATCAAAAACAATAGCGAATTCAAAACCACCCCTGTCATTATGCTCTCCAGCAAAGACGGGCTATTCGATAAGGCCAAGGGGCGCATTGTTGGCTCCGACCAATACCTGACCAAACCCTTTAGTAAAAGTGAGCTGCTGGGCGCTATTGAGGCCCACGTCAAGCATTTGAAAGCCTCCTGATTCGGGTTTGCCGGTCGCCATGACCCGGTTTACGCTGCTTACTGCCAGTAACAGCCTGGATCGCACCCCAAAGGATTGTCTGATGTCCACCGCCTTGTGTGCGGCAATTATTTTGTTTTTGGAGCACTTATGGCCAGAGTATTGATTATTGATGATTCACCAACCGAAACCTACAAGCTCACCAGCATGCTGGAAAAGAATGGCCATGTAGTACTGACCGCCGATAACGGCGAGGCCGGTATTGCCCTGGCCCAGAAAGAGCTGCCCGATGTGGTATTGATGGATGTGGTGATGCCCGGCCTGAACGGCTTCCAGGCAACCCGACAGTTATCCAAGATGCCGGAAACTGCCCATATCCCGGTGATTATCGTGACCACCAAAGACCAGCAAACTGACCGTGTCTGGGGCATGCGCCAGGGCGCTAAAGCCTATTTGGCAAAACCCATCACCCAGGAAGTCCTGATGTCAGCCATGGCCGAGGTAATGCGCTAATGGCTGTCATCGCTCCAGTAGCGTGGTTAATTACAAAGTTTGCGAGAGAATAAAACAATAAGCGCCCGGCAAGCCTGAGAATCCCAGGCTTGCCGGGCGGGACCGTTAGGATACAACTGCTTATGTCAGAACCTCAGGCCGCCTTCCAGGCGTTGCTTCACCTGGCCCAGACCTCCCGCGCCGCCGCGCGCGGTCTGCCGGCCCAAGCCGATATTCGCCCCCAGTGGAGCGGTATCGGCTTTTCGCTTATGGGCAGCTTGTTCGTTGCACCCATTGGTGAGGTTTCTGAAATGCTGGAAGTGCCCAGCTATACCCATTTGCCCGGTGTACAACCCTGGGTAAGGGGTGTTGCCAACGTGCGCGGTCGCTTATTGCCGATTTTTGACCTGGCCCATTTTTTCGGTGACCGCCTGGGTGGTTCACGCAAGCAGCGCCGGGTACTGATTCTGGAAACCGAAACCCTCTACTCCGGCCTTATGGTGGACCAGGTTTTCGGGATGCAACATTTTCCCATGGATGAATACAGTGAAGAGGCAGGTACTGTCGCCGACAGTATCCTGCCGTTTGTCACCGGGAGCTATCCTCAGGGGGAGCAGCGCTGGTCGCTGTTTCGTCCGGCATTGCTGGCCGAGGAGTCGCGTTTTACCAACGCGGCCAAGTCCTAGGTGAAGGGCAGGCGAAAAATAGTTGGAGTTATGCCCAAGGTCAGTACACATGTACTGGAGCGGGTGAAGAAAAAATAAAACCAAATGCTGGTTAGGAGTGCTTAGATGAAAACTGATTCCAAGATAACGGCCTTCCGGGCGAAACCAGCGATGGTTGTCGCCGTGGCAGTGCTGGTGCTATCGATAATCCTGATGGTGATCGCCTTCATTATCGTGCAGCGAGATGCCGCTAATGACCAGCGCTATGTCCAGCAGGTTGCCGACCTTCGCGCCCAGGCCTACCAGTTGACCTCGCTTTCGCGCGATGCGACATCCGGCGACGATAAAGCGTTCGATGAACTGAACAGCGTAGTGACCGGTATGGGTCGCACCTGGGATACCCTGCGCGCATCCGACGAGCGCACCCGCCGCGTACTGAGCCCGGAATTCAGTAACTACGAGGGTATCTGGGGCCGGGTAAAAACCAACGCCCAGGCAATTGCCACCAACAAGGACTTGATTGTATCGCTCAACAATGTGGGTAAAACCCTGAACGAAAACCTGCCCACCCTGCAGACCGAACACAACAACATTGTGGATATCCTGCTCGAGTCCAATGCCCCGGCTGAACAAGCGATCCAGGCCCAGCTGCTCTCCTGGCGCGCCGAGCGTATCGGTCGTAACGTGGATAAGATGCTGCGCGGCGACGCCGATGCGAGTGAGGCCGCCGACCAGTTCAACCGCGATGCCAACTTCTATTCGCGTGTACTCACTGCCATGAAAAGTGGCGATGTGATGCTGGGTATCTCGCGTGTTACCGACAACAACGCGCGTGCCAGCCTGGACCAGATTACCAACCTGTTTGAGGGCGTTAATAAATCGATCCAGGAGATGTTTGAGGGTTCTACCACCCTGTTTCGCGCCCGTCAGGCTGCCGAGGCCCTGTTGACCGATACCCCGCAACTGCTGCAGGCCCTGGCCAGTATCCAGGACAAGATTTCCGTACAGGCTAACAGCCGCTTCCCCAACAATTACCACATCCTGGCCTGTGCCGGCCTTGCATTGATTGCCCTCTTCTTTATCGGCTTTAACCTGTATCGCGGTGCACGTCTGCGCGCGGATGAAACTGCCGAAACCAACGAGCGCAACCAGACCGCGATTCTGCGTCTGCTCGACGAACTGGCCGACCTCGCAGACGGTGACCTGACCACCACCGCTACCGTAACCGAAGACTTTACCGGTGCAATCGCAGACTCTATCAACTTCACCATCGACCAGCTGCGTATCCTGGTGGCGCGTATCAACGAAACCGCGGTAAACGTATCCGCCGCCGCGCAGGAAACCCAACAGACGGCATTGCACCTCGCCGAAGCGTCCGAGCACCAGGCGCAGGAAATTGCCGGTGCCTCGGCCGCGGTTAACGAAATGGCGGTCACCATTGACCAGGTATCTGCCAACGCCGCCGAATCGGCGGCGGTAGCGGAGCGCGCGGTATCTATCGCATCGAATGGCGCGAAAGTGGTACAGAACACTATCCACGGGATGGATACCATCCGCGAACAGATCCAGGACACCTCCAAGCGTATTAAGCGCCTCGGTGAATCGTCACAAGAGATCGGTGACATCGTAAGCCTGATTAACGACATTGCCGACCAGACCAACATCCTCGCCCTTAACGCCGCAATCCAGGCCTCTATGGCCGGTGACGCAGGCCGCGGCTTCGCGGTGGTAGCGGACGAGGTACAGCGCCTTGCGGAACGTTCAGCCGCCGCAACCAAGCAGATCGAAGCCCTGGTAAAAACCATTCAGAACGATACCAACGAAGCGGTAATTTCGATGGAGCAGACCACCTCTGAAGTGGTGCGCGGTGCGCGCCTCGCACAGGATGCGGGTGTGGCGCTGGAAGAAATTGAAAACGTATCGACCTCACTCGCGGAATTGATCCAGAACATTTCCAACGCGGCGCGCCAGCAGGCCTCATCAGCCGGTCACATTTCCAACACGATGAACGTGATCCAGGAAATTACCACCCAGACCTCTGCCGGTACCTCCGCAACAGCCCAATCGATTGGACACCTGGCGGAAATGGCGCTCGACCTGCGTGAATCCGTGGCCGGTTTCAAACTGCCGGAAGAAGATATGTCCGAAGCGCGAGCCCAAGCGGCACAGGCGGCTATGGCCAAGGCGCCCGCAATGGATTTTGAACAGCCGGAAGAATTGGAAGAAATTATTGATCTGGACGACGAACTCCTCCCCGAGGACGACGTTTATCCCCAGACATCACGGGCCTGATAACCGCCCTGTATCCCGGCCGGCTGTTGCTGGCCCGGGACGCCAGGGATTGATTGTCTTTGCCTGATTACCGCTACCCAGATAAGGCCCCAGGGCCGCGGAGTTTGATCAGTATTTGTATGGCTTGGTCGCTACGCACACTTCCCACCCTCTCCGAAGACCAGTTTAGCCAGTGGGGCAAACTGCTGGAGGAGCGCACGGGTATCCAGTTGGTATTCCAGCAAAAAGCCTGGCTGGAGTCTCAAATGTCCAGCCGTATGCGCGAGTTGGGTTTTGAGGACTATGACCATTACTACCTCTATGTCACCCATGGCCTGGAGGGCAAGCTGGAGTGGACACGGCTGATAGACCGCATTGCGGTGAAAGAAACCAGTTTCTTCCGCCATCGCGACTCCATCGAATATGTGCGCCAATACCTGCAAAACAAGATCAACAACCAAACCCTGCACAACAGTTTCGATGTGTGGAGCCTGGGTTGTGCCACCGGCGAGGAACCCTATTCCCTGGCAATGGTGATTAATGACTGCTTTGAGCTGGCGATGCTCGATCCCTATTACGGGATTACCGCCATGGATATCAGCAGTTCAGCCCTGGCCGCTGGCCGCAAGGCCCGTTACAGCAAGCGGCGCATAGAGCAGATCAAGCCCGAGGAAATCAAACGCTACATGCATCAATGTGCCGATGGCAGTTTTGAAGTCGTCGGAAAATTGCGTGATCGCGTGTGTTTTACCCAGGCGAATATCATCCATGCACGCCAGCTGCCACACGTCAAAGTGGACGTGATTTTTTGTCAAAACCTGTTGGTGTATTTCCGTCGCTGGCTGCGCCGCGATGTGTTGAATGCGCTGATCGACCGACTCAAGCCCGGTGGCCTGCTGGTTGTAGGCCTGGGTGAAACAGTTGACTGGGAACATCCCCTGATGCAACGCACGACTGATGACCAGGTGCAGGCATATATACGCGCCGAGCAAGAATAATGATGAGGTATGCGCCCAATGGCAGATAACCGCAATTTTGCCGCCCTGGATTGGTTGATCCACGAGATTGGAGAAACCCTCAAAGAGGCACGCCAGTCGCTGGAAAACTACGTCGAGAATCCCAACGACGCCGCGCGTATCCGTTTCTGCCTGACCCATATCCACCAGGTACATGGCAGTTTGCAGATGGTGGAGTTCTACGGCGCTGCCATGCTCGCCAGCGAGATGGAACAGCTGACCCAGGCTATGATCGCCGGCAAGGTGGCCAACAGCACCGAAGCCCAGGAAGTGCTGATGCGCGCCATCCTGCAATTCCCTCTCTACCTGGACCAGGTCAAGGCCACACGCAAGGATAACCCCCTGGTTGTCCTGCCCTTACTCAACGACCTGCGCGCCGTGCGCGGCGAAAGCCTGCTCACTGATACCAAACTCTTCGTACCTAACCTGGCACCCGCGCGCAAAGTCAGCGGTGCACGCCTGCCGGTGACCAACGACAACGTGCAATTCCAGGCCATGGTGCTCAAGCTGCGCCAGATGTACCAGTACGCCGCCTCGGGTTTTATCCGCGATATCAACCCGGAAGAAAACCTCGCCTACCTGCACAAGGCCTTTGCGCGCCTGCAAAAACTAACCCACGGCACCGCCCGCTTTGCGCTTTGGGATATCTGCCTGGCTTTGGTCGAAGCCCTGGAAATAGATGCCCTGGAAATCAGCGTGGCGGTGAAAAACCTGCTGCGCCAACTGGACAAGGAAATCAAAATCCTCGCCGTCCATGGCATCAAGGCGCTTAATAGTTTTACCAACGACGAGCTGATCAAAAACCTGCTCTACTATGTCGCCCGCGCCGGCAAACACGCCCCCGGCTTTGCGCCCGACTCCAACCTGCAGCGTATTTACGACACCTATAACCTTGAGCAGGCGCTGCTCGAAGGCAAAGAAGCGGGCGACGATGCCCAAAATATGATTTCTGCCCCCGATGCCGATGCCATGCGCTCGGTGGTGGGCGCGCTGAAAGACGAACTGGGCATCATCAAGGAAGCGCTGGATGTCTGCCTGAACGGCGGCGATGCCCAACAGGCCCTGGGCAGTGCCCTGCCCATCGTCAAGCGGGTGGCCGATACCCTGGCCGTATTGGGCCTGGGCGACCTGCGCAAACATATCCTCGAACAGGGCGCCGCCCTGGAGCTGGTGGCCGACGCGCGCAGCGAGCTATCACAAGACCAGCTGATGGCCGTTGCCGGCCAGATACTGGCGCTGGAAAACGCCCTCGACAACCTGCTCGAAAAGGGCGGACAAGCGCCGCAGGAAACCATCCTGGATGCGGATATCACCCTCGCGCGCGCCAAGGACTCCGTACTGCGCGAATCGCGCAATGGCCTGGAGCACGCCAAGGACGCCATCATCGAGTACATCGCTTCCCAGTGGAATCGCGAACATTTGCAGCAGGTTCCCGACATTTTGCGCGAAATTCGCGGTGGCCTGGATATAGTCCCCCTGCCTCGCCCGGCGCGTATCCTCGGCGCCTGTGCCCGCTATATCGAAGAAAAACTGCTGCAGGAGGAGGCGACGCCCCAATGGTCCACCCTGGATACCCTGGCCGATGCGATTACCAGCGTCGAGTACTACCTGGAGCGCCTGAGCAGCGGCGCGCGCAAAGAAGAAAATGACCTGCTGCTGAGTGTGGCAGAAGAAAGCGTCGCCACCCTGGGCTACGCCGTTGCCAAGACCAGCCGTCCGCAGGCTGCTGCAAGCACACCGGTAGACATACCCGAAGTACCTGCAGCCGACACAGTGCCAGAGACGCCAGGTGTAGGACTTGCTCCCGAACACTCCCTGGAAATGGACCCTGCCACCGAGCTGTCGTCCTACGATGAACCCGCTGTTATTGATGATGACCAGGCAACAACCAGCCTGGAGCAGGATAGCGAACAACTGAGTGCCCTCTATGCCCAATCTGCCGTCACCGCAGACCACGACGACAATCAAGCCGCCTCACTGGCCTCGGCCTATGCCCAAGCCACAGCACCGTCCGCTGGAACCGAACCGGCAACAGATGGCGACACCTGGGACATAGCAACCAGCCATGACACATCGCTGGAAACTGAAGAGCAGATCAACGAAGCACCTGTCGATCTTGCTGATACGACTGGCGACCTGGCAGATACAGCCGGCGGTGATGCCCCGGAAGAATCCCACCATCAGGAAGACGAACCGGAAGAAGAGCCCACGCTGATTCGCACCTCCAATGCACCGGTCATCGAGCGCGACAATGAAGATATCGACGATGAGATTATCGAAATCTTTATTGAAGAGGCGGGTGAGGTTACGGAAACCATTGGCGAGTACTTCCCGCGCTGGGCCCAGAATTTTGACGATAAGTATTCCCTGACCGAATTCCGCCGCGCCTTCCACACCCTGAAAGGCAGCGGTCGCATGGTCGGTGCCAATGAAATCGGCGAACTGGCCTGGTCGATTGAAAACATGCTCAACCGTGTTATCGACCACACCATCGAGCCCGGCCAGATTCACGTCAACCTTATCCGGGGGGTAGTGGCACTGCTGCCCGACATGATCGACGCTTTCCGCCTCGACCAACCCAACCCCCATGCGGCACAGGCAGAGAGCTATCGCCAGCAGGCACATCAGCTTGCCCAGGGGCTTGCGCCAACCCCACCGGCTGCCAACGCGACAGTTGATGAGCCTGAGCCCATCGCCGACATCCTTCTTGAAGAGGTGCCGGCCGACGAGATCCAGCCCGAATCAACAGCCGACGCCTTCGCGGTTACCGATCACCTGGAACTGGGTCACCTGGAATTGGATGACACTGACACCCTGGCTCCCACCAGCGATGACGAGCTGGACGACCTGAGCCAGGCACTGGCGGAATTGGCCGAAGCACAAGCCATCGGCGAAGACGAAGAATTGCACGAACTCGCGCCCGCAGAGACGTCGGAAGATACCCTCCTTGATATGGAATTGGTCGATGGCGATAGCCTCGATGAGCCATCCAGCGCAGAGGATATCGTCCTCGAAAACCTGCCAGGCCTTGAGGTTATCGAAGAAACCGCCATCGATACCGATAGCCAGGAACAGCAACTGCGCGCCAGTTATGCCAACCTGGAGCTGGATAGCGAAGATGATATCGACGACCCCGATGCCCAGCTGTGGGATATCTTTGGTACCGAGGCGCTCTACCATCTGCAGGTAGTCCAGCAGTTTATTGCGCATATGGAGGCCGAAGCGCCTATCTACGAGCCGCCGAGCGAAGCCATGCAGCGCGCCCTGCATACGCTCAAGGGCAGCGCCCATATGGCCGAGATTACCCAGGTGGCCGAGCTGGCAACCCCGCTGGAACGCTTTGTGAAAGAGCTGCGCTCCTATCAGGTGAATATCAACGACGATATCCTCCAACTCCTGCGCGATGCTGTCAGTTATACCCAGGTCGCCCTCGACCAGATCAAGGCGGGCGAAGAGGTCAATATCCCTCGCCTGCAACAGTTCGTGGCGCGGGTTAACGAACTGCGCGAAATCCACGTAGCACCACTGGTGCGCCAACAGGAGCTGGACGAACACGGCAAGCGCCCGATCGACCCGGAACTGCTCGCCATCTTTATGGCTGAGGAAATGAACCTGCTGCTGGACGCCGACCAAATCATCGCCCACTGGCGCACAGCGCCGGAGGACACCCGTCAGCTGGTGCCGGTGATGGAAGAGTTGCGCAAATTGACCCAGGCCGCTGCCCACGCCTATCTACCGGTCATGGCGGAGCTGGGCGAAAAACTGCAAAGCGTCTACGAAGCTATCCTGGCGCAACAGCTCAGCTGCGACCATAGCCTGTGCAACGCGCTCAACCACGCTCACACTGCCTTGCTGGATATGGTCGATGCCATAGCCGCCGGCCAAAACCTGCAAGCGATTCCCGAGGCGGTCAATGCCGAGCTTGATGAGTTGCTGAGCAACGAGGTAGTCACCCTCGCTGCCCTGACCCAGGATGCCTTCCACATCGAAGAGCTGGTTGATGAGCCGTACAGCGGTGATGAAACCATCGCTGCACTGGAAAGCCCCGACCTGCCGGACGACGGGTTCCCGGCCCAGGAGGCATCAATTTCCGCAGCCGGTGACGGTGACGATTTCTCCGCCATACCCGAACTGGAAAGCGAATTTATCCTGGACGAGGACATAGAGCCTGTTGCCCTTGACTTCTTTGTCGATGACGACCTGGCCAGTTCACCCGAAGCCTCGGAAACCCGGTTCGATGACATTCTGTTGGAAGACATTGCTCCCATCGATGAAGTCGCACTGCCAGTAACAAGCCTCGACCAACCGTGGGTTGAGGAAGCTCCTGAAGCAGCTGTCCCTGAAACCATTGCCCCTGAAGTATCAATCCCTGAGGCAGTTGTCGAGGAAGTGATTGAGCCTGCCACCGTTGAAGCCGAACCCGAAAATATCGCGGCATATTCGGCTGTCGCTGAACTGGATGAAGACTTTGATCCGGAAATTGTCGAGATCTTTATCGATGAAGCCGGTGAATTGCTTGAAGACATCGACCGCGCCCTGCAGGACTGGCAGGACGATTGGAACAACAGCGACAGTGTGGAAGAACTCAAACGCTGCCTGCACACCTTCAAGGGCGGCGCACGCCTAGCAGGTTTAGTGGATCTGGGCGACCAATCGCACGATTTCGAAACCATGCTGATCGACATGGACCGCAATACCGAACTGGACCAGGCCTTTTTCCGCCGTGTCAATGGTTACCAGGATCAACTCCACGCGGGCGTCGAGCAGGTTCGCGCACGCCTCAACGGCGAAGCGATACCCTCTCAGGCACCAGCGGTAACACCGGTATCCAGCTATCCAGTATCCGAACAGCCAATGGGCGATCAGGATCTCACCCTGGAAGATATCCCCACCCTCAGTGCGGATGACGTGGAGGAACTGGAAGACGAACCAACCACTTTTGAGCGTCCCGGTTACAGCAAACCCACGATTGTCGTGGACAATACCCGCGAGCAACCCAGCGACGACGCCCAGGAGCTGTCGAGCGACAAACCCAATGTGCTCACCTTTGCGCCCAAGGCCAAGCCTGCACCGACCAACCTGCCCAAGGTGCCCGGCAGCGAATTTGGCGGCCTGCGCGGCACCGGTGCGCAATCCCAACACTTGGCGGCACGCCGCTCCGGCCCGCAGGAAGTGGTTAAGGTATCTGCCGAGCTGCTGGAAGAACTGGTTAACCTGGCGGGGGAAACCTCGATCAGCCGCGGCCGGATGGAGCAGCAGGTCAGTGACCTGAGCCATGCTATCGACGAAATGGATTCCACCATCGAGCGTTTGCAGGAACAGTTGCGCCGCCTGGACATTGAAACCGAAGCCCAGATCCTGTTCCGCCAGGAACAGATGGCCCAGCACGAGGAATTCGACCCGCTGGAAATGGACCGCTATTCCCAGTTGCAGCAGTTATCGCGCTCACTGATCGAGTCAGCCTCCGACCTGATGGACCTGAAATATACCCTCGCCGACAAAACCCGCGATACCGAAACCCTGCTGTTGCAGCAGTCGCGTATCAACACCGACTTGCAGGAAGGCCTGATGCGCTCGCGCATGGTGCCCTTCTCGCGCCTGGTACCGCGCTTGCGCCGTATCGTGCGCCAGGCGGCCACCGAACTGAATAAAGAGGTGGATTTCGACCTGGACAATGTGGAAGGTGAACTGGACCGTACCGTACTGGAGCGCATGGTAGCCCCCCTGGAACACATGCTGCGCAACGCCGTGGACCATGGTATCGAATTACCCGATGAACGCACCGCCGCCGGTAAGTCGGCCAATGGCCGCATCCTGCTGAGCCTCGGCCGCGAGGGCGGCGATGTGATCATCCGCCTGATCGACGACGGCCGCGGCATCAACCTCAAGCGCGTGCGCGAAAAAGCCATAGAGCGCGGCCTGATGTCACCGGATGCGCAGCTGTCCGACCAGGACGTGATCCAATTTATCCTCCACGCCGGTTTCAGTACCGCCGAAAAAGTCACCCAGATCTCCGGTCGCGGTGTGGGTATGGACGTGGTGCACTCCGAGATCAAGCAGCTCGGCGGCGCTATGTTTATCGACTCCGAATGGGGCCAGGGCACCGAATTCACCATCCGCCTGCCCTTTACCGTATCGGTTAACCGCGCGCTGATGATCCAGATCGGCGACGATCTCTACGCCATCCCGCTCAATACCATCGAAGGTATTGTGCGCGTCAGCCCCTTCGAGCTGGAACACTACTACCAGGAGCCGGATGCCCGCTTTGAATATGCCAGCGAGGAATACCTGGTGCGCTACCTGGGCACCATGCTCGACTCCAGCGCCCAACCCAAACTGGACGGCCAGAGCCTGCCCCTGCCTGTCGTATTGGTACGCAGCGCCGAAAATACCGTGGCCCTGCAAGTAGACCGCCTGCTCGGCTCGCGCGAAATCGTGGTGAAAACCCTCGGCGCCCAGTTCAGTGCGGTGCGCGGTGTCTCGGGTGCAACCGTGATGGGGGATGGCAGCGTGGTGGTGATCCTCGACCTGCATGCCCTGATCCGCGAACAACTGGCACTGGGCAGCCACCAGGCGGTTCTGCTGGAAGCGCCCAGCATCCTGTCGCTGCCGGAAGAAGACACCAGCGAGAAAACGGTCATGGTGGTGGACGATTCGGTAACGGTACGCAAGGTAACCGGCCGCTTCCTGGAGCGCGAAGGCTTCCGTGTACTCACCGCCAAAGACGGTGCCGAAGCTATCCAGCTGCTACAGGATCACATGCCCGATGTCATGCTGCTGGATATCGAAATGCCGCGCATGGACGGCTTTGAAGTGGCCAAGACCATTCGCGGCAGTTCGCGTCTCAAGCACCTGCCGATCATCATGATCACCTCGCGTACCGGTGAAAAACACCGCGAGCACGCCTTCAGCCTGGGTGTGAACAAGTACATGGGTAAACCCTACCAGGAAGACCTGTTGCTCGAGAATATTCGCGAGCTGCTCAAACATGCGGTGAAGTAAAACCGTGAGCAGCCTGCGCGTGGGCATAGTGGTCGACTCAGCGGCCAAGCAACAGGCGCTGGCACAGCTGGTGGCACAGTCCGGTCACCAGCTGTGCTGCCAGTTATTGATTAAAACCGATACCGAAGCGCTGCCACACCCGCTGCTCGATGCCTGGCTGGTGGATGTCGCCCAGGATTATCCCGATGACCATCACCTGTTTGAGCAGTTGTTTAACGACAGCCGCATTCCCGTGATTGTCAGCGACAGCGATGAGTACCCCATCAACAGCGAGGAATACCGCGCCTGCCTGCGCCGCACAGCCCAGCGCCTGCGCCGCCTGAGCAGCGACATCAACCTGCAGCAGGCAACACCGGCACGCGACCTGTGGATCCTCGGGGCGTCTACCGGCGGTCCGGCAGCAGTCAAACGTTTTCTCAGCCGCTTGCCCGACAATCTCGGTGTGGCGTTCCTCTATGTGCAGCATATCGATCACCAACAAACCGCCCCGCTCAACCGCATGATGAACAGCGCCGGCGGCTATCCCGCCATGGTCGCCAGCCCGGGTATGGTACTGGAGCCCAACCGATTGATCCTGGTCACTGCCCTCGACCGGGTGGAAATCCTCGACAATCGCACCTTGGCCGTTAGCCACGGCGAAGGCTGGAAGGGCAATTACGCACCCTCCATCGACCAGATGTGCGCCAATGCCGCGCGCGTCTACCGCCAGCATTGCGGCTTGATTATCTTTACAGGCATGGGCGATGATGGCGCGGCCAGCTGCCGCCTGATCAAACAACTGGGAGGCCAGGTATGGGTGCAAACCCCGACCGAATGCACCAGCGACTCCATGCCGCTCTCGGCCCTGGCGACCGGTTGTGTCGGCTATATCGGCAGCCCCGAAGCCCTGGCCCACACCCTGACCCAGCAGTATCGCTAAACGACCTTCACAGGAATTGCCATGAAAGCCAACCAGCGCATCGAAAAAAAAGTACAAGAAGTTGCCAGCCTGCTGATTCCCCTGCATGAGCGCCTGCTCCTGGTACCCAATGTCACTGTGGCCGAAATTGTGCCCGTCACCCAGGTCACTGCCATCCAGGATGCCCCCGAGTGGTACCTGGGCAACTGTGTCTGGCGCGAGCAAACCATCCCGCTGCTGTCGCTCGAAGCGCTTAATGGGGATGCCAGGCCCAGCTTCAACAACCGCTCGCGCTTTGCCGTGTTCAACACCACCGGCCTGCATGAATCCCTCCCCTTTATTGCCCTGCTCACCCAGGGCATCCCGCGCCTGGCGCGCGTCAACGAAGAAGAGATCAGCGAGCGCGAGGACATGGACAATAAACCTTTTGAGCTCATGCATGTCTCATGGGCTGGCGAGGAAGCGATCATTCCCGATGTGGCCGCCCTAGAGCGCCACTTCCTCGATTACCTGCACCTGTAACAGCCAACGACCACCGCCTAGACGCGAAAGGAAACCCATGTTAACCACCAGACCCGGATTCAACCTGCTCAGCGCGGCTGCCCTGGCAGCGTTCTTTTTACTGCAAGGTTGCGGCGCCGAGCGGGATACCCCCTTCAACCCCGGCACCGGCAGCAGCTCGGCTTCCAGCAGCCTGGGTCCCTCTATTAGCGGCTCAGAGAGAATCGCCGAGGGTACAACGCCATCAACAACACCCACTGACCTCAATAAAAAGCTGATCGCCATCCGCACCGCAGCAGAGTTGGATGACCTCTGGACCGATTATGTTGGCAGTACAGGCTGGGACACAGACATTGTGGACTTCGAAGAAGGGCAGGTATTACTGATCGACCGCGGCCAAATTGGCAATTGCGAAAGGCTGATCACCTTTGACTCTATCCGTGTCTACGACCACAGTGCCAATACCGTAAAAGTCGTTGTCCGCTACAACGATTCCGGCAAGTCGAGCAGCTCATCCAACTCCTCGTCGAGTTCATCGTCCAGTTCTTCCAGCTCATCCAGTGCCTACAGCGAACCCGACTGCGACGCTGGCCTGGGCACCCCGAACCAACCCTTCAGGTTCTACTACATCCCCTCGCGCAAGGTCATGATCTTCCAGGAAGATATCCTGTAAACAACCTTATCTCCCTAACCATCCTGCACTGGTGCAGGATGGTTTTTTAGTTCATCTCCGCAGTACACAGCAGGCTTTGTTTTGACTGGCTCACTCACTGAACTCATTATCGAAGACCTCCAACCCGGCAGCGGCAAAGCCGTCGTCAAAGGCGCCCTCATCACCACCCACTACACCGGCTGGCTCGAAGATGGCACCGAGTTCGACGCCTCCCACAAAAAAGGCAAACCCTTCCAATGCGTCATCGGCACCGGACGCGTCATCAAAGGCTGGGATCAAGGCCTGCTGGGCATGCAAGTCGGCGGCAAACGTAAACTCCGGGTACCCGCACACCTCGCCTACGGTGAACGCCAGGTTGGACCCCTGATAAAGCCCCATTCGAATTTGGTGTTTGAGATTGAATTGCTGGAAGTGCTTACCCGAGACGACTAAAAATCCCCCCACAAATACTGCACCACACTGATCGCCGCAATCGGTGCGGTTTCGGTGCGCAATACGCGGGGGCCGAGTGTTAACGCAGCGAATTCCTGCTGTTTCGCCAGTGCAATTTCATCGTCACTCAATCCACCTTCCGGGCCAATCAGCAAGGCTGCACTGTGCGGTTTTTTGTCGGCGGGCAGTGTTTGGCTGTCGCGATGATGAAGCACGAAACGCAGCTCTGCATCGACCGTTTTTAGCCAATCGGTTATTGGAACAGGTGCAGATAATTGCGGCAGCAGGTTGCGCTGGCATTGCTCGCAGGCGCTGATAAGGATGTGCTGCCAGCGCTCCATGATTTTTTCCTGGCGCTCGCCGCTGACTTTGACTTCGGTGCGCTCGGTCATTAAAGGCGTGATTTTGGTTACACCAAGTTCGGTGGCCTTTTGCAATACCCATTCAAAGCGCTCGCCACGCGATATACCTATAGCCAATTCCAGTTGCAAGGGCGATTCACGATTGTGCGGGTTGTGCGCGGCAATACTGGCAGTGACATGCCTTTTACTGATTTCATCAATGGTTGCTGCAAATTCCCCACCGGCACCGTTAAATAACACCAGCTCTCGCCCTGGTTGCATGCGCAATACTTTACTCAGGTGATGGGAAGCCGATTCTTCCAATTGAACCTTGTTGCCGGTCAAGAGAGTTTGATTGGTATAAATTCGTGGGATACG
Organism: Cellvibrio japonicus Ueda107; assembly: GCF_000019225.1. Lineage (NCBI taxonomy): Bacteria > Pseudomonadati > Pseudomonadota > Gammaproteobacteria > Cellvibrionales > Cellvibrionaceae > Cellvibrio > Cellvibrio japonicus. The sequence goes on along the minus strand of NC_010995.1, from coordinate 112,215 downwards.
CATAACTAGTGTTCGGTCGTCAGGGGAAGTTCGTCGGGCGTCGATGCCAAGCCAGACTGTAAAAACAGGTTGGCGGCGGCGGTGTGCCGGGTGAGTGCATCGGCGGCGAGCAAGATGGCACCTGCGGTCCAGGTGGTTTTTTCGCGCGGCCAGATCACCTGATCGCGAAAATTATAGCCAGTCCAGTAGCCGCCATCGCTATCGAGGAATTGGTATAACCAGCTGAATAAATTTACCGCTTTAGCGTGTTCGCCCGCCGCGAGCAGTGCCAGTGTCAACTCACAGGATTCAGCCACGGTTACCCAGGGCTCATCGCTGACGCAGCGACAGCCCACATTGGTTTCCACAAAGGTTTTCCATTTTTCGTCGATGCGTTGCTGTGCTGCTTTGCCACTGATCACACCGGTGAGGATCGGGTAAAACCAGTCCATGGAAAAACGGGTTTTTGGCTCCCAGGTGCGATCAAAACATTCCGGGTGATAACGCAGGCTATTTCCCAAGCGCAGATAGGCCGTGCGCCAGGCTTTTGCATCCTGTCCCAGTTTTTGCGCACACAGAATGGCGCATTCCAGGCTTTTATAGATAGAACTGGAAGCAGTGACCAGTGCATCTTTTTTAGCGCTGCCGTCCTCAGCAACCGCCCAATAAATTTCTCCGCTAGGGGATTGGTAGCGCAATACAAATTCAATAGCGTTTTTAACAACGGGGAATTGTTCTGCTAAAAAAACCTCATCGCCGCTCACCAAAAAGTAATGCCAAATACCGGTAGCGATATAAGCGATAAAATTGGTTTCACGGTGGTTTTTATCCAGCGCATCATTGCCGGCATAGTTTGCCCACCAGCTGCCATCAGGCAATTGTTGCTTTGCCAGCCAGGTATAGGCACGCCTGGCGGCCGACAACTCGCCGCCAATAGTTAAGCCCATGGCGGCTTCGATATGATCCCAGGGGTCTGCCTTACCTCCAACAAACCAGGGGATGCAACCATCGGGCAATTGGGTACGGAGGATATAATCTACGGTTGGACGCAGTAACGTCTGAGGAAAAAAACCTTTGGTCAGCAATAAATTTTTCATGGGGAATCCTCTCCCTGGGTATTTTTTCGCAGGGCAGTTGTAGTGCCTTTGGTAAAGTACATCACCAGGCTTTTGCCCATGATGGGATTGAGTATTTTTTCCAGGGTTTGGGTCAGCCAGGGTTTTTCCATCAAATCCCATACCAGCATACGGTGATAGGTTTTAATCAGGGGATTGGTATCCTGGGTTTTCCAGAAGAGGCATTTCAACCACCAAAACGGTGAGTGCAGGGCATGGGCCCAGTGGCGGCGATAATAGTGAAACCCTTGTTGTTTAATTTCATCGCGCAGGTGATGGCCATTAAAAATACGGATATGGCCGCCCTCGACCTGGTGATACTCATCGCTTAACCACCAGCATATTTTTTCGGGCCAGGCGCGCGGTACGGTGATGGCCAGCAGCCCACCGGGCTTCAGCACACGCGCCACTTCGCGCAATACTGCGTGATAATCCGCAATATGTTCCAGCACTTCACTGCAAATAATCTTATCGAAACTGCCATCGGCAAACGGTAGGCCGGTTGCATCTGCTTGCTTGAATATTAACTGGTGCGGACGATCCGCTTGCAAAAAAGGCTGAGCGCGCGCCTGTGCTGTACGCAGGTCGCGCAAGTTCAAGTCGACACCGATGGATAATACCCGTTCCTGCAAATACACATTGATCGCGTGGCGACCTTCGCCGCAACCAAGGTCGAGCACCCTATCACCGGCACTCAGGGGAAAATCGCGGAAATTAATGGTGAGCATTTGCCGCGCCTTGCCGTAATAATTCGCGATAGTAGTTTTCCATTTGCCTGGCCACGCAATCCCAACTTAGCTGCTGCAAAATATGTTCGCGGCCAGCCTGGCCCAGGCGTGTGCACTCAGAGGGATTTGTTAACAAGTCACGCAAGGCAGTAACCAACGCATCCACATCTCCGGCAGCAACCAGGCGCGCTGCCTCGCCGGTGACCTCCGGCAAAGCACCACCATCGCTACACACCAGCGGAATACCACAGGCCATGGCTTCAGCAGCGGGCAAGCCAAAACCCTCATAGAGCGAAGGCACGACAGCAATACTGGCGCGCGCGTATTCTTCCACCATTTGCTCAGTGCTGATGCCGCTGACAAATTGTACGCTGTCATTAAGGCCCAGCGCCTGCAATTCCTGCTCGGTACTGCCACCGGGTTTTAGTTTGCCAATCACCAATAGATGTAATGCGGGAAATTCTGTGCGCAATTGCGCGCAGGCGCGCAGGAGAATACTTAAACCTTTTAGCGGCTGGTCTGAGGAGGCGGTGGTCATTAAGCGGCAGGGAATACGCGTTATCGCGGGCAAGGGCTTGAAAATGCGTGTATCTACGCCGTTGGGAATCACCCGGATATCTGCTCCGGAACGGCCGAATGCCTGTTCAATATCCTTCACCGATTGCCGGGATACGGTCAGCAAGTGATCCAGTTGCTGCACTACCCGACCCTGCATCCCCAGAAAACTGTACCAGCGACGAATCAACCAGGCATGGCCTTTGGACGTCGCCGTTGCCAGTGCCAGGTCGCGATCCCGGGTAATCGGATGGTGCAGGGTCGCCAGCACCTTGTAACCGCGCCGTTGCAGCGCCAACAGGCCATAACAAAGGCTTTGGTTGTCGTGGATGATGTCGTACTGCGGTTGATGGCGTTTGAAATACTTCAGCAGGCGGCGCCCGAAACAATAGGGCTCGCCAAAGGCACCACTCAGCTTGCTCCACCACTCATAGGTATCGGTAAACGAACGCAAATGGCGCAGGCGCAAGGCGCGGACAGGCGCAGGATGGGCGTAGAGGTCCAGGCTGGGTAACTGGATCAGGCGCACTCGCCCATCCAGTTCGGGATAGGGTGGCCCGGAGATCACATCCACCTGGTGCCCCGCATCCACCAGCGCCTTACTCAGGTAGTGCAGGTAAATTCCCTGACCGCCCACATGCGGGTGGCTGCGGTAGCCCAGCAGGGCAATACGCAGGGGGCTTTCGCCGGCCTCGGCATGCGCGCTGGGCAAACTGGCAGCAGGAGCCTGAATCAGCCGGGCAAGATGCTGGCCATAACTGAGCGGTTGATAGGACATGGGGACAAACACCAAACCAATGTCCGCGCATTATAGGTGCAGATGCCCTCCGGCTCCATGCAACCGCATGATTTCATAGGGAATCAGGGTTAATGGCTGCGATTCGCGTCAAAACGGTTATCCACCACAACCAATACAAGGCTGGCAACAAACAAGGCTGCCAGGATACCTACCAAAGATGCCGTTGCGACAATACCTGATACCAACATGATGAACTCTCCTGAATTATGCCTTGCGGCTTCAGGGTCAGAATGCGCCAGTTGAGGCGCTTCGGGTTTGATATGCATCAAGCAATTTTGGGCGGGGTTTGATGTGGAGCAAACAACACATAACTGTTTGCTCCAGGGTGATAAGTGATCAGGCACTAGAACTGGTAATCAATCCCTAAATGCATGGACGATAGGGTTGTCCCACTGATCTTGCTGAAACGTGAGTATTCAACCCGTGCACCGACATGTTCGGTAATGGCGTAACGTACACCGATACCCACCAGTGCCCTGGTTTTGGTTTCGTCATCGGATTCACGCGCAATGTCACCCCAGGCATTTTCGTAATAGCTGGATTCGACCTGGATACGGCCCGCGCCCAAACGACCATAGAGGGAAAATTGTTGGTTTAAGGGGTAACTGCCAGTAATGGAAAACTGTATGGCAGTGACATCGATGGTTGAGGAGTATTCAACATCCTCATAGGTATCGCTCTCAGTGAAACTGAGCAAATCGCGATAGGCCAGCTCCAGTGCAATACGGGAAGTCAGGTTGTAGCCCACCCCCAAGCCATAGCCATTTTCACTACGACTCACAGAGTAATCACCAACATCGGCTTCGATTTTATTGCGGGTAAATTCAGCAGCAGTATAAAAGCCTTCCGCAAATACGGAGAGGCTCCCACTTAACATGACTGCAGCAGCAAGAATATGCTTTTTCATGAGGGCTCCTTGTCAATATCCTAAAAATTGTGTGTGATCATTCCTGATGATCTATTCCATCATATCGGTGCAAGCCCGGAAGAAACTGTAAAAAGATTTACGCAGGAAATTACAACCCATCCGCGGTGAATGTCTTCATCACATAATCCACGCGCTGTTCCGGTGTGCGGTGCATGCGCGCTTTCAGTGATTCGACATGGCGCAGGCGCGGCAGCAGGCCGCGGCCGTTGGCGACCTGGATGCTGAGTCCGGGGCGGGCGTTGAGTTCAAGCAGTTGTGCGCCGCGCTCTTTATCGAGTACCAGGTCAGTGCCTATGTAACCCAACCCGGTCATTTCGTAGCAGCGCGAGGCAATCAACAACCAGTCGCGCCAGTTGGCGATCTGGATTTCGTTGAGCGCGCGGCCGGTATCGGGATGATGGGTCACAGGTATTGAATGTTGCACCGCACCGAGTGCGCGACCGGTGGCAATATCCAGCCCCACCCCCACCGCCCCCTGGTGCAGGTTGGCCTTGCCGTCAGACTTGTGGGTTGCGAGGCGCAGCATCGCCATGACCGGATAGCCTTTAAAAATAATGATGCGGATATCCGGCACGCCTTCGTAGGAATAATCCTTGAAGTAGTCATCGAATTTGATCAGGTCTTCCACAATAACCACATCGGGTTTACCGCCCAGCGAGTAGAGTCCGGCAAGGGCGTTACTCATGTGGCGACGGATATCTTCGATGGTGATTTCAGCACCGGATGATTTAATAAAGTTATCGCCGCGGCGACCGATGATGACCAGAATTCCTTTACCCCCTGACCCCTTGGCCGGCTTTACGGCGAAGGCTTCCAGGGCCATGAGTTTTTCTTCGATGTGGGAAATTTCGTGCTGGGAATTGACCACGAAAAATAACTTGGGTGTGGCGACTTCGTATTCTTCGGCCAGCAGTTTGGTTTTGAGTTTGTTATCAACCAGGGGATAAAGGCTGCGCGGGTTGTAGGCGGAAATGAACTCGTGGTTGCGGCAGTTCATACCGAGGATTCCCATACGCTTGAGGCGCCAGGGGCTGACCCAGGAGCCCCACCAGCGAGTAATACCCGCCGAGGTCAGCAGGGACGGCTTGGCAGCCTTGCTCATGGCTGGTCTCCCTTCTTATCCGCTTCGGCGTTATCCACCATGGCGCGGAAGCGACGCAGCTCGGAGAGTTTGTAACCGGTGTATTGGCCCATGAGCATAATCAGCGCCAGGGCGATCAGGTTAAGTTCGGGGAAGTTAAAGGTGAGATGGCCGATGAGCGGCACCTGCATCAGCAGGTACGCCAGCACGGCGACCAGCAAGCTACCGCCGCCCTGTACCAGCACCTCTTTGGGGCCTTCTTCTTCCCAGAGGATGGACATGCGCTCGATGGTCCAGGCAATGATGATCATCGGGAAGAAGGTGATGGTCATACCGGTATTCAGGCCCATCTGGTAGCCAACCAGGCTTAGGGCAGAGATGATGAAAATCACCAGCACTACCAGGGTCGCAATCCGCGAAATCAACAGCAGGTTAAGCCGCGAGAGATAGGTGCGCAGCACCAGGCCCATAGCCACTACCAGGATAAAGCTGATCAGGCCCAACACCAGCGAGGTTTGCAAAAATGCCAGGGCAATCAGGATAGGCATAAAGGTGCCCGAGGTTTTCAGGCCGATGATGATCCGCATAAACACCACAACCAGTGCCCCTATGGGCAGGAGCAATAGCAGCTTGAACATGCTCTGCTCTTCAATAGGCAGATGCTGGATACTCACCAGGGTGAAGATACTGTTCTGGTTTTTGGCTTTAATAAGGTCCAGCACCGGCACCGTCTGGTAAATCATCGAAAAGCTGACACGCGAGCGGGTACCGCCAGCCACGTCGAGGATGGACTCACTGCCGGTATGCCACAACAGCAGGTTGGCGGGAACCCCCTGCTCACCCGTGTAGGGATTGAACAACACCCATTGGTGGCCATCAAATACCTGAACCAAACGGGTCAGGTTCTGGTGGCGACGGGCATCTTCCAAATACAACCCCAGGGCCGGGCGCGCAGGAATGCCCGCCTGGTTTATCAGTTTTTCCAACAGCAGTGATTTATCAGAAGAAACCGACAATAAAAGGGCCGCATTTTGATCCAGGGCTTCGGAATTGAGCTGCTTGATCAACTCGCGCGCCAAGCTTTGCGGGGTGCTGGACCTGGCCCAGGCCACTTCCAGCACCTGCTGGGCAGCGGTTTCCTGGGAGGAGCCATCCCAATCCACACGCCGGACTTCCGGTTGTTGCAGGAGCGCCAGCGCCTGGTCGTTGTGGCCGATGGTGAACTGGCTTTTGTAATAGATGGTTTGCAGGCCAATGGCGCCGCGCTTGGACCATTCGCCGCGACGCACCCCGTTTTCGGATACCACCGAATAACCATAACCGGGGGCTGCCGCCTGCTCGGTGACACTGCGGAAACCGGGAGGATTATCCGGCAGGCCCAGGCGCGCCGTGACCGGCTCGCCGGTCGCTTCGAAATCGATACGCGCTTCGATCAGCCACACCGGTTGCTGCACACCCGGCAACAGCGGTATTTCCATCTGGCTGTGACGCAGCCAGGCAGTCACCAGGCCAAACAGGATCAATCCGCAAATAATGGTGTAAAAGGGGGCACGTGACGGCTTTTTCATCAATCAGGTCCTGGAGACAAGCTAGTCCGGGGCTAGGGTTGGGCTTTGGGGGCAGGTTCTTCGATACGTTGAACAGGCGCCAGGTTATTACCGCTCACATCGACCAGCATCACGTCACGCAGCAGGTTGCGGCCAATCAGTAACGGAAATTCGGAGGTACTGCGATCCGCCAGCACAAATTCGCCTTTCTGGGTCAGCTTTCCCACCGTAAAACGCATTTCCACCACCGGTCGGCGCTCGGTGGTGGCACTGGCAGTGGTCACATTCTGGAAGCGTAAACGCTTGCGCTCCAGGACATGGGGTTCTTTGGTTTCGGGGTTATAAACGGTAAACCTGACCCACTCGTCGCTGTTGCGCTCAAACAGCTGGATATTGCGTGCATCCAGTACCGAGTTGGCCACATTGGTGTTGATGCGGGTCGGCATAATGATATTCAGGCCCGTGAGCAGTACCTGTTCCTGCAACCCGACGATTTGTTTGTCCACGACCGGGGTTTCGGCGGGCGGCACCTTGGGTGCCGGTGGGGATACCGGCGAAGGACAAACCACCCGGGTGGTTTGCTTTTCAATCACGCGGGGTTCGGACTCAAGGACTTTTTGCTGCTCGGCAAGTTGTTGTTGCAAGGCACCAAGGCTGGCAACCAGTTCACGCTGTTGCTCTTCCTGTTGTTTAAGGTGCGTGTCCTGGTTGGCAAGACATTGCTGCAGGGCATTCTGGTTAATCAACAATTGCTTGGAGCTACTACAGGCCATAAGGCCGCCGGCGAGCAAGGGAATCCACAAAACAAGGTTGAGGGTCTTGCGACCAGGACGAAAAAAAGAACAGTTATCCATGGAATTAACCGGGGGTCAGACAATGAAAACCAGCTAAAAAGCAGACGATTCAGGTGTTATCACCCGGCGGAGCCCTGCCTTTTATTAACGCACTTGGGAGGCGAGAGTCATACCGGACGCGAAATGTTTTACATTGTAGCGATAAGGCCTTGATAAAACACGTATAAGGCAGATCAGATTCGATTAATTTTTGTTGTCGCCGGACTTGTAAGGATTGCGCAGATGTGCCGGCAGGCGGCCAAAGCGCTTGTACTCCCACTGGTATTGCGCCGGCACCCGCCGCACACAGGCTTCGACACTGGCATTTAAACCCGCCACAGATTGCACCTGGTTATCACTATAGATAGCGGGATCGGCTTCCATCACGACCATTTTAAAACCGCCGGAAACCCGCTCGGCATAGCAGGAGCAGACTGCACAGCCGGTGCGCTGGATCAGGCCGTGGATCAGGGTCATGGTCACTGCCGGCTGGCCAAAGAACGGGGCTATTTCACTACCGGCGTCCCGCTCCGGCACCTGGTCGGGAAGCACCCCCACAATCGTGCCGCCCTGGAGCGCCTTGAACAACATCATCACGCCTTTGCGGTTGGTGGGGGCCATGGTGATATTGAGTTTGCTGCGACCGGACAGTACCAGGTCATCCATCGCCTGGGTTTTGAGCGGTTGGTACATGGCGGTCAAATGGGCCAGGCTGGCCAGATAGGGCGCAACGACTTCCCAGTTACCGTGATGGGGAGCCAGCACCAGCACCCCCTGCCCCTGTGCGAGCTTATTGCGCAGTATGTCCTCGCCTTCGCGCGCCAGTATGCGACGCTCCAGCCAAGGCCAGGAATGGCGCCAGATAGCACCGGCCTCCATGGCTGTTTTGGCCGTTTCCTGCAGGCTGTGAATCGCCAACTGGCGCTGCTCGACGGGCGATAATTCCGGAAAACAGTGGGCAATATTGATACGCGTCACCCGGGCGGAACGCCCCTTGCCCCACCACAGCAAACGGCCAATCAGATCGCCCATTCCACGCAGCAATCCCAGCGGCAATAGCGCCAGGGCCTTGATTAACAGAGGGGCTAATTGATCTTTCATGCACTGGGTCACTCGGCTGGCAAAAAACTGCGGGCAGCTTACCGGAAATTCCCCGCTAACTGAACGTATCTGTTCCGGCTGCCGGCCAGGGTCGGCTAGAGTATTAGCACCCCTCTTTCTTCCGGTTTACAGGGAGGTCCCATGCAACCCGTTGCAACTGCCTGGCTGGTTTTTACGATTCCCCTGGTTGTGGTCCATGCCGCCTGGCTGTGGAGCAGCCTGGTTGGGGCTATTGACTGGTGTGTCCCCTATTGGAGTGGCTGTACGTCTATCAGCAAGGCGGCCCGCTCCAGTGATGCCCTGTTTTTGTTTCGCTCGGCCATGACCCTCAACGCCGGGTTGTTAATCCTGTTTTGGCTGCACGTCGCTGCCTTCCTCCGCCTTAACCGGCTTGCCGGGCACAGCTGTTACTGGATTATCGGACTTGGTGTTACCGGTGCCCTGTTCCTGGTGGTTTATGCCAACTTCCTGGGTTACAGCGGCGAGGTATACCGCTTTATGCGGCACTATGGTGTCACGGTGTATTTCGGGTTTACCGTATTAGCCCAGATGCTCCTGCTGCGGCAGTGGCGACAATTGCCCGGGCATACAGGCAAGTGCCAGGTAAAAGCGATCCACGGGTTGTGCTGGTGGATGTTGCTACTGGGATTGGCCAGTAGCGGTTGCAACCTGCTCTTGCCAGATCCACTCAAGGACATGTGGGAAAACATTATCGAATGGCATTTTGCATTGAGTATGAACATTTACTTCGCACTGGTAGCACTACTATGGCAATCACTGGGTTACCGCCAGCAACCGCTGCAAGAGTCGACCTGAACAGGCGCCGATAAACAATGGCCGGGAGCCATTTTCAACGTCGTGCAACAACGGCCCGGAGGGTGGCGGCCATGGATACGGCACACCATAAAAAAGGCCGATCATAAGATCGGCCTAAACGACAGGACTAGCAGTCAATAAGCCCTAAAAGCAAACCCAGGCCATTAGCAGGGCAAAGCTCATGGCCTGGCAAAAACCGGCTAGTGCGCCTTTACCGCGGTAAAGATATCGACAAAGGTCAATTCTTTTTCAATCTGTACCGGTGTATGCAGGCGACGGGCAATGTCGCGGGCAGAGACTATACCGCGGATATGGTGTGCCTCCTGATCCACCACCAACAGGTAATCCTGGTGATGTTTCTTCAGGGTTGATACCACATCCGATACCCTGGCCTTGGCAAACTCATCAAAATCAATCGCGCGAATGTTGCGGCGCGAATGCATCAGGTCACGTACCAGCAATTCATCCGGCCTTACACCCAATTCGATACGTTTCAGCGCCATGTGGTGCTCAGAGAGATCATCAATACCGATCACACCAATAAACTCGCGCTTCTCATCAATGACCAGCTTGGTGCGCACATCTTCCGCCAGCATTAATTCCAAGGCTTCACTGGCCTCCATTTGCGCGTCCAGCATATGCGGTTTATGGCTGCGGAAATCGGTCAGGATCGCCAGTGCGGAGGTAGTGCCATGGACATCTTCAAATTCTTCAGGTTGAACGAGATGGTCGTCTGCAGCCAGGGCAAATACAGTCAAATTTTTCATAACAAACCCCAATTCAATTGTTGATAACCCAGGGGGAGTGCACGACGGTAAGGCGTTTTTCTCTCTCTGTTGATATCAACATAGGCGCGATGCCCTCTGATTAAAAGTCACCCAAAAGGCTATTTACGCGCGATTTACAACTTCTTTACGTGGGGTTTACTGGAGCGCAGCCTGTTATTACCCCAGCCGGTAAAACCTGCCATTCAGCGCGATAGACAGCTATAATCGCCGCATTTTTTACCTTTTCCTGACCACCCTTCACCCATTGGGTCTGCCATGACTGAAAAACGTTACGATGTAAGCACCTTCCAGGGCCTGATCCTCGCCCTGCAAGACTACTGGGCGCGCCAAGGCTGCGTGATTTTGCAACCCCTCGACCTCGAAGTCGGCGCCGGTACCTTCCACCCTGCCACCTTCCTGCGCGCCATAGGCCCGGAGACCTGGAACACCGCCTACGTCCAGCCCTGCCGCCGCCCCAAAGACGGCCGCTACGGGGAAAACCCCAACCGCCTGCAGCACTACTACCAGTTCCAGGTAGCGCTCAAGCCCTCGCCCGATAATATCCAGGAGCTGTATCTGGGCTCGCTGCGCGAAATGGGCATAGATACCAGTGTGCATGACATCCGCTTTGTGGAAGACAACTGGGAATCGCCCACCCTCGGCGCCTGGGGTTTGGGCTGGGAAGTCTGGCTCAACGGTATGGAAGTCACCCAGTTCACCTACTTCCAGCAAGTGGGCGGTTTGGAGTGCTATCCGGTCACCGGCGAAATCACCTATGGTATTGAGCGTATCGCCATGTACCTGCAGGGTGTGGATTCAATTTTCGACCTGGTATGGACCATTAACCCCAACGGTGACAAGGTCACCTACGGCGACGTGTTCCACCAAAACGAAGTGGAAATGTCCACCTTCAACTTTGAAGAAGCCGACACCGATTACCTGTTCAAAAGTTTTGATTTCTACGAGCGGGAATCCACCCGTTTGATGGCCAGGAATTTGCCGCTACCCGCCTACGAAATGGTGATGAAAGCCTCCCACGCCTTTAACCTGCTGGATGCGCGCCACGCTATTTCCGTCACTGAGCGCCAGCGCTTTATCCTGCGCGTGCGAACGTTGGCGCGCGCGGTGGCGCAAGCCTATTTTGACAGTCGCAAAACCCTCGGTTTCCCGCTTGCACCGGAAGCCTTACGCAATGAATTGCTCTCTCTTTCAAATACCGCTGATGGCGTTACTGCGGAGGAAAAATAATGTCTGCCGATTTCCTGGTTGAATTGGGTACCGAAGAACTGCCTCCCAAGAATTTGAAAAATTTAATGAATGCCTTTGCCGAAAGCATTCAAGCGGATTTAACTGCACTGGAATTATCCTTCACCTCGGTAAAAGCCTATGCCGCACCGCGTCGCCTGGCCCTACTGGTAGAAAACCTTGCCAGCGAAAGCCCCTCAAAAGAACTGGTCGTCTGGGGCCCGCCCGCTGCCATTGCCTTTGATAAAGAAGGCCAGCCCACCAAAGCGGCGCTCGCCTTTGCCGAAAAGAACGGTATTGCTGCCTCCGCCCTAAAAGCCGAAAGTGACGGCAAGGTCGAAAAACTGGTAGCACGCCTTGCACAAGATGGCCAAAAAACGGTCGAGCTGCTGGAAAAAGTCGTCGGTGATGCACTGGCCAAACTGCCCATCGCCAAGCGGATGAAATGGGGCTCCAAACGCGAAGAGTTTGTGCGTCCGGTACACTGGCTGGTGATGCTATTTGGCAGCGATGTGGTTAGCGCATCGGTATTGGGTTTAACCGCTGGCCGCACAACGCGCGGTCACCGCTTCCACTACAACCAGCCTATCGAATTGGCCAACGCCAGCGATTACGCCAGCGTATTAAAAAATACCGGTTATGTCGTGGCTGATTTCGCCGAGCGCAGTGCAATCATTAAAGACCAGGTTGAAGCTGAAGCGAAAAATATTGGCGGTGTTGCTGTGATTGATCCAGCGCTGCTGGATGAAGTAACTGCATTGGTTGAATGGCCGGTAGCATTGACCGGTCAATTTGAAGAGCGCTTCCTCGCAGTACCTGCAGAAGCACTGATCGCTTCCATGAAAGAACACCAAAAATACTTTCACGTGGTCGATGCCAACGGCAAACTGAAAAACTATTTCATCACCGTGGCCAACCTGCAAAGCAAAGACCCGACGCAAATTATTGACGGCAACGAGCGCGTGATTCGCCCGCGCTTGTCCGATGCGGCCTTCTTCTTTGAAACTGACAAGAAAACCACCCTGGCCTCTCTGCGCGAGCGTTTGAAAACTATCGTATTCCAGGCGCAACTGGGCACTATTTACCAAAAAACCGAGCGTGTGGCCAAACTCGCACAATTTATCGCGGGCAAACTTAAGGCAGACGAAGCATCGGCTGTGCGCGCCGCCGAGTTGTGCAAATCTGACCTGGTCACCAATATGGTGGGTGAGTTTGACGATATGCAAGGCATCGCCGGTTTTTACTACGCCTTAAACGATGGCGAAAATGCCGAGGTTGCCGCGGCCATGAACGAGCAATATATGCCGCGCTTTGCGGGCGACCAGCTGCCCGCAACCGCGACCGGCGCCATCATCGCCCTCGCCGATCGCCTGGACACCATCAGCGGCATTTTCGGCATTGGCCAGCAGCCTTCCGGCTCCAAAGACCCCTTTGCTTTGCGCCGCGCGAGTATCGCCGTATTGCGTTTGTTAGTCGAAAAAAACCTCGCACTGGATTTGCGCGAACTGCTCACCTTTGCCAAGGCGCAACACAACAACCTGACCGTTGGTGAGGAGCTGGTTGACCAGGTACTGGGCTATATGCTCGACCGCTTCCGCGCCATGTTTGAAGATGCGCAGATTCCCGCCGAGGTATTCCAGGCGGTCAATGCCAAACAACTGTCGCAGCCACTGGATATTAACCAGCGTGTGCTGGCGGTGAATGAATTCAGCAAGCTGCCGCAAGCACAAGCCCTGGCAGCCGCAAACAAGCGCGTATCCAATATCCTCGCCAAGCAAAATGCCGACGTAAGTGCAGCGGTAAACCCTGCGTTGTTGCAGGAGGAAGCCGAGAAAAACCTGGCTCAAGCCGTGGGCGCCAAAGCCGCTGTAGTTGCTCCATTGTTTGCTTCACGTGAATACACTCAGGCATTGGCTGCATTGGCTGATTTACAACCGGTAGTGGATGCTTTCTTTGATAATGTAATGGTCATGGCTGACGACCCGGCACTCCAACAAAACCGTTTGGCACTGTTACAGCAACTGCGTGGTTTATTTTTGGAAGTAGCGGATATCTCTTATCTGGTACCCGCTAAAAACTAGCCACAGATGAGGTTTAGCACTCTCTTGCAGTTCATGGATGGGTGTTAACAGGTGAGACCGTCGCCAACAGGGATGTTGGCGTCGAGCCTACAAGGAAGTATTCACGGCGTGTCTCACCTGTTAACACCCATCCATGAACCTACACCAAACAGAAGCAAAAACATGAAACTCATCATCCTCGACCGCGACGGTGTGATTAACCACGACCGCGATGACTATGTGAAATCCGCCGATGAATGCGTGCCCATTGCGGGCAGTATTGAGGCTATTGCACGCCTGCATAAAGCAGGCTTTACCCTCGTGGTTGCAACCAACCAGGCGGGCCTTGCCAAAGGCCGGTTCGAACTGGAAGACCTGGAGGCCATGCACGAAAAAATCACCCTGCTGGTGGAAGAACAGGGCGGGGAAATCGGTGCAATTTTCTATTGCCCCCACCACCCCGACGACCATTGCAAATGCCGCAAGCCCAAGCCCGGCATGCTGGATGCGATTGAGGCGGAATTTAATACCTCGGTGGAAAGCTGCTATTTTGTGGGCGACAGCCTGCGCGATTTGCAAGCCGGGTTGCAAAAAGGGTGTAAACCGGTGCTGGTAAAAACCGGCAAGGGTATCAAAACCCTGGCGCAACTCGCCAATCCCGGGGAACAAACAGACAATCCATTGGTCAGCCTGGACCAGGTACTGGTTGTCGATAACCTCGCTGCCGCCGCTGACATTATTATTGCCAATACTTAGGCAACAGGAATTCATGTGTTAACACTTCGCAGTCTTATTTTCACGCTCGGTTATAACATCAGTGGTGCCTTTGCCGGGTTGATCGCCGTTATTATCTGGCCGATTCTCCCCTATTCCTGGCGCTGGCAAATTGTTACCTGCTGGAACCGCTTTGTGATGTTCTGGCTGCGTTTATGCTGCGGTATTCGCATTGAAATTATCGGTGAAAAGCACAGAGACCAATATCCCTGTGTGGTTATGGCCAAGCACCAAAGCACCTGGGAAACCATGTTCCTGCAATATTATTTTGGTCCGGTCAGTACCATCCTGAAAAAAGAGTTATTGCGTATTCCCTTCTTTGGCTGGGGGCTCGCCAGCCTGCGCCCTATTGCGATAGATCGCAGCAACCCGGTACAGGCGTTAAAAGATATTAAACGCAAAGGTATACAGCGCTTGCAACAAGGCAATAATTTACTGATTTTCCCGGAGGGGACACGCATCCCCGTTGGCAAGGCAGGCAACTATGCGCGCAGCGGTGCGGATATTGCCATCTCCGCCGGGGTACCAATCATTGCGGTGGCACACAACGCCGGCGAGTACTGGCCGCACAAGCACCTGATTAAATATCCCGGTACGGTTCGCATTGTTATCAGCGAGCCTATAACAACCGAAGGAAAAGATCGCAAACAGCTAACGGACGATATTAAAAACTGGATTGAAGGGGAAATCGCTAAAATGCCACCCGTGCGCAGAAATGGATAAACGATTGATAACCGCACCTGTTGATCCGGCAGATAAATAAGCCTTCCATAAAAAACGCCTTTGTGAAAACCACAAAGGCGTTTTTTATGGATGCCCACTTCATCCCTGAAGCAACAATCCTGTTACAGGCAGGACACTTTACCCAATCCCAATACGTAATAGCGATCACCCGACAGGGGTGAGTTAAAGGCGTATTGACCGTATTTACCCGCGGTTGCACTCAGGTAATCCACCAAATCCTGGCCGGCCGCAAAACGCCAGTTATTAATGGTTGTACGCGAGGCAGCGGTGTAGTTGTTGCTGAGATTAGCCACGGTACCAGAGCTGACAGTAAACCCGGTTTTGGTGGTTTGATCGAGATTACAGGCACCGTCACTGAACCACAGGAAGTTTCCTTCGCCGCGATAGTTACCACCATTAACATCCCGGATCAGGTTGGATTGCAGTTCTGCCAAAGCAGCAGCCAGTGAACTCTTCTCTTGATGGATACGGTTCACCACAAACATATTGTCTTCTTGCAACACACTGGCGCCTACACGAATACTCAGCAGGTCTTTGCGATAGTTGATAAACGCATTGTTAAACATGTGTGATGTACCACGGCGAATCAGTGGTACACGGCGCAGGGTATTACCCAGGGCTGAGTAGCTGGCATCGCGGGTTACAAACAGATTGTGGTGCATCGTGGTTCTGATTTGAGAATCGATCGTGTGGCTGTCGCTGGAGCTGTGCAGTGTTGCGCGTTTCACATCCACAATTTTATTGAACGACATAGTGATGTTGTAAGCGCCCACTTTTACGTCAAAGGCCGAATCACCCGTAGTATCAAAGGTGTTTTTGTGAATCCAGATATCGCGTGAAGCACCAGTGGAACGAATCATATCCGGGTCAACGTAATGGTCTTCGGTATGGCCAGCCCCCTGGAAGCGCAAGTGCGTCAGGATCACATTGTTAGCCGTTTGTGTCGGTGTACCGGTAGAGTCTTTACCAATTGCAAAACCGCTGAACAGGAAGTAAGCCTCGCTACCACGGCCATCGATGGTTTTGTTAGAACCGATCACCGGGTTGCGAATCGGGTTATTCGACTTGTTCATCGCCTTGTTGAAAAATTCATTCACACAGGCTGCACTACTGATATTGTTTTTCGAACACCACTGGGTGTAATTCACACACTCAGCTTCGGTAGCGCCCAGGATGGACTGTACCGTTGCGTTGTTACAACCGAGACGATACATACCGATTTCAGAAGGCTGGGCGAAATCGACTTTGTCGAACACAATCCAGTTGTGGTTGTTATCGGTAATGGCATTAAGGATTTGCTGCTCTACCGACACCCCGGTGTTCTTACGGATAATCGTCAACTTGCTACCGCCGCTGGGGTTGTAGCCACCCAGGGCATTTTCACCGTAGCCCACGGGTTTACCCAGGGTGCGCGACAGGCACTCTACAATTTCCTGGTCGGATTGCAGGGAGGTATCACGCCAGTTCACGTTGGAGTTGGTTGCCAGTGAAATACAGGCCGCACTCAAGCCGCCCACACTGGATTGCGCCGAGGATGAAGAGCGACTGCTGGATACCGATGATGGCGGGCTGCTCACCACAACACTGCTGGAAGACGAGGATGAGGATGAGCGAACAGAACTGGAAGACACTGGCTGACTGGAGCTGGACACCGCCTGGCTGCTGGAGCTGGAACTGATCACACCCGTTGCGTTGTAAACCTCGAATTCGGCAAGGGAGGGCGCCGCCGTAGCATTCACAATCAGGTTAATTTTTTTGGAGCTGACATTGCCGAGCGACACGATACGCTCTGCGCCTATGCCGGTACCACTGGCCAGCAAGGTTCCGTTATCGTTATTCACCAACTGCCAGCTGGTAATCCGGGTACCCTGCTCGCGCAGGATGACGGTGTTGAAGCTGATGGCAGAACCCCATTTCACAGAAACACGCTGGTTGCTGGTGCCACTGGCAGGGCTGGCAGTCCCTGTGTTGCCATCGCGGACCAGCTTGGTGTTACTAAAGCCTGAACCATCGGCACCGGCACTGGGGCCAGTGAGTGCAAGGTTTGCACCGAGGGTTTGGGCATGCAGTGGAAGGGATAAAAGTGCGCTGGCACTTAGTAAAGAACCCAGCGCCCAAGCGCTAATGCGTTGAGAGGAACTCATGTGCGGTTACCTGTAGACAAAATGATTATTGTTAGTCGTTGTTTAGCCTTGCACTGTCCATACGCCATAAAACATGCACTACATCAGCAGTAGCTGGAATGCAGATCAGGCAAGGGGCAAGCTATGACCGAGGGATAACGCGTTTGGAGTTGTGTTTTTGCCGGGGACAATCTTGTGTTTTTATGGTGTGCATTATTATCGTTATAGTCATCACACCCATGGCGGATGCGACGGGCTAAATAATAACCGCTGGTATATCAGTGGCCAAGCCCCTGGTGTAAAGTTTGTCGACTGGTTCAAGGTTAACGGGTTTCATTGACAGCACAGTGGCGCGCTACGGGTGATGGAGCAGCTATCCTCAGGAATCCTGATCTATGAAGGCCTCACAATGACCAGCAAACTCCGCCTCGACCTGCCCCTGTTATTACCCGACATCCCCCACGAAGCTGATGCCTGTGTAGCGCGGCTGCAGGAAGAGCTGCAAAACCGTCCCGGTATAGAACTGGTCCATCTCCACCCTTCAGCCAACCACAAAGCCGCCCAGCTGTGCATTCACTATGATCCGGATAACCTGCCGCTGGCGCGGATTCGCGAACTGGTACTGGCTGCCGGTGCAGCCATCACCGAGCGCTTTGGCCACAAGCTGTGGCATATGGATGGCATCCAGCACGAGCGCCGCGCGCGCACGATTGCCCTTCATCTGCAAACCCTGACAGGGGTACTGGAGGCCGAGGCCAATGCTACCGGCCAGGTACAGGTTGAGTTCGACCGCGCGCGTATCACCGAAGAACAGATTCTCGCCAGCCTGGCCGAATTGGGTGTAACCCCCAGCGCCGCAGCCGCACCAAAAAATCATAGGCACGGGCACGACCATGAACACAGCCACGACCATGAGCATGAGCATGAGCATGAGCATGAGCATAAACACCAGCATGGTGCTGATAGCCAACATAGCCACGACCACGGCGGCCTGCTGGGCCCCAATAGCGAATTGTTCTTTGCGCTGATTTGCGGCGGCCTGTTAGCTGCCGGCTTTGCCATTGAAAAACTGGTCGCCAGCGCCCCCTTTTGGGTTCCACTTGGCGCCTACTGGATCGCCTATTTCTTTGGCGGCTTTTACACCCTGCGCGAAGCCATCGACAACCTGCGTTTAAAACGCTTTGAAATCGACACCCTGATGCTGGTAGCTGCCGCGGGTGCCGCCGCCCTGGGCGCCTGGGCCGAGGGCGCCCTGTTGTTGTTTTTATTCAGCCTGGGCCACGCCCTGGAACACTACGCTATGGGCCGCGCCAAGCGCGCCATAGAAGCGCTGGCACAGCTCGCACCCAAAACCGCCCATGTGCGCCGTGGCGAACAGGCTGTGGAGCTTCCCGTAGCGGCATTGCAGTTGGGCGATGTGGTACTGGTGCGTCCCAACGAGCGCCTGCCCGCCGATGGCTTTGTGATCAGCGGCAACTCCAGCGTAAACCAGGCACCGGTTACCGGCGAAAGCATCCCGGTCGACAAACACCCGGTTGCCGATATTGCACTTGCACGCGCGCGCGCCGACAGCCTGGACGCCGCCTCGCGCGTATTCGCCGGCACCATTAATGGCGCCGCTGCGCTGGAGGTGGAAGTCACCCGCCTGTCCAGCGACTCGGCCCTGGCGCGGGTGGTGCGTATGGTGAACGAAGCGGAAACACGCAAATCCCCCACCCAGCGTTTTACCGACCAATTCGAACGCATCTTCGTACCGGCAGTGTTACTGCTCGCTGTTGCCCTGCTATTTGCCTGGGCAGTCATCGACGAGCCCTTCCGCGACAGCTTTTATCGCGCCATGGCGGTACTGGTGGCCGCCAGCCCCTGCGCCCTGGCCATTGCCACCCCCAGCGCCGTACTGTCCGGCATTGCCCGCGCCGCCCGCAGCGGGGTACTGGTTAAAGGAGGCGCGCCCCTGGAAGAATTGGGCTCCCTCACCGCCATGGCGTTCGATAAAACCGGCACCCTCACTGAGGGCCGGCCGCGTATTACCGAAGTGATTACCGTTGCAGGTACTAGCGAAGAAGAGCTGCTCAAGGTAGCCGTTGCCGTGGAGTCACTGAGTGACCATCCGCTCGCCGCCGCTATTGCCCGCGATGGCCGCGCGCGCCTGGGCGATGCAGTGCCCATAGCAACAGCCAGCGGCCTGCAAAACCTGATTGGGCGCGGTGTAAGCGCGCAATTGGGCAATGACAGGGTATGGATTGGCAAGGCGGAATTATTTGGCAGTAACGGCATAGCACCGCTGGGTGAGACAGCCAGTCGCGCCATTGACCAGCTGCGCGACAGCGGCCGCACCAGTATGGCAATCCGCCTGGGCGAGCGCGACCTGGGTGCTATCGGCCTGATGGACACCCCGCGCGCTGGCGCCCGCGACGCCCTGCAACAGCTGCGCGCACTGGGGATCAAACGCATGATTATGATCTCTGGCGACCACCGCAATGTAGCCAATGCCGTGGCTAAGGATGTTGGCCTGGATGAAGCCTGGGGCGACCTGATGCCCGAGGATAAGGTTGAAGCCATTCGCACCCTGCGCAGCCAGGGCAAGGTGGCCATGGTGGGCGATGGCGTAAACGATGCCCCGGCCATGGCCAACGCCACGGTAGGTATCGCCATGGGTGCCGCAGGCTCCGATGTCGCCCTGGAAACCGCCGATGTCGCCCTCATGGCCGACGACCTGCGCCAACTTCCCTTCGCCCTGGATCTGAGCCGCCGTACCCGCACCATCATTCGCCAGAATGTTTTTGTCAGCCTGGGCGTTGTCGCCCTGCTGGTACCCGCCACCATTTTCGGCCTGGGCATAGGTCCGGCGGTGGCCCTGCACGAAGGCTCTACCCTGCTGGTGGTGTTTAATGCCCTGCGTTTACTGGCTTACCGCCAGCAACCGTTGAATCGGCCGGATTCCTAGTCCAGAGCGCGCCCAACACAAAAAAGGCGGGAAAGAACCCGCCTGCATCTTATAACGGCACACCATAACTCATGGCACCCTACTCCCAAGGCTTGCCCTTGGTTCTGCCTATACAGGGTAATCGCAAATGCAGCGCCGCCTTAGCCACTATATGGGCACTAACCGGTGCGGTAATAAACAGGAACAGGGCGATCAATAGCTCGTGCAAACTCAGGCCATCGCCACGGGTGGAAAAGAAAATCACCGAACCGATAATGACACCGCCCACCCCCAGGGTGGTGGCTTTGGCGGGGCCGTGCAAACGCATGAAAAAATCCGGCAGGCGCGCCAGGCCGATGGAGCCGATCAGGGCAAAGCTGGCACCGGCCAGCAGGAAAAACGCAATGACACTTTCAAGCCAAAACGCCATAGCAACCTCCTATTCAATAATGTCGCCGCGCAACAGGTACTTGGACAGGGCTACCGTGCCGACAAACCCCATGGCCGCAATCAACAGCGCCACCTCGAAATAGAGCATGCTGCCCTGATAAATACCGAATAACACCAGCAGCGCAATGGTGTTGATGTACATGGTGTCCAGCGCCAGTATGCGATCCGGCAGCGAGGGACCTTTGATTAATCGCCAGAGGTTAAGGCTGATGGCCAAACCAAACATAAACAGGGCAATACCTACGGCTGAGGTGAGCATTCAAATACCTCCTTAAGCGGCGCTTCGTAGCGCTGTTTCAACGCGACTATAGCTGCCTCCGGATCGGTTTCGTGCAGGCTGTGTACCAGCAGGTATTTACCGTCCAAACTCAGGTCAGCCGATACAGTGCCAGGTGTCAGCGAAATGGTGCTGGCAAAAATAGTGATGGTGAATTGGTGGTGGATATCCAGGGGCACCTTCATAAACACCGGTTGCAGCTTGTTTACCGGGCCGAGGATCCGCACCACCAATACCAGGTTGGCGATCACAACATCCCACAGGACTAGCAATACATATTTCACCAGCAAGAAGGGCTTGCGAATACGCAATGACTCGGGCCAGAAGGACTGGGTAAGCCAGGGAATCAGCCAGGCGAGAAAAGCGCCCAGCAACAGCTGGCCAACAGTGATGCTGTTAACCAGGAGCAGCCAGAACACCAACATAAACAGGCTAAGCGCCGGATGCGGCAGCCAGCGGCGAGCGCCCACGCGGGGCGCAGTGGTCGAAATATCCCAGGGTGAATTCATAGCATTTACCTGATCGAGTAGCGCTGTAAACGGCTAGCGGGTTTGGAATGCCTGTACGGCCTGAATGTAGTTGTCGGGAGCCAGCTGCTGCTGGGCCAGCGCCCGGGTGTAATCCAGCAGTGGCGCACCCGCCACACTCAACAGCAGGCTAAAGCCCAACAACAGTACCACGGCCAACAAGGCACCCTTATCCGCCGCAACAACAGTGGGGCTTTCACTCGCGTCGGTACGCCAGAAAAACGTGCTGCCACTGCGGCTGAGCGCCATCAAGGTCACCAGGCTGCCAACCAGCAGGATGACCCAGAGTGGTATCACTGCCACACCCGTGTCGGCAGCGCTGAGCAGCAATAGCTTGCCGATAAAACCGCTGAGGGGCGGCAGGCCGATCACACTGACAGCCCCCACAAAAAACAGCCCGCCCAGCAGTGCCGGTTGGCGCAGGCGCGGCCCCCGGGTGATGCGATCGGAACATTCACCGCGCTGGCGCAGGATAAGGTCGGCCAGCAGGAAGAGCGCGCCGCACACAAAGGTAGAGTGCACCAGGTAGTAGAGGCTCGCACTGAGTGCCGCCTCGCTATTGAGCGATACCCCCGCCAGCAGGGTACCCACCGACACGACCACCAGATAGGCAATCTGAGTGCGCAGCTCACGCGCTGCCAAAGCGCCCACCAAGCCCAACGCCAGGGTGACAAGCGCCAGCGGCCAAAGCCAGGGCCAGGCCAAATTGGCCAGGGCGCCTGCATCATTGCCAAACACCAGGGTGTAGACGCGAATAATGGTGTACACCCCCACCTTGGTCATAATGGCAAAGAGTGCTGCCACCGGCGCACTGGCGGCCGCATAGGCGCGCGGCAGCCAAAAGTAGAGTGGCGCTATAGCCGCCTTAAGGCCAAAGACCACCAGGAGCAACATACCCGCCGCCGCTGCCAAGGGGGCATCCGCTGGATCCAGGTTGGCTATTTTGCTGGCCAGATCCGCCATATTCAGGCTGCCAGTGATGCCATATAAAGCAGATACGGCAATCAAAAACAGCGCCGAACCGGCCAGGTTGATCACCACATAGTGCAGGCCTGCGCGCGCCCGCTCCGGTCCACGACCGTGCAGCAGCAAGGCGTAGGAAGCGATCAGTAATACCTCAAAGAACACAAACAGATTAAACAGGTCGCCGGTGAGGAAGGCGCCGTTCACCCCCAGCAACAAAAAGTGCACCAGGCCGTGCAGGTTGTCTCCCGGCTGGTCGTTGCCGCACACCGCATAAGCCAGGCTGAAAAACGCCAGAATGGCGGTCACCAGTAGCATGAGCGCACTCAGGCGATCCAATACCAGCAAAATACCAAAGGGCGGTTGCCAGTTACCCAGGTCATAAAGATGGATTTGACCATCGCTGGCGAGCAGTAGCAGCCAGGTGCACAGGCCCAGCAACAGGGCGCTGGAACCCAGGCTGAGACGGCGAATTAACACCAGGGAGCGGCCGGTGAGCAGGATTAACAGCACCGCCGTTGCCAGGGGCAGGAGTATGGGCGCAATAATCAGGTGATTCACACTTCGTCCTCCGCCAGGAGGCGCTCGGGCTGTACCGGTTTTTCACCGATGGCGGCGCTGCCGTCCACATGGTCATTACCCAATTCGGCGCGCGCGCGCAGCGACAGCACCAGCAGGAAGGCGGTCATGGCAAAGCCGATCACGATGGCGGTAAGCACCAGGGCCTGGGGCAGCGGGTCGGTGTAGCTATCCGACTGGCCGATAACGGCCGGGGCGCCACTGCGCAAACGGCCCATCACAAAAATGAACAGGTTTACCGCATAGGACATGAGCGTTAAACCGAGAATGACCGGAAAGGTACGCGCGCGCAGCATCAGGTAAACACCGCACCCCACCAGTACCGCAATAACCAACGCAATAATGGCTTCCATCAGTGCACCTCCCCGGTTGTAGTGTCAGTGCCCGATCCGGGCCGGTTGTAAGTGGTTTGCGCCAGGCGACCCAATTGGGCCAGCATCAACAGGGTGGCGCCCACCACAGTGATATACACCCCGGTATCAAAGGCCATGGCCGAAGCCAGTTCAAACTCGCCCACCAGCGGCCAGTGCACATGGGTAAAGGTGGATGTCAGGAAGGGATAGCCAAATACCCAGCTGGCCAGGCCAGTCACTGCGGCAATCAGCACGCCCAGCACACTGAGGCGGCGATATTCCAGCGGCAGGCGCTGGCTCACCCAATCGCTGCCACTACATACGTATTGCAGGATCAGCGCCACACTGGTGATCAATCCGGCAATAAAGCCGCCGCCCGGTTGGTTGTGGCCGCGCAGGAAAATATACGCAGACACCATCAGCGCCAGCGGCAGTAAAATGCGCGACAGCACCACCAAAATAGGCGGGTAAGGATCGCGCGCCCAGCGCCGACCCTCGCCATCAGTCCCCGGTAATGGCAATTGCAAGCCATCGAGCATCAGGTAAACCCCGATACCGGCAATGGCCAACACGGTAATCTCACCCAGTGTGTCAAAGCCGCGGAAGTCCACCAGGATCACATTCACCACATTCGTACCGCCGCCGCCACTCACACTGTTGGCCAGGAAGAAATCCGCCAGGCCGGTATCGTAGGGGCGGGTGAGTATGGCCAGGGTGAACAAGCCGACCCCCAGGGCAGCGCCCACGGCCAACAGCAGGTCGCGCACCACCCTGCCTTTGTTCGATTCGTTGGGGGTAAGCTGGGGCAAAAAGTAGAGCGCCAGCATCATGAGAATGATAGTGACGACCTCTACGGAGATTTGCGTCAGTGCCAAATCCGGTGCTGAAAAGCGCACAAACACCAGGGATACCACCAGGCCCACCACCCCCATCACCAACAGCGCGGCAAAGCGGTTGTGGTGCATGATGACTGTGGCCAGGGCGGCAATGACCAGCACCAGCGCCAACAACACACTCACCCAATCTACCGGGCTCAGGGCCACTTGGCCCACCAGTTGGCCCAGGGGCCAGAACTCCACGGCAGCCACCAGCAGCGCCGTGCCAATAAACAGTGCCACCGAGCGCTGTAGCGAGCCGTTATCCAGCACATCGCTCAGGCGCTGGGCCTGGCGCACTATCCACTGGATGCGCTTTTCAAACACCATTTTTTCATCCAGGTAGTATTTGCGTTCATAAAAGGCAAACAGGCCTTTGCGCTGGCTGTACAGCCACAAGCCACCCAGCAAGGCTACTACGCTCATTAACAGCGGCAGGTTGACGCCGTGCCAAATAGCGATGTGATACTCGGGAATACCACTACCCAGGACGGCAAAACTGGCAGCCTCCAAAAAAGGCGCCACCGTAACGTTGGGCAGAGTACCCACCAATAGGCACAGCAATCCCAGTACTGCCATGGGCAGGATCATGTAGCCGGGCGCCTCGTGGGGTGGGTAGATGGGCAGATTAATTGGCTCGCCATTAAAGAACACATCGTGAATAAAACGATAGGAGTAAGCCACGGCGAAAATACCGGCAAACGTAGCCAGTAGCGGAATCATCCAATCAAAACCCCCCATGAGTTCTACCTGCAGGGTTTCGGTAAAGAACATTTCCTTGCTTAAAAAACCGTTGAGCAGAGGCACACCGGCCATGGCCGAGGCCGACACCATCGCCACCGTAGCGGTGACCGGCATATAGCGCCACATGCCATTGATGCGGCGCATATCGCGGGTGCCGGTTTCATGGTCAATAATGCCTGCCGCCATAAACAACGAGGCCTTAAACGTGGCGTGGTTAATAATGTGGAATAACGCCGCTACGGTGGCTAATTGGCTGCTGAAACCGAACAACATGGTAATCAGCCCCAAATGGCTAATCGTGGAATAGGCCAGTAACCCCTTTAAATCGTGTTTAAACAACGCGGTATAGGCGCCAAACACCAGGGTGGCCAGGCCCACAAATGTCACCAGGTAAAACCACCAGTCAGAACCGGACAGCGCCGGGTAAAGGCGCGCCAGCAAGAATACGCCCGCTTTCACCATAGTGGCCGAATGCAGATAGGCAGATACTGGCGTGGGCGCTGCCATGGCGTGGGGCAACCAAAAGTGAAAGGGAAATTGCGCCGATTTGGTGAAGGCGCCGATCAAAATCAAACACAGGGCCAGCGGATACAGGGCGTGGGCCTGAATCTGCTCCGCCGATTGAAGGATCACCTGCAAGCTATAGCTGCCGGTAATCTGGCCCAGAATCAGCGCTCCCGCCAACAGGGTTAAGCCCCCTGCCCCGGTAATGGCCAGGGCCATACGCGCACCCTTGCGCGCCTCACTGCGATGCGACCAGAAACTGATTAACAGAAAGGAACTAAGGCTGGTCAGCTCCCAAAAAACAATTAATAACAACAGGTTATCCGACAGCACTATGCCCAGCATCGCCATCATAAACAGCAGCAGGAAAGCATAAAGGCGACCCAGGGAATCCTCTTTAGCCAGGTAGTAGCGGGCGTACAGGATCACCAGCAGGCCTATGCCCAAAATCAGCAGCGCGAAAATCATACCCAGGCCATCCAGGCGCAGGCTTAAATCCAACCCCAGTTGCGGCAACCAGGGTTGGTGGAAAAAGAACACCTGCCGCTCGAATAAGGCCGGCACCTTGCCCAGCAATAAGACAAGTGCCAGCAGTGGCCCCAGGGCCGCCGCTATCGCGCACAGGCTGCGACCGTAACGCTCCGTCAGTAACGGCAAGATAGCGCCCAGCAATGGCAGGGCAATAATCAACAAGAGGGTCATGGACTAGCCTCAGGAGAGCATTCAAAGAACAGAAAAAGCGACACACCGATAAGGTGCAAGGCAGTAGCTCAGCGGATAACTTGAACCAGCCGTGGAGGGTCGGTAAAAAAAGGCCGGCGACGCCGGTTGGAGCGACGAGTCAGCAATGAGTTCTGAGCAGTTCCAAGCATCATGACTGGGTCTCGGGATGGATTACAACTTCTGCAACAACAGGAAAAATGTACTTTCCCTCCTTATATCGAGCCCTTATACCCTGATTAAGGGGCAGATACCAGCAATTCCCCCCATTATTCACAGTTCCTTACCCATGGAAATCCCGGTTCTGCTTTGATCCGCTCCCTCACGTACAAATAATGGACAATAAAAAACCCCCTGGGTTACAGGGGGTTTCTGGTGATTCCATTCGTGTCTGGCATCAGCTTGGCGCGAGCACAAACAACACAAGATGAACTAACACGAGAAAGCTGCAAAGCGTGAGCTGCTGGCGTATGGTCAAATTGATCATGGTATTACCTAATTATTATTGTGACTGGACATCAATAAACGACAACTATCAATGTATCAGGCCAGGGTTACTTATTAATACTAAACAACAGAATCATTCATCGGATTACAATTGCTTACAAATCCCTATAGACGGCTTATTTATACCATATATATCACTAGCGACAAATATTGTTTAACTATATTCAAAACAACAGATCCATGTTTTTTTAACAATTTATTTATAAGCAAAAAATTCTCAGTATTCTTTGAGCACTTTTATCAACATATCCCTCGCCGTTAACGAGGGACATGTAATAAAAGCCGACACATTTCATGTCGGCCCAACCACTATAAGCAACCGCTCAACTTACCCACACCCGCGTTATTCAATACGTGCGTTTTTGCCGCCGTAGCGGTCATTACCGAGTAAGAATAAGGTGGAGTGTAGTTAACTGTTGAACTGACGCCCGGCCCTGCAACCACACAAGCGGATTCGCCACTACAGGTCGAAGGTTCCCAATTCACATTTACATAGGCATTGGTATCACTGTTGCCAAGATCCCAATAGCCAATTTGTGAACTGTCCTTGCTGAGGATCGGGTTTTTTACATTTTCGAAATAATTGCCTTCGATACGAATGCGCGCGCCCATACGTGAATTGATTCCGGTTTCAAGCACATTCAGGTAATAGTTGTTGTAGACATGTGCCTGACCAAAACGGAACAGGGGCAGACGTGAATTCACATTTTCCAGGCGGTTACCGACAAAGGTCACACGGCGATCATAGCTATCGCTATCACCGGAGCCCCACAGCGATGTCTTCCAGCTGTCATGCAAATAGTTGTAGGAAATGGTGATGTTATCAATCTGGTTTTTGCCACTGACCAGCTCATCATAATAATCCTTATTGACGTCAAGGCTATTGTGAAACTCATTGTGGTCAATCCAGACATTCTTGGAAGTACCCTGGATACTAACCGCATCCTTCTGGCCAATGCGGTTATAACGGATCTTCACATTGCGCACGATGATGTTATTAGCGCGCACAATATTGATGCCTATCCCGTCAAAGAGCGCATTGCTACCCACACCGAGAATGGACACATTCGCCATATCCTTCACATCAAACTGGTTGGCGCCTCCACTGTTCGCCGGTGTAATAGTGCCATTCACATAAATCTTGAGCGGTGTTGGATTGTTCTTCTTGGTTGCCAATGCTGCCACCAATTGCGCACCGGTTGTCACCGTCACCGTAGTACCACCTTCACCACCGGTAGTTCCGCCACCCAGCGCCGCAAAACCGCGCACCGTATTCGCCTGGCTGCAGGACATCAAACCTGTACCACCAGACGGCGTACTGCTTGTAGCCGAACTGGATGAAGAGGAAGAAGAGCTGGTTGTACCACCCACCGGGGTTGCGCTAAACGCATTGGAGTTATGCCACACACCATCGGTAGTACGGTATTTCACCCAGAACCAATAATTAGTTCCGTTATTCAAGCCTGTCGCTGTATAAGTGCGCACACTAGTACCTGGTGATGCAATACGTGTACGACCTGCAGGATCAGAATCTGTATCTATATAAATTTCCTGTGCATTAATTGCCGGAGTCACGGTCCAGTTAAGTGCTACCTGCCCGTTCCCTGCCGAACCCGTCAGGTTAACGCCCCCTGCAGCTGCACTGCTGTTGGCAGCAGAGCTGGTACCACCTGTGGCACTGGATGAAGATGCCGTAGAGGTTGCGTTATAAACTTCAATCTCTGCCATTTGCAATGGTGAACTACCATTTGCAATCAGATTGATTTTTTTCATGGACACAGAGCCCAGGTTAACAGTGCGCGCAGCACCGATCCCGGTTCCTGTCGCCAGGACAGCACCTGTGTCGTTGTTAACGAGCTGCCAATTGGTAATACGGTTACCCGACTCACGCAAAATCACCGTGTTAAAGGTTTGGGCACTGCTCCACTTGACTGAAACACGTTGGTTTACGGTACCGCTGGCCTGGGTATAGGTATTGATACTGCCATCGCGCACCAGCTTGGTATCACTAAAACCGGAACCATCTGCACCGGCACCAGGGCCGGTCAGGGATAAGTTGGAACCCAGGGTTTGGGCATGCAAACCGGTTGCACAAAACAAACCGGTACCTAACAGCCATGCAGCTGCCTGTAGTGAGGTTTTCATAGAAGTTACCTGCATTTATCAATTTATTGTTAGTCGA
Source organism: Cellvibrio japonicus Ueda107 (assembly GCF_000019225.1). Classification (NCBI taxonomy): domain Bacteria; kingdom Pseudomonadati; phylum Pseudomonadota; class Gammaproteobacteria; order Cellvibrionales; family Cellvibrionaceae; genus Cellvibrio; species Cellvibrio japonicus. The sequence goes on along the minus strand of NC_010995.1, from coordinate 83,413 downwards.
TCCCTATTACACAACACAGCAGATTGCCACGGATAGAAGACAATAATGCGCCACTAACGCAATGCATCAGGGAATTGAAATGCCAAAGGGCAGAATTACCGCAAGAACATCAATTAAGGTGACCGGGATAAATAATAATTGAATTATTTTTTGCCGAACCAGGCTGACTGCTAAAACGACCTGAGGAAGATATAGTATTTATTGTTGAAATTATCTTGCTTTGCGTAGGGTAATGATACGCTTAAAAAGCCACTTGCCAAAGCCAGTATGTATATTTTTGTGGATTGTTACGTAAAAACAGGCAACAGGGCAAATCCTTTTGCACCATTGCACGCTATCTCATTTTATTGGCAGGTTGTTGGCGCCAAAGCTTCCATATAGGTCCGGTCTGGAGATAAGGGGGTGTTAAAAGGTACATCACCATTTTTACCCGCCGTCAGGATTACATAATCAATCAAATCCTGACCTGCCTCAAAACGCCAGCCATCAATCACACTCAGTGATGCTGCATTATAGTCCTGTGACAAATCATCCACTGAGCCATTGGTTGCAGTTAAATGGGTTTTCGTAGTGTCATCCAGAATGCAAGTGCCACTGCCGAACCACAGGAAGTTCCGATCATTGCGGAAAAATCCGCCACTGATATCCTTGAACAAGTTACCTTGTATCTCCGCCAGTGAAGCAGCAATAGAGCTTTTCTCCTTCAGGCTGACATTAACAATAAATACATTGCCCTCCAGGAAAGCACGGGCACCAACACGCAGGCTCAGTACCTCTTTGCGATAATTGACAAATACGTTGTTAAACATATGCGTGGTACCACGACGCAATAATGGCACCCTGCGCAAGGTATTACCCAACAACTTATAACTATCATCGGTGGTGACAAACGCGTTGTGATGCATAGTCGTCGTGATAAATTGATTAATCTCTCGACTATCGCTGGAACCATGCAATACAGCACGCTTCACATTCACCAGCCGGTTAAATGATATGGTGATATTGTGCGCACCAATCTTGACATCAAATGCTGAGTCACCCGTGGTATCAAAGGTATTCTTATGGATCCAGATATCACTGGAGAACCCCGTAGAGCGAATCATATCAGGATCAACATAGTGATCTTCCACATGACCAGCACCGCGGAAATCCAGATGCGTAAAAATGATGCTATTGGATGTCTGGGTAGGCACACCATCGGAATCTTTACCAATCGCAAAACCACTGAACATAAAATAAGCCTTGCTCATACGACCATCCAGGGTTTTATTAGAGCCTACAGCGGGAATACGAATGGGGATATTTTTATTGTTCATTGCTTTATTAAAAAACTCCGTGCGACAGTTAGCTTCTCCGCTAAAACCTTTGCGTGTGCACCACTGCCAGTAATCATTACACTCCGTTTCACTCGCATCCAGCATGCCTAGTACTGTACTGTTGTTACAATAACTGCGGTACATACCAATTTCATGTTCATTGGCAAATTCCACTTTGTCAAACACAATCCAGTTGTGAACGTTATCCGTCAGTGCATCAAGTAACTGTTGTTCAACAGTAACAGAACTGTTCTTGGTAATAATCGTCAGTTTACTATTGCCATTGGGATCATAACCCCCCATGGCATTTTCGCCATAACCGACCGGGCGACCTAGCGACTGATACAAACACTCCACAATCTCCTGATCAGTTTGCAAGGCAGTATCGCGCCAGTTCACAGTTGGGTTAGTCGTCAAATCAATACAATCCTGGCTCAGGGTAATGTCTACCGGGATATAAGGTGCACTGGAAGAGGAATTAGCCTGATTGGAACTTGTACTAGACGACTGGCCTCCCTGATTACTGGACCCGGTCGACGATAACTGACTGCTACTTTGATTACTGGACGCACTGCTGGCGACACTGGATGATGAATTTTCCTGGCTGTTAGCCAGCAAACTGATGTTACTCACACCAAAGTTATTACTGGCATCAGTACCCTGGGCAGCATAAATACCAATGCGCAGGTTATTCGATAGTGCACTAAAACTGGAAGTGCGTACCAAATCGTAACTGGTACCACCATCATTCGAATAAGCCAACTCTACTTGATTACCGGTACGGGTTATACGCAGATACAATTGATTGGAAGGCGTAACATTGTTACCCATGCTGGTTTTAACCAGCGTACCACCAACACTCAGACGTTCGGTATGGATAATCCCGGTATCACGCACACCTATTTTTGCTGATACCGGTACAGACGATGAACCATTTTCACAGTTATCACACAGCAAAATACCGACGGAACCCTGATCCGAACCACTGCGAGTACCACTTCCCCAACTACTGATGTTGGCAGTAAAAACAAAATCACCGTTCACTGTTTGGTTAATATAAAAGAAAGCTTCTTTACTGCTTTCAAATTTACCACCTGTGATACTAAAACTGGTGACATCCGCACTGTTGGTTGTAACTGAACCACTAATCGCTGTCGAACTACCACCCACTTTGAAGGCATTGGCAGAGGGCAGCCAATTAATATTTACCAAGCCTTCTACACTTGAATTAGCTTCACTGCTGAATGCAGAAGACTCCTCAGCCGAACTTGAAGATTCAGATGCATCACTACTGGTGCTACTTGCACTCGCAGATTCCTCACTGCTACTGGAAGAATGTTCATCTTCACTAGAAGTACTACTTTGCTCCTGACCACCAGAGGAACTGTCTGCAACACTGGACACTGAACTCTCCTCTGCACTACTTGCAGCACCCTCTTCCGAACTGGATTGTTCAGCAGCACTTGATTCGGCCTGCTCCGAGCTTGCAATAATGCTAGATTCAACCGCACTGCTGACTGAGCTTTGGACACTGGAGCTTGAAACGACACTTTGGGTAATACTGGAAAAGGAGGATGCCTGACTGGATGGCGTGTTATCGCCACCGGAACCAGAGCCCCCGCCACAGGCACTCAAGATGGCGGCCATCAGGCTGATACTAATAAGGGATCTATGCATTACTTCTCTCTCACGTTGTGTTGGTTTTTTATAGTTTTTTAATAAAAATGCCCCGACCTGAGTCGGGGCATTTTTATTAATATTTATTTATTAATTACTCAATATATTCAACTCTAAAATTGTCAATAACTACAACTTTAGCACCGCCCTCCGATCGAATACTTATATGAGATGATGTTGTTCCCACTGGAACCCCTCCAGTTTTAGTTGGGTTATTAATCTCAACCGTTCCAGCTACTATACTTGCAGCCGCCACATCATAAATCCTACTGCCGGCACCATGAATAGATGTCCCACTACTGCTTGTATTGTTATCAATCTGTATTTGTATTTTTCCTGAGCCTGTACCATTTTCAATTACATCAAATACAATCTTATATGGTTTTGATAAATCAAAAATACCTGCTGGTATATCTCCACTCGTAGTATTTGTAGAGTTTTCTGCACCAATTGTAATTATTGTATTGCCAACTATGCGTAATTGATCATTTGAAAATTGTGCATTAGAGCCATTTGATATAGCCCTATACATAGGTAATGAAGAGTTTTCTGGCAAAGCTTTATAATCGACAGTGAAAAATGTCGCCGATGTTGCACCGTTAAAGTCTTCTAGCAATAGAACACTGTTCGATGGTTCCTCTTCCCCACCACCAGATGAAATAACGGGTGTACCACTCGCACTCACACTGTAATCACTGAAGCCACCAGTATTAACTGCACGCACAAACACATAATAAGTTGTGTCATTAGTTAAACCGGTAATCGTTGTACTGGTACCTGTAACCGGGTTATTAGCATATTCGGTTGCACCATCAATGGTGTCAATTGTGTTATACACCAGCTCGTAACCGGTAGCGCCGGCAATGGCGCTCCAGGTTACAGACAGTTCGGCATCACCAGCAGTCACTTGTGGTGCAGCAGGTGCTACCGGTGCAGGTGGAATACAGGTTTCCGCTGCAGGCTCAGTGCTGGTATCAGACTGATAACCAATCCAAAGATCATCAATGGTGACTGAGCCGCCGCCATCTACACGCAGCGTTACAAACGATGTTGGTGTACCTAGCGAAGAATTAATAGTGACTCGTTGGCCCACTGTTAACCCAGATATAGACTGGCTGTAAATGCGAGACGTACTACCAGAGTGGATAGAGTTACCACCACCAGTAGTATTGTTATCGATCTGTACCTGCAAATTACCGGCGCTATTACGATCCAGTACACAGAATGAAATCCTGTAGGGTTCGCTCAAGTCTAACTCACCTGTTGTTGCGCTATCGCTTGATGTTGTTTCAACAGCAGGCGTGGTATTACCCAATGACAACCTTACCGGTGATAACACCAGTGCCTGGTTCACATCACCTGCCAAGGCAAAAGCACCACTTAGCCTGTGGTAGAAAGAGATCTGGTTGTCAGTTGCCAATAATTTGTAGTTCGTTGTAAAGCTGGTTGCATCTACCACATTATCAAAGTCTTCATATATCGGTAGCAGGGTATTTACGATACCCGCCGAAGAACTACTGCTAGATGCTTCAGAACTTGAAGATTCTTCACTACTGCTTGCAGATGACTCTGCGCTGCTTGCAACAGAAGATTCTGCACTTGACGATGCTTCGCTGCTGACCACTGAAGACTCAGCGCTTGAAGATTCCTCGCTGCTTGCGACAGAGGATTCCACACTTGAAGACACTTCGCTGCTGACTGCTGAAGATTCAGCGCTTGAGGATTCCTCGCTGCTTGCGACAGAGGATTCTGCACTTGAAGATACTTCGCTGCTGACCGCTGAAGACTCAGCGCTTGAAGATTCCTCGCTGCTTGCGACAGAAGATTCCACACTTGAAGAGGCTTCACTGCTGACTGCTGAAGATTCAGTACTTGAGGATCCCTCGCTGCTTGCGACAGAGGATTCTGCACTTGAAGACGTTTCGCTGCCGGCAGAGGAAGAGGAGCCTATGATAACGACACTGCTGCTTGATGAAGATTCAACTGAACTGCTCGATGATTCCACAGAAGAGGCGATACTAGAGCTTGAGGCAACTTCACTGCTACTGGATGATTGAGCAGAGCTATCGGAAGAGCTACTGGATGCAGTGCTGCCAGTTTCCAATGAAATATTGTCAAAAACCAGCGTTAACTCATCAGCGCCTGATGCAGCATAAAAACCAATGTGCCAATCACTACCAATCGGATTACTGTTTGCATCAGTCAGGCTACTGGTATTTACAGCCGTGTAAGCCTCGCCATCAACAGACGTAGATAAATGGATAGAATTACCTGTACGGGCAATGCGTAAATAGTTACCCACTGTCCAGGTACCATTGGTGCGACTTTGGGTTGTACTACCACCCACATCCAGTTTGTAGGCGCGTGATCCGGTAAAGGTTGGCGCTGCTGTTGCTGTGTAAATGCCTATTTCTGCAAATCGGCCCAAGTCCGGATAACTGGCCACAGCATTAAGATTTTCCACCGCCAACAAGCCATAACGGAACTGGTTGTTTGCCAACACAGTGAATGCACCTTCATTAGCTACAGTCACAGACGCCAAGCGAGCACTAAATACAAAATCGCCGCTCACCGGCTGATGAGCAAAGAAGAATTTACGATTGCTTGTATTAATGCTGCCACCTTTAGCAGTCATAGTTACCGCATTATCTGTATTTAGATTAATAACTCCTTGCGGAATAGAGGTAGAGGTACCAAATAAATCATAAGCATTGCCTTGCCACACATCATCTTCCGAGCTGCTGGAAGACTCTGCGCTGGACGATGCCTCACTGCTTGCCACTGATGATTCAACAGAGCTTGAAGAATCCTCGCTACTGATAGCAGAAGACTCCACACTGGATGATACTTCACTGCTTGCTACAGATGATTCAGCAGAACTTGAGGATTCCTCACTACTGGTAGCAGAAGATTCCTCACTTGAAGATGCTTCACTGTTCGCTACGGATGACTCAACAGAACTTGTAGAAGTTTCACTACTGGTAACCGAAGACTCTGAACTAACCGCAATTTCACTGCTCGCTTCTGATGAAGCCTCAGAGCTGGATGTTTCCTGGCTACTGGAAGAGCTTTGCTCACCGCCGGTAACACTGGAGTTGGAAGATTGAACCTGGCTACTTTCTGCTGATGAACTGGATTCAACCACACTACTGGAAGAGGATGCGCTGCTGGCAATTGCTGAACTGCTGCTTGATGACCCTGGGCCATAGATAAAATCCAATGTTGCCTGCAAATGTGCCAATGCCTGCTCAGTGCTAACCAATGATTGATTAGGACCACCTGACTCTTGCAACCAAGATTGTACCGCGGGCAGTTGTTCGAATATTTCCGGTGCCAGGGTAAAATCCAGTATACGCGCTGCACTAATTGCGGCCTCACTTAAACTAATGCCGTTTTCAGCATCACCATCACTATCGAGGCTCTGCAACAGGCGGGCGATATTAATCACAACCGGATTATTGGGATTATCGGTATTGGCTAAATCAAGTGGAGTGATAATGTCTGCCACAGGCACGGCGGGAAATTCCAATTCACCGATAAAGAAGACAATCGTCTCACCTTCGCGATAATTGAACTCACCCAACTCATTAGTGGAACCATCAAGGCTTTGTGTGCGATAACCCAGGTTGCTGACTGCCGCATCCAGGAAGACACCCGTCTGGATCGGACCAAGACTGGAACTAGCAGCAGAGCTACTGGATTCGCTGCTGGAGGCATCGCTGGATGTTTCGCTGGAACTGGATTCGGCGCTGCTCTCTACACTGCTTTCAGAGCTGCTACTTTCAGAACTGGACGAAATCTCACTTTGAAAAGAACTGCTTGCCTCAACCGGTGTGCTGCTGGACGTACTACTAACAGTCGCACTGGATGAGATACTGGAGACTGGCGTACTGCTAACCGGGGTAGAACTGATGGCAGACGAGCTTACTTTCGGCGGATAGAGAGGATCCAGAGATGACCCTGATCCGCCACAGCCTACCATCAATACACTTAGCATAAGTGCAAAGATAATTGAAATTTTCATGTTGGTTTTCCTGATAAATCGATTTAATTGTTATTGTTACATCTGAAAACTGACTGCTACCGAATGGCTTGCCGATTTATCATCTTCTGGTTTAACACCAGCTTTATTTTTATATAAACCAAAATGCCCGGAATTGTTCCGGGCATTTTTTAACTGATTTACTACTAATCAATATATTCCAACTTCAAGTCATCAATCACAATTGTTGCTGAGCTTTCAGCACGAATTGCAATAAATGATGTAGATGTTCCTATTGATGACGGCGTGATTTCCACTACCTGTCCAGCAGTTAGCGTATTAGCGACGACTTCATAAACTTTGGAATCATTACTGTGCAGGGAATTGCCCTGGCTAGTAGTATTGTTATCCACATACACCTGTACTTTACCTGCACCTGACGCTGAAACAACGGTAAAGCTAATGCGATATGGACTGGTTAAATCAAAATCACCGTTGGCGCTCAGGTCACTGGCTGTAGTAGCAGTACGTGGTGGACGATGACCAATGGTGAAACGACCACCTACTATCGACAGCTGGTCGTTGACTACCGTAATACCCGAATTGCCCCCTGTTACAAAATAGAGGGCTGCACTGGAGTCAGTAGAGATAGCTTTATAAGTCGCACTGAACAGTGTGGCTTTATCTACACCAAACTCTTCATTCACCAACACACCTGTTCCCGCTGACGGTGAACTGGATGATGTACCAGAGCTGGATGTTTGGCTGCTAACGGACGATGAAGACGAACTGGAGCTTGAGCTACCGACTTCCGTTGAAATAATTCCCACACCTGCATTGGTCATTACGATGGCCGGCACATTCACTGCAGGATCCATGTCTACGGTATAGGGAACCGTTACTTCACACGTAGACTGCATCTGGCCATCAATAATTTCCGGAATAACCAGGGCACCATTAGTAACACTGCGCGAATAGATGTGATTAACCAGCGTGTTGTCGTTATTGGTCTGCCAGCAGCCAGCCACTTTGGAATCATTACTGGCCAACAGGGGGTTATTCACATTGTAGAAATAATTACTTTCTACCAGTGCCTTGGCATTCATACGCGAATTGATGCCATGAATCATGGCACTACGATTTTCAGTAGACCAATAGTTGTTATAGATATGCACCAGTGAGTGACGAATCAACGGCGTGCGCTGTTCAATATTACGATACCAATTATGGTGGAACGTAATATTGTTGTTTTTGTTGTCACTATCGCTGGAACCGATCAGACCCGCGCGACTGGAGTCATTGAATATGTTGTAGGACACGGTTACGTTGGTTACACCCGCCTTCATATCCAACAAGGAATCATAACCATCTTTTTCACCACCGGATGCTTCAAGCCAGTTGTGGTCGATCCACACGCGATCCACGTTGGTTTCCATGCCGATAGCATCGCCGCCGTTAGACGTTGGCGAACCACTCTTCTTCACGTTACGGATGTGCACATTCTGGATGATAATGTTGGAGGCACTACGCACATGGATACCAATCTCATCAAACAAGGCATTGGTGCCCACACCGATAATGGAAATATTGCTGGTATTTTTGATTTCAATCACATCATTTTGGGTATCACAACCCTGGGAGGTGGTATTGGAATGGTTGATAGTTCCATCCACCATAATGATCACGGGTGCAGTCCTGTTGCCATTGCGCACGCCGCACAGGGCTGCGTTTAATTCCGTACCGGTTGTTACCGTGATAACCGGACCACCTGCACCACCGGTCACATTGGCATAGGCAGCAAACCCTTCTATTTTTGCCGGACGGATTTCTGCGGTTCCATGGTCAATGCTGCTGGCTGCGGAGGAGTTAGCACCGCCACTGGATGAGCTGCTGCCGCCAGATACAGGTGGATTTTCACAAGTTTCCAATTGATCGGAGCTGCCGTAACCATAAACACAGCCCAGACCGGCAGGCAGCAGGCCATCCAACGCCAAAGGACTGTAAGCCGCCTGGTTAGTCCAGATTACCCAATCGACAGTGGATTTATAGGCTGCACTGCCACTGACTTCACCAAAGCGAACAAAGTTATCACTCGCCGCGCTGGTAGCACGCATAGTGACGTTATCCAGCGATAAGCCAGGCATCAATACGCCATTACGATACACATTGACACTGCCGTTAGTAGAGCTGGTCAGGGTAATGGCAATCTGGTAGATGGCAAACTTGTCCATATCGTTGACGTTATAGCTGTTTACACTGCTGCCATTGTTGGCAGTCTCCAGTTGAACGCCTTTGTTACTGCCATCATTACGCAAGATGGCTTTGAGGCGGCTACCGATTTGAGCCTCATCGGCCATGGCCACTTCCAGCTCCAATACACGCAAGCTGTCCGCATTGCCTTTTACGCCGGCAACCAAGGTGAAGTACTTGGGATAAACACCTTCTGCATTCACCACGTTATAGAAGGTTGCACTGGTCGTATCAGTGCCGACACTACTGGTATCCAGAACTACGGTGCCATCGAATTGATCAACGAAGTAATCGCCATTACCACCCGCAGTAAATTCAGCTATTTCACCACCAGCCAGGGTAACGGAGCCATTAGTGGCTGGATGGTAGTCCGCGCTGTACACATTCCAGTTAAGTGCTTCAGCGGATGATGAGGCCTCTGAACTGGTTTCACTGGAAGAGGATTCACTGCTTTCAGCCGAAGATTGCTCACTACTGGAAACAGATGATTCGGCCACACTGGAGGATGCTTCACTGCTGCTTTCGGAAGAGGCACTGGACTCTGTACCCCCTTGGGAAGATTCGCTGGACTCAGCGACAGAACTTTCACTGGATTCTGCCACAGAGCTCTCGCTGGATGAGGACTCAACAGAAGAGACAACGTCACTGCTTTGTGAGCTGGATGATGGCTCAACAATCACACTGGAGGAGCTGGAAACCACTACAGATGATGGTTGACTTGAGGCAACAGATACAACACTGGAAGAAACGACACTGGAGGATTGGTTACCGGAGCCGGACGAGCCACCGCCACAGGCTACCAGGCTACAGACTAGCCCCGCAGTCAATAAGGGATAAATTTTCATTGGTTACATCTCTAGGGTTATTTTAATACTTCGATAACCGCAACCAATGCCGATAGTGTTGGCTTGTCCAGCCTTTATTCTTATGCATCAAGCCCTTGGGCTTGTTTGTTGTATCCCTTAATGCACGGAGTTTTTATTAGCGGGAATTGTTTATTTTTTTCAATGTTTAATCAAGTCACAAGTTGACCAGTAACCGTTTACGTGACTATATTTTTCCGGTGTGTTACTTATCAACACATATTTTGCTATCCATCGTACCCATAGTTCTGTTATTCAGAGCTTCTAACTAGTGAGTGCAGGTTTACAGCAAGCCTATCTTGGAATGATTTATTCTCGGACTTTATAAGAAAACGACCGGCATTTGCCGATCGTTTTCTTATATATATTATCGAGTTACCTGGATATTCCAAATACGAATACCACCACCACCATCACCGTTGCGGCTCATCAAAACATACAACTCGGTGACATTAGGATCACTAATCGTGGCAGTAATAGTTGAAGGAGTAGTATTACCGCAAGAAGATGCTACCTTCCATGCTTTACCTGTTTGATCAACTATGGCTATTTGGCCATTCAAACAACCATTCTGATTATTAACTACATCGTAATCTGCGCTCCCATTGGTATAGGTCACAGTAAAGGTCAACGCATCGCTACTAGATACCACAGGATAAGACACATAACGTGATACTCCACCTGCACCTGTCAATTGGGTTGGGTTTACTTGGCCACTACTACCCTCCACAAATTTGGTGGGTTCTGTACGCAATGAAGAACCATTATAGTTAATAGCATAAGCACTGCTATCCGCTGTCAGGTGCAAACGCAAGCTACCCGCACCAGAGGAATAAAAATTGAAATTACCAATAGCAAAAGCGGATGCATTAGCATTGAAATTGGCATTACTGCCCGCTGCAGGCTGGGCCGCAACTACAGCAGCAAAATCTTCGTAAGTCGGTGACCAATTAATACTAAGACCGGTACTGCTTGAACTGGACGACTCCGAGGTTCCACCACCGGATTCACTGCTGACAGATGAGCTGCTTTCGCTGGAGGCTTCGGATGAAGCCTCTGAGTTGGAGCTACTGGATGATGCAATGCTGGACTCACTTGAGGCCTCAGAGCTGGCGGCTGATGAACTGCTGGAAGCGCCACCCGTACCATCCACATCTATACAGTCACTCGTGTCTTCCGGCATTGGGTCCCAACCGGCGCCGCTGTTATAGGCAGAGAACACCTGTGCACGGCTGCAATAGCCAGCCACTTCACCTGCATTCAATTGATATACAAACTCACGGCCACTCATATCCAACGGATTGCCATTCAAATCCATGGTGTTGTATTCACGCCAGCCTGTTGTCACCGTACCTGTTGCAGGATTGGCGATGGGTTGGGAATTTACACCGCCACCAGCCCAACCCTTGGCATTAACGTGTGATCCCATTCTGGTATTGACAAATACAATATTATCGTAGGTTGTTGTGCCGCCGGGACTGCGCGCCAGATAGTGGCTGCCATCTACCGGTGTTTCACCGGTTGGACCTGCGCCGGCAGTCACACTGGAGTTGAGGAACACAAAACCTTTGTCGGTTGCTGACTCAACACGTGCTTGCAGCACATAACCGCCATTTGTATTTCCCGTGGAGCGGCCCAGTGAACGGATTTCACTTTTCTCAAACAATGACGCCTTACTGTAACCCCAGATGAAATCAACGTTACCCGCTACCAGGGTGTTGTAGAACCAGGTCCAACCTTTCAATAACAAGGTATCTTGTTCGCTGATAAAGTTGGCATTTTTGGCAATCAGACGACCGGTAGTGCTGTTGAAATAGATAGTTTCTGCCTGGCCACCAGCACCAATCAAGGTTGTATTTTTCAGGGTAAGGTTTTCCAGGCTGAGCATATCCGCAGATTCCACCAGGAACAGTGCGCGCCCGGTAGAGCCGGAATTCAGCAGCTCATTATTGGGGTACTGGATAATTGTTCCCTCACGACTTTCACCGCGAATGGTCACATTGTTTTTATTGCGCAGGTACAGTGGCTCTTCATAAATACCATCCTTCACCTCAATAGTGACTGCATCGGCCAGAGCAACATGTTCCATAGCGTAGTTCAGTGCACCTTGTACTGAGCGGAAATCGGCTGTTGAACCTGCATCATCAACGATAATCGTCGTTAAGCCTGCAGCCGGTTTTGCTGCACGGGTTGTGAAACTCCAGTTAGCATTTTTACCAATACCGGTAAAGGACTGTCCCGCCAGGGTAGCACCACTAAACACCGCTTCACTGACAGCAACATAATAGGTTGTATTAGGCTCCAGTTTGTTCGCATGCAGTGAAATACTGGCCGTATTGCCACTAATACGAACAGGGCGAGTATTCAGGCTACGCAGGGTTCCAAAACCAATCGCATCTTTTTCATCAACCAGAGCAATCTTGTCAACCTGGGTATCATCACTGGCTTTGAAAATGCGAATGCTGCCACTGCTACCGAGCGCAGGCACAGAATCAAAGGTCAATTTAAGTGTAAGATCTTCGTAAGCATCGGTTTCCCCCGCAGCTGGCACCAATTGATTGGTAAAACTGTAGGTTGCCGTTGGCATAACAAACTGTGGCGCAATAGTGGCCGTAATGCTGCGCACTAAACCCGAACTACTGGTAAATACGATGGTAGCACTACCCTCTCCTACCGGGGTCAGGCTCACCTCAGTTCCATTAGTTACTACACTCACAACCGCAGGATCAGAAGATTCAACCGTGAAATCGTCAGCAGTCCCCGCATCCGTTTTGGCGTTAACGGTAATCACTCGCGCTGCATCACCTGCTTCAGCTGCATAGGTAATAGCACTGGGCGAGAGCAAAAGGGAGGCAGGCTTGTCAGTAGCGTTGCCAACTTTAATATCATCAATATCGAATGATTTATTAGCCGTCCAAAAACCAATAAGCCCAGGTTGCGTAAAGTTGGCATCTGTCGTGCTGCCGATAGTTTCGCCATCCAGATAAACTGTCAACTTGTCTCCCAGCACTTCAAAGCGCAAGGTATACCAAACGCCATCAAATTCGTCCGCTGTACCTTGTTCAATAGGCTTTTTAACTTGCACTGGTCGACTGAGCGTACCACTCACCATGCGCGCAATTTCTACCTGGGTACTGGTAGTCGCGTTTTGCACATTAAGTGCACCCGCATACCAATTGTTACCGTCCACATAACGTGCCAATAAATAAATTTGCTTGTTACTGGTCGTACTATTAGCACGCGGACGGATCTTTGCTTCTACATAATAATCTGCTGAAGTAACACTGCTAAACGCATCAGGCTTTATCAAGGCAATAACACCACCTGTACTCGCAGCCGTATAACGCCAAATGTAATTACCGTTGTCATCTTCAACACTGAATTCACCGTTGGGCGCCAAACTATTAATCGTGCTTGGCAAGGCATCCCAGTTATCGCTGTTATTTGCTGCGAAATCATCACAGAAATATAGGCCGGTAGTTGCTGCACACCCGCTCAACGCCGCAGCGGAGCTGGATGAACTTGATTCGCTGGAAGATGACTCTTCGCTGCTACTGTCGCTAGAGACTGAAGATTCGCTGACCTCACTGGAGGAGACTTCGCTACTTGATTCACTGGAGGAACTAACTTCACTAACCGAAGATGAAGATTGCTCAACACTTGATGAAGTACTGGATACCGAACTAGACACTACCGAGCTGTTTACACTGGAGCTGCTGCTAGATGTTTTGGATGAGCCACTGCTTGAGCCACCACATCCAGCTAATATCAAAGCGGCAATCACCCCTGTTACTGCTATTTGTAACTTCATGGCTTTTACTCTCTGTTATTATTAATCGGATTATTGTTTTTAATGAAAAATAAGCCGGGATTAATCCCGGCCTATTTTCATCGGTTTAAAACATCTTTATTGATATTCGATAACCAAGTTATCGATCACCAGATTGGTAATATTACTATCCGCACGAATCTGGAAGAACGAGTTCGGTGTACCAACACTCGATTCAATCACAACATCGTAAGGAAAGCTCGTTATTGACGAAGGCGACACCTGCAACAAACGCGACACTGTTGTGCTTTCGGTAGTGGTATGTATTGAATTACCTGCACTTGTGGTGTTGTTATCCACATATACTTGGAAATTACCAGTTCCGGTAGCTGCCAAAATAGTGAATTTGATACGGTATGGTTGAGACAAGTCGAATGCACCATTCGGTTGGGCACTGCCCGTTGTCGCTACACCTTCACTCAAATCACCGATAGAGAAACGCGCGTTATTCAAGCTTAGTTGGCCATCACTTAATGTGATTCTACTTTCACCAGCCAATGCTCTATAGAGTGCTTTACCTGCATCTGCAGGCATAGCCTTATAGTCGGCACTAAAGAAAGTCGCTGTATCCGCCGCAGTAAATGCTTCTGTTAATAAAGCCGAAGCAGCAACACTTGACGAACTGGACGACTCAGAAGATGTACCACCATTTAGTTCGCTACTGGATGAGCTACTCTCGCTAGAGGCTTCTGATGAAGCCTCTGAGCTGGATGAGGACGAGCTGGTTTCGCTTGAAGAAGCGACACTGGATTCACTTGAGGCGACCGAAGAACTGCTAGAGCTGGACTCTACCGAGCTGCTGGCTTCGCTGCTAGAACTTGCCGCAGGTGGATCAATTTCCTCTATACGGATACCGCTGATCAGAATACCTTCCGCACCTAAGGCACTATCTACACGTAATTGAATAAATGACGTAGATGTACCACGACGGTTAGCGCTCATTTCATAAACAATTTCTTCACCGTCAGCGATAGTACTGGCTGTTCTGTTAATTAAACGTGATGCAGCTGTTGTCTGATGAATTGAGCTACCGCCACTCGTTGTGTTGTTATCCAGGTAAACCTGGAATAAACCAGCATTATCAGGCGCGCTAACAACATTGATTACAATTTTGTAATATCCACTCAGATCCAGCACACCATTTACACTAGTATCACTCGCTGTAGTATTAGTTTGAGTCAAAACACCTTCATCATTAGGTACTACCACTTGGCCAATAGTGAAACGACCACCATTAGCTAGACGTATACCACCCTCTTCCAAGGTAATACCGGCATTACCACCTGCAACGAAGTGCATCGGTACTTCACTATCCACACCTAAAGTTTGTAATGCTGGGCCATTAGTACCAAAGAAAAAATCCTTACTAACAGCAAGATTGGCTTGATAGATGTAAGGTGATGCAGAAGGCGTTACTACCTGTGCACTGGTGTATTCACTATCACCTACAGCGTTACCCGCTTTAACAAACACATAGTAAGGCGTGTTGTTAACCAAACCCGTCAAAAGCTTATAAGTATCGGTAATACCTGTGGTCACCTCAGCAGTGCCGGTATCGTTCATAGTGTTGAGTGCAAGGCTATAGCTTTCTGTACCTTCAGTAGCTTCCCAAAATACCACTGCACGCTGATTATCACCGTACACGGTCAAACCGGTTGGGGTTTCCGGTGCTACAGCTGGTACTTCGGGAATGCCAGTAAATGGCGCTGACCAATCAGATGCTCCAGTCGCATTAGCAGCACGTACCCATACGTAATAGGTAGTTCCATTTTCTAAACCCGTGATGGTGTATGGCGTTTGCGATAATCCAGTAACTGTAGTTGCTTCTTCCAAGTTTTCAGTTAAACCATAAGCTAGATCATAGCTAGTCGCACGTGCGGAATCACTCCAGGTCACACGTAATTGGCCAGCACCGGGTTGAAGAGTAACTTCTGCAGGAGCAACAGGAGGTAATGGCTTCAAATAAGTTGATACACGCTCACCCGCTGCACATGTTGCATTTGTAGGCTCTGTAGATGTATCTGACTGATAGCCAATCCACAATTGACTCATCGTAAGAATGCCTGCACTAGGCACACGGAATTGTAAAAATGATTTTTCCAATCCAATGCGTGAAGTTGAGCTAATCAGCACACCGTTGCTTCGTGCTTCTCCTGGAATATTAATTTCAACACGCTTTCCCACAGCAAAACTACTGACTCGCGCCTGAAAAACACTTGATCGATCACCATGAATGGATGTAGATGGAGCTATTGTTGACTGATTATTATCCAGCATCACATAAAAAGACTGATTTCCAGTACTTCCTGCCAGCTCTTCACGCTCTACGACACAAAACGAAATTTTCCAATTATTTCGTAAATCCAAATCACCCCAACTATCGGTCATTGGGAAGGTTGCATCTGCTGCTGCTGTTGTACCTACTTTATAATCACTGTAGGTATTAGTAGGGTTTAAATGTGTCCCTGTCGTATTTAATGTTTGGCCAATGGTAAAACGTGCATTCCCAATTGTCAGCTTTCCATTCTCAACAGCAATGCGGCCCTCACTCAAGCCGGATGTGGCATAAAACAATGCATTATTGGGATCTTCCGGATTAATTGTTACCAATGACTTATATGATTCTGAAAAAAATGAAGATGCATTATCTACATTGAAACTTTCTATAATGGGCAATAAATTATTTGAAGGCGTTACTTCGACATACTCACTAGATGCAGACGATGAGCTTTCCGGGATAACAATTTCATTACATTTTTCCTGATTCAGCTCTTGGCATATATCCGGTTTTTTAGGGCCACCGTCACCGCCACCACAAGCAACTAAGCCTGCCCCTAAAAAAGCTATTGTGAACAAATTAATATTTTTCATGTTTTTTTACCTTGAATGCTTTTTAAATTTCGATGTGATCATTTTTATGATTACAAAAATTTGTAATTCAAGCCTATTTGGAACGAACGACCATATACTTCTGATTTATACATTACGTTACCACCAGAATATTGGTTACCTTCGTAATATTGAGTCATATACTCATCGGTAATGTTCATTGCATCGAAATAAATTTTAATATTTTTATTAACTTGCCATGTCGCTTTAAAGTCCAGGCTAAAAGTATCATCCTGATAAACGTCAGCCCACTTATTACATGGTGAGCGGTCATCACCGGCTTGTACAATTAAATAACCCTCTGATCCTGCTGGACAGGAACCAATTCTTTTCAAGATATCACTAACGTAATTACCAATTAAGCGAACTGATACAACATCATTTTCCCAACCAACCGTTGTATTAAAGGTTGTATCTGCTTGTTCTGGCAACTGGGTTTTTCCTGCTCGAATAGAATCACCTGCATAGGCAGCGCTAGACATAACAGTTAAGTTATTATGCAAAAATAATCCATTATCAAAATTGTGATTATAGGAAAACTCTGCGCCGTAAACCTTGGCACGATCCCCATTAGCTGTCCAACTAACATTATTTAATTCCAGATCTGAAGGAATAATAAACGCATCAACTTGGTCAACAGGCAAACGTACGGGCAACTCATCTAATGCTGCACGAGCACCACGAACTTCCACAATATAATCATCAATATCTTTGTAGAAAAACGCGGCCTGTAAAAATATGTTTTCGTCAATATACCAACTCACTGACGCATCATAGTTAACTGACGTCATAGCAACTAAATTAGGGTTACCTAAGCGTAAGGTATTATTTGGCCCCAAGGTAAATTCAGATAAGGGGATGCCTGTATTCGCATCAGGTGTAGTGCTACATACATTAGTAACAGGATTACAAAGCTCGAAGTTACTTTCTATATTTGCAAAAGCCCGAGCTTGATCATATGAAGGGCGAGTGAAACTTGTCCATATAGATGAACGAACTAAAACATCTTCGCGAGGCTCCCAACGATAATGCAAACTTGGCAACACATTGTCGTATTTATTTGCTTGGCTATCTAAAGGAATTGAATAATCTACTTTTACCGTTTCATCATTTCCTAAAGAGAAGTTATCGTTATTAATTGCTAAAAATCCTGTCGAAGAAAATTTCGTTTCATCCCAACGAGCACCAGCAATTAACCATTGATTATCCGCCAAACGAAATTCACCCATAAAATATGCCGCAAAAGAATCTTCAGACATATTATAGTCGCGGTAGATACTTTCCAAACCAGATTGATTACCTTCTGTAGCAATAGCACGAACAGTGTCAATTAACTGATTAGCACCATTCAATGTAATTGCAGGATACACAAAAGATGGGTGATCAACTTCTGCTGTTTCGACACGTGAAAGGTTTGTGTTTCTTGCTACATCTTGGCATATAGCAAAATCCTCCGTCTGAGGACAATGTTGAGATTCATCTCTTGGAACAATAGACCATCTGTCCTGATTACGGTCACGAGTACGTTCTTTATAATTAAAACCAGCTTTCCAATAACTGACAAAGCCTTCATCTATTTCAAATTTAAAATTCATCCCATAGGATTGCAACTCATCCGCACGACTGGAAGCTTCTAAAAATAAGTTATCAAAGCTAAATGCAGCTAAGTTAATGCCAGCACCTGAATAACCACCAATATCCGTCCAACCAGTGGTTGTAGTGCCTGCTAATTCGGCTAGCGCATCAGCAGAAATGGCCTGCCCCACAATAAATTCTTTTCCTGCACGACCAATAACAGGCACATCGCGTACACGAAATTGAACACGCTTTCCATCAGGTTTGTCATAGGTACTATCAGACCAGCTAATGTCGCCATCAATGATCAGTCGACCACTGTTAAATTCAAATTCATGTTTACCACCCACCGATGCAGATGATGTTTCAGATTCCCCATACTGGATAAACATCTGTTGCTGGATATCAGTATCAACCATACCAAAAGTATTGGTATCACGATCTAAATAAGCAATATCGCCTGGACCAGCTTGACCAAAACGATAATATTCACGCCACGCCAAATCATTATCTGTAAATTTGGTATAGCTACTACGCAAGTAATATTCACCGGAGTCCGTTGGTTTCCAGCCTAAATCAATGGATGCAGCAGTACGCTCACGCTCAGCTATTTCCTGGCGATTTTGAAATTCAAAGGGAATCAACATATAACTGTCCAGATCCGTAGGGTCTGGTGTTTCAACCCCAGTTATATTTTCTTGTACATACCGCATATCGGTTGTTTCATGGTGAAGCATTTCATAATTTGCTGTCTTTCTCTCTTCCCAAGAAAGTGAATACCCCAAACCAATCGTGTTATCCAAAAATAAATGCGTTCCCTGCATGGAAACTTTTGGTGAATGCTCTTCCATGTAATCCTGATAATAGTCCTGTACAGTTACACGAAATGAATCTTTCTTACGATCAAATGCTGATACTGTTTTTACGTTGACAGCACCACCGATGGAGTTCAAATCCATATCTGGAGTTAAAGATTTGAATACCTCAATAGCACCTAGCAAATCAGCAGGAATTGCATCAAGTGCAAAAGCACGATCATCTGAGCCGGCTGATGCTAATTCTGATCCGTTTTGTTGTACTGAAACAAAACCTGGACCAAGACCACGAACAGAAATGAATCTACCTTCGCCTTCCGATTTTTGCAGGGTAATCCCTGGAAGTCGCTGAAGCGACTCCGCAACGTTTTGGTCGGCAAAGTTACCGGCATCATCTTGAGAGATCACAGAACTAAAAATACTTTTGCCGCGCTCTGCCTCACGTGCATTAAGCTCAGCCTGACGCACACCAGTCACAGTAATTTCTTCGACGACTTCTCTAGTATCTGTCTCCTGCGCATACAAGTGGCCACTGGCCGCGAGAGCAATACAGAGTGGTAGCAAACGTTTTTTATGCATGGGATTCCCCTCGTTACATCATGAAAGCTTATTGTTGGTAAATGGGTTGTAAGCTCGCGCCAGTCGCAGCAGGTGACCGGGCGAAAAAATGACCAAAGACCGGCATACTGCCGGCAATGAGTTGCGGGGCAAAAACGAGAGAGAAACCAATAGCGAAAACGCTGTCGCACAATGCGCAGCGAAAGGAGAACGACGCCCGCAAAAGGCGTTATTGTTGATTGCTATTACCATTATCTCGTGGCCTTTTCGCACACTCTGAATCCAGAACGCTTAAGGGCCACCACCAAAATCAGTGGTGACTTTGGTATTAACCGAGATAGAAATTACATTGCCAATTTATCGTTATATTGCAAATTCTTTTGCAGGGAGAGCATGAGCTCAGACGCGCTCTTGGTCGCGTTTTTTAATCATAGTAGTGGTTTTTTCAGAAATTGCTTAATTAGCAGTTCTGTGCCGTCACGGTTGCATGGACAGGGTTGATAGCCGAGGGATACTACACTTATCGCATATCACTGACTAGTTCACTGGGTTAATGTGACCAAATTCTGAACATTTTTTCAACATTTGATGCAGGTTGAATCAACTGCCACAACTAAAGTGTTTCCATAAGAAACACTTTTATAAGGATGTGCTCTCTGGGCGAGGCCAATGTAACTCCAATCGGGCTCCGCCCAAATGCCCGGGTTCGGTGAAGATGGCATGTCCGCCGTGCCACTCAAGGACTCGCTGGATAATCGCCAGGCCCAGGCCAAAACCACTGGTGTTTTCTCCGGGCGCAACCTGGCCTTCGTAGAGGCGTACAAATGAACCGAAAACCCGTGCCCGCTCCTGTTCAGGAATCCCCGGCCCATCGTCTTCAATAGCGAGGCAATTGTGGGTAGTACCAGGCTGCCATTCAATCCGTATACGCGAGCGCGCATAGCGGCTTGCATTGCCTATGGCATTTTGCAGCGCGGTTTCAATGAGTTTCCATTCACATTGGCAGTATTGGTCCATACCGGTATAGATCAATTCCAGTGTGAGCTGGCGCTGGTTGTTGTGGGCAAAGCGCTGTTTCAATTCTTCGAGCAGGTCACTCATCTGCCCGGTGGATATTTGCAATTGCTGGCTGTAACGCTCAAACCCGGCGTACATCAATAATGTGCTGATCAGGGATTCCATCTCGGCTACATCGGTAGCAATGTTGCGGCATTGGCGCTGGCTTTTTTCATCAAGGGGTTGGGATTCCAGCATCGCCAGGGCGAATTTCATCCGCGCCAGAGGCGTGCGCAGCTCGTGGGAGACGGCATTGGTCATTTCACGGTGGGAGGCAAGCAGGTCGCGCAGTCGTCGCGCCATCTGGTTAAACGCCCTGGCCAGGGGATAGAGCGTAGATGCAGGGGCTATGCGCAGGTCTTCAGGTAGTCCATCCGGCCCCAGCATCCGGGTTTGCGCTTCCAGTTTTCGGGCATCGCGCGAGAGCGGCCACACCCACAGAAAAATCGCCAGCGCCAGGCCTGCATAAAAAACACATAACAGCACACGGTAAACCAGTTCCCCCTGTCCCGCCAATGGCGGCAGGCTGAGGAGGATAACCTGGTGGCCATCCGCACCCAGTTTGTAGTAATGGAACTGTTCACTGTCGCTTGCGCTGATAATCCCACCGGCTTGTAATTGCTCCAACGCCGCCGAATTAGCCAGTTCATCCAGGGGTATCAGCTGCAACTCCACCCCCTGCTGTGCCATGGCCGCCTGCACATGGGTGAGCGGCACGCCCCCTACCAGGCTTTGTTCCAGGCTGATAAAAAGCCCTTTTACCTCTGCACTGACACTGGCCTCGGGTACCAGGCCCTCCCAGAGTTGATTCAACGCCCAACCTAATCCAATGACCGATGCCACGATAAACAGGTAGAGGGAGACAAAAGCCCTATTCATTGCCCTGCCCTAATTCCAGGCATCAGCGATAAACAGGTACCCCTTGCCCCAGATGGTTTTGATCCTGGTTGGGTTATTGGGATCGTCCTGGAGCTTTTTGCGCAGTTGGGAAATACGCACATCGATGGTCCTGTCCAATCCATCGTATTCGCGGTTGTAAATCTGCTGGAACAGGAAGTCCCGGCTGAGAATATTGCCCGCCGAAGCCGCTAACGTGAGCAGCAAATCAAATTCATGGCTGGACAGGTGAACTTCCTCTGTCGCCAGGGTGACTTTGCGCAGGGATGGCTGGATGTGCAGTTGTCCAAAGTTGATATTGGCCAGGGTGTTTTCATCGCTCTGGTAATAACGTCGCAGCAATGCCCGGATACGCGCCAATAAAACCCGGGGCTCTGCTGGCTTGATGACGTAATCATCGGCGCCGTATTCAAGCCCCAGTACCTGATCCAGGTCCGAATCGCGCGCGGTCAGCATCAGGATGGGCCCCTTGTACTGGGGGCGAAGCTCCTTGCACAGGGTCAGGCCATCTTTGCCCGGCAACATCAGGTCAAGGATCACCAGGGACGGGTTGAGATTTTGTACCTGGCGCAGGACGCGGTTGCCGTTTTCTTCCACGTCGACGCGGAAATCGTTCGCGGTCAGGAAGTCACTGACCAGCTGCGCCAGGCGACGATCGTCTTCAACCAGGAGAATATTGCGATGCAGCATAAGGGAAAACCTGTCTGGAAAAGGTCAGAAGAAACTCCAGGGGTTGCGCCGGGGATGGCGGTACTTGCGCTCTTCATGGACCACACGAAAATCCTGCTGGCCCAAGGGCTCACCCGCACCCTGTTCACGCAACTGGAAACGGGTGGTAGCGCGGGCAGATAACTCGAAATTGAAACTGCCTTTGGTGGCCTGCTCCCAACAGCGTAGCGGTTGATCATCGTCTGCGCGATACAGACAGAGCGAACGGGCGCGATCTGCGCTCCACCGCACCTCCAGAGTGTCGCGGCAGACTTCTTCACCAGCGCTTAGCACGCACAGACGCGGCTTGATAGAAAACTCCAGCAAGGGAACATCCGCCCACGCTGGAGTGAGAAGAGGAGTGCTGGCGAGTATCCATAACGAGCTTATTCTGATGGCCTTGTGGCAAACGCATCCCTCAAAAATGGTATACCCCTCCGATAAAGGCCGTCACCACCTTATCCGAGCGTACCAATGGGCTAGCGGTAATCTCTTCAGGCAAGCGACGATAGCTAAGCAATGCACGCAAATCCCAGTGTTTGCTGAGCCGGTAATTCCAATCAAAACGCACTTGGGTAGACAGGGCATTACCTGCCTCGTAGGAGGCCCAATAGGCATCGCCCTGGGGAACACCATAGTAGTAGTTGGTGAGCGTTGCATCTTGCCAGACCGCACCAGCCGACAGGGCGAGGTCATGGTTGCCTGCCTGCCACGCACGGCTAAGGGCCAGGCGCCGCTCTTCCCCCTGGTGGATATCAGTGACATCCTTTAGCCAATGCAGGTGCAGGCCATAACCTCCCAGGCGAAAATGGTACTCCAGTCCAGCCAGGCCAGACATATGGCGCTTTGGCAATTTTCGCTGCAGACTTTCCGGCCCTTCAAAATCGCCGGAACCGCTCACACCGGGATCGATAAGCGGGTAAGGCTCTTTCGGGTCAGACGAATTCTTGCCGCCACCATTCAATGCTGTACCAAGTCCCGGGGATTCGAGGACAAAATTGACCGGGTCCCAACGTTCGAAAAACACCTGGTCATAGCTGGGCGTCAGCAGCAAATTCAGTTGCTGTGTATCGCTTTCCCACAGGGTATAGCCAAAATCCAGGTTATCGATAAAGAAGCGCTCGCCGGTATAACTCACCATCGGTAGTAACACCAGCGGAATATCATCGCCATCTTCCAAGGGATTGGTGCGCACCCCCAAACCAATTCCCAAGCCCAACTGCCAGCGCCCGACTTCTACACAGGCTTCCTCGTCCGGCACGCAGTCCGATGCCGCCATGGCAGGCTGCAACAATACCAGCGCCAGCAATGCCGGAAGGGAAGAGGAAAATCGCAACAGGCGGCTCATGGTGGTGATTTCAACAGGGATAAGAATAGGTAACCGATAAGGCAAACAGGATGACTCAACATACTTGTACCAGTAAATAGCCTATGGCGTTGTAATCTTTTGTAGTCGCCCGGCTCAGCCTACAAATAATTACAATGGCTTTCAAATCACTGACAGAAGGTTCGGGGAATATCAGCCTAGCATCTATGCCACCACTACACCCCGGTGTGGATACTACTGATCACAAGGAGCCTTTATGAAAGCCCTGATAACAACCCTGACCACGCTCTTCATCCTGACCGGTTGCGGCAGCGATGTCATCGTCAACCCGGACCCGAATACCAAAACCCTGGAAATCGATTTCAACCAGGGCATCAACGACTGGAAATCCGGCTTTGCCGATTACCCGGTCGGGCAGGAAACCTTTTACGAACTCAGCGCCAGCCATACCATGCTGCCCAGTGAGTTGGGAACCAATCGTAAGGGTTTTCGCATCAGCGGCAATAACCACAGCGATGATCTGTTTATGTTTATCACCAAGCGGGTTCACGGCCTGGAGCCCAATACCCGTTACGATTTTGAATTTGAACTCAATATTGGCAGCAATGCCAAGAAAGGTTGCCTGGGTGTTGGCGGTGCGCCAGGTGAAGGAGTCACCCTTAAGGCCGGTGCCAGCAAAACCGAACCCAAGGCAGAAAATAATGGCAGCGGCTGGTACCTGATGAATATCGACAAGGGCAACCAAAGTATTGGTGGCAGCGATGCCATAGTGTTAGGGGATTTTGCCAATAGCCGCGACTGTGAAGTCAATAATGATAGCTACCTGAAAAAAACCTTGCGCAATACCAAAGGCAGTTTTTCTGCCTATTCTGCTACCGACGGTTCAGTGTGGATTCTATTTGGCACAGATTCCGGTTTTGAGGCCACCACCACCATTTATTATCTGAGCGCTAAAGTGGTGGCAACTAAACGCTAGTGATTTTTGTGGGCCACAACAGGATAGCTGCTGTGGCCCACACGATTTCAAACCCTGGATTAGCGTCGCTTGATCTTGTCACCCTCTTTCAAGCCTTCCACGATCTCGATGTTGATACCGTCTGACAAGCCGGTTTTCACCGCGCGCTTTTCAAACTTCTGTGGACCTGTTTCGATTTCCACAAAATGTCCCTTCTCTTCCACGCTCAGATTACCTTCATTAATCGCCAGCACATTCTCGCGCTTGTCCAGCACTATATCCGCATTCGCGCTGTAGTTGGCACGTAAAAATAAACGATCATTGAGCGTCACTGCCGCACGGATCTGGAATTTAATAGTTCCCTGATCGGTCACGCCCTTGGGTGAAATATATTCGAGTTTGGCAGTAAAAGGATCGCCTTCCAGGGCGCCCACATCCAACACAAGCTCCATCCCCTCGCGGATTTTGCCCACTTCTGATTCATCCACCATACCTTCAAAAATCATATCGTTCATGTCGGCCAGGGTGGCAATGGTTGTACCCGCGCCAAAGGAGCTGGTTTCTACAATAAACGCACCTTCCTTATAGGGCAGATCCAGCACCATACCGGTCACTGTTGCCGGAATCAGGTTGGACACCTTGTCCGATTTTTTGGTTGCGCCCTGTTTAAGCAAGAGCACATTGTTCTCTGCTGCCGTTACGGCTTCACGCTGCAAATCGTATTGCAACAGGAATTTGTTGTACTCGGATTGTGAAACCAGTTTTTGGGTAAAGAGTTTTTTCTGGCGCTCGAACTCGGTTGTAGCGTTTTGCAAATTGATCCGGGCCTGTTCCAGTTGGGACTCGGCCTGGTTGAGCTGGATCATATTGGGAGCCAGGGTAATCTTGGCAATGATCTCGCCTTTTTTCACTGTCTGGCCAGCGACAACATAAAGTTGCTCAACCACACCGGATACCTGGGATTTAATTTCCACTTCGCGGCGTGGAATCACTTTACCCACCGCCACTGTCTTTTTAATGATGGTACTTTTAAAGGTGGCGTCCGACTCATAGACAACCGGTTTAGCCTGGGATTTGTTGTACAGGAATACAGCCGTGCCGATAAACACAACCGCAATCAAACCCAGGATGGCAAATCCGATAAACTTTTTCATGGTGTCCTTCTTTCTGTAACAGAGGATAGATTATTAGTTAGGGAACAGGGGTTATTCATCTTGCAGGGCGACAATGGGATTAACACTGGCCGCTTTGGCAGCGGGTAGCAGCGACGCCAGCAAACCGGAAACAACCAGCACGACCAACGCACTCAGGGCGGTGGCAAAATCCACTTCCGGCTTGCCAAAAAATCCTGCCTGGCCACCCGCTGCATCCAGCAGCTTGCCGATGCCTTCCAGCAATAAGACGCCAATGACCAACCCCATGTAGCCAGCTACTGTGGTAATAAAAATGGATTCCTGCACAATCATTCCGGTAATTGACGATGGTGTTGCGCCCAGGGCTTTGCGCAAACCAATTTCGCGGGTGCGCTCTTTCACCACAATAAGCATAATATTACCGACACCAATTGCACCGGCCATGATGGTTCCTATAGCCACCAGCCAACTGAATGCCGCAATACCGCCAAATAATCCCTGGATTTTGTCGTACTCGTTTTGCAGGTTAAAACTGCCGAATACGCCATAATCATCGGGCGAGACATGTTTAACCTCGGACAGGTAACGCTTGACATCCTGCTCGGCAATACGCGCATGCAATCCCGGTTTGGGTATCACAATAAAACTGCCAATCCAGCCAACCTGGTTAAAGGCATAGCGCAGGGTATCGTTGGGGATATAGATTTTTTCCTGTTCCTGTTGCTCGTCACCGCTGGCCAGGGATTTGAAAACGCCAATCACCATAAAGCTGATGCCCGAAATCGTAATATCCTTGCCAATGGGATTTTCATCGGCATTGAATAATTGATTCCTTACCGCCGTACCTATGATGGCGACCTTGCGCTTTTCGCGGTCATCTATGTCATTAACACTGCGGCCTTCAACGATTTTCAGCGAATGGATATTGTCCATGCCTGCATGGGTGCCCTGCACATAGAAGGTGCCATTTTTATCCTTGTAGGTTGTATAGGGTGGCGAGCCACTCCAGATACCTACGGAGTTCTGGCCGCGGATGTAACCTACACTCGGCACATTCTGTTCAATCGCCGTGACATCTTCCGGTTTCAGAGTAATTTGCCGCCCCAGTGGCATACCCTTATAAGCAACCTGGGTTGTTCCCTGCACCCAGAGCCACACAATATTAGGCACACGGGGAAACCCATCTTCGATACCGTTTTCCAATCCCTTACCCGCACCGAGCAATACTGTGAGCATAAAAATGCCCCAAAAGACACCAAATGCGGTGAGCGCTGTACGCAATTTATGCTGGCCGAGTGTGGTAAAAATCTCCTGCCATTTCTGAGTATCGATAATCATGATCAATCCGCTCGCATGGCTTCAATCGGCATAATTTTCGCAGCACGCAAGGCTGGCATCAGCCCTGCCAGAGCCCCCACGATCACCAGCAATACCACCGCCGTAAAAGCGACCTGGAAATCAATTTCCGGATTTTTGAAAAAAGGCATCTGTGCCCCGACACTGTTGAGGCCATAGGCAATCAATTCAATTAATCCAACGCCCACTACCAATCCGGCATAACCGGCAATACCGGTCACCATAATCGACTCAAACAGCAGCGTGCTGATAATACTGAAAGGCGTTGCCCCCAAGGCCTTGCGAATGCCAATCTCGCGGGTGCGCTCCTTGACGGTGATAATCATGATATTGCTCACGCCCACAATACCTGCCATCAGGGTCCCCAACCCCACAAACCAGATAAATCCGTTGATGCCGATAAAAAGCCCATTTACCCGCGCCGCCGGCTCTGCCATGTTGAATGAGCGAATTGCGCGGCGATCATCAGGTGACACCTGGTGGCGGCGCTTGAGTAATTCAACCACTTGTTGTTCGAAGGCAAAACTGTCGACCCCGGCTTGCGGACGCAGCCAGATAGAGCCGATAAAATGACCGGAGCCAAATAGTTTCTGGAAGGTGGACGCAGGAATATAGACACGCTCTGAATCGCGACCGCGATTGCCTTTGTCATAAAACACACCGACAACCGTCATGGCCACATCATTAATCCGCACCGTTTTGCCGACCGGGCTAACGCCCGGTCCAAATAAACGCTCGGATACTGTCCGCCCCAGGGTTACTACCTTGCGGATTTGCTGTTCATCCAGCTGGTTGGTTTTTCGACCCTGTTCGAAAGGAATCGATTCTTTTACGTTGAAGTAATCGTCCGGTACACCGTATACAGGAAAGTTACCGCTTTTGGTGTCATAGACAACCGAAATACCACCGCGCATACTTTCCGGTGAAATGACCCTGATGCCCTTGATTTGCCGCTGCAACGCCTCGACATCATCCAGGGTTAAACTAATCTGGCGACCCAGCCCTCGCCCCTGATAAGCCACGGATGTGGTACCGGACCACACCGCCACAAAATCCAGCACATCCGAACCAAAATCGGCATAGATACCGTTTTGCATTCCGCGTCCGGCGCCCAGCAGCAACACCAGCATAAAAATACCCCAGAAAACGCCGAAGGCCGTCAAGGCGGTGCGCAGTTTATTCTGGCGCAGGGTATAAAGGATTTCCTGTAAGCTATCCATAGCGTTTTATCCGAGGATCTCTTCTTCGCGATCATTGTTATCCAGCGATTCAGCATGGCTGCCGTGGATCTCTTTTGCCGGCACAATCAAACCATCTTTTAAGACAATCTGGCGCTGGGTTTGATCGGCGATGTCCTGTTCGTGGGTCACTATCACAATGGTATTACCCAGCGAGTGTACTTCTTTCATGAGCGCCATGATTTCCTGGGTAGTCTGGCTATCCAGGGCACCTGTGGGCTCGTCGGCAAGAATGACCTTGGGTTGTGTCACCAGGGCGCGGGCAATGGCAACCCGCTGCTTTTGTCCACCGGACAGTTCATTAGGCATATGAGTGGCGCGATGGGATAAACCGACCATGTCCAGATATTTTTCGGCACGGTAGTTGCGCTCTTTGCGTCCCACACCCTGGTAATACAAAGGCAGGGCGACATTTTCAGTTGCATTTTTAAAAGGCAATAAATTAAACGACTGGAACACAAAACCCAAAAGCTGATTGCGCAACTGCGCT
The DNA here is from genome assembly GCF_000019225.1 of Cellvibrio japonicus Ueda107. Lineage (NCBI taxonomy): Bacteria > Pseudomonadati > Pseudomonadota > Gammaproteobacteria > Cellvibrionales > Cellvibrionaceae > Cellvibrio > Cellvibrio japonicus. The sequence goes on along the minus strand of NC_010995.1, from coordinate 54,499 downwards.
GCTTTTTTTTCCTTGAGGTTTTTGATTTCCACTCCGTTGAGGAAATAATCACCCTGGTCATGGGTGTCGAGGATACCGAGGATATTCAGCAGGGTAGATTTACCCGAGCCGGAAGAGCCCATAATAGACACCAACTCCCCTTGGCGAATATGGAGGTCTATTCCCTTAAGCACATGCAGTGGCTGTTCACCGGAGTGATAGTACTTGTGGATATTGTGCAATTTGATCATGCGCGAATTCCTTGTGGTGGCCTATTGTTATACTGCACACCAGCTTAAAAGGTTTTAGACATTCTGTTGGCTTTTTTACTCTGGTTTACAGAGTAATGACATTTATCATTCCAACCCGTCCGATTTATCCACTTTGACACCCCTGGGGGAGAAACGGATTCACCACTATAAACCCAGGTCACTTTCTGGTCGACAAGTACCCCCATCCCTGGCCAGGAGAAAGGGGCCAAATCCAAGGGCAAGTGAACACCTGGCCAAACAACTACACCCTTGTCGAACTACACCAGATGCTCAGGTTGGGGAGTGAAAACCGGGCGAGTTCACCAGCTTTGATGCAGGGAAGTCGCCCCTGGATTCAGGGTTCACAGTTTTTTACACAGTTATTATTGTGAGCCTGAAGGATGTGGGCCCGGTGGAAAAGACCTCATTCATCCTGCAAAGCAACTATGGGGTTAACGCTGGCGGCTTTGGCAGCGGGCAAGAGTGAAGCCAGCAGGCCGGAGATCACCAACACCGCCAGTGCACTCAAGGCGGTGGCAAAATCGATGTCGGAATAACCAAACATGCCTATCCGTCCACCCGCTCCGGCAATCACATGATTCACCGCTTCAAGGATGAGAACACCAGCAACCAACCCCAAATAACCGGCAAAAGCCGTTATCAGTACCGATTCCTGTACAATCATCGCCACGATAGAAAACGGCGTAGCACCCAGCGCCTTGCGCAAACCAATTTCGCGCGTGCGCTCTTTGACGGCGATCAGCATGATATTACCCACACCTATCGCACCCGCCATAATCGTGCCAATAGCAACGATCCAACTGAATACCTGGATTCCGTAAAACAGGCCGTAAACTTTTTCAAATTCGGTTTGCAGGTTAAAACTGCCCAAAATTCCCTTGTCATCCGGGCTGATTCTTTTGCGCTGATATAAAAAATCCCGGATTTCATTTTCAACTACCACTGCATGTACACCCTGTTTGGGTATCACACCAAAACTGCTGATCCAACCTTTTTGATTAAACGCCTGGCGCAGGGTATCGTTGGGGATATATACAATTTCTTCCTGGGTGACATTCACATTTTCGGTAGAGCTGGATTTGTAAACACCCACCACCTGAAAGCTGATACCGGCAATGGTAATGGTTTCGCCAATAGGACTTTGGCCAGGCTCAAATAATAATTCCTTGATACGCTGCCCGATAACCGCCACCTTGCGCCGCCGCTTTTCATCAATGAGGTTGATATAGCGACCTTGCGTTACTTTTTGCATGTGCATGTTTTCCATACCGGCGTGGGTTCCCTTAACAGCAAAGGCACCGTTCTGATCCTTGTAGATAGTGTATACCGGTACCCCATTCCAAACACCCACGCTGTTTTCCGGATAAATCTTATCAACGTTGGGAATATTGTCGCGAATCGCCTGGATATCATCGGAGTCCAGGGAAATCTGGCGGCCAACCGGCATACCACGGTAAGCAACCTGGGTTTTACCCTGTGGCCACATCCACACCGAATTGGGAATCATGCGGAAGCTGGAGGTAACCCCCTCTTCCAGGCTTTTTCCCGCACCCAATAATACCGTCAACATAAAAATACCCCAGAAGACACCAAAGGCTGTCAATGCAGTACGCAGTTTGTGCCGCCCCAGGGTCGAGAATATTTCCTGCCATTTTTGCGTATCAATTAACATAGCACGCTCCCTTAATTGGCACGCATGGCTTCAATCGGCATAATTTTGGCAGCCTTGAGTGCCGGAAATAATCCAGCCAGGGCACCAACACCGACTAACAGCATGATCGCCGTGATTGCCATCTGGAAATCAATTTCCGGGCTTTTAAAAAAGGGAAGCTCTGCACCTGCCGAGCGCAACCCAAGCGCCACCAGTTCCAGCAGGGCAACGCCCATCACCAATCCCAAATAGCCTGCCAGCATGGTTACCAAAATAGACTCCAGCAGCAGTGTTCCCACAATATTAAAAGGTGTTGCTCCCAGCGCCTTGCGAATACCAATTTCGCGCGAGCGCTCCTTGACGGTAATAATCATAATATTGCTCACGCCCACAATTCCGGCAGTCAAGGTCCCCAATCCCACAAACCAAATAAATCCATTAATCGCCCAAAATAATCCCGCCACTGCTTTTGCCGGCTCCGCCATATTGAAGGCATTAATAGCGCGGCGATCTTCCGGCGCAATCTGGTGCCGTTGCTTGAGCAACTCCACCACGCGTTTTTCCAATTCAAATCCATCGGTCACTGCATTGGGGCGCAACCAGATTTCACCTATCTGGTTACCGCCACCAAAGACTTTTTGATACGTGGAAATAGGAATATAAACGCGATTGGATGCGCGACCGTTATTGTCTTTATCGGTAAACACACCAACGACCGTCAGAACCACCCCTTTTACCTGAATGGTTTTACCAATGGGCCTATCGTCATTAAACAAACGTTCGGCAACGGTATTGCCAATCAAGGCAATTTTCCGAATTTCTTTTTCATCAAGGCTCGACATAACCCGGCCATGGTTAAAGTCAATCGCGGTCTTGATCATAAAAAATTCATCCGCAACACCCATAAGCTCAAACTCGCCGGTTTTCCTGTCATGGATGACCTGGACTGATCCCATATTGACCGCTGGTGACATGGAGCGAATACCGGGAATCTGGTGCTGGATAGCCGCAACATCGTCTTCCCGGAGCTGGATACCCCGGCCTACACCTAATCCCTGGTAAGCCACCGCCGTTGTCCCTGGGTAGACCATAATAAAGTCCATGACATTATTACCGAATCCGGCCATCACACCATTTTGAAAACCCCGCCCAGCCCCCAATAAAAGCACCAACATCAAAATGCCCCAAAAAACACCAAAGGCGGTGAGTATTGTGCGCAACTTATTGCAGCGCAGCGTGTAGAGAATTTCCTGCAAGCTATCCATAGTGAATTAACCTCTATTCCTTGTTTCCGGATAAGTAAATGGGTGCATCCGGTGGGGAATATCGAGCGGTGTTTCTACCAGGTAGTGGTTGATACTGGCGTAGGGTGATTTGATCATGTCAGGGGTTTCCTTGCTGTGCTTATAGTTATCTGGACACCGACACAAAGTGTTGGGTGACGATATTGGCCTTATGGGTCAGTCCCAAAACAAACGCCTTGGGCCTGCCGGGGTTTGGATGCTACCAGGATGTCGATTGGATTCAGTATTTCGATATTTTTATCAGTATCCAATAATCGGAGGGCAAAACCTATGTGGCGGCGAGATAAGCCGGGATGCGATGTACCTACACACACCCCAGTCAAGCAAAAACGGCGCTTACCCACTCCTGCCGCCGGATATTCGGGGGAAAAAGCAAGCAAGCGCCATCAGTAAAGAACGCTTCAACAATATTACCAATCAAAACGATCAAGCATCATGACCTTGTGCCAGGCCTTGACGAAATCATTGACAAATTTCTCCTGCCCGTCATTGGCTGCATAAACTTCCGCCACCGCACGCAACTCGGAGTGGGAACCAAAGATCAAGTCGACTGGGGTTGCCGTCCATTTCAGTTTGCCGGTCTTGCGATCCAGCCCCTCATACAACCCCCCGGTTTTAGCCGACTTGCGCCACTGGGTGGACATATCCAGCAGATTGATAAAGAAGTCATTGCTGAGGGTACCAGGCTTATCGGTAAAAATACCGTTTTTGGCAGCATCGCTATTAGCACCCAACACACGCAAACCACCCACCAATACCGTCATTTCAGGAACCGTCAGTGTAAGCAGGTTGGCGCGCTCGACCAGCATGTCAGTTGGCGGCAACGTGTTGTCTTTTGCATAGTAATTGCGGAATCCATCCGCCGTTGGCTCCAACACGGCAAAGGAGGTCACATCCGTTTGGGCCTGGCTGGCATCGGTACGACCTGGTATAAAAGGCACTTCAACCGCATATCCGGCCTTCTTCGCGGCCTGCTCTACCGCTGCAACACCACCCAACACAATCACATCCGCCAGCGATACTTTTTTGCCACCGGTTGATGCCTTATTAAAATCGCCCTGAACCTTTTCCAAACGCGTTAACGCGCGGTTAAGCTCCCTGGGATTGTTCACTGCCCAGGTGTTTTGCGGCGCAAGGCGAATACGCGCACCATTGGCACCGCCGCGCAAATCCGTACCGCGAAAACTGGCTGCTGCCGCCCATGCCGTCCTAACCAACTCAGCGCTACTTAACCCCGAGGACAGCAGGCTGGATTTCAGTTTGGTAATATCAGCTGCATCAATCAGCGGGTGATCGACCTCCGGCACCGGATCTTGCCACAGTAAAATTTCACCAGGGACTTCATTGCCCAGATAACGCACACGCGGGCCCATATCGCGGTGTGTTAACTTGAACCAGGCTTTGGCAAACGCCAATTCAAATTCCTTGGGATTTTCCTTAAAGCGCAGTGAAATCTTGCGATATTCCGGATCTTCTTTTAAAGCCAGATCCGTAGTAAACATGATCGGGGCGTGGCGCTTGGTTTTATCGTGTGCATCAGGCACCAGGTTCGCCGCCTGACCATCTTTGGGAATCCACTGGACAGCACCGGCCGGACTGCGAACTTGCACCCACTCAAACGCAAACAGGTTATCGAGGTATTGTGTTGTCCAGGCGATAGGGTTTACCGACCATGCGCCCTCCAGGCCGCTGGTGATAGTGTCTTCTGCATTACCCTTACCGCATTTATTGGTCCAGCCCAGGCCCTGCTCTTCAATACCCGCCGCTGCTGGCTCTTTACCCAAACAGGTTTCCGGCTTATGTGCGCCATGGGCTTTACCAAAGGTATGTCCACCCGCAATCAACGCTACCGTTTCTTCATCGTTCATTGCCATACGGCCAAAAGTATCGCGAATATCTTTGGCCGCCAGCAATGGATCGGGCACACCATTAGGGCCTTCGGGATTCACATAGATCAGTCCCATTTGCACGGCGGCAAGTGGTTTTTCCAATGTGCGATCACCGCTATAGCGTTTGTCGTCCAGCCATTTTTTCTCGGGGCCCCAATACACCGTATCTGCTTCCCAATCATCCTGGCGACCACCGGCAAAACCAAAGGTTTTAAACCCCATGGACTCCAGTGCCACATTACCGGTCAGCACCATCAAATCCGCCCAGGAAATGCTGCTGCCGTATTTTTGTTTGATCGGCCACAGCAAACGGCGCGCCCTATCCAGGTTCACGTTATCCGGCCAACTGTTCAGCGGTTCAAAGCGCTGCTGGCCACCACCGGCTCCACCGCGGCCATCATAAATGCGGTAAGTCCCTGCACTATGCCAGGCCATGCGAATAAAAAACGGACCATAGTGGCCATAATCCGCCGGCCACCAATCCTGCGATTGGGTCATCAAGGCTTTGATATCTGCCTTCACCGCATTCAAGTCCAGTTTTTTAAATGCTTGCGCATAATTAAATGTGCTGCCCATAGGATTGGACTCCACCCCATGCTGGCGCAACGGGCTGAGGTTCAGCTGCTCAGGCCACCAAAATTTATTGCTATTCGCTGCATCCTGCGCCAGAGCGGCGCCAGAGTAGATAGCGCATGATATTGTCAGCGCCAATATAGATATCCGTGGTTTCGTTTTTTTAAACATAACAGTCACCTCTACTTGGTTCATGGGGGGAAATAAACCGCAAGTTCACTTTGCCGGTCTGGGAAAATGCCAATGGTTATCGCTATGGTCTATGGCGTTTAAATACGCACAAAAAAAGAAAATCTGCTTTTTATGCAGTGCTTTTCAAACGGCGTAATAAAGATGGAATAAATAATGAAACACTAATTATTGTTATAACTATCAAGCCAGCTGGGGCTTAATGGATTATAGGAAGCAAATACACGATGGGATTTTGTTTATGACTATGGGGTAATTAAGAAATAACAATTAACCTTTTATGTTTTGGTTAATTATTCTGTGGGAATTTTTACTGCACTTTAAATTGGCGCCACAAATTGCATTTTTGCATTAATCGCTTATTAAAAATACCCTACGTGCCAAATACACCTCATAACCATTGATGTCCTATTCACTATTCAGGCAATACCCTATAAAAAAAGCGCAACCCCTTAAATAGGGCTGCGCTTTTTAAACCAGCAATTTTTTCAGTAAATTAACTCACCGCCCCGCTGCGATTCACACCATTAATCAGTGCTTTTACCGCCGACGTAATAATGTTGCGATCCTGTCCCACACCGTAAACTGGTTTGCCGTTTTTCACTTTGATTTCCACATAAGTGACTGCCACCACATCGGAGCCCTCACCAACGGAGTGCTCGTGATAGTCAATGACGTTAACCTCCGTATCAATAAACTGGCTGATCGCATGGGCGGCGGCGTCGATGGGGCCGTTGCCACTGCCACTGATTTCCACCGTTTTATTTTGGTGTTGCGCATGGATAACAATATCCACCTGATGGGTATCGTCCTGCTCGGTGAACTTGCTGGATTGGTAAGTGATAGGTGAATTCACCGCAAAATATTCTTCATTAAAAATTCGCGCAATATCGCTGGCTTTTACTTCCTTACCGGTGCTGTCACTGACCTTTTGTACTACCGAGCTGAATTCAATCTGCAAGCGACGCGGCAACTGCAAACCGGCTTCCTGTTGCAACAGGAAGCTCACGCCGCCTTTACCGGATTGTGCATTCACACGCACTACCGCATCGTAACTGCGATTTAAATCGGCCGGATCAATCGGCAAATAGGGGACTTCCCACAGGGTATCTTTTTTCTGCACCGCAAAACCTTTCTTGATGGCATCCTGGTGCGAACCGGAAAAGGCGGTGAACACCAATTCACCCGCATAGGGATGGCGCGGATGAACCGGCAACTGGGTGCACTCTTCGTGCAACTTGCGCACTTTATCGATATCGGAAAAATCCAAACCGGGATGCACCCCTTGCGAATACAAATTCAACGCGAGGGTGACCAAATCCACGTTACCGGTACGCTCACCGTTACCGAATAAACAACCTTCGACACGATCGGCACCCGCCATCACCGCCAACTCTGCCGCTGCCACTGCCGTACCGCGATCGTTGTGCGGATGCACACTGATCACAATGGAATCGCGACGGTGGATATTGCGGTGAATCCACTCGATCTGGTCGGCATAGGTATTAGGTGTATTCATTTCCACCGTAGCCGGTAAATTCAGAATAATTTTTTTCTGTGGCGATGGATTCCAGATCTCTACCACCGCGTCGCAGACTTCTTTGACAAATTCAATTTCGGTGGACGAAAACACTTCCGGGGAATACTGGAAAGTCCAATCCACTTCCGGTGCCTGCGCCGTTAATTCCTTACACCATTGGGTCCCTTGCAAGGCAATTTTTTTCACACCCTCTTTATCGGTGTTATACACGATTTTACGGAATGCTGGCGCCAGCGGGTTATACATGTGCAAAATTGCACGCCTGGCACCGCGCAAACTCTGTACAGTCTTTTCAATCAAGTCGTAGCGCGCTTGCACTAATACTTCAATGGTGACGTCATCGGGAATTAAATTTTCCTCGATCAACATACGGGTAAAGTTGTAATCAATTTCACTCGCCGAGGGGAAACCGATTTCGATTTCCTTAAAACCAATCGCGACCAATTCTTTGAACATGCGCAATTTAGTTTGTACCGACATGGGATCAATCAGCGCCTGGTTACCATCGCGCAGGTCTGTGCTCATCCAAATGGGCGGTTTTTCAATGTGGTGGTTCGGCCATTGGCGGTCGGGTAAGGAAACGCCGACAAAACGCTGGTACTTGGTGGATGGGTTGGCAAGCATGATCGACTCCGAAGTTTTTGCCTGGCTAAGGTTGCTGTTCTGGCAACGCGGTTTAGAACGTCGCTCTAATATATAAGTCCGGTTGTTTGGAGTCCTCTGAAAACGCCTGCCAGGCAAGCATTCCAGAGGCCCCGAGCTGTGTAGTTCTTGTGTACTGCTGTAGTGGGTCTTGCGGTTTTGGCTGATTCGGCTGGTCTGGACACTGGCCTCAGGGTAAGAGGCCAGGATTTCCAGTGGTGCTGTCACACCGGCGGAAACCCCAAAAACCCGCGCGGGTAGCGCCGGGGCTTTTATCAGCATGTTGGTCAGTATAGGGGAATGCCTATGGCAGATGATTGCCAAGATTGTTTTCAAACGATCATTTAAACAATAATATTGCCTATTATTGTTTTTTATTGGCAATTTATGCTCATTACCTTGGATTTACCGCTATGGAACTCGATCGCTATGACCGTTTGATCCTGGAGGCCCTGCAGCGCAATGGCCGCATCTCTAACCAGGAATTGGCCGACAGTATCAGTCTCTCCCCCTCTCCCTGCCTGCGCCGGGTGCGGGCACTGGAAGAGTCCGGGCTGATCGACGGTTATGTCGCCCTGCTCAATGCGCGCAAGCTGGGGCTCACCCTGGTGTCCTTTATCCAGATCAGCATGGATAAACACACCCCCGACCGCTTTGACGCCTTCGAAAACACCGTCGCCGCCTACCCGGAAGTGCTGGAATGCCACCTGATTACCGGCCAATCCGCCGATTATCTGTTGAAAGTCATCGTGAAAGATATGGATGCCTATCAACAGTTCCTGCTGCAGAAGCTCACCCGTATAGAAGGTGTCAGCGGTGTGCATTCATCGTTTGTACTCAAATCACCGGTAGATAAGACAGCCTTACCTGTTTAGAACTTGTTTATTTCGCACAAACCACTTATTGTATGTGCATATTGAACATTTTGGAGGTGTTATGTCTGCACTTACCCAAGCAACGCCCGAACCAGCGACTGTACTTGCCAAAGCCGTGTTAAACGCAGCCGACCAGCTCGGGTTAAAACAAGCCGAACTGGGTGCAGTATTGGGGATGCACCGCACGGCCATCAGTCGACTCAAGCAAAACCTCAACCTGGACCCCGGCTCCAAGCAGGGCGAACTGGCGCTGCTGCTGATTCGCATTGCCCGCGCGCTTTTTGCCCTTACCGGCGGCGATAAAGACTGGATCAGACACTTTATGCACAACCCCAACCAGGTCACCGGCGGCATTCCCGCACGCCAGATAGAAACGATTCAGGGGTTGATCCAGGTGCTGCAATTCGTGGATGCACTGCGAGGCAAGGTGTAATGATTTGGCAAGACTGCCAGGGAGCGCAGCACATCCAGACTATCGCCGGCACCGCCTGGCGCCTGGTGGAAAGCCAGGAGCAAATCGCCACCCTGGGTTATGTGGATAACCTGGAAGAACAAGCCCTGCTGGAAGAATTACTCGACGGGGTAAAACCGCCCTACCCGGCCCAGTGCGATAGTTATCACTACCTGCTCAAAACCCCTTTTCGCTATCCGCCCCTGCAATGGGGCTCGCGTTTCGGGCGCGTCCATGAGCCGGGTATTTTCTACGCCGGCTGCAACACACAAGCAACGCTGGCTGAATCGGCCTATTACCGTTTCGTATTTTGGTATTCCATAAACGCAGCACCGGTGAAGCCCAGCATCACCAGTGCACACAGTTTATTTTGTGTGGATTACGCGAGTGCGCGCGGCATTCGACTGCAAACCCTGCCGTTCGATCAATACCAGCCACAACTCACCCACCCGCAGGATTATTCCGCCACCCAACAATTGGGTAGTGATATGCGCACATCGGGGGTAGACGCATTTGAATACACATCCGCACGCGATCCCGAGCGCAACAGGTGTATTGGGTTGTTCACACCAAGGGCACTGGCACAAAAGAAACCCAGGGAAATAACCCAATGGTTATGCGAGTTAAGTGCCAATGATGTTTCTTTCAAGCAACTGGGCAGCAAGGACATTATCCGCTTTCCCCTGGCTGATTTTTTGATAGATGGCCAACTGCCTACACCTGCTGCCTGAACAATCAGGGCGTATTGACACGCATATTACTGCCCGACTTGATCACATCCAATTTGCGATTCTGGTTATTCACTTGTATCAAATAAGCACCGGTATTGAATACCGGATAGGGGTTGCCATTAATTATGACTATTATTCAACAATCCTCATGTAATCCAGGTTGGGACCACCAACGGTCAATTTTGCGGTTGCCCGAATACGATTAACCCCTTGTGCCAAATTGACATTGGCTGAAACCGTAGTCCAATTAGTCCAGCTATTGGTGTTAGGAAATGCCAAATTAGGGCTCACAACCTGACCATTCACACTAATATCCATATTCCTGTTTGAAATGCTGTAATTGGCATACACAAATTCTAATGTCACCGGGCCTGCATGAGTTCTTTCAACAACCCACTCTATATAGCCACCTGCCACAAAATCGTAATCCACAAAACCAATAGAACTATAACCGCTATGCTCGGTAACAACTGCTCCAAGATATAAACTTGCCGCCTCAGCCTGGTAGATCCCCTGATTGACAAAGTTGTCGTAAGCGCCTGTTATAGAAGGTTGATCACCGGATTCATCCATGTACAAATCTGCAACCTCGGTTGCGGTTAAACTCCTGTCAAAAATTTGTATATCATCTAAAGCGCCACCGATAAATCTGGACGTAGAATCTATTTGATTGGGTGTATTGCTGGAAAAACGATTATTAGTTGCAAGACCTGCAAAGGTATTTACCAAACCGGTAAATTTCTCATCCGCGGGAGCAGAAACCGCATCCAGCTTTCCATCAACATATATCTTAACAATGCCATTATCACTACCGGGAGTTTTTCGACGGGTAATAACGACATGGTGCCAGTTATTATCCGCAACCCGCGTCAAACCCAACATTCTGATCTCACCAACAGCCAAACCGAACTGTCCCTGAAGACCTAATGAGCCCCACTTAATATGGTCGCCAGTATCACTGTTATGGCTGCCAATAATGGCGGGAGAGATTTCCGGATATAAACCACCAGCTTGAGAAGTTTTTATCCAGAAACTCAAACTTGCATCATTCAGTAATGGCTGGCTGGACGTTTTTGGAATCTCAACATAAGCACCACGGCCATCAAAATTCAATGCAGTTTCTGCAGCAGGATGCCGCCCGGCAACCCAGCTTGCAGGTGTTGCAGCGGAATTATGGATATAGGTTAATTTTATGGGTGCTACAAATTCACCTACTGATGACTGTGTAACATTGCCTGTTCCTTCATCAAATAACCATTGGCTAAACGGTAAAAGTCCTTGTGGTGGTTCCGGTACTGTCAGGGTGCAACAATGCGGCACACTGATTGAATGATCTTCATCACTAATAATGGCCACAAGCGTATAACTCCCCGGGGGTAGGACACCGGGCATGAGAATAAAGGTATCACCGGCTCCATCCAGGTTTTCCGATATATTACTGGCAATCGTGATACTGCTATTATCAGGTTTTTTTGCCACCAGGGTGATTTGAGCATCACTGTCCGGGTCATCGTCAACCCACTGTATCAATACTCCATTTGCATCCATGGAGACATTTCCAGCAGGCGCTACAAAACTAAATTGGGGCGGCTGGTTAACAGAGGGAATATTAACAGTAAAAACACCGGTTGAACTCCACTCACTTTCCTGCCCGTCCTCATCAAAAGCTTTTACTCGCCAATAATAAGTCGATTGATTCGCAAGCAGATCATCTAACTGCCACCAGGGTGTTAACGATTGGTTGCTATAGACACTGTGTGTTAAAGCGCTGTCTGAATATACTTCAACAACATACGTCAAAATACTACCTTCAGGGTCAACCGCCGGGTTGGCCTCCAGGAATACACTCAAGCTTTGTATAACCGCACCGTCAACGGGATTTTGCAATACCGGGATGGAGGGTGCCTGGTTTTGTACGCTCACCGTAAAATCGCTTACCACCCAGGCAGAATCTGCTTCACCATCACTGGCCTTTACTCGCCAAAAGTATTGCACTTGATTGACCAGATTACTCGCTGTCCATTCAGTGTGTGTTTCGCCAGCCGTTATAGCAGCTGATGACTGCTTGTCACTGCTATCAAAGGTATTTACGGTATCAAGTTCAAAATAATATTTAACCGGCTTACGCTCAGGGTCTATTGAATTTATAACACGCAGTGACAGGCTATTATTTTCTTGCAAAGCTGTTACTGTTGATGCCGGTAAAGGTGAATCAACCTGCGGATTCGTCGGTGGATGGTTCTGGGTATTAACAACAAAGCTGCCCCAGTCCGACTTCACGACCACATTGTGCTCATCTGTCACACTGGCCTGCCAGAGATAGCGTTTATCCTCTTCCAATAGCGTGGCAACAAACCAGCTTGTTTGTCCGTTATTACCCGGCAATAAACCACTGACTGTTGCAACGGGTGTTTCCAGATCCGATTCTTCGTAAAGCTCGAAGCCATAACGCAACTCATCGCGATCTATATCGGTACTATTGGTCACAACCAATGTCGGACTTAATACCGCGATACTTGCCTCAATGGCAGGTGAACTGATTTGAGGCTGGGTTGGCGCATCATTTTCTGTATTGATAAAGAAACGGCTTTTAATCCAGGTACTGGAAACACTTGCCGAACCGTTTTGTACACTTCTGGCACGCCAGTAATAAAGCCGGTTATCTTCAAACTCCATACCCTCATCCAAATCGACCGGTGCGATTTCCCAGTGCGTTTTGTCCCCCTGCACAGAACCGGTTCCCTCATCCAACCTGGCCATACCCATCAATTCTGTTAACGCCTCGTCTTTATATACTTCAAATACAATGGCAACCGATTCTATACCTGCTGGATGGTTGCCGTTTTTAACAATCAATTCCGGCATCAGGGGAGGCAATGCTCCATCAAGGGTATCGGCGTTATAAGCAGGAGCGTCTATCTCAGGTGCCGCAGGTGCCGCTTCAAATAAATTGGGATTCGTCCCCTGTTCAAATTCTTCCAGGTCGGTACGGCCATCACCATCGGTATCCTGGGTGCCATCCTTATCCAAATTACCAAAATGCTCGCGCTCCCAATCGTCATCCATACCATCACCATCGGTATCATGGGCGGGATTAACCTTGATATTGACTAAGCGCTCTACGCTAAATTCACCATCTGTTGCGGTAAAAATAACGGAATATTGACCGGCTTGACCTGGCAACGGAGACCAATTGAACACACCGTCGTTAATAGCACTGGATGTGAATAAGGCACCTGCTGGCAGTGGCGAATAACTTAACGTTGGCAAGGTGTTATTGGGATCGGTTGCACGCACAATAAAACCGAGGTTGCCGCCCTCATAAGTTACCTGGTCCGGGACATACTGAATGACTGGGGGTTGAGGCGTATCAACCAGATTACCGCCCCAATAGACGGTGTATTTCCCCGATGCGTTGTTGTCAAATACATTTACAAAATAGTTAAAATTAATATTGTCGCTGGCACGCTTTTTGGAAAGCCAGGCATTTTGTGGATGAATAATAGAACCATCTTCGCGTACCACCCTGGCAAGTACTTTGGCACCATTAAACGGATCAACGGCCGTTACATAGGCCAATCCACCTACAGGTTCAAATTCAATCCTGCTGCGTGAATTATCAATTGGACTCAAGGAAGCGGATGTAATTTCGGTAACACCCTTACAATTTGCGCAGTCAACCTCATTAGCGCCCGTTGGCTCTGACTCAAATACACGCAAATTGCGTGTTGCGTTATAGGCCAGGAAATCACGCAAGTTATCGCGCCCCGGCAAATCCACGATCACATCACGCACCAGGAAATTGGCATTGGTCGCCTGCAAGAGTGAGGTTAACTCACCACCTAATTCATCGGCATGGGTAAAGCTGGCATTGAATGCAATAAACTTGCCCGCCAGATTGGACTCCATAATCCAGCGTCCCGTAGTAATACCCTTGGGCTCAATATTACCGAAGTTGATTAACAGCGAGGGGCTTGATGGTTGGTCTTTCAGGTAACTGCCAAGGATTTTAAAATTCACTGCCAGGCCCAGTTTATTTTCAACAATACGCGGCTGGGCAGATTCAATTTTTACGCTTTTTGCTGCACCAAAGCCATTGTTATTAATACGTACACCCAGGGTGTAAGGCTCCGGAGGCTCTATTTCCGGGGTAAAGCCATTATCGCCAACCACTTCTTCTGTCAGAAAATAATCCAACGTCAACGCTGGCTGAGGTTTGACAACAATAGAGTCTTCCGCCACATTAACAACCTCCTCCTTGCCGCCATAGGAATAACGCAGCTCAGCGCCGACAAAATACAATTTACCGTCTTTGGTTTGGCCCGCCGCATTAGCAGTGGGAATAATTAACCAGCGCATCTCCCCGACTTTCTGAGGGGCGATACTACCGCTGTGGACATAGCCATCCGCTCCCTGCTGCAAGCCGGTCACATCCTGTGTATCATCGACCCGAATAAAAAATGCCGCACCACTCGCCGAGGTATTGGATGTAGCGACTACCGGATTACCATCAGAATCACTAAATATGACCTTTACACTCACATTTTCCAGCGAAAATGTATCCAGGCTATTGGTAATCCGCATCATCGCCTCAAAACCCTGCCGCTCCATGGTGAGCTCCTGCAAGATTTCGATTTTGACTTCAGCACAAAGAGCCTCTTCTGCCTGGGATGCGATAGATACTATTCCTAAAAATATCCCAACAAAAATTCCTAAAATACGCATATTATTCTGTCCACTCCCCCATTAATGAGACATTTCTAAACTAGAGTTCTCCAGTTTTGTTCGGCAAACCGTTGGCGTTGTAGGAAAAACTTGCACCCTGTTCGCCTTACCGTAATTGAAAATGCCCTCGCATCTTTCAATCTTTTTGATGTTTAAACAATTCACTACGACACCTTTCCCTCGTTATTTCTTCAGCATGCAAGATAACAGTATTGCCGCTCCAGGCATTGAATAAACAATAAAATTGTCAAAAGCAGAAAAAGATCCACTCAACTTTATTTGCCAAACCACAATAAAAGTAGAAAAAACAACATAAAATAAAATTTTATAAAAAGTATAGTAGGGGCTGATTTTCAAAAAATAAGAACTAGTAAAATAAACAAAAAACAAGGAAAAATTATGAAAAAAATCCATAAAAATTTCACCGAAAAAATTATTCTTTATATAAAACCAATTTCCAAAAACAGAAAATATTGCCGTTAAAAACAAATGAGCAAAGTAACTAATTATCGAAACAATACATAGAAAAAAATTAAATCCAATACTAACTAATAATTTCATTTTTTAGGTCCCATAGTAGACTCATGTTTCATATTATATTCAGTCCATTTTTTCACAATATCAGGCAATCTAGTTTGATGCTCCGAATAATGATATCCAGAATGCTCAACAACCTTTTCAACCCCACACTCATCCACCTCTTTACACTTTATAACGTATGTCACATCCTCAATATTTATTGAATAATGATATGAAACCTGTATCCAGTGCTCCAAAAAGATACTTATTGCTGCTTTTTTTCCTCCAGGTATGGGAAATGCAGCTGCAAATAGCAGTTTCGATTTATAAATATAAGGGTCACCAGTAATGATTTTATTCATATTTTTTGACTTATCAGACAAGACAATTTTTTCGCAACCAGGAAGCAAAGCCATGTCAGGTTTGTGCCCTATAGACATTAAACCTAGGGGATCAAGCAAACTTAGAGGATGTCCCTCCGCATAACTAAACGTATTGATACCACCTCTCAAACCAATCGGATCACTCTGAATATATCTACCCAACGCTGAATCATAATCCCTGAAGTAGTTATGATGCAGCCCGGTCTCATCATCAAAATACTGCCCCGGAAAACGCAAGTTGTTTTCCACAGTATCAATCGTAATATGAGCCTTACCAAACGCCGAATACTGCGCATCCCACACAATATTTCCTGCATCATCCAGCATCTGCTGCGGTGTATCCAAATGATCGTTGTGATAGTAATACAACTCTCCCATTGCTGTACGCTGAAATAGTGGGTCGGTCATCCAGGTCTTCTGTGGGTGAAAGTGGTATTCCTTGATGAGTTGACCGGTACTTGAGTATTCAGCGGCCAGACCATTCCCGTTGTAGAGATACCAGGTGGTAACACCATTCACCGTCTTTTTGACACGCTGACCATGAAGGTTATACGCATACTCCGCAATGGTAGTGTCATCACGTTTTACTTCAATCAATCGCTCTTCGTGGTTGTAACGATATTCTGTTGTAACACCATTCGTCGTTTGGGTTTTAGTATGGCCGTTGGCGTTGTAGGTGTATGTTGTGTCCTGGGTATCATCACTGGAATCAATGCTTTGCAATTGATTCTTCTGGTTGTAGTTTTGGCTTTCGCTCGTGCCATTTTCCGTTCTGGATATGCGATTGCCTACACTGTCATACTCAAAGCTCTCATCATTCGCCGCATAGCCTTCCGGTGAGTCTGCTGTGGTAAGACGGTAAAGATTGTCGTAACCGTAATTGAAAATGCCCTCGCCTCTTTCAATCTTCTTGATGTTCTGCTCAAGGTCATACTCATACAAGGCTTTCGCCAGTTCAGCGTTATTTGCCTTTTTCAAGACACGTTCCCTTAGCTGCTGGAAAGCATCGTATTTGAATGAGATTTTCTGGCCGCCGGGCAACAGTAAGGTTTGCGGTACTATCCAGTTAACTAAAAACAGTGTTCTACTTTCCCTTTATATGCACCTTATCAAAATGATTCTTAAGAATGTTATAAATGTGTTTACTTCCATCATCTTTTCTAGTCTCAAGAAGTAATAATGCACTTTTGAATTTATCCAATGCGTATTTATTATTCATAGCCAGAAGACCAAACCCTGCCTGTGATGCAGGGAGTTCCTTATCATTCAATAAAACATTAACCAATAAATCTACATCTTCTTCATTACCAATAAAGCCTAAACTCAGAGCAGAAAAAGCTCTATACCCCTGATTACTACTATAAATATTTGAAATAATAAATTCCTTATACTGAATATTTTTATCCCCCCCTTTAGAATACAAAATTTCTGCGATCAATATTCTAATAGGGATATTTTCCAAGATTTCCAGATTCCATTTATTGTCAATAAAATTAACTTTATTCCATACATCATTTAATATATTTAACTTCTCTTGAGAAACATGGTCATAGTATCTCAAGCCAGATAAAACATTTAAAATATAGCCTTCTTTATCAAGAGAAAAAGAAAACATAGATTTAAAATTTTTAATGTCATTTTCATGATTTACATCATGTGATATATCATTTTTATAATCGCATCCAACAAGAAAAATTTGGATAAAAATTGTAAAACATATAACTGATTTATTAATTTTCATTAAAATAGCTCCGCAACAGACCACCAGTTAGTTTTCTCTTGTTTATCATCTCGAACTAGCTGTTCATCATAACCACCTGGAATAATTGTTGGTGGTAAATGATTACCACATTCATCTTCTTCCTGACATTCCACATAGTATGTCATCCATTTATAACTTTTATACATATACGTTATTGTCTGCTTCCATAATTCATATTTGAGAATTTTCCCATCAACATCATTATGATCTCTAACTTTTTTCTTAAATTTTATAAATGGGATAATTACTTGAAAAACTTTCGTTGGAGGTCCCATTTTTACATCATTTTCATCACGAATGCCGCTACCTGTAGTTATAACCTTACAATTTTCTGGAAGATCAGAAGGAACATATAAACCTAAAGGATCAATTAATACAGCAGGATTTTGGTAAGCATAAACATATGTATTAAATCCACCACCTAATCCAATCGGATCACTCTGAATATATCTACCCAACGCTGAATCATAATCCCTGAAGTAGTTATGATGCAGCCCAGTTTCGCTATCAAAATATTGCCCCGGAAAACGCAAGTTGTTTTCCACAGTATCAATCGTAATATGAGCCTTACCAAACGCCGAATACTGCGCTTCCCACACAATATTTCCTGCATCATCCAGCATCTGCTGCGGTGTACCCAAATGATCGTTGTGGTAGTAATACACCTCTCCCGCTGCCGTACGCTGAAATAGCGGGTCAGTCATCCAGGTCTTTTGCGGGTGGAAGTGGTATTCCTTGATGAGTTGACCGGTACTTGAGTATTCAGCGGCCAGACCATTCCCGTTGTAGAGATACCAGGTGGTAACACCATTCACCGTCTTTTTGACACGCTGACCATGAGGGTTATACGCATACTCCGCAATGGTAGTGTCATCACGTTTTACTTCAATCAATCGCTCTTCGTGGTTGTAACGATATTCTGTAGTGATGCTGTTTTTTGTTTGGGTTTTGGTGTGACCGTTGGCGTTGTAGGTGTATGTTGTGTCGTTAGCATCATCAATGGCTTGCAATTGATTCTTCTGGTTGTAACTTTGGTTTGCACTGATACCGTTTTCGGTATGAGTTGTGCGGTTGCCTACACCATCATAACCAAAGGTTTCATCATTCGCCGCATAGCCTTCCGGTGAGTCTGCTGTGGTAAGACGATAAAGATTGTCGTAACCGTAATTGAAAATGCCCTCGCCTCTTTCAATCTTCTTGATGTTCTGCTCAAGATCGTATTCATAAACTGCTTTGGCAAGCTCTGTGTTATTCGCTTTTTTCAACACACGTTCTTGTAACTGTTGGAAATCATCGTATTTGAATGAGATTTTCTGGCCACCCGGCAAGAGCAGAGTTTGCGGAACCATCCAGCTAAATGCTGTCCAGCTGATTTGTCCTTCACCGGGTATATGCACCGCCATCAGCTGGTTATTTTTATTGTAGAAGTAGGTATAGGTAATGCCTTCGGGATTGGTGTAGGTTTTTTTCAAACCATTGGGGTAGTAAGAATAGCGATACGTTTTAGTAAAACTGCCAAAGTTAACCGCTACCGATTCTAACTGTTCCAGGTTGTTGTAGGTGTAGGTTTCACTGAGCGGAATCACATCGGCGGTGGGTGTTACACCGTCTGGCAGGCTGGTTGATACCTGCTGGCTCCAGTTGGTTAACTGGTTTTTATCATTGAAGTGATAGTTGATGACTTTGATCGGGTGAGTGTGGTCTTTATTGGCAAAGACTTGGGTTTTTACCAGACGATTAGCCTGGTCGAATTCATAGGTAGTCATTTCCTGCTCAGGATTAATACTACCGATCAGATTGCCGTTTTGGTCATAGGCGTAGCGACGCTGGCGGTCGGTGTTCTGGTCACCGTCTTTGGTTTCGGTCAGCAGGCGGTCATTTTTATCGTAGGTGTATATCGTCAGCCGACCTTCCGGGTCTTTCACTTGCAGCAAATTGTCGCGGGCATCGTAGGAAAATTCGGTTACGCCACCTTCGGCATCGGTAATCTTTTTAACACGACTTAATACATCGTATTCGTAAACTGTTTCGTTATCTTGAGCGTCTGTGCTATTCGTTATATTACCCAGAGGATCATAGCCATGCTTGCGGATATAGTTTCGGCTGTTGGCCTGTTGGGTAGTTTGTTTGACACGATTACGGTTGTCATATTCCAGTAGTTCTTTGTAAGTGGGATACTGAATACTACGCAACAGGTCTTCAACATAGTTATATTGAGTAGTATTACCTTCACCATCCACGCTACGGAATACACGACCCTGTGCATCATAAGCGGTTTGACTTTTATTGCCATTAGCATCGGTGGTTACGGTTAAACGCCCGGCCTTATCGTATTGCAGCTTGGTAACTTTATTATTGTCATCCGTTATAGTCAGCGGCTGACCATTAGCATTGGATGTCAATGTAACCTTACTGCCACCGGCAGCAATGACCGTTTCCAGATCACCGGTTTTTGTATAGGTGTAGGTTTCCCCTTTATTGTAGGGGTCGCGGCGGGTTAATAAATTACCCGCAGCATCATAGGTATTTTTCCAGGTATATTGCTCGACAACAGGCAACAGATGTGCGCGTGCATCAATGATAGTTTGTGCA
Organism: Cellvibrio japonicus Ueda107; assembly: GCF_000019225.1. Lineage (NCBI taxonomy): Bacteria > Pseudomonadati > Pseudomonadota > Gammaproteobacteria > Cellvibrionales > Cellvibrionaceae > Cellvibrio > Cellvibrio japonicus. Next base: position 34,422 of record NC_010995.1, on the reverse strand, counting down.
TTACCCAGGGCATCGTGATCACTGTAATGCGTGATATTACCCTCTGGATCCATTACCTGGATGATATTGCCGTATTGGTCGTATTCATAATAGGTAACCGCTAATTCTGTATTGTTGGCTACAGACTCCCCAGTAATTTTTGTTTTTATTTGGCCAAATTCATCATAAGTGTAGCGAGTAGTACGTTCGTCAGGTGTACCCTTAGCCTCTACCAGGGTAATTAAATTACCGCTGGTATCGTATTCGTAGGTTGTAGTTATACCTTTTTCATTGGTCTCACTGATTGGTAATGACCATTGACTATGCAATTTGCGCGAACTGCTTGTACCATCTGGATAGGTTACACCGATTTCATTTTTCCATTGGTCATTTTCATAAGTGGTTACATCACCATTTGTGTCAATAACTTTTTTGTACTTTACATAAACAGGCTTATTAATTAGGTTGGGATCATTGCGTAAACATGGGCTATCGGGATTATTTGACTGATCATCATTTCCACAATAGCGAGTTTTTCCAACAAACTCCGAACCTCGGTACCAATATTCTACCCGGTAGGAATAGTTTTTTATGATGCTTTCCACGCCCTTGGATCCATCAGAAAGAATATATTCCACATTGCGCTTATCCTCACCATCGTTACTTTCCCGCACAGCAAGGCCCATGGCATTATTCCAGGTCTCCTCTACCCGCCCAGTGCCATCAATTTTAGACATGTAGTAAATCTGGTTTTCCTTGTCATAGTTGTATTGATAGCGCTCACCAACCCCATCAGTATTAAAGCGGGAAATAAACTTGCCGGTCTTTTCAATTTCGTAGCGGGTAACACGGCCATCTGGATCTTTTAATTGTGTTAATAATCCGTTGTCACTGTATACATAAGTCCATACCTGCCCGCGTACATCGGTTACCGTTTCCAACTGATGGTTGTTATTCCAACCATAAATCACTGTACGGCCGGCATAATCTGTAAGGGTTTTTATGCGCTGTAATTGCTGACTCTCATCTTCTGGATTGCTATAGGTTTCATAAGTAAGGCTGAGTACCGTATTTTGGTGATGGTCTTTGATACTCAGGATATCGCCATTGGCATCGCGCTCCAGGTAAACGTAGACCTTATTCTTGTCAAAATAGTTAATAACACGACCATCCAGGTCATAGGTAATACCATTGCCCTTACGGTCATGCCAGACATATTCTGTTGCGGTTTTGGTAATAAACTGGTTGAGCTGGTTTTCGTAGACAACCTGTTCTGCTGTTTCTGAGGTTTTTCGGTAGAGCTGGCCGGCACGATACACTGCCAATACGCTGGTTGTTGTTTCACCTGATGCATCAGTCATGCTATGCAGCATGGGTTGCAATTGCCCCCAGCGCTCATTCCACTCCCAATGTTCACCACGCCACACGCGATTTATACGAACATCACCGCCAAGCACTTTAAGGCGAATATCCTCAATAGTTTCCTGATTATGCAAACCGGAAAAGTGCGGGCCAGCATTATCACTGCTAATACCACGGGCAGCATACGCTTGTTGCGAAAGCAGCAATATGCAGATAACCATTAAATTGGAGAATAATTTTACTAATTTCACGGTAATACTCTTTGTTTATCTATATTCAATCCATGGAGCTTAGCAAGCGTAAGGACTCCGACTTATTTTTACTTACCAGAACCATTACCCTTGTTACAATCGTCACATTCAGTATCAGCAATACACCAAAGAGCATCATATGGAGCTGATCCACGAGGCCCCCATCCCCAACCACCAAGAATTCCATCCCTACGGCTATTTTTATAAGTACTCACGATTTTTTGTGCATTATTGTTACCACTATTGATGCCACAAGATCCCCAATTAGAATTAAAGTGGCCAGACGCTTGGCTGGTTACCACTGTTTCATTAACACACTTACCTTGGTAAGTTACGGTGTAAGACCCACTGTAACTTCCACAACCCCCTCCTGTTGCCGTAGCCTCAGATTCCGGATTGAAGTCGCGCAGTGCCTGAACACGATATGGCAGGGTAAATACCTGGCCTGGCTCCAGCGCAGATGGCATCTCTTTCAGGAACTCAAAGCGAACCAGGTCATTGGTTATGGGCAACCCTTCCTTTAAATTGTAAGCACGGATTAACCCATGGTTAGTCAAGGTGAATTCGCCCTGGAAAACCTGGCCTTTTTTCATAACAGGTAGATTTACAGACATAGGGCTGAGAATAACAACAGGAGCCGGGACGTTGGTTTTGAATGTGGCCTCCAACTTTATTTCATAGCGATCTTCAACCGTGATTTCCCGCACAGACCATTCCACATTCACCAAGTTATTCATCAGGAACACTTTTTCACTACTGGTGATATCCGGTTTTACCCAAATACGACCGCTAACACTATTGTGGTCATTTGCGCTTGCACGATAGGCATAACGACCCGCAGGAATTTGTTCAAACAGCACCTCACCTTTTGCATCCGTATTCAGGTTATAGACCTCACTGGGTACATTTTCATTTTGTAATTGAATACGCGCCTTATTAACACCTTCGATTATTTGGTTGTTATTATCCAGTGTTGCGGTGTAGATATCTGAAATCTTAAAGAAGGCATTACCTTTACCGGATTGTGTAACTTTAATAAATACCGGTAGGGTATAGGCGGTAAGGTTGGCACCCTGTATTTTTAGTTTAAACTCATAAATGCCATCGGATATACCGACTTTCGGTTCTGCCACTATTTGCACCTGGCGCGATTCTCCTACCGGAATATCACCCAGTGTATTTGCAGTAGATACCCGGACCCAATCGGGCACAGGGGTACCATTGTTCGCAATCAGCTCCACTTGCGCGTTACGCAGTGTATCCAGACCAGAATTCGTCACTATTACATCTTCATACACTGTTTGATCCAGGCCTACACCTGTATCAATAAAGGCAGGCTTGGTACTGACGGCAGGTGCTGCCGGCGATAATTTATAAGCAATATTGACCGTTCCCAGCGCATTAGCACCAAGGTGATTATCTGCCTCGACACGATAGGTAATTAAGCCTATATCCGCTGCTTCGTTATTACCGGTAAATGTCAATACCAAATCCTTAGCGGTATTCGCAGAAACACTCACAAGCGGCTGATACGTGACACTGACACCCGCAGGAAGCTCAGCGACTTGTTGTTGTCCATTTGGCAGTTGCACCAGGCGCACATTGGTCAGGTTGGTTTCCTGGTCAGCACGTATACGCAAATTTATTTTTTGTAGGTAATTGCGCGGTGCTTCCATGTCAATGTCCAATGGGCTCACTGCCCCGCCTTCTGCAATAAACTCTCCCTGATTGGGCCTGTCGGTCATTTCCGGGTGAACAGCAGAGATGCGGTATTTACCCGCTGTACCATCCGGTTTATAGCTGAATACAAAGTTGCCGCTGGAATCGGAATAAACCGTACCTATGCGTTCAAATCCGCGCACTGTGGTTATTATGCTGACGGGTACATTAGCAATTGGTTCGTTAGTTACGCGATCCACCGCCCTGCCGGAAATAGTCACTGCGCCATTCTTGGCGTTTACTGTGGCCGGTTGTACATCGGTTACTACCGCGAAGTAGGGTGTGTCATTTAATTGGATATCCTTGCTTATCCCTATCGCAGAAATTTCTACATGATTTTCCTTACCCAGCTGGTAGTGGTATTTATCCACTACCAGTCGCAGGCGAACCTGATCCGGTGCCGCCGCAGGGATATTTATTGTGAATTCTTGCGAGGTGAATAGCGTCTTCGGCTCTACACGAGCAACGGTGTGGCCGGAGGATACATTGATTACCCCTCCTGTAGTCTGCCGGATTGCTTTCTGGGTCAGCAAATTGCCGTTCACATCTTCCAAAATCAAACGGATATCTGTGGAATCTGCCTTACTGTTGTTGGTCGCCATAACCAACTCTGTTTCCACATCACTGGTATTGGTCAGGTTAAAAGAGACTTTGCCTGAGCCGCCACGGGTAAAGTTTTCCGTATTCATATCCAGTGTTAAATTGGAACTGCCTACGTCAACCGACTCAAGCTGGTTAATACGAATACGCTGGTTGGTTTGTGGTTTTTGCTCAAGGCGCAAGGATAAATTGGTCATCGCATCCAGTTTATCGTAACCACCTACTACGACCGGCACTAATTGACTAGCACCACCATCGACATCGAACACTTCGGAAATATGCTCACGTACCTGGCCGTTTTCAACCAAGGTGACATACAGGCGAATGCTTTCAGCCTTACGGGTGCCCTTGTTACCTATACGGAACCATAATTGGTTCATTACACCACGTTCCAGCAATACGGCTTTGTTACGCTCCAATGTCGCTGATAAAGCCGGTAAACGTAATTCGTGTGGTGCGCTCTCTACCTGGTTTTCATCTACAGCGATCACACTGTATATCACTTCTTGCCCGGCACCTTGGCTGGCCTGGTTATTGTTATAGGTATTGTCTGTGTAACTGGTATTGGTCGATGAATGAACTATCCCGTCAGGTGTCAACAGTTCCGCCTCTGTATCACCGGTTTTACGCAGTACCCGATAACGTTTAACGCCACTCCCCTGATGTTGCCAGGCCAGTTGCGGATAGCCATTGTTATCCAACGTAATATATAACTGGTTAACCGGCAGTAATCCCGCATTGAGGTAGGCGGTTGCACTGGGTACAGATTCATTGCCTGCCGCATCTATCGCTGTCACAAAATAACTATGCTGATCGTCAGCAGGCTTGGTATCCAATGCTATTAATGCGGGAATACGTGTCTGAATAGGTGTATAGATAGACGGATCACTAACTTCCACCCCTTGTGCCAGGGAGGTGCGATACAGGTTATAGGTCAGTCCTTGTTGGGATTGGTTGGTCCCCTCTGCATCCACCATGGGAGCCAACCAGCGAGCCACAATGCCTGCGCCATTTAATTCCAGTGTCAGGTTATCCGGTTTTGCCGGTGCAACGCGATCCGACCTTACACTTACACTTTGCGATGGACTGCTTTCTGCCTCTTGGCCATTGTCATGGCGAATAGAGGCAACGGCATAGAGATAGGTTCCATCCACCAGGGTTTGGTCTTCAAACTCTGTCGCTGTAACCTGTGGTAATGCAACCAACTCGGAGTCCATGGGTCCCTGGCGATAAATCACATAAGCCGATGCTTTATCAACGGCACGCCAATGCAGTTTTATCTTTCCGCCAGGCAACGCTGTTACGCTTAGATTACCCGGAATGTCCAATGGCGGCAGATCACCCTGATAAACCTGGAACTGGTTTTGTCCGTGAATACGGGTTGACAGGTTATTTAAATCATCCACTGCTGCATGACTAAAACCAAGCTGCCCTACAGACGACATTGCCACCGTATTGGGCAGGGTAAATTCTCCCGAAAAACTTAATCCATCGGTGTCTGCCATGAGTGATATGCCATCACTATAACCAACCAATGGCAGACCATTTACCAAGGGCACTAATTTTACCTGTGTGCCTGATTTAATGACTTCTCGCAAACGAATAGATACATTTACTTGTAAACCTGTAGATGAATCTATTTTCAAGGGCTCTACTGGCGAGATTGCTAATTGCGTGATATCCGGCCCTTGTGTATCAATATTTAATGTGCCGCCCTGCTCAATATCCGTGCCGCGGTTGCCCAGCTTATCGAACGCCGACATCACAGCGTAGGCAATACCGGACCCCGTCGATTCGGTAATTTCAAATTTTCCGGTATACAACGTGTCATTGGTATAGGATTTCACAAGGTCTATGGATAAGGGCAGCCCCGCCTCAGGCACTACAGCAAAATAGGGCGCATTTCGCAAAGGCTCATCAAATGTTGCGGTAATATTAACCATCCCTCGACCATAGGTTTGACTCTCCGCATCAAATTCACCTTCGGGCGTGAAACTGAGCTGCGTGATTTTGGGCCCTGCGCTGTCAACAATTGCACTGATTACAGTGGAAAGTGCACTTTCATTATTAGCCTGGTTAACAGCCGATACGGCATAGAAATAATTTCCATCTATGGCAACCAGGTTGCTGAAGCTGGTTGCCGTCACCCATTGGTTGTTAATCCTGGTAACACCTGTATCTGTTTTTTCAGTAAAGGCGGTATCCGCACGATAAATGTTATATCCCTTTACCTGATTATTCGGGTCGCTACTCACTACCGCATGCCATTGCAAATATACCTGCCCCTGTTTGGCAGAGGTAACACTGAATCCTTTTGGCGAGTCAGGAATTTGTGTGTTTACCGTTACGCTATGTGCTGGGCTATAAGCGCTCCATTTATCGCGGTTTATATAACGGGCTTTCGCCGATAAGGTATTCAAGCCTTCGACTAAATCCAGAGATACAGAATAATCACCATTCGAATCCACGGATATTACATCTGTAATATCTACGCCGTTCAGTGCAATTATTACTTCTGTCCCTACTGCCGATTTACCTGTCAGCTGCGCACTGGCTTGATTAAGGGTAGTGTTTTTAGCGGGTGACACAATAGTCGGTAGTGCCGGTGGAGCCAGATCAAGGGAGAATGGATATTCCCTGCTGGTGACATTTTCATAGGTATCGTAAACATCAACACTCAATGTATAAGTACTATCGGTAAGTGACAGCACATCCAGTGCCTGCACATATGCACCTTGAGTATTCGTAATCAGAACATTACCCAATGGCTCATGATTTAATGTAAATACTACCCGGGATATTTTCGATTTATCCGTTGCTTGAATTGCAAATGTCCCGGAGTAGTCAAGTACAGGATTAGAATCCAGCGATTTAATAGAGACTGATGAAATATATTCAGCGCTGTTAATGGTTGGGCCTTCTGTATCACTTTGTGGGGTTACCGTAACGGGAATAACCTCTTTAAATTCACCGTTTGAATTATTTACTGCGGTTACGGCTACATATACGGCAGCTCCATTTACAAGGCCATTGACTAACGTTTCAATCGTTGTCTGACCAGAAGTACCTTTATTAACAATTTTTCTTGGTGTCATCCCGGCAACAGAAGTAAATGCATTTTCACTGATATAAATAGCGTAATGTTTTATCAATGAATATGCCGGTACCGGTGTCCAACTGATTTTGGCGCTTTCAACTCCCGGCTCTGCAGTGATATTGGATGGATTAGGCAATAGGGTAATCGCCGGATTGGTCACTCCAGAGCTGATATTACCGGTCTGATCAACGACAGAAATACGCAGATTATGGGCTGTTGCCGGTTGCAAGTCGGCAATGGTATAAGTCACCGGGTTAGCATCACCAATATCTGATTGGTTCAGTGTAGTTGTCTGGATTTCACCATCGCCCAGGTAACTGACGAGATATGATGCGAGATCACCACTTTTATTCAATGATGGTGTCCAGCGAATCTCCAACTGATCTAATCCCGCGAACACTTGCAGGTTAGTTATCTCTTCCGGAGCACGGGTATCTATCGGCTGGCCAGCAACAGCCGTAACCTGTGGGATGAAAAGATTCGATTTATCAACAGCGACTACCGCAAAATAATAAATATTGCCTGGTGTTAAGCCAGTAATTGTTGTTGCGGTATAACCTGCCGGTACCTCTTTAATAAGGGCAGCGTCATCAATATGTGTAAATGCATTTGAGCTGAAATAAATACGATAGTTTGCAATATCATTTCCATTCAGAATCTCGTTATAGAGTATCCAGGAAATTGTTAATTCGCGACCTTCGCCAGTATTCAATACACTAATTGGTACTGCGCCTGGCGGTATATTGTCATACATGATGTTCGCTATGACAGGTTCACTGTGATTACCGGCACGATCCCTGACAACAAATTCTAATCGATTGGCACCGCCAGAAAGCGTTTTCGTATAAGACCAACTGGTTGAACTGGTTGCACTTATTATAACCTGGCCATTCAATAAAACCTGTGCATAAGCTTCTTTAGTGCCCTTAAAGGTGTGCGTACTGATCGACGTTTCCGATGGGTATTCGTCCAGTTGAGTTGCAGCAGGAGGCGTTTGGTCAATCGTAAAGCTATAGGTATGGCTACTGGCATTACCAAAATAATCCAGGATATTACTGGTTACCTGATAAGTGCCCTCTGACATAGGAGTTAATGGCTCCCATGTAAACTGCTTTGCGTTTAGTTGCGCACCGCCACCGACTGGTACATTATTTTGTTGTACAACAATTGTTGAGTTGGCACCATCAATACCACTGCCATTTTCTGTGACATTAATACGGATAAATTCAGGTGCTATAGCAAGATAAGTATTTGCTGACGGAGTTACCGTATTTACCGATGGTGCAATTGAATCCACTTCAACTATTAACTGAACCTCTGGAGAGGTATTTGCCGCTGCATCTTTTGCAATTACTGATAAATTGGTAACACCCTGAGGCAAAACCAATGTATGGGACCAATTGGTGGATCCGATAGGAATAACCTGGATATTGTTAATCCAAACTGACGTGTCAGCTTCTCTTGCACCAGAAACTGTAAATTGTGTTGTGTTTGTTTTATTAACATTCGGTGCAACAAGCTGGTCAATAGTAACGGCTATTGGAGCGTCAATATCAATTTCAAAGTTAAAGAAATATGCGTCTATTTCGCCCTCTGAAATTCCATTACGGTTTTGATCCAAGTTATTGCCCAAGACAGAGATAATATCAGGCCCTACTTTTAACGTGTAACGACCGTTGGAGAATGCTTGAGCAAATGTAAATGTAAAACTCTTATCGCTATGGGCAGTAATATTTACTGGGTAATAAACAAGATTACTCTCGTCCGTTACCAATACATCATCAACCGTCAAGCTGCTAGAGTCTATAGGAACACTAAAGTCGACTCGAATTTCATGAATGGGTTGATTAGTAACTGCACTCAAACTTGTTGCATAGACATACGGCGGTGCTTCTGTTTGCTGCTTATAGATAGTACCTGGTTGGCCGTTATTAGTGCCTGAACCACCCGACACTACAATTTTAGTATCCGTTATTCCTGACAACACTTCATAGTAAATAGCAATACGACCGCCGCCACCTCCACTACCACTATAACCTGCTCTACGACTACCGCCCCTGGCTGTAATCTCACCCGTTCCCGATGATACTAACGATCCTACATCCAGCCAGATAGAGCCACCCGAGCCTCCGCCCCCCACATTGGATGCATCGTTGCCGTTCGCCAGAATCTTTCCATCCAGTTGCACATTGGCTGCTATCAACTTAAGTGCGCCACCACCAAGGCCCCCGTTTGTCCCCTGGCCTCCTCGACCAAAATCAGTAGGCTCCTGATAGCTACCAAACGGCTCCAGTGCTTTATGGGTACTGGAATAATCACCCCCTTTGCCACCGTAACTACCACCGGTATAGGTACCGCTGCCTGAATCAGCCGTTCTGCCTTTGCCTGACACATCAATACTGCTGCCATCTTCAATAACAACGGAGGCAGCCTCCAGGATAATTCCTTCGGTAAAGGTACTACTCGCCACCGGTGTGGTTAGCACACTATTATTTTTTATATGGATACTGTTGAAGCTATGGTTCTGTGCCAAAGATAAGGTAATACCATCCACTACCAAATCATTATGGGGGACGGTTAACTGGCCATTAACATTGATAACGGATGTAGCGGCTCCAGTGCCAACAAAGGTATCGGTAAATTCTGCATTTCCGTTTACATTAATAGCACCACCTTGCAAACTGATTGCGCGATTGAACTGTGCATTACCCGCAATATTGATGGTGGAATTCACCAGCCCCAACTGGGCATTATTGATAACAGCATCACCTGCAAAATTGAGCACACTGTTTTGAGCATTTAGCTGACCGGTCAGGGTATCTGCGTCTGCCAAGGTGACCTGGCTGTTGGTGATATCCAATCTGACCGATGAATCAATATCCTGCAGTGACACCGACGCATTGTGAATGTGAATATGGGTTTCATTACCCAGATCGCGGAATGTGGTTATCGGATAGTTTGCACCCGAGCCAGTACCCGTGATGACAAAAGGATGAACGACAGTTCCTGTCTTGTCTTTTAAGTAAACTGATCCAGAGCCACCGTGGTATGCACTATCGGTTGATCCACTACCACTTCCTCCCGACGCGGTTACCTTTGTATCCAGCAGACCGGTTTTGCTGGTGTAGTAAATGGCAATTCGGCCTCCTCCTCCACCGCCACCAGAATAGCCTGACCTGCGACTACCACCCCTGGCTGTAATCTCACCCGCTCCCGATGATACCAACGATCCCACATCCAGCCAGATCGAACCACCCGAGCCGCCGCCTCCATGAGAAGTGGCCGTTACCCCATTTGCCAGAATCTTTCCATCCAGCTGCATACTGTCTGCAATCAGCTTGAGTGCACCGCCGCCACGGCCACCATTATTACCGCCTAGACCAAAATCGGTGGGACTCTGGTAACTACCAAACGACTCCAGTGCTTTATAGGTACTGGAATAATCACCCCCTTTACCGCCATAGCTGCCCCCGGTATAGCTACCGCTGGCCGGATCAGCCACCCTGCCTTTACCCGACACATCAATACTGCTGCCTTCTTCAACAATGACCGTTGTCGCTGTTAAGGTAATTCCCTGGGTAAACGTACTACTCGCCACTGGTGTGGTTAACACACCATTATTTTTTATATGAATACTGTTAAAGCTATGGCTCTGTGCCAGGGACAGGGTAATCCCGTCCACCACCAGGTCATTATTGGGAACGGTTAACTGGCCATGGATACTGATAAAGGACGTGTCCGCACCGGTGCCAACAACAGCATCCGTAAACTCCGCATTACCCGCTACATTAATAGCGCCACCCTGCAAACTGATTGCGCGATTGAACTGTGCATTACCCGCAATATTGATGGTGGAATTCACCAGCCCCAACTGGGCATTATTGATAACAGCATCACCTGCAAAATTGAGCACACTGTTTTGAACATTTAACTGACCTGTCAGGGTATCTGTATCTGCCAAGGTAACCTGGCTGTTGGTAATATCCAGCCTGACTGATGGATCAATATCCCGCAGTGACACTGATGCATTGTGAATGTGAATATGGGTTTCATTACCCAGATCGCGGAATGTGGTTATCGGATAGTTTGTACCCGAGCCATTGCCCGTGATGACAAAGGGATGAACGACAGTTCCTGTCTTGTCTTTCAAGTAAACCGATCCGGGGCCACCGTGGTATGCACTATCGGTTGATCCACTACCACTTCCTCCCGACGCGGTTACCTTTGTATCCAGCAGACCGGTTTTGCTGGTGTAGTAAATGGCAATTCGACCCCCGCCTCCTCCCGCGCCGGAATAACCAGGTCTGTGACTGCCACCATCGGCTGCAATTTCTCCTGTATCTGAAGAAACTAACGATCCCACATCCAACCAGATTGAGCCACCCGAGCCGCCACCTCCATGAGAAGTGGCCGTTACCCCATTTGCCAGAATCTTTCCATCCAGCTGCACACTGTCTGCAATCAGCTTGAGTGCACCGCCGCCAAGTCCTCCATTCCGCCCCCCGAAACCAAAATCGATGGGTTCCCGATAGCTACCAAACGACTCTAATGCTTTATAGGTACTGGAATAATCACCCCCTTTGCCGCCGTAGCTACCCCCGGTATAGCTACCGCTGGCCGGATCAGCCGCTCGACCTTTACCTGATACATCAATACTGCTGCCTTCTTCAATAACAACGGAGGCAGCCTCCAGGATAATTCCCTGGGTAAAGGTGCTACTCGCCACCGGTGTAGTTAGCACACCATTATTTTTTATATGAATACTGTTAAAAATATGGCTCTGTGCCAGAGACAAGGTAAGACTGTCCACCACCAGATTATTATGGGGGACGGTTAACTGGCCATTAACATTGATAACGGATGTAGCGGCTCCAGTGCCAACAAAAGTATCGGTAAATTCTGCATGTCCCGTTACATTAATAGCGCCACCTTGCAAACTAATTATCCGATCGAAGCGGGCATTACCCGCAATATTAACCGTGGAATTTACCAACCCTAACTGGGTATTACTGATAACAGCATCACCTGCAAAATTGAGTACACTGTTTTGAGCATTTAACTGACCTGTCAGGGTATCTGTATCTGCCAAGGTGACCTGGCTGTTGGTAATATCCAGCCTGACCGATGGATCAATATCCTGCAGTGACACCGACGCATTGTGAATGTGAATGTGGGTTTCATTACCCAGATCGCGGAATGTGGTTATCGGATAGTTTGCACCCGAGCCAGTACCCGTGATGACAAAAGGATGAACGACAGTTCCTGTCTTGTCTTTTAAGTAAACTGATCCAGGACCACCGTGGTAGCTACTACCTGTCCCTCCGAATGCAGTGACCTTTGTATCCAGCAGACCGCTTTTATTATTGTAGTAAATGGCAATACGGCCTCCTCCTCCGCCTCCACCAGAATGACTCGGTCTGCGGCTACCACCTCCGGCAGCAACCTCACCCGTTCCCGATGATACCAACGACCCTACATCCAACCAGATCGAGCCACCCGAGCCTCCACCCCCCGTACTGGATGCATCGTTGCCGTTCGCCAGAATCTTTCCATCCAGCTGCATATTGTCTGCAATCAGCTTGAGTGCTCCACCGCCAAGCCCTCCATTCCGCCCCCCGAAACCAAAATCGATGGGTTCCCGATAGCTACCAAACGGTTCTAATGCTTTTTGGGTACTGGAATAATCACCCCCTTTGCCGCCGTAGCTACCTCCTGCGTAGTTACCACTGCTTGAATTCGCTGTTCGGCCTTTACCCGACACATCAATACTGCTGCCTTCTTCAATAACGATGGAGGTAGCTTCCAGGATAATTCCCTGGGTAAAGGTGCTACTCGCCACCGGTGTGGTTAGCACACTATTATTTTTTATATGGATACTGTTGAAGCTATGGTTCTGTGCCAAAGACAAGGTAAGACTGTCCACCACCAGATTATTATGGGGGACGGTTAACTGACCATTAACATTGATAACGGATGTAGCAGCGCCAGTACCAACAAAGGTATCGGTAAACTCTGCATTTCCCGTTATATTGATGGTGCCACTTTCTAAGCTGATGGCATGATTGAACTGCGCATTACCTGCAATATTGATGGTGGAATTCACCAGCCCCAACTGGGCATTATTGATAACAGCATCACCTGCAAAATTGAGTACACTGTTTTGAGCATTCAACTGACCAGGGAAGACAGTATCTTCCAAAATAACGTTACTATCTGTGATATCCAACCTTACCGACGGATCAATATCCCGCAACGACACCGACGCATTGTGAATTTGAATGTGGGTTTCATTACCCAGATCACGGAACGTGGTTACCGGATAATTTGTACCCGAGCCAGTGCCCGTGATGACAAAGGGATGAACGACAGTTCCTGTCTTGTCTTTTAAGTAAACCGATCCAGGACCACCGTGGTAGCTACTACCTGTCCCTCCGAATGCAGTGACCTTTGTATCCGGCAGACCGCTTTTATTATTGTAGTAAATGGCAATACGGCCACCACCACCACCACCACCCGAATAACCTGACCTGTGGCTACCGCCTCTGGCTGTAATCTCACCCGTTCCCGATGATACCAACGACCCTACATCCAGCCAGATTGAGCCACCCGAACCTCCACCTCCATAAGAAGTAGCCGTTGCGCCATTTGCCAGAATCTTTCCATCCAGTTGCACACTGTCTGCAATCAGCTTGAGGGCACCGCCTCCGCGACCTGCGTTTGTACCTTGGCCTCCTCGGCCAAAATCGATGGGTTCCTGATAACTACCAAACGGCTCCAATGCTTTTTGGGTACTGGAATAATCACCGCCTTTGCCACCATAACTACCACCGGTATAGGTACCACTGCCTGAATCAGCCGTTCTGCCTTTGCCTGACACATCAATACTGCTGCCTTCTTCAATAACAACGGAGGTAGCTTCCAAGACAATTCCCTGGGTAGAAGTACTGCTGGCGACTGGTGTAGTTAGCACACCATTGTTTTTGATTCTAATGTTACTAAAAACATGTGAGCCACTAATCGTTAATGTAGTGCCATCCACGAGAATGGATTGTCCATGATAGGTTGTATCACTGGCATTTATTGTTGTTGGCTGGTCGATAACAATCCAGCCATCAAGCTCTTGTTGACTGTGTGCTTTATTAGCCAACAGCCCCAAAAGAAAAAATGACCAAAGATAAATTTTATTCGTCTTTCCTTCCAAGAAAGCAAACTTTATGTTTCTCATAAGCGTCATGGTTTTTAAATTTAGTTAGTCATTAAATGAATTTGTGAGCTATTGGAATAAAATCGCTGGAATTGATTTTCATCAACTATATTTAATGCAATGTAATCACCAGCACTGTTACCAAATTTTCTATTGATTACATCAACTAATACCCATTTTTTACCGTCATAAAATTCTGCCCAGTCGTGGTAGTCTGCAGCATTGATTAATGTGCTTTGGTTAGGTACCCAAAAGCCACTGATTCCCCGTGCAGGAATACCATTGGCACGCGCCAGTGCAACAAACCCATACATAAACTCTGTACAATCACCTTTTTTATTTTTTATCAGGTAGATTGCACCTTTACTATCGGCTGTATAATTGGCTTCGGTAATGTTATTAACCAGCCAGTCATAGATATTTCTTGCTGTTTCTGTTGACGTCTTTCCCTTTAATTGAAACGCGAGATCTTTGATTTCCGAGGCTTCAGTTTCTATATATTGTTGGGATTGCAAATAATCGTTAATATTGCCTGATTCAGTATCCGGCTTATCCGTTAAATCCAGAGCCAAGGTTAAATCAATAATTTTTGTGGAGAATGGAGAAAAATTTTCAATTAAAAAGTAGACCGATTGACGACCAGAATTATTAACCAGCTGATATTCATGGGATGATTTTATAGATTTAATAGTCTGAATCCCTTTAATTTCCATGGGAATGACAGCTGTAAACTGATAATCATTAATAGGTTTTCCAGAATCATTTTTGACAGCATAGTTAAAGCGCAAGAGTTTTTGCGTAGAAACGTAAGGCTCCTTGTCCAGGAAAAAATATAATCCTGTAAAAAAAATTAGTATTAGACAAATGATCACATAATTATTTTTGCGCACAGAAATTAACCTCCTGCGGCGCATTGCGTGCATAGTCTATGAGCTTGTTATGTCTTAACTGGGAAAGTAATGCTTTTGGACCATCGTTAAGAATGTAAAGATTTGGCAGATACTGATTAATATCCAGCGCATTAAGATCGTCTTTAGTTCCTAGATAAACGACGGGGTCATAGCCCCCATTGCTGGAGCTGACCACAATGTTGGATAGCTCAGAGAACTTGTTTGTCTCCAGGGTTTTGTGCTCATCAAATCCCAGCTCTTCTAACTGCCTGGATATAGCCGCTGTAGCAGCAACAAGTAAAATACGTCCATTAAAATATTCATAGACAACATCTTTTGCCGATACAAACTGATTTCTTTGTGCGGTTTTTCTATGGGTGGCGTTATACCATTGAGGAATTCCACCCACCAGGATTTTAACTGAGGTAAACCCTGCTTGTTTCAGGGTTGTGCAGATTGAGGCCTGTTGAACTCGACTGAATCCTTCGTCCAGTAATAATAAAGGTCGATTGGCTAGAAAATCTTTTAGCTTTAGCTCATCAACCGATATATTCCAGGAATCCTTGAGCGGGATAACAGGGTTAGTACGTATATCAACTAATTGATAACGTTTAAGGTTTTTTGAAATTGTCGGAAAATCTGTCAGGCAGGAATAGTCATGGCTTACACCACGACTCTTAAAAAAACGCTCGAATTTTGATAGGTATTCTGGTGATGCTGCACATTCAGCCTGGGGCTCCGGCATTTGATCAGCTTGTGCAACATAGCACAGGCTGAACAACACCAGACCTAATACTGCCCTGCTCCAATCACAGATTAGATTACGAGTCGCCACGAGGAGATCCTTTTGTCCATCGGCTAATTATCAAATAACAATAATCAATATTGGCGCGAACTATATTCATCTGTTGCGCATAAATCAACATGCCATATCGTTGTTTTTCTAATCCTCCAGGTAATTATTTATCGCGTCATACGGAACATAGGTTATAGTCATTATTCCTTTATTTAATAAAAATTCTTTTATAACAATGACTTAAATAATCCTTCGATCTTCTTTTCCTATCACCACATCATTAATACTCGCAAAGCGCCGTTGCATTAAACCGTTTTCGGCGAATTCCCACATTTCATTGCCGTAGGAGCGGAACCATTGGCCGGTGTGGTCGTGCCATTCGTATTCAAAGCGCACGGCGATGCGGTTGTCGGTGAATGCCCAGAGGCTTTTCCTTAGGCGATAGCCTTGTTCTTTTTGCCATTTGGCGCGCAGGAAATTTACGATGGCGGTACGGCCCGTGAAAAACTGGTCGTGGTTGCGCCATTCGCTGTCGGGAGTGTAGGCCAGGGCGACGCGTTCCGGATCGCGGCTGTTCCAGGCGTCTTCGGCGGCCTGCACTTTTTGGCGGGCAGTTGCTTCGGTGAACGGCGGCAACGGCGGTTTGGGATCAACCGCCGCCAGGTCCACCACACCGGTTGGTGTGGGTGTAGTCATGGCAATGATTACCAGGCTTTGTAGGGCAGGAATTTGCCATTGAGGTTGATGATAACGCGATCGCCTTTGGGGTTTTCCTCTTTGCCGATCTCCATGGAGAAATCAATCGCACTCATAATGCCATCGCCAAATTTTTCGTGGATGATTGCTTTCATGGTGGGGCCGTAAACACCGATCATTTCATAGAGGCGATAAATCAGCGGATCCTGTGGAATTGTGTGTTCCCAACTTTTGCTGGGGCATTGCATTAATGCCGCCTTGGCCGTTTCGGGCAAGTCGAATACTTTGCACAGGGCTTCGGCTTTATCGGCCGGTGCAGAGTTCATCCCCAGGCAAACCGAGGTTGTCCATACCGGCGACATGCCGATGCTGGCAGCTACGCCTTCCCAGGTCAGGTTCATTTTTTGTTTGGCGATGACAATGGCTTCTACAACGTCTTGCTTTTTCATGATGAGTCCTCTCAGGCATTAACAACGTGAATGGAAGGTGCAGGCTTTGCACCTTCCTGTTCACCGGTGGTTTTAACATCGGGGGCAGTAAATTCCATATGAATTGGATTGACTGTTTGGGGAAATGCTGTGTTGTCTGCAGTGCGTAAATTCTTTGAGCGCGTGACCAGGAAATCCACCAGGTGATTGCGAATTTGGTAATAGCCGGGATGGTGGATAATATCGGCGCGCTGGCGTGGGCGCGGTAAATCCACCACTACCGATTCGGCAATGACTGCACCCGGGCCATTGCTCATCAGCAAAATCCGATCGGCGAGCAAAATGGCCTCGTCAATATCATGGGTGATCATAAATACGGTTTGCCTGGTCTCGGCACAAATGTTCATCAATTCATCCTGAATCACACCGCGTGTTAGTGCATCCAATGCGCCAAAGGGCTCATCAAGCAGCAGCAACTTGGGTTGGGTGGCAAAGGCGCGCGCGATAGAGACGCGCTGGCGCATACCGCCGGATAATTGCGCGGGCTTGCGCTGCTCTACGCCTTTTAAGCCAACCATCTGTAAATAGCGCAAACTGTGCTGGTGGATTTGCGCGTTGCTCCACTGGGGCCAGCGGGCGCGCACACCGAAGATCACATTGTCGAGCGCACTCAGCCAGGGCAAGAGCGAATAATTTTGAAAGACCACCCCGCGCTCCAGGCTGGGGCCGCTGACCTCCCTGCCATCCATAATCACCACGCCCTCACTGGGCGTATCCAAACCGGCGAGGGTATTCATGATGGTGGATTTACCGCAGCCGGAGTGACCGATGATGCACACAAACTCGCCTTTCTCGAGGGTGAAATTGGCATTTTCAAACACCGTCAGGGTTTCACTTTTGCTGACAAAACGCTTGGCGAGTTGCTGTACTTGCAGAAAGGATTGGCCCATACCATTACTCCTCGTACTGAACCAGCCTGGTGACAGCGGTAAGTGCCAGATCCAGCAACATACCCACCAGGCCAATCATTAAAATGGAAAAGATCACACTGGTTAAATCCAGGTTGTTCCATTCATTCCACACGTAGTAACCAATTCCGGTTCCACCCACCAGCATTTCGGCGGCGACAATCACCAGCCAGGCAATACCGATGGAAATACGCATGCCGGTTAAAATGGTTGGCGCTGCCGCTGGCAAAATAACGGTAAAGGCCGTGCGCAAGGGTGAAAGCTCGTGGGTACGCGCCACATTAATCCAGTCCTCGCGCACATTGGCTACACCAAAAGCCGTGTTGAGCAACATAGGCCAGATGGAACAAATAAAAATCACAAAGATGGCCGAGGTTTCCGAATCCTTGATGATGAATAGTGCCAGCGGCATCCAGGCCAGTGGCGATATAGGGCGCAATACTTGGATATAGGGATTGAGTGCACGGTACATCAGCGGCGACATGCCAATTAAAAACCCAACAGGAATGGCAATGAACAGCGCGAGTGAAAAACCGGTAAGCACCCGGTAAATCGAATAGCCCAGTTGGATACCTATGCCTTTGTCGTTGGGGCCGGCATCGTAGAAGGGATTGCTCAATTGTTCCCAGGCGCGCTGGATAATGGCCGACGGCGGCGGCACCCGCGCCTCTTGCGCAGCACCGCCCATCAGCAATTCATATTCGGATTGTGCTTCGCTAACAGCCGGGGGCTGTACCGCTATTTCCCAAATTCCCAACACCACCACTAACAGGGAAATGGAAAGCAGCAGCGCTCGCAGGTTGAGTGAGTGCATGCCTAGGTTCTCCGGATGGTGAAGCTGTTGATATAGTCATCCGGCTTGGTGACA
This sequence comes from Cellvibrio japonicus Ueda107, assembly GCF_000019225.1. Taxonomy (NCBI): domain Bacteria; kingdom Pseudomonadati; phylum Pseudomonadota; class Gammaproteobacteria; order Cellvibrionales; family Cellvibrionaceae; genus Cellvibrio; species Cellvibrio japonicus. The sequence goes on along the minus strand of NC_010995.1, from coordinate 15,564 downwards.
TCGAACTCTTTGCCCATGATGAAATAATTTTTGTTAGTGCCGCTGGGCACCGGGTAGCCCAGCTCTTTCAGCACTTTTTCGCAGTCGCTGGCGAGATACACTTGGCGCGCGATGGTCTGGTAATCCACATTGCCTTTGATGTAACCCCAGCGTTTCATTTGGGTGAGAATCCACACCGCCATGGAGTGCCAGGGGAAGGGATCAAAATCGATGCGATCGGGTACATGTTTCACCTCACCCAAACCATCGGCATAGCGGCCCAGCAACACCTGTTCGATCACCGGCACCGGTTGGTTGAGGTAATTGGCCGGCGCAATGGCGGCGGCAATGTCTTTGCGGTTTTCCGTTTTGGAAGAATAGTGTGTCGCCTCTACAATCGATTTGAGCAAGGCACCGTAGGTGTTCGGATGGGTTAGTGCAAATTCCTGGCTACAGGCAAAGGCGCAGCAGGGATGGCCGTCCCAGAGATCCTTGGTAAGCGTATGGATAAAGCCGACTTTTTCCCACACAGCACGCTGGTTAAAAGGATCGGGTGAGAGATAGCCATCGAGGTTGCCTGCGCGCAAATTGGCAACCATTTCCGGCGGCGGTACCACGCGGATTTGAATATCCTTGTCCGGGTCTAACCCATGTTCAGCCACGTAATAGCGCAGCAAAAAATTGTGCATGGAATATTCGAACGGCACACCGAATTTAAATCCTTTCCACTGCTTGGGATCGCGTTTGTCCTTGTGATCCACATGCAGCACAATGGCTTGGCCATTGATATTTTCCACGGCGGGCATAATGAAATTTTTAGCGGTGGAGCCTATCCCCAAGCTCATCGCCAGGGGCATGGGTGTGAGCATATGGGATGCGTCATATTCACCCGCCAGGGATTTATCCCGTGCAACAGCCCAGCCGGCGGTTTTGATAACTTCCACCTCCAGGCCATGTTTGGCATAAAAACCCATGGGGTGGGCCATAATGATCGGCGTGGCGCAGGTGATGGGAACAAAACCGACATTGAGTTTTTTCTTTTCCAAGGGGCCACCCGCTTCCTTGGCGGCCGCTTTGATAGCGCCCATGGGCAGTACCGAGGAAAGTGCGGCGGCCAGGGTGCCGCCGCCAACAGCGCGAATAAAACGGCGGCGACTGTGATCATCCTGGCCGAACACAGCGCGCACAATGGTATTTTCAATAGCGCGATCCATCACCTCTTCCGCACTTTGGAATTCACACGGGTGTGCGTTGCTTTCCCGGTGCGTTGAAGACTGGTCTGCCTGTTGCTCCAGCGCTTGCGAATAGGTGCGTTCATCACCGGCAAAACGACAGCTGTCGCAACGACAACGTTTGCTGTGGATTAATGACACCTCACTCTGGTATGGATCACCCAAACTCTTATTGCTCATAACGCCCCCTTTTCAGGCATGCGCGCACCAGCAGATGGCGACGGCGCACAGTGGTGAAAAATCTGAAACTCGCGTTGTCTTGCTGCCAAGTACTATTGCGAGCACTGTGCCAATGCAGGTTATGTCGTGTAATACCTTGATTTGGCGGAAAATTTTTCCTAGAGGGCAATGCAATATCCATCACGACTTTTCGTGATTCACGAAATATCGTCAGACCTGGCACGATTTTTCGTTGTATCGCCCCGGATTCCTGTCTGCACAGAGGACACACCGTGAGCGATACCCTTGCTTCCATGCCATCGCACCCTTGCCCGGCGAACCACAACCGCTTGCCAATCCCGGCCATTACCCAGGTGTTCCAGGAGTTCGCCCAGCAAAACCAGTTATTGCTCAATGCCGCTGGCGAGGGGATTTACGGTGTGGATGCCGAGGGCCGCGCCACCTTTGTGAATCCGGCGGCGGAGCGAATCCTCGGCTGGAAGGCGGAAGCGTTGATCGGCCACAATATCCACCTGGCGATCCACCACAGCCATACCGATGGCTCGGATTACTGTGTGCAGGATTGCCCCATCTTTGCCGCCTTTCGCGATGGCAGTGTGCGGCGTGTTGACGATGAAGTTTTCTGGTGCCGCGATGGCCACCCGGTTCCGGTGGAGTACACCAGTACCCCGGTGTATGACCAGGGCAAACTGGTCGGCGCTGTGGTTATTTTCCGCGATGTCTCCGAGCGCAAAAGTGCGGAGACCCGCTTGCGCTCCACTATGGAGGAATTGCGCCAGGCACTGGAACAGGTAGAGCATTTGAAACATAAACTGGAATTGGAAAATGCCTATTTGCAACAGGAAATCAGCGAGGGCTTTAATTCACACCACATTGTCGGGCGCAGCCCGGCGGTACAACAGATCAATTACCAGATCCAGTTGGTCGCCCCTACGGTGGCCACTGCGTTGATTACCGGGGAATCGGGAACCGGAAAGGAATTAATTGCGCGCGCTATCCACCGCGCCAGTGAGCGCAACCAGCGCCCATTGATTCGCGTCAATTGCGCGGCTATTCCACCGGAATTATTTGAAAGCGAGTTTTTCGGCCATGTGCGCGGCGCTTTTTCCGGTGCGGTGAGCGCGCGCCTGGGCCGCTTTGAAGTGGCCGATGGCGGCACTTTGTTTCTCGATGAAATTGGCGAGTTGCCGCTGGCATTGCAGGGTAAGTTATTGCGCGTGTTACAGGATGGAGAATTTGAACGGGTAGGTGAATCCATTACCCGCAAGGTGGATGTCCGCGTTATTGCGGCCACCAACCGCGATTTAAAACAACGGGTAGAACAGGGTTTATTCCGCGAAGATTTATATTTTCGTTTAAATGTTTTTCCCATCCGCTCCGCTCCCTTGCGCGAGCGCCTGGAAGATATTCCGCTATTGGTTACCCATTTTTTAAAAGCTACCTGCCAGCGCTTCCACAAACCCGAATTAAAAATTTCCCTGGCGCAAATCCAGCGCTTGCAGGAATACCACTGGCCGGGAAATATCCGCGAACTGGAAAATCGTATCGAGCGCCAGGTGATTGTCAGCCAGGGCGATAAATTAATCCTGGATGACCTGCCCTCACCCGCCAGCCATATTGAACATCCTGGCCAGTCATCAGCACCATGCCTGACCGAGCAGGATTGCCGCCAGGTCCAATACCAGGCGACTGTCGATGCCCTGCGCAAAACCGGGGGAAAAATTTACGGCGAGGAAGGCGCTGCGCAGTTACTGGGCATCAAACCGACAACCCTCGCTTCACGCCTGAAAAAGTGGGGCATTGGCAAACAGGTTTTTTCGGCGCAGGGATGATTTTTGAGATGGTTTCCATAAACCAACCGGGGCCTGGCGCTCCGGTTGGTTCGGATCTTACAAACAGGATTGACCTCCCAGGTGCGGAACCGGGTGAGGATTATTGCTACTCAAGATTTGGAATCCCACTTCGGCAAAACTGCCAGGATTAATGGTGGCGTTCCAGGCAACACTGCTGACCTTTACCGGGCTGGCACCACTCAAGGTACCGTTCCAGCTACTACTTATCTGCTGGTTAGCGGCCAGTGTTATTTCAGCCTCCCAACCGGATACCGGTGCATTGCTATCGTTGTAAACACGCAGCCAACCGGTGAACCCCGAATTCCAGCTGCTGGTGATTTTAAATTCACAGCGGGTGGGGCCAGGTTCAGGTTGCGGGCCGGTGCTATAGGAACGGGATGCCTGCCAGTCCAGGGTTTTGCTGCTGGTGTTTACTCCATCGCTTACGTGCAGGGTAATGGTGTAATAACCACTCTCGGTATAGTTATGGGCAAAGTTGGTGTTGGTCGATACCGGCGAACTGCTGCCATCGCCCCAATCGATGCGGTAACTGAGCGGGCTGTTTTCCGGATCGCTGCTTCCGGCCGCCGAACAGCGTGTCGTGTAAGTGTAGTAGGCGATGCCATTTTCAAAATCATCGCCAATGACCAACTGTTCTGTACAACTGAGTGCCGCCACCGGTGGCAGGTTCTCGCCTCCGTTATCGCCGGCTTCTATCTGGATAACCTGGGAGACGCGGTTGCTCATCATTCCACCATTGGCATAAAGCTCGATGGTGTAGGCCCCAGGTTCGGCATAGGTATGGCTGGTGTAGGTGCCGGTGCCCACAGTGCCATCGCCGAAGTCCCAGCGGAAACTGTCCACGATGCGGGAATTACTGGCATCCAGATAGACCGTCGCACCCTCTATGCGATAGGTGAAATCCGGCAGGGGGCGTGGATCATAGTAGGTACAGGGCAAGGTGCCGGCCGTTTCCTGGCGGGTATCGCCCAATTCACCGTCGAATACCGTCAGGGTAACCAGTCCATTCACGACCGTGCCGGAACTGCGCTGGTTGCCTACCAAAGGGCCTGAACCAAAATCCCAGGTGTAAGTGAGGCTGTCGCCGTCGATATCCGCCGATCCACCGCCATTGACCGATACCTGGGAGCCATAGCCATAGTGGGAGAAGATGGCGACAGGTGCGCGGTTAGCCCCCGGCTCACCCACTGTGACTTCGCGGGTTTGCACATGGCTCAATTGGCCATCACCGACCGTCTGGGTAATGGTGTAGGTACCCGGGGTTTTGTAGGTATGCCAGGCATCCGGGTAAGCGATCCTGGTGCCATCGCCAAAATCCACCAGGTAGCGAAGGTTATCCCCATCCGGGTCATGGGCGTTAATGGTCAGCACATGGACACTGGCACCCTTAACGGTAGTGGCAAAATCCGCTACCGGTGGCTGGTTGGCAGCCGGGGAGGAAGAAACAACGCCGGGCGGGATAATCCGGCACACCGGTTGCGGCTGGCCGGAGCCACTATGGTTAAAGATGGCGCCAAACTCTACTGTTCCGCCGGGCGCAACCAGCCCATTCCAGCCCAGGTTGCCAAAGGTGACGCTATTGGCTGTTGTCTCCAGGTGCTGGACATTCCAGGCTGACCCCAAACTGATACCGGGGTTTTCTACGGCCAGTTTCCATCCTTCCACCGGGGTCGCACTGTTGTTTTTAACAATCACGCTGGCCTGGTAGGCACTATTCCAACTGTTAGTCACATTCAGGGTGCAGGTCAGTGCATAGGCTTGTGCACTGCTTGTCTGGCCTGAGGATGAAACCGAGGAATAACCGCAATACCCGGAGCTGCTACCCGGCCGAGAACTGCTCCCATTGGGGTTTGAGGAAGCCGATTGGCTTGCCGGTGAGCTGCTGACTGCCACGGATGAGTTTTGTGCAGAGGTGGAAACTGCGGATGAACTGGCATAGCTTGCCGAGGCAATCCCGAGGCACAGGGCCAGGGACAGACCCGACAGGGACAGGCTGCCCAAACAGGGACGATGTAATGACATAAGCACTCCTTACGATTATGTAAATTGCGATATAGGAAATATGGCGGCTTTCCTGCAAACAAATGCGGAGCGATAGCAAAACGGAACTTCACGATAGCCGTTATCCAACTCCCGGAAACCAGCCAGGGATGGTGTGTCGGGCAAAGGGCCCGACAAGTTCTCTCTTCTCTGTTGAGTGGTTATTTTTTAGTGTTGTGCGCCGGGGGGAGTCTAGAGCGCCGGGAAAACCTTGGCAAAAGCCCAGGTGTATACCCACGCCAAAAGTTGAATTTTGCTGCATACGTATTCAAAAACTGCATACGTATGCAGCTAATTGTCGATATTACCGCCAGGAGGCTAGTGTACTTGCGCACTTTTGTGGCGCCCCAGCGTGGCCCTGTGTCGGCAGCCCTGCCACCCAGGCCCTAACCATCCGGACTCCAGTCCTGCCCGGGAATCCACAGAGGAAAACGGCATAACAAGAATAAGCCGTGTGAGTGGTAAAGCGGCGGGATCACCGCAGTTTCCTGCAATGTTTAGCCAAGCAACCCGTGCAGTTCCCTGTTGCGTGTAGCGCTTTGCGTTTGTTGCGTGCAACCCCTTGTTAAAAGGCGGTTTAAACGCCTTTTGCAGTTCCCAATAACAATAACCCTGGAAACCTCCTCAGGTTGGAGTCTGTATGAAAACGTTCCTCAAACTGGCAATCCTGGCAGCGCTTTGGCTCAGCCAGGGTGTTTACGCCGATTGGTATTTCCGCGGTACCCCCAATAACTGGGCTACCACCGCGATGACCGCCACCAGCAGCACCCAATTCACCACCTGCCAAACTTTCGGCGCGGCCAGTACCAACCCGCGCTTTAAGATAGATCGCCTGGGTGACTGGTCCGAAAGTTATCCCAGTGCCGATTACACAGTAACGGCAAACCAGTCCTACAACATCCAGTTCAACAGCAGTACCAAGGCCATCAGCATCCAGGCTGTCAGCAATTGTGACAGTATCGGATTTACCCAGAATTTCGCGTCGCTTTATTTCCGCGGTACACCCAATAGCTGGGGTACGACCGCCATGGCCCTGGTCGCCAATAACACCTGGACTGTCCAGGTCACCTTTGATGGCCAGGCTAACCAGCGTTTTAAATTTGATGTTACCGGTAACTGGGCAACCAATTACGGCGACAGCAATAACGATGGCGTACTCAACCAAAATGGCAGCGATATCTACACCAGCCTGGTGGGCACCTATCAGGTACAGGTCAACGATGCCACCCTCGCCTATAGCCTGACGCCTGTTACCGCTAACTCTTCTTCCAGCAGCAGCACCCTGTCATCCAGCAGTAGCAGCCAGGTCAGCAGCTCCAGTTCCAGCACCGCTGCCGATAGCTGGTATTTCCGCGGCACACCCAATAACTGGGGCTCTACCGCCATGGCCCTGGACAATGGCCTGTACTGCACCCAGCAGACCTTTGGCGCGGCCAGCACCAACCCGCGCTTCAAGATCGATCACTACGCCAATTGGACTGAAAGCTATCCGAGTAGCGATTACCTCGTAAGCGCCGATACCAGCTACAAGATCTGCTTTAACGCCGGCACCAAAGCCATCACCCTGACTAACCTGACGAGTTCCAGCGCAAGCAGTTCTTCTTCCTCCAGCCAAGCCAGCAGTGCCACCAGTTCAGTGATCAGCGGCGATTTCCGCAGCGAGACGATTTACTTCCTGCTCACCGCCCGTTTCTACGATGGCGATGCCAACAACAACTACTACAACCGCGATCGCTACAAAGCGGGTGATCCCCACTGGCGCGGCGACTTTAAAGGGTTGATTGAAAAACTCGATTACATCAAGGACCTGGGCTTTACCGCGATTTGGGTAACACCGCCGGTGGAAAATCGCTCCGGCCTGGATTACCACGGCTACCACGCCTATGACTTCTACAAGGTGGATCCGCGCCTGGAATCACCCGGTGCTGGCTATCAGGAATTCATTAATGCCGCCCATGCCAAGGGTCTGAAAGTCATCCAGGATGTGGTGATCAACCACTCCAGCCAGTACGGCCTGCGCGGCCAGGTGTGGATCGACCATCTGCCGATCAAATACTACGTGCCCGCCGGCGGCACCCAGGGCCAGGTGGTTAACGGCCCCTACCTGGGCAACCTGGGCGATTACAAGAGCGAATTCCGCGACGATAACGATAACCCGGTAGCCCCCGCCTGGTTCCGCGAGCGCCACACGTCCGATGCGGCCGGCACTGTGCCCCTGGTCGACCCCAAAACCGGTGCCACCGTGCCCCAGGCCGGCTATAACCCCAACCGTTTCTTCGGCATAGACGCCACCACCCTCGACCCCAACTGGTATCACCAGGATGGCTTTATGTCCGGTGGCGATTGGGAAAGCCCGCTGGCGCTGCAGAAGAAACATATGGCAGGTGATTGTATCGACCTGGCCACCGGTCGCCAGAATGTCAAGGATTACCTCAACGGCGCCATCCGTATGTACCTGGATATGGGTGTCGACGCGATTCGCATCGACACGGTGAAACACGTGGAACGCAATGAATTGCTCACCTATGTCAACAACTGGAAAGCGCACAAACCCGGCCTGTTTGTATTCGGTGAGAACCTGGTAAAAGGCACCGGCTTCGGTTCCGAAATCGCCAGTGACAACGCCAGTGCAGTCATTCGCCCCTGGTGGTACACCCGCACCACCAGCGACCCGGCCAACCCCAATGGCGGCGGCGATTCCGGTTTCTCGGTATTGGATTTCTCGGTCTTTTCCACCTTCCGCGATAACGTAACGCGCGGCCACTTCGGCGGTATCGGCGGTGTGCTCGCCATGGACTGGGTGTACGGCGATGCCACCCAACTGGTGACGTTCTTCCAAAACCACGATGTGGGCCCGGATAACGACTTTAAATACCGTTACGGCGGCGCCCAAGGTAATGCCGCCATGGCCTACAACCTGTTGTGGACCAACCGCGGTATCCCGACCCTCTACTACGGCGAGGAAATCATGTTCCAGGGCGGCCTGCCGCAGGACATTGCCGGTAACAACGACACCATCGACCAGACCGGCCGCGCCTACTTTGGCCCGCACCTGGATAACCTGGCTACCACCCAGGCCCACCCGCTCTACCAGCACATCAAGCGCCTGAACCAGATCCGCAAAGCAGTTCCCGCCTTGCAGAAAGCGCCGACAACCCAGGTTAATGAATGGGGTGCCGGTATGAGCTTTGTGCGCGACCTCTACAGCCAGGGCAGCTATGCCGTGGTCGGTTTGGCCAGCAGCAGCGACCAGTCTGTCAGTGTCAGCGGTGTGCGCAACGGCACCTATCGCGATGCGGTGACCGGCAATACGGTCACCGTTAACAACGGTACTTTAAGCTTCACGGTAAAAGCCTACTCGGCCGGTATCTATGTGCTGAATGGCCCGGGCAAGATCGGTGTGGACGGCAGCTTCCTGCGCTAGGTTGCGGATAGCAAAACGCCAGGGAGAGCGGAATCGCCGGATACCAATCCAACCTGTATAAATCCAACCTGCGAAAAAGGGGAGCCGCAGCTCCCCTTTCCAATAACACATTATTTACAACTGACTGTGCAATCTACCGGAAGACCTGCAATATCAAGCCTTGGGTTTCTCATCCTTACTGGCAGCGCGCCTATCGCCCTTACGGCGATCCTCATTTACATGGGCAGGTAATCCCCGGTCGCGCTTGCGACGGTCATCACCATCGCGTTCTTCCAGCACATCCTCCAGCTGACTCAACAATACTTTGGTTACACGCTTCTCGCTCATTCTTATCTTTCACCTGCAGGTCAATGATTACCAGGGCCTGTACAGGCCCCAAATACTTCTCTCGCTAACAAAGCCCGCAGAGTATAGACCATTGCTTAAATTTCAATCGTAAAAATGTGCCACAAATCCTTATACATCCAGGTTGGCCACGGCCAGGGCATTGGTTTCAATAAAGTCGCGGCGCGGCTCTACCTGGTCGCCCATTAAAGTGGTGAAAATTTGATCAGCTGTAATAGCATCCTGGATGGTTACCCGCAGCATACGGCGGGTTTCCGGGTTCATGGTGGTTTCCCATAATTGTTCGGGGTTCATTTCACCCAGACCTTTATAGCGCTGGATGTTGTAGCCCTTGCGCGATTCCTTCATTAACCATTCCAGGCCTTCGGCAAAGCTGGCAATAGTTTGCTTGCGCTCGCCGCGCTGCACATAGGCCCCTTCTTCAATCAGGGTTTCCAATTCCTCGCCCAGGGCAACAATTTGTGCGTATTCGCCCGATGCAAAGAAGTCATGGTTGAAGGGGTAATGGGTTGAAATACCGTGGGCGATAATTTCCACCTCGGGCAGGAACAGGTGGCGCTCCTGGTCTTCGCGCACACTAATGATGTACTTCTGGCTGCCGTCGCGCGCATCCAGGCTAAAGCGAGCCAGCAATTGGTCACACCACTGCTGGATATGGCCCTGGTCAGCCAGGTGCTCAGCGCGCAGTGATGGCATATAAATCATCTTTTCCAACACATCTGCCGGGTATAGACGCGACAGGCGCTCAATAGTCGCCATCACTTTGCGGTACTGCTGTACCAGCTTTTCCAGGGCCTCACCGCTGATTCCCGGGGCAGTCAGATTCACATGCAGGCTTGAGCCATCCAGGGCTGCCTGGGTGAGGAATTCGGTCATGGCCGCTTCGTCTTTCAGGTATTGCTCCTGCTTACCCTTGGCAATCTTGTACAGCGGCGGCTGGGCGATATAGATATGGCCGCGTTCAATCAGCTCACGCATTTGACGGAAGAAGAAGGTCAGTAACAGGGTGCGGATGTGCGAACCGTCCACATCGGCGTCGGTCATGATAATGATGCTGTGGTAGCGCAGTTTTTCCGGGTTGTAATCTTCTTTGCCGATACCGCAGCCCAGGGCGGTAATCAGGGTACCGACTTCGGCAGAGGACAGCATCTTGTCGAAGCGGGCCTTTTCCACGTTAAGGATCTTACCTTTCAGCGGCAGGATCGCCTGGGTTTTGCGCGCACGGCCCTGCTTGGCAGAACCACCGGCAGAGTCACCCTCCACCAGGTAGAGTTCGGACAATGCCGGGTCTTTTTCCTGGCAGTCAGCCAGTTTGCCGGGCAAACCGGCAATATCCAGCGCACCTTTACGGCGGGTCATTTCACGCGCCTTACGCGCAGCCTCACGGGCGCGTGCAGCGTCGATCATCTTGCCTACCACTGCCTTGGCATCATTGGGGTTTTCCAGCAGATAGGAGGAAAAATGCTCTGCCATCTCCTGCTCTACCGCCGTTTTTACCTCGGAAGACACCAGCTTGTCTTTGGTTTGGCTGGAGAATTTGGGGTCGGGTACCTTTACCGAAATAATCGCTGTTAAGCCTTCGCGGGCATCGTCACCAGTGGTGGCTACCTTGGCGTTTTTACCAATACCTTCTTTTTCGATATAGGTATTCAGCAGGCGGGTTAAGGCCGCACGGAAACCGGCCAGGTGGGTACCGCCATCGCGCTGGGGGATATTGTTGGTATAACAGAACAGGTTTTCTTGGAAGGAATCGTTCCACTGCAGGGCCACTTCAACCCCTATGCCATCTTCACGACCGCTGGCAACAAAGTGCACCATCTTATTAATGGTGGTTTTGTTTTTATTGAGGTGTTCCACAAAGGCTTTCAGGCCACCTTCGTATTGGTAGATCTCCTCTTTACCGCTGCGTTCATCCTTTAACACGATACGCACGCCCGAGTTAAGGAATGATAGCTCGCGCAGGCGCTTGGCCAGAATATCGTACTGGAATTCAATATTGGTAAAGGTTTCCGCTGAGGGTTTGAAGTGGATTTCAGTACCGGTAGTTACCGAATCCCCGACTACCGTCAGGGGCGCATCGGGCACACCGTGGCAGTAAATTTGCTCGTGGATTTTGCCTGCGCGGCGGATCGTCAGCTTTAAATACTCTGACAGGGCATTCACTACTGATACACCCACACCGTGTAAACCGCCGGACACCTTGTAGGTGTTATCGTCGAACTTACCACCGGCATGGAGCACCGTCATAATCACTTCAGCGGCAGAGACACCCTCTTCGTGCATATCCACGGGAATACCACGGCCGTTATCACTTACGGAAACCGTTTCATCCGGGTGAATAGTGACGCGTACTTCGGTGCAATAGCCAGCCAGGGCTTCGTCGATGGAGTTATCCACCACCTCAAATACCATGTGGTGCAGGCCAGAACCGTCATCGGTATCACCGATATACATTCCCGGGCGCTTGCGCACCGCATCCAAGCCCTTGAGAACCTTAATACTGGATGAGTCGTAATTGTTCTCTTCTGACATAGCTATTCTCCGCGTTTTATTCGTGTACCAGGTCTTCCCTGGTGCTAAAGGCGTATCCAAAAAGATGTTTTAAGCAGGGCAACTTACCCTACCATGTTCCACGTGGAACATTTTCGGTGTTATCTCCGGCTTATCCAGCCAGCCAGCCAACAATGCTTGCCGTTCAACCCCTGTAATAAATACCTGTGTATCCATACGATAAAGCCAATCCACCAAGCGCTGCCGGTGTTGTTCATCCAGTTCTGCCGGAAGATCATCCACCAGATAAATACATTTACGGCCGGTTACCTGGCTGAATACCAAACCCTGGGCAATTTTGAGCGCGCATACCAGCAGCTTTTGCTGTCCACGAGACAGTATTTCAGCAGCATCCTGGCCGTTTAGGGTTATGCGCAGTTCTGCCCTGTGGCTACCGGCATGGGTAACACCAAGACGTTTATCGCGCTCAAAACTATCCTGTAACACTTGAGCGTAATCCTTGTGTTTATCCCATCCCCGCTGGTAGTGCAGCTCCAGTCCCTCAAGGACGACAAACTCCTGCAATAGCTGCTCAAATACAGGAACAAACAAGGCCATGCATTGCTCTCGAAAGCAGTGGATTTGTTCTGTGAGTTGTACTAACTCCTGGTCCCAAGTGCTTAATTCAAAAGGATCTATTCTATCACGGCGCAAGAGGCTATTGCGGTGTTTCAGACAGCGCTGGAGGGATTTCCATTGTGGATAGAATTGATGTTCCACGTGGAACACCAGCCAATCCATAAATTGGCGACGAACCTTGGGGCTACCTTCGAGCAATAAAAATGTATCTGAATTGATCACCTGTACCGGCAGGAAAATTGCCAGGTCTGCAATAGAACCTACATTGGCTCCATTGGCCTTCAACATCACTTCACCCTGCTGGTTGCGCTGGATACCAATTGGAATTTCCGCCGCATCATCAGCCAATACCCGGCCAAAAATAGTAAAAGCCAGTTGTTGATGACTAATTAAAGGTTTGTGTTTATGGCTGCGGAAAGAGCGCCCTAAGGCAAGGACATTAATGGCTTCCAACAAACTGGTTTTACCGGAGCCATTTAAACCGTAAATAAGATTGACCCTCGACGAGGGTTCTATATCGACGGATTCAAGATTGCGCAGGTGATGAACCCTTAATCGGGCCAAGGACATAACAAAAAGGTTTCAGTAAAAAACCAATGCGCCTTAGAGACGCATTGGCATAACAACATAGAGGGAATCGCTGTTTTCAGGTTCTTCCAACAGGGCACTGGAGTTGGCATCAAGCAGGGTAATTTTGATGTTCTCATTACTGATCACATTGGCAACATCCTGGAGATAGCTCACATTAAAACCTATCTCCAAAGACTCACCGGTGTAATCCACAGTAACCTGTTCTTCCGCTTCTTCCTGTTCCGGGTTATTGGCCACAATGGTCAATACACCATTGGATAACAACAGGCGAACGCCACGATATTTCTCGTTAGAGAGAATTGCGGTACGGGCAAAAGCCTGCTTGAGTTCAAGGCGGGAGCCAATCACTACTTTATTGCCACCGCGCGGCAGTACACGCTCGTATTCCGGGAATTTGCCATCCACCAGCTTGGAGGTGAAGGTGTAATCCACCGAGGTGACACGAATATGGTTCGCACTCAATACCACTTCCACTTGCGCGCTTGAATCATCCAGCAAACGGGATAACTCCAACACACCTTTGCGCGGCAAAATGGCCTGCACAACATCGTCAGTATTCACCGCAATAGCACGGGTGCACATAGCCATGCGGTGACCGTCAGTAGCCACAACCCGCAAGTGATCCTGGCGAACTTCCCACAGCATACCGTTGAGGTAATAGCGAACATCCTGTTGCGCCATAGCAAAGGCAGTGCGTTCAATCAGGCGTTTAACTTCCGCCTGGGCACAACTGAAACGCAGGTTGCCAGGAGCATCTTCTACATTAGGAAAGTCTGAAGCCGGTAAGGTTGAGAGAGTAAAACGGCTGCGACCGGATTTGACCAAAATACGGTTTTCTTCAAGAAAAAACTCAATCGTGGAGCCATCCGGTAGGGATCTGCAGATATCTACCAACTTTCTGGCCGGAACAGTAATCTCCCCCGATTGACCTGCCTGCTCCAGAGTCAGGCGACCAATGATCTCTACTTCCAAGTCAGTACCTGTGAGCGATAATTGGTCGCCTTCCAGTTGAATCAGGACATTGGACAATACCGGCAGTGTCTGACGACGTTCCACCACACCAGCTACCAGTTGCAGGGGTTTTAACAGGGCTTCGCGGGATACGGCAAATTTCATGTGATGGTCTCTTCGCAATTATCTTCCGGGATCGTTATTAACAAGACGCACAAAAAAGCAGGTTTATAAATCATGTTGTCAGAGAACGCAGCAAATTTTTCATATCCTCGCGGATATCGGCAGTCTCTTCCTGCAATTCCTTGATCTTGCGACAGGCGTGTAACACCGTGGTGTGGTCACGGCCGCCAAAAGCTTCGCCAATTTCGGGCAAGCTGTGGTTAGTCAATTCCTTCGCCAGGGCCATGGCCACCTGGCGCGGACGGGCAACAGAACGGCTGCGACGCTTGGAGATCATATCGTTCATTTTGATCTTGTAGTACTCGCACACCACCCGTTGGATATTATCAATACCCACTTGTTTGTCCTGCAGCGCCAGCAAATCCTTCAAAGCCTCGCGCACCAGTTCGACATCGATCGATCGACCGGTAAAGTTGGCACTGGCAATCACCCGTTTTAAAGCGCCCTCAAGGTCGCGCACATTGGCGCGGATACGCTGGGCAATAAAGAAGGCAGCTTCATGGGGCAAGTCGATATTGGCCTGCTCTGCCTTCTTGATCAGGATTGCTACGCGGGTTTCCAATTCCGGCGGCTCTACCGCTACCGTCAATCCCCAGCCGAAACGGGATTTGAGGCGCTCTTCCAAGCCATTGATTTCCTTAGGAAATCTGTCGCAAGTCAGGATAATCTGGCGACCGCCTTCCAGCAGTGAGTTAAACGTATGGAAAAACTCTTCCTGGGAGCGCTCTTTACCGGCAAAAAACTGGATATCGTCAATTAGCAAGGCATCCATAGAGCGGTAATAGCGTTTGAAATCGTTAATAGCGTTGAGCTGCAGGGCTTTCACCATGTCTGCCACAAAGCGTTCTGAATGCAGGTAGACCACCTTGGCATTGGGATTCCTGGCAACCATCGCATTACCCACGGCCTGCATCAAGTGGGTTTTTCCCAAGCCCACACCACCGTAAATAAAAAGAGGGTTGTAGGCACCGCCGGGATTTTCTGCCACCTGGCGCGCCGCTGCCAAACCCAACTGGTTGGACTTGCCTTCCACAAAAGTGGCAAAGGTACAGGCGCTGTTGAGGTAATTACTGTGTTTAAGGCCACCTTCAACTTCCACATCCCCGGTGCGCAGCGTGGCAGATTCGGGTGGCTCTTCATTAAATACAGGGGAGGCCCGTAAAACGCTGCCGGAATCCCGTGCGTTGGCAGCGTTATCAACCACAGTTTCCGCGGCATATTGGACGGCGGCTTCCAGTTCAGGGGCTGATACATCCTGGCGCCCGGCAGCACGTGGAATATAGGTATCAGAACCCGTATTCAAGGCTTCGGTAAAGGATGGAACATCTATCTGGCGCGAAGGCATAACCGCAGGTGATTGGCGAACAGGAGGCGGAAATTGCGGCGGGATCAGTCCGGTGCGCGGCAACACCGCTACCGCCACTTGCAACATACACCCCTGTTGATAGTGGGAGACGAGTTCGCGAATACGCTGGAGGAATTTCTCCGCCACCCAATCACAAATAAAACGGTTGGGCGCTAAAAGGCGCAACTGGTCAGGACCTGCCGACTCATCGATTTGCAATGGCCGAATCCAGGTATTGAACTGCTGCGATGGCAGTTCATCCTGCAAACTGGCGGCACATAATCTCCAAACTGATTGCGGCAAAACAACCAC